>CAXSHL010000089.1:0-16251 GCA_964237315.1 uncultured Nocardioidaceae bacterium
GTGGTCCAGGTGCTGCCAGGCGCGGCTGACCTGCGCGTCCGAGGAGTGGGCGGGGAGCAGCCCCGCGGCGATGGTCCACAGGGACTGGCCCGGCCGGACCACGACATCGGTGACGCGCGGCCGCTGGCGAGGCGCTGCGCTCCGCCGCGTCCGTGCCGAGCCGGCCTGCGGCACGGCTCTCGAGGCAAGCGTGGGCGCCATCTGGACGGTCCACCGGGCGCCGACCGGCCGATCAGGCAGTGCCAGGCCGTCCAGCCGGGCCGCCTGGGACGGGTGCGCCCCCACAGGCGTCGGGTGGGCCGGCATCGGGTCGGCCACGGTCGGACCGGCGATCCCGACCGTCATCGCGACCCCCAGCGCCCCGGCGACCAGGCGACCCGTCGCGGCCGGGCAGCCGCGATCGACCGTGCGTCCGAGAGCCGCGACCAGTCGGATGCCGGGAGCGAGCTCGCGGGCGACGTACGCCGCTGCCGTCAGCGTCGTGGTGAGCAGGAGCCAGAGCACGCACCCCAGCAGCAGGGCGGCGCACAGCCCGGTCAGGGCGTCCTCGAACGCCACGCCGGCCAGGCCGCCCGGTCCCTCGGCCAGGACCGGCCTGGCTGCGACGGCGACGAACGGCACGGCCAGCCGGCAGGCGGCCACGGCGACGCAGCCGGACGCGACGACCAGGACAGCCCCTCGCGTCACCGTGGTGACCCGCCGTTGCCGCATCGCAAACCCTGTCGTTTGATGTCGTTTGATGTATTCACGCCTATTTCGGTGATCTGGTCAACCGACTGTCCACAGGGCGTTGACAGGGTCGGCCGCAGCCGCCAGCGTTCGGAGCATGCGATGGGACGACCGGCTCGGCGACCTCTTCGACGACCTCGAGCAGCAGGCCGACGGGCTCGCCCTGAGCCAGCGGGATGCCGAGGTGGCGGAGCTGGCGCGTGCGGAGTACGCCCAGGTCGACCTCGCCTCGAGGCTGCACGGCTCGGTCGGTCGCCGGCTGCTCCTCGACGTCGAGGGGTTCGGGATCCTCGAGGGCGACGTGAGCCGGGTCGGCGACGGGTGGTTGCTGCTGCACTCCGGCGCGCAGGAGTCGGTGGTCCGGCTGGCCGCCGCCGGATCGTTGCGTGGCCTGGCCGAGCGGGGCGTGCCGGAGCAGGCACGCCCGGTCACCGCCAGGCTGGGACTGGCGTCCGCACTGCGACGGGTCGCGGAGGCTCAGGTCGAGACCGTGCTGCACCGGGTGGACGCGACGACGACGCGCGGCCGCCTGCTCCGGGTGGGGGTCGACTTCCTCGACCTCCGCACCGAGACAGACGGAGCCGGGACGGCCGGCTCCACACAGACCGTCCCGTTCGCTGCGCTCGCGGTGCTCCGGACGTCCTAGTCCCGGTGTCCCGCCCTACCGTCGGTCGCAGGGGCCTCCACCGACAGGCCGTCGCGGGAGTGCCCGGACTTCGAGCGTCGCTCGGACTCCACCCGGGCGTACATCCGCTGGATGTAGTCCTCCAGCTCGACCGCCTCGATGCGGTACTGCTGGCGACCGCCGATCTGGATGTAGCGCAGCTCTCCGGACTGCACGAGCGAGCGCACCTGGGCCACCGAAGTGGCCAGGACCTCGGCGACGTCGGCCAGGGTGAGGAAGCGGCGAGCACCGGCAGCAGCCGCCGGCGGCTTCGGTGCGTCGTCCATGGCGCCACTATGCCAACCTTTGCCGACGTTTGCGCGCACTGACCTGCGGTTGCTGTGCACGACCCTGCACGGCGCCACTGCCCAGGCTGTGGATGGCGTGTGGACAGGTGGTGGCGAATCGGGGCGAAATGCGCAGAATGGTGTCATGTCACCCTGGCGAGCAGGCCCCGCGGCACCTCCGAGCCCCGCCCCCGTGAGACCGGGGGCCCGCCGGGCAGGCGTGCCGACGGGGCCCCGGTCACCGGCGGCGGCCCGCACGTCGCGGTTCCGCTGGCAGGACCCCCGCCTCGCGCTCGGCCTCGGCGTCATCGGGCTGTGCTGCCTGCTCGGTTCGCGCATCCTCTCCTCGGCCGAGGACACCGTCAGCGTGTGGGCCGCGGGCACCGACCTGCAGCAGGGGCAGCCGGTCGGCGCCCCGGACCTGGTTCGCCGAGACGTGCGGTTCGAGGACCAGGGCGACGCGGACCGCTACCTCTCCGCCGGCACCGAGCTGCCCGCCGACGCGACCGTCGACCGCGCCATCGGCGCAGGCGAGCTGCTGCCCCGTTCGGCGCTGGCCGGTGCGGCAACGGACCCGGTGACGGAGGTGCCGGTGGCCGTGCGCGCGGAGGCGGTCCCGGCGAGCGTGCACGTCGGCTCCACCGTGGACGTCTGGGTCACTCCCACGCCCGCCGCCGTTGGGTCGGCTGCGGGTGGATCGGCCGGAGGGGGATCGGCCGGGCCTGTGGGGCGTGCGACGCTGGTGTTCCACGACGTGGCGGTCGTCTCCGCCCCTCGTGGCGGCACCTCGCTCGGCCCCACCGGGACCCGGCAGGTGACCGTCGGGATCGGCGGAACCGACAACGGCCGGCTCTCCGAGTCGATGGCGGCACTGGCCGGCGGCGCCGTGACGCTGACCTCCCGCCCGTGAGCCGCCAGTGAGTCCCCAGGAGTCGCCGGACCCGATGCCGTCCTCGACGCCGGTCCTGGTCGCCGCGGCGGGCTCAGCGTGGGAGGGCCGGGCCATCGAGCTCCTCGAGCGCCGGGGCAGTGGGCTGGTGCTGGTCAAGCGCTGCGTGGACCTCCCGGACCTGCTGGCGACCGCCAGCGCCGGGGTCGCGTCCGCGGCCGTGGTGTCGCCGACGCTTCCAGGGCTGGACGCGGACAGCGTCGCCACCCTGCGCCGGCACGGCGTCGGCGTGGTCCTGGTCGCCGCGCCCGAGGACCTGCTCGACGGCGACGCCGAGCGGCTGCGCCGGCTCGGCATCGAGCACCTGCTGGCCGGCACCGAGCTGGCCAGCCTCGCCGAGACGGTCCTCGCCGCCAGCGCCGGCTCGGCGGAGGTCCTCCCGTGGAGCCGGGACGGCCACCTCGACGGCCACCCCGGCGGCCACCCCGGGCCGTCGGACGTCGTCGCTCCCGGGACGGTCCTCGCGGTCTGGGGCCCGACCGGCGCGCCGGGGCGGACGACGGTGGCGGTCGGCATCGCCGGCGAGATCGCCCGCACCGGCCGGCAGGTGCTGCTTGCCGACGTCGACGCCTATGGAGGTGCGGTGGCCCAGCACCTCGGCATCCTCGACGAGGTCTCCGGCCTGCTGGCAGCGGCTCGGGCCGCCAACACCGGTCAGCTCGACGAGCACCGGCTCGGCGCCTTCGCCCGGCAGGTGGGTCCCCGGTTCAGGGTGCTCACCGGGCTGCCGCGCCCGGACCGCTGGCAGGAGGTCCGCCCCGTCGCCTTCGCCGAGCTGCTCGACCGCGCCGCTCAGCTGGCGCCGTACGTCGTGCTGGACCTGGGGTTCAGCGTGGAGACCGAGCCGGCCGACCCGTTCGGCTCCTCGGCGCCGCAGCGCAACGACCTGACGCTGGCCTCGCTGATGCGAGCCGACGAGGTGGTCGTCGTGGGGTCCGCAGACCCGGTCGGGCTGTCCCGCCTGGCCCGTGGGCTGGTGGACCTCTCGGCGCTGCTGCCCGGCGTGCGCGCCCGGGTGGTGGTCAACCGGACCCGCCCATCCCTGGGCTGGAGCGACCGCGACGTGCGCGCCATGGTCGAGAGCTTCCTGCACCCGGTCGACGTGCACTTCCTCCCCGAGGACCGGGCGGCCGCGGATGCTGCCCTGATGGCCGGCCGGAGCCTCGCCGAGTCCGGAGACTCCGCCCTGGAGGACGCGCTCGCGGCACTGACCAGGGCCGTGCTCGGCGACGCCGGCGACCCGCTGCCCAGGCGCCGTCGGCTCAGGCTCCGAAGAGCAGGTACAGCCCGGTGACGGTGTAGAAGACCATCACGAACAGCAGCGGCAGCTGGCCGGTCAGCTGGTGGCGCCGGGGGAGGAGCCGCACGGCGCGGTCGTGGGCGGCGATCACCCCGAGCACGTGTCCGGTCACCACCGCCGCGACCTTGAGGACCGCCAGGAGCGTGGGGTGCTCGGAGATCCAGTAGCTGACCGGCCGGTCCGCCGTACCCAGCAGGTTCCAGCCCCTGCCCAGCGGGTCACTGAGCTGTACGACGGTCTGCTGACCGACCTCGACGAAGTAGCTCAGGTAGTGCGCCACCACATAGCCGACCACGATCGGCGCCACCGAGTGCGCGAACAGGTCCGGCAGCCTACGTCGGACCAGCCCGGGTCCCAGGCCCGTCGCCATCGTCGCCGCCGCCGCGAAGGTCACCCCCACCACCGCGCAGAACAGCAGCAGCGCGCCGAAGTCCAGCCAGGTCGAACTGAGGCTGACCGACTGGGTGAACGTGAGCCACTCGTTGGAGTCCTTGAAGCTGTCGAACGCCGTGCTGCCGAACAGCACCGCGACCACGCCGACCAGTCCCGGCACCGCCCGCACACCGTCCAGGTTCCCCAGCGGCGTGCGCAGGACGAGCGGGCCGTCGCCGTGCTCGCCGAGCCGGCCGAACACCGACAGGTGCCCGACCAGCGTGGAGTACACCTCGAAGGGGTCGGCGGCCGCGAACCACTCCTCGCCGTACACCGCCGCGCCCACCACCACGACGGCGACGTAGCCGGCGAACCAGAGCCGGACCGGGGTCAGGTAGGTGGAGCCCGGGTAGACCAGCTCGAGCCAGACGAACGCCAGCAGACCCAGCGCCGCCGGCCAGCACCCGACCCACCGCGGGAGGGCCAGCAGGCCGGAGTCCGGGCGGCCGCCGGTGGCCCGCGTGAGCAGCAGGTGCAGCGTCCGCAGCGGGCTGACCGACCGGTAGAACGGGCCGAACAGCAGCGACGCCGGCACGATGCCGACCCACAGCAGCACGTAGACGACGCCGAAGGTGGGGTTGGTCAGCAGGTCCGGCCCCGCGACGGCGGCCCAGGCGACGTACGCGGAGAACACCAGGCCGAGCACCCGGAGGGCCACCCGGAACCCGGTGCTGCCGACCAGCGACGCCAGCCGGGCCGGCACGGGACGGCCGTTGCGGGTCGCGTCGAAGCGAGGAGTCCGCCACGCCAGCGCCAGCACGACGAAGGACACTGCCAGCGCGACGGCCGCCCCGGCGAAGGCGTACCCCGCCGGGATCGGCAGGTCCTTGGCGCCCCCGATCCCGTGCGCGAGGACCATCGACGCTCCTGGTCGCGAGGGGGGACGGCCCGTGACACCGGGCCTCTGGCAGGCTTTGCCCTGGATCGTACGACGCGCGCGGCACCCCGGCGGAGGTATGAGTGACCCAGCGGCTCCGGGCCGAGGACCTGGCCTTCTGGGTCACCGACTCGGCCAGCACCCCGATGCACAACGCGACGCTGGAGATATTCGAGCCGCGGGGCGCCTTCGACCACGACCGGCTGCTCGCCCTGGTGACGGACCGGATCGCATTCGTGCCGCGCTACCGGCAGGTGATCCGGCAGGTTCCGGGCCGGCTGGCGAACCCGGTCTGGGTCGACGACGAGGAGTTCGACCTGACCTACCACGTGCGGCGCTCGGCCCTGCCCCGCCCCGGATCGATCGCCCAGCTGCGGGACCTCACCGCGCGGATCATGTCCCGCCGGCTCGACCACCAGCGTCCGCTGTGGGAGATGTACCTCGTCGAGGGACTCGCCGGCGGCCGGTTCGCGGTGCTGTCGAAGTCCCACCAGATCCTCGTCGACGGCGTCGCGACCATCGACATCGGGCAGGTGATCCTCGATGTCGAGCCGACGCCGAGGCCGACGCCCCACGTGGACTGGCACGCCCGCCCGGCGCCGGGTCCCTCGTCTCTGGTGGCGGCGGCGGTGCGGGACTCCCTGTTCGACCCCCGGGTGGCGCTGAGGACCCTCGGCGAGAACGCCGGAAGCCTGGTGCGGACCGCGGGTGCGGTCCGGGGGCGGGTGCTGGACGCCGCCGGGGCGCTCGCCGGCCGGCCACCGGCAGCGGCCACGCCGATCACCACCCGGCTCTCCGAGCAGCGCCGGTTCATGACCGTCGAGACGTCGCTGGAGGACTACCGCAAGGTCCGCCGGTTCCACGGTGGCACGGTCAACGACGTCATCCTCACGACGGTCACGGGCGCCATGCGGGCCTGGCTGATGACGCGGGCCGAGACGGTGCCGCGCTCGCTGCGCGCCATGGTGCCGGTCGGCGTGATCGACGATGAGCTCGAGCCGACGTCGCTGGGCAGCCAGGTGGCGGGACACCTGCTCAACCTGCCCATCGGGGAGGCCAGCGCGGTGGTGCGGCTGCACCAGGTGTCCTACGCCCTCAAGGCACACAAGGAGACCGGGCGCGCGGTGGCCGCGGACCGGCTCGCCGGCATCTCCGGGTTCGCGCCGACGACCTTCCACGCGTTGGGGTCCCGGCTCGCCGCTGCGCAGGTCCGGCGTGGCTTCGACCTGGTGGTCACCAACGTGCCGGGCCCGCAGTTCCCCCTCTACGCGGCGGGTGCCCAGATGACCGAGTCCTACCCCGTGCCCCCGCTGCTCCCCGGGCACGCTCTGTCCATCGGCGTGACGTCCTACGACGGTGGGGTCTACTACGGCCTCACCGGCGACCGCGACGCGCTGCCGGACCTCGAGGTGCTCGGCCAGTGTGTCGGCGAAGCGCTCGAGGAGCTCGTCGACAGCGCGTCGGTGAAGCGCCGGGCCCCGCGCGGCCGGACCCCGTCCGGGACCGGGAAGCCGTCCGGCCGGTGACCACCCGGGTCTACGTCCCCAGCACGCTGCGCCGGCTGCGTCAGGTCCTCAGCGACGGCCGGATCGGCCCCGGGCCGTTCCTCGCGCACGCGGTGACGGCTGCGGTTCGCGAGGCCCTCCCCGACGCCGCCGAGGAGGACTGGGAGTACGCCGCTGCGACCGCCGCCGCACAGTCCTCGGTCGGCCTGCTCACGGACGACGAGCCGGCCCGCCGCGTGGTGCTCGCGGTCGACGTACCAGATGTGCGGGGTGGACAGCACCCCGAGGACACCGAATCGGCGGACCCGACGGTCGTGGAGGTCGCCGAGGAGGTGCCCGTGCGCCGACTGGCCGCCGTCCTCGCCGACTCGCGGGACGCCGAGACGCTGGTCGCTGCGGCCCGGGACGCCGTCTCCCGGCAGGCGCCCGACGCTGACCGGGAGCTCGAGCGGTGCCTGGACCTGGAGCTGGGGTGGTGGGCCGCGCAGGAGGCCGACGTGCTGCTCGACGAGGCCGACGCCGGCTGACTTGGGTGTGTCCGCGGACTTCTGAGACGATCGGGGCATGGACGCGATCACCCACCCGCCGGCTCCGGTGAACGAGCCGAACCTGACCTACGCGCCGGGCACGCCGGAGCGTGCCGAGCTGGAGCTGGAGCTCAAGCGGCAGGAGGGGCGCCAGCTGGAGCTGACGGCCACCATCGGCGGCGAGCGGCGGATGGGGGGCGGGGCGGAGGTCCCGGTCGTGCAGCCCCACGACCACGCCCACGTCCTCGGGGTGCTTCGCAACAGCACGCAGGACGACGCGCGGGCGGCGATCGACGCGGCCCGCGAGGCGGCGCCCGGCTGGGCGGCGATGTCGTACGACGACCGGGCGGCCGTCCTGCTCAAGGCGGCCGACCTGCTGACCGGCCCGTGGCGGCAGCGGATCAACGCGGCGACCATGCTCGGGCAGTCCAAGACGGCGTTCCAGGCGGAGATCGACTCGGCGTGCGAGCTGGCCGACTTCTGGCGGTTCAACGTGCACTTCGGCCGGCAGATCATCGCCGACCAGCCGATGGCGAACTCTCCGGGTGTCTGGAACCGCACGGACCACCGCGGTCTCGAGGGGTTCGTCTACGCGATCACGCCGTTCAACTTCACCGCGATCGCCGGCAACCTGCCGACCGCGCCGGCACTGATGGGCAACACGGTGCTGTGGAAGCCCTCGCCGACGCAGCAGGTCGCCGCGCACCTGACCATGGAGCTGCTCGAGGAGGCCGGTCTGCCGGCCGGGGTGATCAACATGCTGCCCGGCGACGGGATCGACGTCTCCGCGGTCGCGCTGGACAGCCCCGACCTGGCCGGGATCCACTTCACCGGCTCGACGCCCACCTTCCAGCACCTGTGGTCGACCGTGGGGCAGAACATCTCGAACTACCGCGGCTACCCGAGGATCGTCGGCGAGACCGGCGGCAAGGACTTCGTCGTCGCGCACACCTCGGCGGACCCCGACGTGCTGCGGGTCGCGCTGCTGCGCGGGGCGTTCGAGTACCAGGGCCAGAAGTGCTCCGCGGCCTCACGCGCCTACGTGCCCCGCTCGGTGTGGGCCTCGATGAAGGACCGGTTCGTCGCCGAGGTGGAGTCGATCCAGGTCGGCGACGTCACCGACTTCTCCAACTTCATGGGTGCGGTCATCGACGAGCGTGCGTTCGCCAAGCACCAGCAGGCCATCGAGCGCGCCAAGGGAACCACCGGCCTGGACGTCCTGACCGGCGGCCAGACCGACGACTCGGTCGGCTACTTCGTGCGGCCCACCGTCGTCGAGGGCGGCGACCCGACCGACGAGATGTTCAACACCGAGTACTTCGGGCCGATCCTCGCCGTGCACGTCTTCGACGACGGCGACTTCGAGTCCGTGGTCACGCAGATGGAGAGCTTCGCGCCGTACGCCCTGACCGGCTCGATCATCGCCCAGGACCGCACCGCCGTCGCCTACGCCGAGCAGACCCTGCGCTACGCGGCCGGCAACTTCTACATCAACGACAAGCCCACCGGCGCCGTCGTCGGCCAGCAGCCCTTCGGCGGCGCCCGCGCCTCGGGCACCAACGACAAGGCCGGCTCCCCCCAGAACCTGCTCCGCTGGACCTCCCAGCGCACGGTCAAGGAGACCTTCGTCCCAGCCAAGGACTACCGCTACCCCTACATGGGCACCGACGCCTGAGGCTTCAGCAGGGGATGCAGCCCGCCCCGTGACGGTTTACCAGGGGATGCAGGAAGTTTGGCGCTTCCCATGGGTCATGGCCCATGGGAAGCGCCAGAGAACCATGGGCAGGTGCGCTAATTGCCTGCATACCATGGTAATCAGCGCCCCCGGGACCAGCCGCGACCCGGCGGCCCCTACGCGGACAGGGCCGGGTAGTCGGTGTAGCCCTCGGCACCGCCGCCGTAGAACGTGTCCGGGTTGGGCTCGTTGAGCTCGGCGCCCTTCTGCCAGCGAGCCGGCAGGTCGGGGTTCGCGAGGAACAGCCGGCCGACGGCGACCAGGTCGGTCAGGTCCGCGTCGAGCAGGGCCTGGGCGCTCTCGCGCGTGGTGACCTCGCCGAAGCCGTCGTTCGCGACGAGCACGCCGCCGAACTCCTTGCGCAGCCGCTGGACGAGGTCGAGTCGCGGCTGGGCCAGCACGCTGAGGTAGGCGAGGCCGAGCGGCGCGATGCCCTCGATGACCGCGGCGTACGTCGCCTCGACGTCGTCGGGGTCCTCCTCGGTCGCGCCCTGGATGTTGTGCGCGGGGGAGATCCGGATGCCCACGCGCTCGGGCCCGATCGCCTCGGCGACGGCGCGGGTGACCTCGATGGCGAAGCGGGCGCGGTTGGCCGGGCTGCCGCCGTACTCGTCGGAGCGGGTGTTGGAGCCCGGGGCCAGGAACTGGTGGACCAGGTAGCCATTGGCCGCGTGGACCTCCACGCCGTCGAGGCCGGCCTCGACGGCGCAGCGGGCGGCGTGCACGAAGTCGGCGACGACTCCCGCGATCTCGTCGTTCTCCAGGGCGCGCGGCACCGGGTAGGGCAGCATGCCGTCATCGGTGAACATCTCGCCGGGGGCCGCGAGTGCGCTCGGGGCGATGCTCTCGAGCCCGCCCTTGTTGTCGGGGTGCGCGATCCGGCCCGCGTGCATCAGCTGGACGACGATGCGTCCGCCCCTGGCGTGCACCGCGTCCGCGACGCGTCGCCAGCCGGCGACCTGCTCAGGGGTGTGGATGCCGGGCGTGTCCAGGTAGCCCTGGCCCACCGCACTCGGCTGGGTGCCCTCGGTGACGATGAGGCCGGCGGACGCGCGCTGCGCGTAGTACTCGACGGCCAGGTCGCCCGGGACCGTGCCCGTCGCGCGGTTGCGGGTCAGGGGCGCCATCACCAGGCGGTTGGGAAGGTCCCAGCTCTGGACGCGGACGGGCTCGAACAGGTCACTCATCAGGGGGAGGCCTCACAGTCGGGGACGGGTGCGGACGGTGCCCTCGGTCAACGAACCTCGGGCACAGCCGCATTCCGCCTCGCCGCCCGCTGCTGCATGTGCCTTCTCACACCCGCCGCGACGCATGACTCGTGGGAGATCGGACCGGCGTACGGCGACCGGGCTAGCGGGCCAGCCAGGCCCGGCCCACGCGCTCCTCGGCCTGGAGCGCCGAGCGGAACAGGTCGCCGACCAGACCCTCCAGCTTGCCTCCGACGAGCGGCACCCGGACCTTGATCTCGCCGTCGAGCGACTCGACCGTCCCGCCGGCACTGTCCGCGGCCAGGGCGACGGTGCCCTCGAACGTCCCCGGCTTGCCCGGGATCTCCAGGGCCAGCGACCCGCCCGAGCTGCCGTTCCACCGCTCGCGTTGCACGATCCGGATCTCGTCACCCACGAACTTCCTGGCGTACGACGGGATGCCGCGAGCGGGCTGCGTCTGGTCGACGACCACCGTCAGGCCGGCACCGGAGCCCTGCACCTCGACGGTGTGGTGGGAGGCGTGCATGGCCTCGCACACCTCCTCGCGGAACGCGGGGTCGGCGAGCATCGCGGCCACCTCCTCGGGGGAGGCGTCGTAGCTGAGCTGGTGGGTGAACCTCATGTGACAAGGAGTACCCCACGTCGCCCGCCGCTACCCTCGGGGGGTGAGCGACGAGAGGGTCTCCGGTGAGTGGGGCGGGACCGAGATCCAGTTCGGGGAGCACGGTGCGCGGCTGACCTACGGCAGCTACCTCCGGCTCGAGCAGCTGCTGGGGGCCCAGCACCTGGAGTCGCAGGTCGAGGACGGCCGGCCGGCGCACGACGAGCTGCTGTTCATCACCATCCACCAGGTCTACGAGCTGTGGTTCCAGCAGCTGCTGCACGAGGCGACCGCCGCCCGGGACGCCCTCCTCGCCAGCGGGCAGGACGGCGGGCGCAACCAGCTGTGGTGGGCCCAGCACCTGCTTGCGCGGATGCACGTGATCGAACGGGTCCTGGTGCACCAGGTCGACGTGCTCGAGACGATGACCCCGCAGGACTTCCTGCAGTTCCGGCAGGCGCTCGCCCCGGCCAGCGGCTTCCAGTCCGTGCAGTTCCGCGAGCTCGAGTTCCTCTCCGGCGCGCAGGACCCGTCCTTCGTGCGCCGCTTCAAGGGGCTCACCGACGACGAGCGGCAGCGGCTGCAGCGCCGACTCGACGAGCCGACGCTGTGGGACGCGTTCCTGCGGGTGCTCGACGGGCACGGGCTTCCGGTCGGCGACGACGAGCAGGTCACCGACGCCGTACGACGGGCGGCACACGACCGGTCGACGTACGGCGACGTGTGGGCCGTCGCCGAGGCCCTCCTGCAGCACGACGAGCTCGCGGCCGCCTGGCGAGCGCGGCACGTGGTGATGGTCGAGCGGATGATCGGCACCAAGCACGGCACCGGCGGGTCCTCGGGGGCCGACTACCTGCGCAGCCGGCTCGACCTGCGCTACTACCCGCTGCTGTGGGAGCTGCGCTCGGTGCTGTGAGCGGGTGGTGGTTGGTGCGTCCGCCGGGACGCTCTAGGGTCGGGTGGGGACGGCACAACGACGTGTCGTTCGACGGAGGAACCGAGGTTGATGCTGCGTGCCCACGACGCTGGACGACACCGCCAACAGTCAACGCGACGAGCTGCTCGACCGGGCGGCCTCCTTCGCAGCCGGGCGCAAGGGTGGCGGCGGTCCTCCCGCTGAGCGGACCGCGGACCTGCTGAGGTACTTCTACCGGCACGTCCCCCTCGAGGACATCACCGACCGCACCGAGGTCGACCTCTACGGCGCCGCGATGAGCCAGTACAAGCTGGCGACCTACCGTCCCCAGGGCACCGCGAACATCCGCGTCTTCACCCCCACCGTCTCCGAGCACGGCTGGTCCGCCGGCGGGCACACCGTCGTCGAGGTGGTCACCGACGACATGCCGTTCCTCGTGGACTCGGTGACGATGGAGCTCAACGAGCAGAGCCGCGAGGTGCACATGGTCGTGCACCCGCAGATCCTGGTGCGCCGTGACGTCGCCGGGCAGCTGCAGGAGGTGTTCACCGACGGAGAGACGGTGGACCGCGCCGACGGGCTCGGCTCGGCGCACGACGTGTTCCGTGAGTCGTGGATGCACATCGAGATCGGCCGGGAGTCCAGCCCCAGCCACCGCGAGGAGATAGAGCGCTCGCTCGCCAAGGTGCTGCTCGACGTCCGCGAGGCCGTCGAGGACTGGCCGAAGATGCACGCCAAGGCGGCCGAGATCATGGAGGAGCTGGCGAACAACCCGCCGCCACTGCCTCCCGAGGAGGTCGAGGAGGGACGGGCGCTGCTGCAGTGGCTCTCCGACACGCACTTCACGTTCCTGGGCTACCGGGAGTACCGCCTCGAGGACGCGCCCCGCGAGGACGGCCCGGGAGCGGACGGCCCGGGAGCGGACGGCCAGGCCCAGGACGTGTTCCTGCGCGCCGTACCAGGCACCGGGTTCGGCATCCTGCGCTCGGACCAAGACATGTCCGCGGCCTTCGGGAAGCTCCCGCGACTGGTCGCCGAGAGAGCCCGGGAGAAGACGCTGCTGGTGCTGGCGAAGGCCAACTCCAAGTCGACCGTGCACCGCTCGGTCTACCTCGACTACGTCGGGGTGAAGACCTTCGACGACCAGGGCGAGGTGGTCGGCGAGCGCCGGTTCCTCGGGCTGTTCTCCTCGGCGGCCTACACCGAGTCGCTCACGCGCATCCCGGTGATCCGGGTCAAGGCCCAGCAGGTCATCGACCGGGCCGGCTTCGACCCGCAGAGCCACACCGGCAAGGCCCTGATGGACGTGCTGGAGACCTACCCGCGCGACGAGCTGTTCCAGACGCCCATCGACGAGCTGGTGCCGATCGCGGAGGCGGTCCTGCACACCCGCGAGCGGCGCCAGCTGCGGCTGTTCGTGCGCCGCGACACCTACGGCCGCTACCTGTCCTGCCTGGTCTACCTGCCGCGCGACCGCTACACGACCGCCGTCCGCGAGCGGATCGCCGCCATCCTCAAGCGCCGGCTGCACGGTGACTCGCTGGAGTACACCGCTCGCGTCTCCGAGTCGATGTTGGCCCGCCTGCACTTCGTGATCCGGCCCAAGCCCGGTGAGCTGGTCGGCGACTTCGACCAGGCCGACCTCGAGCGCCGCCTCGCCGACGCAGCCCGGTCCTGGCGCGACGACTTCGTGGCCTCCGCGCACGCGGAGTACGGCGAGGAGGACGGCGCCCTGCTGGCGCGCAAGTACGCCGACTCGTTCCCCGAGGCCTACAAGGAGGACTACCCGCCGCGCACCGGGGCGGTGGACCTCGGCCGGCTGGAGGGCATCCCCGCCGACGGCGGCCTGGACCTGTCGTTCTACCAGCTGATGGACGCCCGTCCCGACGAGGCGCGGCTCAAGATCTTCCGGATCGGGTCACCGCTCTCCCTCTCGGAGGTGCTCCCGATCCTCTCCTCGATGGGGGTCGAGGTCATCGACGAACGGCCCTACAGCCTGGTGGGCATGGACCGCGAGTCGCACATCTACGACTTCGGGCTGCGCTATCCCCACGAGCTGCCCGCCGACAGCCGCGCGCTGTTCCAGGACGCCGTGAACGCGGTCTGGGAGGGCGACAACGAGGTCGACGGGTTCAACGCGCTGGTGCTCGCCGCCGGGCTGACCTGGCGCCAGGCCACGGTGCTGCGGGCCTACGCGAAGTACATGCGCCAGGGCGGCACGCCGTTCGCCCAGGACTACATCGAGCTCGCCCTCGCCCAGAACGTGGAGATCACCCGGGGCCTGGTGGAGCTCTTCGAGACCCGCTTCGACCCCGGTCACAACGGCGACCCCGAGCCCGACCCCGAGGCACGGGCGGCCCGGTCCGAGGAGATCGAGAAGCGCATCGAGCGGCAGCTCGACGACGTCGCGAGCCTCGACTCCGACAGGATCCTGCGGTCCTACCTCACGGTGCTCAAGGCCACCCTGCGCACGAACTACTACCAGCCCGACGAGGAGGGGCTGACGAAGTCCTACATCTCGTTCAAGCTCGACCCGTTGGCGATCCCGGACCTGCCCGAGCCGCGGCCGAAGTTCGAGATCTTCGTCTACTCGCCCCGCGTGGAGGGCGTGCACCTGCGGTTCGGGGCGGTGGCCCGCGGCGGGCTGCGCTGGTCGGACCGTCGCGACGACTTCCGCACCGAGATCCTCGGCCTGGTCAAGGCGCAGATGGTGAAGAACACCGTGATCGTCCCCGTCGGCGCAAAGGGCGGGTTCTTCTGCAAGCAGCTCCCCGACGCGAGTGACCGCGAGGCGTGGCTCGCCGAGGGCACCGCCTGCTACAAGACGTTCATCTCCGGGCTGCTCGACATCACCGACAACCTGCAGGGCGACGAGACGGTGCCCCCGCCGCGGGTGGTGCGTCACGACGGGGACGACTCCTACCTCGTGGTCGCCGCCGACAAGGGCACCGCCACCTTCTCCGACATCGCCAACGGCGTCGCGAAGGACTACGGCTTCTGGCTCGGGGACGCCTTCGCGTCCGGAGGGTCGGTCGGCTACGACCACAAGGCGATGGGCATCACCGCGCGGGGCGCCTGGGAGTCTGTGCGCCGGCACTTCCGGGAGATGGGGGTCGACAGCCAGACCGAGGAGTTCACCTGCGTCGGCGTCGGTGACATGTCGGGTGACGTGTTCGGCAACGGGATGCTCCTCTCGGAGACCATCCGGCTGGTCGCGGCCTTCGACCACCGGCACATCTTCTTGGACCCGGACCCGGCGGTGGCCCCGTCGTACGCCGAGCGCAAGCGGCTCTTCGCGCTGCCCCGCTCGAGCTGGGCGGACTACGACACCACCCTGATCTCCGAGGGCGGTGGGGTCTACCCGCGGTCGCTGAAGTCGATCCCGGTGAGTCCGCAGGTGCGCAAGGCGCTGTCCCTCGAGGACTCGGTCGAGCACCTGACCCCCACCGAGCTGATGCGCGCCATCCTGCTCGCCGAGGTGGACCTGCTGTGGAACGGCGGGATCGGCACCTACGTCAGGAGCGAGGGTGAGACCGACGTCGAGGTGGGCGACAAGGCGAACGACCCGATCCGGGTCACCGGACGCCAGCTGCGGTGCCGCTGCGTCGGCGAGGGCGGCAACCTCGGCCTGACCCAGCGCGGCCGCATCGAGTACGCCCGGGACGGCGCGGGCGGCCGGGGCGGCCGGATCAACACCGACTTCATCGACAACTCGGCCGGCGTGGACACCTCCGACCACGAGGTGAACATCAAGATCCTGCTGGACAAGGTGGTCCTCGACGGCGACCTCACCGTGAAGCAGCGCAACGACCTGCTGGCCTCGATGACCGACGAGGTCGGGGACCTGGTGCTCGTCGACAACTACGAGCAGAACAAGGCGCTGGCGAACGCCGCGATCCAGGCACCGCAGCTGCTGCACGTGCACGAGGACTGGATCCGCCGGCTCGAGCGCCAAGGGCTGCTCGACCGGGCTCTCGAGGCGCTGCCGAGCCGCAAGGCCGTCGCCGAGCGACGCGAGCGCCAGGAGGGGCTCACGGTCCCGGAGCTGTCGGTGCTGCTCGCCTACACGAAGATCGTGCTCGCCGACGAGCTCATCGAGACCGAGCTGGCCGACGACCCGTTCCTGCGCACCGACCTGTTCAGCTACTTCCCCCAGCAGATGCGCCAGACCTACCGCAGCCAGATGGAGTCCCACCCGCTGCGCCGCGAGATCATCGTGACCAGCGTGGTCAACGACCTGGTCAACGGAGCCGGTATGACGTTCTTCCACCGGCTCTCGGAGGAGACCGCGGCGTCCGCGCAGGAGCTGGTGCGCGCGAACTTCGTGGCACGGGAGATCTACGGGTCCCGGGCCCTGGTCGACGAGATCAACTCCCACGACAACGACCTCGACGCGGCGGTGGCGACCCGGATGCGCCTGGAGATGCGCACCCTGGTGGAGCGGGCCTCGCGATGGCTGATCAACAACCGGCGCCCGCCGATGGACAGCGAGGCCACGGTCGAGTTCTTCGGGGTGGTGGC
>CAXSHL010000090.1:0-16126 GCA_964237315.1 uncultured Nocardioidaceae bacterium
GCGGTGGCCTCGGCACCGAGGGCCATCGACTCCTTGACCTGCAGCCCGACGGACACCGCGGCGTCGGCGGCGAGCAGCCCGAGGGCGTCGGAGTTGCCGACGACGGCGACCCGGTTGCCCCGCGGGAGCGGCTGGTGGGCCACCAGCTGGGCCACGTCGAACATCTCGTCGAGGGTGTCCACCTGGATCACCCCGGCCTGCCGGAACATCGCGTCCACGGCGGCCTGCGGTGCGAGCATCGACCGCACCGCGTGGCCCATCGGCACACCCTGTGTCGAGCGGCCGGACTTCACGGCGATCACCGGCTTGCGCTGCGAGACCCGCCGGGCCAGCCGGCTGAACTTGCGCGGGTTGCCGATCGACTCGAGGTAGAGCAGGACCACCTCGGTCTCGTCGTCCTCCTCCCAGTACTGCAGCAGGTCGTTGCCCGAGACGTCCGCGCGGTTGCCGGCACTCACGAACGAGGAGAGCCCGAGCCCTCGTCGGTCCACCTTCTCCAAGATGGCCACGCCCAGCGCCCCGGACTGGCAGAAGAACCCCGCGCGGCCGCGGGGCGGCATCAGCGTGGACAGCGACGCGTTCAGGGAGACGTCGGCGGCCGTGTTGATCAGGCCGAGCGCGTTGGGGCCGATCAGCCGCAGACCGTAGCTGCGGGCCAGCCCGACCAGCCTCCGCTGGCGCTGCCGGCCCTCCTCGCCCGTCTCGGCGAACCCCGAGGAGATGACCAACAGGCCGTGCACCCCCTTCGCGGCGCAGTCCAGGACCACCTCCTGGACCGACTCGGCGGGCACGGCCACGATCGCCATGTCCACGGAGTCCGGGATGTCGCCGACCGAGGCGTAGGCGGGCAGCCCGGCGACCGAGGTGGCGGCCCGGTTCACGACGTACACCCGACCCTGGTAGTCCCCGAGCACCAGGTTGCGCACGAGGGTCTGGCCGATCGTGTCGTGACGGCGGGACGCGCCGATCACCGCAACGCTCCGGGCGCTGAAGAACCTCTGGATGGACGCGGACTCGGCGCGGTGCTCACGCGCCTGCATGACGCTGACCGAGGTGTCGGTGGCGTCGATGGGGAAGACGACCCTCATCACGCCGTCCTCGTATCCGCCGACGACGCGGTAGCCGGCGTCCTTGAACGTCTGGATCATCCGCCGGTTGTTGGGCAGCACGTCGGCCACGAAGCGGTCGATGCCGCGCTCCCGACCGGCCTGGGCGAGGTGCTCCAGGAGCAGGTTGGCGATGCCGCGACCCTGGTGGGCATCCTGGACGAGGAAGGCGACCTCCGCCTCGACGACGCCCGGCTCCTTGCTCTCCTCGGCCGGGATCCGGTCGAAGCGGCCCACCGCGATCATCTTCCCCGCGATCGTGAGCACGAACGCGACCCGGTCGCGGTGGTCGACGTTGGTGAACCGCAGCTGGTCGCGCTCGGACAGCTCGGGCATCGGGGCGAAGAACCGCAGGTACTTCGACTCGGCCGAGACCTCCTTGTAGAACTCGACGAGCAGGTCGCGGTCCTCCGCGTGGATGGGCCGCAGGTGGGCGACCTGGCCGTCCCGCAGCAGGACGTCGGCCTCCCAGTGCCGGGGGTACGACGCCGTGGGGGTGGTGATGCTCACGGGGGGAATCTACCGGCACCCACCCCCCGCGGCGACGGCTCGGCGTGCCCGTCGGCCGCTGTCGGCGGGAGGAGCCACAATGGCCCGCATGGCCCGCTCCACCAAGCACCCTCCCCCACCCGACGACTTCGAGGAGCACATCCTCGACATCGACGTCGGCGACGAGATGCGCTCGAGCTTCCTGGAGTACGCCTACTCGGTCATCTACAGCCGTGCCCTGCCCGACGCCAAGGACGGGTTGAAGCCGGTGCAGCGCCGGATCCTCTACACGATGGCGGAGATGGGTCTGCGACCGGACCGCGGGCACGTCAAGAGCGCCCGGGTCGTCGGTGAGGTGATGGGCCGCCTGCACCCGCACGGCGACGGCGCGATCTACGACGCGCTGGTCCGGATGGTGCAGCCGTGGTCGCTGCGGGTGCCGTTCGTGGACGGGCACGGCAACTTCGGGTCACCGGACAACGGCCCGGCGGCCATGCGCTACACCGAGTGCCGGATGGCGCCTCCGGCGCAGGCGATGACGGCGTCCATCGACGAGGACACGGTGGACTTCAAGGCCAACTACGACAGCCGGGAGCTGGAGCCGGTGGTGCTGCCGGCGGCCCTGCCGAACCTCGTGGTCAACGGCGCCTCCGGCATCGCCGTGGGCATGGCCACCAACATGGCCCCGCACAACCTGGTCGAGGTGACCCAGGCGCTGCGGCACCTGGTCACCCATCCCGGGGCGAGCCTCGAGGACCTGATGCGCTTCGTCCCCGGGCCCGACCTGCCCACCGGGGGCAAGATCGTCGGCCTCGACGGCATCCGGGAGGCCTACGAGACCGGCCGCGGCGCGTTCCGGATGCGGGCGACGGCCCGCGTGGAGAGCGTCAGCGCCAGGCGACAGGGCATCGTGGTGACCGAGCTGCCGTACGGCGTGGGGCCCGAGCGGGTCATCGACCGGATCAAGGTGCTGGTGCAGGGCAAGAAGCTGCAGGGCATCTCCGACGTCAAGGACCTCACCGACCTCGAGAAGGGCCTCCGGCTGGTCATCGAGGTGAAGAACGGCTTCGTCGCCGAGGCCATCCTCGAGCAGCTGTTCCGGCTGACCCCGCTGGAGGACTCCTTCAACATCAACGCCGTCGCGCTGGTCGAGGGGCAGCCCCGCACGCTCGGCCTCAAGCAGCTCCTCGAGGTCTTCCTGGGGCACCGCTTCGACGTCGTACGCCGGCGCACGGTGTTCCGGCGCGGCAAGGCCCATGACCAGCTGCACCTGGTCGAGGGGCTGCTGGTCGCGATCCTCGACATCGACGAGGTGATCGCGCTGATCCGCAGCAGCGACAACGCGGAGCAGGCGCGGCAGCGGCTGATGCAGGTCTTCGACCTCAGCGAGATCCAGAGCAACCACATCCTGGACATGGCGCTGCGGCGGCTGACGAGGTTCTCCCGCATCGAGCTGGAGAAGCAGCGCACGGAGCTCGAGCAGACCATCGCCGGGCTCGACGCGATCCTGTCCGACGAGGGGCTGCTGCGCCAGGTCGTCGCCGACGAGCTCAGCGAGGTGGCGAAGACCTACGGCACCCCGCGACGCACCATCCTGCTGGAGTCGGCCGGCCAGCCGGTCACGGCCGCAGCGCCGCTCGAGGTGGCCGACGACCCGTGCCTGGTCTACCTCTCCAGCAGCGGCCTGCTGGCCAGGACGGCGGACACCGGGCTGCCCGGCGAGGGCGGCGGCCGCAGCAAACACGACGTGATCGTCTCGGCGGTCCGCAGCACCGCCCGCGGCCAGGTCGGGGCGCTCACCAGCACGGGCCGGCTGGTCAAGCTCGATGTGCTCGACCTGCCCACCCTGCCCGCCACCGCCAACCACCCGCACCTGCAGGGCGGCGCACCGGCCACCGAGTTCCTGCCGCTGCAGCCCCACGAGCGGGTGCTGTCCCTGACCACACTGACCACACCGACCACACTGGCCACCTCGGACTCAGGGGACTCCTCGTCCCGACCCGAGAGCACACCCGGGCACGCACTGGGCACCCGCTCGGGCGTGGTCAAGCGGGTCAACGCAGAGGTGCTGGGCAACCGTGACTCCTGGGAGGTGCTCCGGCTCGCCGAGGGCGACGAGGTCGTGGGGGCCGTCGAGCTGCGCACCGGTGAGGAGGAGCTGTGCTTCGTCACCTCCGACGCGCAGCTGCTGCACTTCCCCGCCGGAGCGGTCCGGCCGCAGGGGCGCTCAGGCGGCGGGATGGCGGGCGTCCGCCTCGCCACCGGTGAGCACGTCGTCTTCTTCGGCGCCTTCTCCGCCGACGAGTCCACGGTGCTGGTCACCGCATCGGGGTCGAGCAGGGCACTGCCCGGCACCGAGCCCGGGTCGGTCAAGGTCGCCGCGTTCTCGGAGTACCCGCCCAAGGGACGCGGCACCGGCGGCGTGCGCTGCCACCGGTTCCTCAAGGGCGAGGACACGCTGGTCTTCGCCTGGGCCGGTCCCGGACCCGCCCGGGCCGCCGCCGCCAGCGGTGCGCCCGTGGACCTGCCGCCGGCGACCGGACGCCGCGACGGGTCGGGCCTCCCCGGGTCGCAACCCCTCGCGGCCGCATCGGGACCCGTCGACTCGCTGGTTTCGGGCACCTAGCCCGGGGGCCGCGTGACAGGCTGGGCGACATGAGCACCCCGCGCCGGACGACCCGGCGGAGTCCCCTGGGAGGCGGTGCGCGGCGGGCTGCGGCCGTCACGGTGCCGGTCCTGGTGCCGGTCCTGGTGCCGGTCGTGGTGTCGCTCGCGCTGCTGGCCGGCTGCTCGGGGGGCGACGACGGGGCCAAGGTCAGCCCCACCAAGACCCTGGCGGCCGCGAAGAAGAAGCTCGACGCCACCAGTGGCGTCAAGATCGGGCTGTCCACCGACGCGCTGCCCAAGGGGGTCAGCGGCCTGCTCACCGCGACCGGGGTGGGCACCCACGACCCGGCGTTCGACGGGAAGATCAAGGTGTCGGTGAGCGGAGTGACGGCCGACGCCGCAGTGGTGGCCGTCAACGGCAAGGTGTTCGCCAAGCTGCCGTTCACCACGAAGTTCGTGGCGATCGACCCCGGCGACTACGGCGCGCCCGACCCGGCCGACCTGCTGAACGACGACGGCGGCCTGTCCTCCCTGCTGACCTCCGCCACGGACGCGAAGCGGGGGGACCAGGTCCGCGAGGGCAAGGCGGTGCTGACCAGCTACTCCGCCAAGCTCCCGGGCACGGCGGTCGCCGATGTCATCCCCAGCGCCACCCGCTCGGCGAGCTTCGACGCGACCTTCACCGTCAGCGACGCGGACCGGCTGGCCAAGGCGGTGCTCCGCGGCCCCTTCTACCCCAAGGCCAAGGACGTCACCTACACCATCACCTTCGACGACTACGGCACCAAGAAGAACATCACCGCCCCGTGACCGTCCAGTGACCCGCTCCGGGCAGGCGGCGACCGGCAGCCGGCTGCTGCTGTCCCTGGCCGCGGTGGCCGTGGCGTTCGCGGCCGCGGACACCTACGTGGTGGTCCTCGCCCTGCCGGACATGATGACCAGCGTCGGGCTGGCCGTCGACGAGCTGCAGCGGGCGGCGCCGATCGTGTCCGGCTTCCTGCTCGGCTATGTCGCGATGCTGCCACTGGTCGGCCGGATCGCGGACCTCCGCGGTCGGCTGCCGGTCCTGGTGGGCTCGCTGGTGGTCTTCGCGCTCGGGTCGCTGGTCACCGCCGCGGCCTACGACCTGCCGAGCATGGTGACCGGCAGGTTCCTTCAGGGGGTGGGCGGTGGGGGCCTGGTGCCGGCGACGCTCGCCCTGGTGGCCGACCTCTACCCGCCCGCCCGACGTGGGGTGCCGCTGGGCGTCGTCGGAGCCGTCCAGGAGCTCGGCAGTGTGCTCGGGCCCGTGTACGGCGCCGTGGTGCTCGCCGTCGCGCCGTGGCAGGCCATCTTCGCGGCGAACCTGGTCGCCGGCCTGCTCCTCGCGGCGGCGCTCCGGGCGACCGGCCGGGCACCTCGCGGCGCACGGGGCCAGGACCTGAGCGACCGGAGCTCGAGCGGTGGGGACCCGAGCCGCCCGGACCCGGTCGGACCGGACCTGGCTGGACCGGACCTGGCTGGACCGGACCTGCCTGGGCCGGACCTGACTGGGCCGGACCTGACTGGGCCGGACCTGACTGGGCCGGACCTGGCTGGGGCGGCCCTGGCGGTGCTGAGCGTGGTGTCGCTGGCGCTGACGATGCTCCGCCCGGCGTTCCTGACGACCGGCGTCACGCTCGGTCTCGCGTTCGTCCCGGTCACCGGCGACGGACGCTGGGCCGCCCCGGTCGGTCTGGTCACCATCGGCTCTGCTCTCGCGTTCCTGCTGCGGTGCCTGACCGCGCGACGTCCGCTGGTCGACCTACGCCGCTGGGCCGGTGTCGCACAGCAGGCCGACCTGCTCGGGGCCGGCCTGCTGGCGGCTGCGCTCGCCGGGGTGATCCTGGCCTTCGCGACGGCCGACCCGGAGGTCTCCGTGCTGTCACCGGCGGGCCCGTGGCTGCTGGTCGGCGCCGCCGTCCTCGCCGTGCTGTTCTGGCGACACAGCCGCAGGTCGGCCCGGCCGCTCGTGCCGCACGGCGCGTTGGCCGCGCGGCCGGCCTGGGGCGCCCTGGCCGTGAGCTTCTTCGTCGGAGCCGCGCTGATCGCCGCACTCGTCGACATCCCGCTCTTCGCGCGGGTGACGGTCTACCCGGACTCCCAGCTGGACGCCGCCCTGGTCCTGGTGCGGCTGCTGGCGGCCCTGCCGGTCGGGGCACTGGCCGGCGGCTACCTCACCCGCCGGCTGCCGGCCGGGGTGGTCGCCGCGGGCGGGATGCTGCTGGCCGTCGTCGGCTTCGGCGCGATGTCCACCTGGGGGCTGACCAGCCTGGCCAGCGCGGTGGCCACCGTGCCGCTGGTCCTGACCGGGCTCGGCTTCGGTCTCGCCCTGGCCCCGGTCAACGTGGCTCTGCTGGCCGCTACCGCTGACGCCGTCCACGGCGTCACGACGGCGCTGGTGGTGGTGGCCCGGATGGTCGGGATGCTGGTCGGCATCTCGGCGCTGACCACCCTCGGGCTCCGTCGCTACTACGCCGTGCAGGTCGGCCTCCCCGCCCCGGCGGACGTGTGCACGTCGGGCACGCAGTGCGCGGCGTACACCCGGCTGCTCAAGGAGGCCGGCCTGGCCCAGCTGGAGACCGTGTTCGTCGGAGCCGCCTGCTGTGCGCTGGTGGCCGCGCTCCTGGCCCTGCTCCTGCTGCGGAGCGAGCCGGCTGCCACCGGCTGACACCGGGCAGAACCGGCTGACTCCCAAGTGACACCGGATGACACCGGCTGGCAGAGGGCGGCGGCATCCGATATCTTGCCGCCGTGACCGACCCCTTCGAGGACCTGCTCTCGGCGAACCGCCGGTTCGCCGAGACCTTCGCGCTCAGCGGGTTCGACGGCGTGGCCCATCGCGGCGTCGCCGTGGTGACCTGCATGGACTCCCGCATCGACCCGCTGGGCATGCTCGGGCTGAGCCCCGGGGACGCCAAGATCTTCCGCAACCCGGGCGGCCGGGTCACCGCCGCCGCCCTCGAGGCCCTCGTGCTGGGCGTGCACCTGCTCAACGTGAACCGGATCCTGGTCGTCCCGCACACCCGGTGCGCGATGGCGTCCTCGACGCTCGAGGAGCTGCGCGAGCGGGTCGGTGCGTCCGCCGGCCAGGACGCCTCGTGGCAGACCTTCGGGGTGGTCGAGGACCAGGAGGCGGCGCTGGAGGACGACGTGCGGTCCGTCCGGTCCCATCCGCTGATCCCCGGGTCGGTGGAGGTCGGCGGCTTCCTCTACGACGTGGACACCGGTCTGCTCGACCGCCGGCTGTAGAGCTTCCACGCGGGACGCCGCTCAGGTGTCGATGGCCTCGGCGTCCACCTCGTAGGCGCCCTGCACGATGAAGTCCTTGCGGGGTGCGACCTCCGAGCCCATCAGCAGCTCGAACACCTGCACCGCCGCGTCGGCGTCGTCGATGGTGATCCTGCGCAGGGTGCGGCGGCGGGGGTCCATCGTGGTCTCCGCGAGCTGGCTGGCGTCCATCTCGCCGAGACCCTTGTAGCGCTGCACCGGGTCCTTCCAGCGCACGCCCCGCTTGGTCAGCTCGGCCAGCCGACGCTGCAGCTCGGCATCGGAGTAGGTGTAGACGTACTTGTCCATGCCCTTCTTGGGGTTGGACAGCTCGATGCGGTGCAGCGGGGGCACGGCGCTGTAGACCCGGCCCTCGGTGATCAGCTCGGGCATGTACTTGAAGAACAAGGTGGCGAGCAGGCAGCGGATGTGCGCCCCGTCGGAGTCCGCGTCGGCCATGAAGATGATCCGGCCGTAGCGGCGCGCGTCGATGTCGAACGTCCGTCCGGACCCGGCACCGACCACCTGGATGATCGAGGCGCACTCGGCGTTCTTGAGCATGTCGCCGACCGACGCCTTCTGCACGTTGAGGATCTTGCCGCGGATCGGCAGCAGCGCCTGGAACTCCGAGTTGCGGGCCAGCTTGGCGGTGCCGAGGGCGGAGTCTCCCTCGACGATGAACAGCTCGCTCCTCTCCATGTCGTTGGAGCGGCAGTCCGCCAGCTTGGAGGGCAGCGCGCTGGACTCCAGCGCGTTCTTGCGGCGCTGGGTCTCCCGGTGCTGACGGGCCGCGAGCCGGGTGCGCGACGCGTTCGCGACCTTCTCCAGGACGATCTTGGCGGCCGCGCGGTCGGCGCGCCTCGTCGAGCCGAGGAAATCCTTGAGCTGGTTGGCCACCACCTTGCGGACCACGCTGCGGGCTGCGGGCGTGCCGAGGACCTCCTTGGTCTGGCCCTCGAACTGCGGCTTGGCCCGCAGCTGCTTGGTGGACCGCAGTGCGTCGTTGAAGGTCCGGGTGAGGCCCTGCTCGAAGCCGGCCACGTGGGTGCCGCCCTTGGGCGTGGCGATCACGTTGACGAACGATCGGAGCTCGGTGTCGTAGCCGGTCCCCCAGCGCAGCGCCACGTCCACGACCAGGTCCCGCTCGACGTCCTGGGGCGTCATGTGGCCGGCGTCGTCGAGCATCGGCACGGTCTCGGTGAAGGTGTCGTGGCCCTGCAGCCTCAGCACCTCGCTGACCGGCGGGTCGGTGGCCAGGAACTCGCAGAACTCGGCGATGCCTCCATCGTGGCGGAACCGGTCCTCGACCGCCTCGGCGCCCTGGGGCTCACCTCGACGGTCACACAGTGCGATCTCCAGGCCGGGGACGATGAAGGAGGTCTGCCGGGCCCGGGTGACCAGCTCGTCGTAGCCGAACGTGGCGTCCCGCGTGAAGATCTGCCGGTCCGGCCAGAAGCGGACCCGGGTGCCGGTGCGGTCCTTCGGCACCCGGGCGCCCTTGCGGGTCAGACCACTGCGCGGCGTGAAGGGGGCCCCGGGTCCGACACCCTCGAACACGCCCGGGACGCCGCGCTGGAAGGACATCCCCGAGATCGCGGGCGAGCGCTCCACGTCGACGTCGAGGCGGGCTGACAGGGCGTTGACCACGGAGGCGCCGACGCCGTGCAGGCCACCGGTGGCGACGTAGGAGCCACCTCCGAACTTGCCGCCCGCGTGCAGCTTGGTGAAGATCACCTCGACCCCGGGCAGTCCCGTCCTGGGCTCCTTGTCGACCGGGATCCCCCGCCCGTCGTCGTGCACCTCGACCGACCCGTCCGCGCGCAGGACCACCTCGATGTGCCGGGCAGCACCGGCGAGCGCCTCGTCCACGCCGTTGTCGATGATCTCCCACACGCAGTGCATCAGGCCCCGGCTGTCGGTCGACCCGATGTACATGCCCGGTCGCTTCCGGACCGCCTCGAGGCCCTCCAGGACCAGAAGGTGACGGGCGTTGTACGAGTTGTCGATGGCGCTTCCTCCGGCGGTGCGGGCTGGCACGGATCTCCTTGCCGAGGTGGGACGGTGCAGGCTTCGAATCTACCTGCGCCCACCCCCCGGCCGGATTCGCCACGCTCGGCGCTCAAGCAGGGCGCACCCGGCGACGATGCTTGTGGTGCAGCCGGGTGCAGGATCGGCGAGGCATCCGGCGAGTGCGAGTCGCGATCGGCGCCGGGTTGCGTCACGATGTGACAACGAGTCGTTTCAACTCGGCTCGATTGGCAACACAAGTGCGACATCCGCGTCACACTCGGGGAGGAAGGTTGCGAGTGGACTGATGTGCCGTAGGTCACCTGAACACACAGGGAAACCAGCCGGCAGTGGGAAGCGTCAGGCGTGATCGACTGTTGGGTCCAGTGAGACGGATCAGGACAGAGTTGGAACCTCCGGATACGTTGAGCAGGACACCATGGAAGGAAAGAGGCCTCAGATGACCACTGCAGTTGCCCCCAGCTCACCGCTGACAGCGTTGGACCGCTGTGACCGGTGCGGTGCCCAGGCCTACCTCCGTGTCGAGCTCGCAGGAGGCGGCGACCTGCTGTTCTGCGCTCACCACGCACGCGAGCACGGCGACAAGCTCCGCGAGGTCGCGGTCGCGGTCCAGGACGAGACGGGCAAGCTGGTCGACAGCCCCGCCGGCTCCCAGGGGGACGCCTAGTCAGGCGCTCCACCTCAGCTTCGCAGGCCCCGGGCATCGCCCGGGGCCTGCGCTGTCTCTCGGTGATCGTGTCGGGCTCATTGCGGGCACGTGACGTCGCTGTGACAGGCTGGCACCCATGGTGCTCACCGACGTCCTGGTGGGCGTGGCCGTGCTCGTCGGGCTGGTCGGGATCGTGGTGCCGGTGCTTCCCGGGTCGGTGCTCATCCTCGCGGCCGTGCTGGTCTGGGCGCTGGAGTCCGCCACCGGGACGGGCTGGCTGGTGTTCGCCGTCGTCACCGGGCTCCTGGTGGTCGGAGCGGTCGTCAAGTACGCCGTACCAGGTCGCCGGCTCAAGGCTGACGGCGTGCCGAACCGGACGCTCCTGGCCGGCGGCGTGCTCGGTCTGGTCGGGTTCTTCGTGATCCCGGTGGTCGGGCTGCTGATCGGGTTCGTGCTGGGTGTCTACCTCAGCGAGGTCCAACGGGTGGGCCGCGACCTGGCCTGGCCATCGACGCGGTCAGCGCTGCGGGCGGTGGGCCTGTCCCTCCTGATCGAGCTCGCAGCCGGCCTGCTCGCCGCGTCGGCCTGGCTCGTGGGGGCCGTCGTTGTCTGAGCGTCGCCGGGTCTGAGATGGCCGTCGTCCTCGCCCTGGTCTCCGCGCTGGCCTACGGGCTCTCCGACTTCCTGGGCGGCTTCCTGTCCCGGCGTACGTCGGCCTGGTCGGTGTCCGTCGTGGCGCAGCTGTCGTCGGCGTCCTGCACCGTCGTCGTGGCCCTCTTCGGGCACGGCGACCCGGTCCCGGCGGACTTCCGGTGGGCGGTGCTTGCCGGAGTCGGGAGCGGGATGGGCGCCGGGTTCCTCTATCGCGGGTTCGCCGCCGGCCGGATCAGTGTCGTCGCGCCGGTCTCGGCGGTCGGGGCAGCACTGGTGCCCGTGCTGGCGGGGGTGGTCACCGGCGAGCGGCCGGCGCCCCTGGTATGGGTGGGGGTGCTGGCCGCCCTGCCCGCGATCTGGCTGGTCTCGAGCCCGCCGGCCGCACCGGACGGTGCGGACGCCTCGGGAGGGACCGGAGCAGCGGCGGGAGGCGGGCCAGTGAGCACCGGCGTCACCGCTGCCGGCCTCGTGGACGGGGCCTTGGCCGGGCTCGGGTTCGGTGTGCTGTTCGCCGCCTTGGGGCAGGTGCCGCAGTCCGCCGGGTGGTGGCCCCTGGCACTGTGCCAGGCGGTCGGCGTGCCCGCCGTGGTCCTGCTCGCCGTCGGGTTGCGCGCCACCTGGGTGCCTCGCGGGCGGACGGTGCGGCTGGCGGTGCTCTGCGGACCGCTGGGGGCGACGGCCACCGGGGCGTTCCTGCTGGCCAGTCAGCAGGGCTTCCTGACCGTGGCGGGCGTGCTCGCCTCGCTCTACCCGGCCAGCACCGTCCTGCTCGCCGCTGTGGTGCTGCACGAGAGAGTGCACAGAGCCCAAGGCATCGGCCTCGGGCTCTGTGCACTGGCGGTGGTGCTGGTGGCGGGCGGCTAGCCCGGGAATCCGGCAGGAGCGCCGGCCAGACGCGCGGGCAGACGCGCGGTCAGACGCGCTTGGACGTGTTCCGACCGGTGACGGTCGAGGCGATCACGACCAGCACGGCCGCGACGACGATCGCCACGATCCAGCGGACCCAGTCGACACCGTTGCTGCCGTTGCCGCCGAACGCCGAGTAGATGTACCAGCCGATGATGACCCCGCCGATGCCGCACAGCACGGTCAGCCAGATCGGGATGTTGTCCTTGTCGCCCGGAGCGACGAACTTGCCGAGCAGTCCGATGATGATGCCGACGATGATGACGCCGATGATTCCCACGGTGTGTCCCTCCGTTGAGGTGCAGTTTCTGGTTGCGAGCGCGCAACCAGGACCCAGTACCCGGCTGGGCCAACCCTCAATCACTTCTTGAGGTTTCGTGCGCGTCGTCACGCGGAGCGACCACCCCTACCGACCGATCCCGCACAGGTCACACTGCCCAATTCAGCCTAAAAGGTATATCCTGTCCGGAAGAACTCCGGGGGGCGTTCAGGATGAATCGTTTAGCAGGCGCAGTGCTGGTCGGAATCGCAGCGATCTCCGTCTCGGGCTGCAGCCCGCCTCCTGCGGCCTCCTCAGGCTCGCTCGACGCGTCCAGGCCCACGACGTCAACCGTTGCCGGTCGGCCGACAGCCCAGGAGCGGACTGCCCTGCCCCTCGGCGCCACCCGTCGGGTTCCGTGGGGGAGCGTCTCCGCACTGGAGATGAGCGCGGGGGCCGAAAGGGCGCGAAGGACACTCACGGTGGTCGTGCGGACCTGCGTCGTGCCCACCAGCACCAGCCACGCGTTCCTGAGCTCTGACTCGCTCGTCTGGACGCTGGTGGACGACTCCGGTCGGCAGTACCCGAGCCTGAGTGGCTCGGGCCGTGGGCGCCCACGACCTGTGTACGACGCCGGCCGCGGACCTCAGCGGATCGGCACCTGCCTCGTGAGCCGGATGCTCTTCGCGGTGCCACCACCGGCGGCTCCGGTCGCGGTCAGGTGTGCGATCTCGGGCGACGCCCCGTCGACGTGGGATGTCTTCTTGGACCCGCTCGAGGCCGGCGACCACCCGGTGCTGACCTCCGACTGACCGAGCCTGGGCGAGCTCAGTCGAGGTAGTCGCGCAGCACCTGGGACCGCGAGGGGTGACGGAGCTTCGACATGGTCTTCGACTCGATCTGGCGGATCCGCTCGCGGGTGACGCCGTACACCTTGCCGATCTCGTCGAGGGTCTTCGGCTGGCCGTCGGTGAGACCGAAGCGCATGGACACCACGCCGGCCTCCCGCTCCGAGAGCGTGTCGAGCACGGCGTGCAGCTGCTCCTGGAGCAGCGTGAAGGACACCGCGTCGGCGGGCACGATCGCCTCTGAGTCCTCGATCAGGTCGCCGAACTCCGAGTCGCCGTCCTCGCCGAGGGGGGTGTGCAGAGAGATCGGCTCACGGCCGTACTTCTGCACCTCGATGACCTTCTCCGGGGTCATGTCGAGCTCCTTGGCGAGCTCCTCGGGCGTGGGCTCGCGGCCGAGGTCCTGCAGCATCTGGCGCTGCACGCGGGCGAGCTTGTTGATCACCTCGACCATGTGCACCGGGATCCGGATGGTCCGGGCCTGGTCCGCCATCGCACGGGTGATCGCCTGACGGATCCACCAGGTGGCGTAGGTGGAGAACTTGTAGCCCTTGGTGTAGTCGAACTTCTCGACCGCACGGATCAGGCCCAGGTTGCCCTCCTGGATCAGGTCCAGGAACAGCATGCCGCGACCGGTGTAGCGCTTGGCCAGCGAGACCACGAGGCGGAGGTTCGCCTCCAGCAGGTGGTTCTTCGCGCGGCGGCCGTCCTCCGCGATCCACTCGAGCTCCTCGAGCGGCTTCACGGCGATCTTGCCGCCCTTGGCCAGCTTCTCGTCCGAGAACAGGCCGGCCTCGATGCGCTTGGCGAGCTCGACCTCCATCTCGGCGTTCAGCAGCGGAACCTTGCCGATCTGCTTGAGGTAGTCCTTGACCGGGTCCGCCGTCGCCCCGGCGACCATCACCTGCTGCACGGGCTCGTCGGACTCGTCGGTGGAGGAGACGACGAAGCCCTTGCTCTCGTCCTCCTCCTCCTTCAGCGACGGGTCGGTCGCAAGGTCCTTCTCGAACACCTCGTCCGGCACGTCGGGCAGGACCTTCTTGCCGTCGGCCGCGACCTCGACGGGTGCACTGCCGTTTGGCTCGACCTCCACGGTGGTGGGCGTCGCGGCGGCGGCCGGGCGCTTGGCCGGCGCCCGCTTGGCCGGGGCCTTCTTGGCATCGGGTCCGTCGGCGGTCGGGCTCTTCTTCGCGGCGGCCTTCTTCGCGCTCGAGGTGACGGTCGTGCGCGAGCCGGAGCTCGCAGCTGCCACCGGCTTGGCCACTGCGGGGGACTTGCTGGACTGGTTCGGCTGGTGGAAAGACCGGGCGTCCTCGGCGGAGACCACGACAGAGACCCCTTCCTCGCTCAGGTGCCTGAGCACTGCCTTGAGGTGCTGCGGAGATGTCGCCGCGGCGGCAGTCGCGGCACGAAGTGCGTCTGCGGTGACCTGTCCGGTGGATCGGCCTGACTCGACCAGCGTGACGATGTCGGGATGCCCCAGGACATCAGCGGAAAGCTTGCGGGACGAGCTCGAGGACACGAACTACCTCTCGTACAACGGTTGCGGGGCGCGGCAAGGCCCGTTCACGTCAAGGCCGCGCTTCCCATTGTGACACGGGCCCCTCTGTTTCCAAGCCTCGCCGGCCGCGCGGGAGGTCACTCCTCGTCGGCCTTGACGGCCAGCACCGGGCACGGCGCGTCGAGAAGCACACGCTGTGCGTTGCTGCCCAAGATGAGCTTTCCCACCGGGGACCGGCGGCGAAGACCGATCACGATGAAGTCGGCGTCCACGTCGTTGGCGACGTTGACCAGGTCGTCCGCCGGGTCCATGCCCCGCACCAGCTGGCGGATCTCGTGCTCGACGCCGAGGTCGCGGAGCTGGGTCCGGATCGCCTCGAGATCCTCCTCGGTCTCGACCGCGTCATCACGGTCGAACTCCCGACCGCCCCGGTGGGAGTTGACCACGACCAAGCGCGCGCCTCGCAGCTGCGCCTCCTGCGCTGCCCGGGTCAGGGCAGCATGGCCCTCCGGCTTGGGCACATAGCCCACGACGATGGTGCCCATGGGGCCTCCTCCTGCGAAGTCGACACGGCTGGCGACCCGCACGTGCGGTCGCCGGCACGACGCTATCGCAGGCGGCGGCCGTTGCGCGCCTGTGGACGGCCGGTCACGTCACGACGGACCACGAGGCATGCTGTGCCGATGCCTGCCCAGCGCCCTGGTGGCCCCTCGTCGACCACCCTGCGCCGCCTCCAGCTGCGGGAGGAGGTCGGGCGGTTCCGCAACGGGGAGAGTCGTCGCTCCTTCGACCCCTCGGTGCACGTCGGTGAGCTCGGTGGCGACAGGACCGGCTTCGTGCTGCGCGCCCGGGACCGGCCCGCGATGGACGTCGCGATGCGCATCGACATCTCCTGCCGACTGGTCGCGGAGAGCCCGTCGGCCTGGCGCACCGCGTGGCTGGTGCGGCCCGGGACGCCGGAGTGTCACGACCTGGACCTGCACTGGCTGGCCGCACTGCGCACCGCCTTCGGCATCCACGGCCGTCCACTCGGCGGCTGCTACGTCATCACCCGAGCGGGGTGGCGGGACGTGGTCTCCGGCGACCAGCAGCTGTGGGCGCGCCTGCGTCTGCGCTGAGCAGACCGCTCTGAGACCCGTGGCTCACCGGCGTACGGCGGTCAGCTCCACGTGTGAACCGGGTCGTTGGTGTGCATGTGCTCGCGATACTCGATCAGCGTGCTGCGCAGCGCCTCGGTGCGGTCGGCGCCGCCGCCCAGCCGGGCGTGGAACCGGTCCGCGAACCAGGACGCGCCGTTCTGCCCGACCACGCACCGCTGCTCGATGATGCCCAGCAGCCGGTCGCGCTCCTCGGCGAGCACCCCCCACGACTCGAGGCCGGCACGGGCCATGGGCAGCAGCCGACGGACCACCAGCTCGGTGGCCGGCACCTGGCCGAGACCCGGCCAGTACACGCCCGCCTCGATGCCGAGACGGGCGGCGACGTGGAAGTTCTCCTCCGCGGCGCTGAACGACATCTGCGACCACAGCGGTCGCTCGTGCTCGGCAAGGGTGCGCACCAGCCCGAAGTAGAACGCGGCGTTCGCCATCGTGTCGGCGACCGTCGGCCCGGCGGGCAGCACGCGGTTCTCCACCCGCAGGTGCGGGACGCCGGCCACCACGTCGTACACCGGGCGGTTCCACCGGTAGATCGTGCCGTTGTGCAGCCGCAGCTCGGCCAGCGTCGGGGTCCCGCCCGCCTCGAGCACGTCGAGGGGGTCCTCGTCGTCCAGCACCGGCAGCAGCGCCGGGA
>CAXSHL010000091.1:0-15888 GCA_964237315.1 uncultured Nocardioidaceae bacterium
TGAAGTAGGTGAACATGAAGAACTGCAGCCAGTCGGTGGTCTCCTCGTTGAACGCGCCGAGGATCCGGGGGGCGTCGATGTCACCGCTGTTGCGCTTGAGCAGCTGCTCGGCCTCCTCGCGGCCCTCCCTGCCGAAGTACGCGTGCAGCAGGTAGACCATCGCCCACAGGTGCCGGCCCTCCTCCACGTTGACCTGGAAGAGGTTGCGCAGGTCGTAGATGCTGGGTGCGGTGTTGCCCAGCACCCGCTGCTGCTCCACCGACGCGGGCTCCGTGTCGCCCTGGATGACGATCAGCCGCAGCAGGTCCGCGCGGTGCTCGCCGGGGACCTCCTGCCAGGCCGGCTCGCCCTTGTGCTTGCCGAAGCCGACCACCCGGTCCGGGTTCTGCTCGGCCAGGAAGATGCCCCAGCGGTAGTCCTCCATCGGCACGTGGTCGAAGTGCGCCCACCCGTCACGACCGACGGCGATCGCCGTCCGCAGGTAGACGTCCTTGGTCGGCAGCGCGGGCCCGAGCGTCTTCCACCAGTCGATGAACTTGGGCTGCCAGCCCTCGAGCGCCCGCTGGAGGCGGCGGTCGTGCGCGAGGTCCACGTTGTTCGGGATCCGCTCGGTGTAGTCGATGGTGCTGACCGGCCCGGTCGGCTTGGGTGCAGCGCCGGTGCGGTCGTCGGTTCGATGGTCCGTCATGGATAAGTTCTACACTTCTCGTGCGAACATGCCAAGGCTCTGTCGAGCGTTTGTAGCCGGTCGCCGGGATGGGACGGGGCGTTGGGATACTGGCTCGATGAGCGAGTCACCCCTTCAGGCAACGCTGGGCACCGACAGCGCCGGAGCGTACGTCGACCACCTCGGCGTCCACTTCACCGACGTCAGCGGCGACCGGGTGGTGGCCACCTGGACCGCTCGCCCCGACCTCCACCAGCCCTACGGCATCGTCCACGGGGGCGTGCACTGCAGCGTCATCGAGACGCTGGCCAGCGTGGGCGCCGCGGTCTGGATGGGTGAGCGCGGCAAGGTGGTCGGCGTCAACAACAACACCGACTTCTACCGCGCGGTGCGCGAGGGCACGCTGACCTCGACCGCGACCCCGCTGCACCAGGGTCGCTCCCAGCAGGTCTGGGTCGTCGAGACCGTCGACGAGCAGGGGCGGGTGGCTGCCCGGGGCCAGGTCCGCCTGCAGAACCTCACCGACTGACCGCAGATTCTCGGCTGCTCCTCAGCATCCTGTGAGGCTCCTCTTCGCCGGCCGTGAGGAACTTGTGAGGTGCAAGCAGCCCGCCGCGGGCCCACCGAGCGCGGAGAGAGCCAGGGAGCGGCCCTCGCCGCGGTCTACGCGGTCGCGACCGTGGCCGCACTCGGGTTGTGGCTGCTCAAGCGGTGGGACTCCCCGGACACGACCTGGGTGGAGACCGCCTTCGGGGTGATCAACGTCCCGGTCAGCCGGTCGCTGGTCTCGGTCGTGCTGCTCGCGATCACCACCGTGGCCCTGCTGCGTCGCAAGCGGGCCGGGCTGGTCGTCGTCGCCGTGGGCCAGGTGCTGGGCACCGGCTACGCGTGCGCGGCGGTCGCCCTGGGGGACCAGGTCCCCCGCAACGACTGGCTCTCGCACGCGGCCTTCTCGCGCGCCCTCGACGAGCTCTCGGTCCCGGTCGGGCTCGTGGCTCTCGTCTGGCTCTGGCGGCTGCGCGGAGCCTTCACCGCACAGCTGCGTCCCGGCTCGTGGGTGCGGGCCGCCGTCGTGCTCGCCGCCGGCCTCACGACCTCGGTCGTCGCCACCTGGCTGCTCCTCGTGGTCCTCACGCCGACCGAGGAGGGCGTGCGGTGGCAGCTCGTGGGGGCGGCGCTGGGACGGTCCGTCGGAGACGTCGACCTGATCGACGACCGCGGCCTGGGACAGGTGGCCGCCTGGGTGCCGCAGGTCACGTCGCTGCTGGTCAGCGTCACCCTGCTCAGCGCGGTGTGGGTCTTCCTGCGCTCTGCGCGCAACGAGGACGGCTGGTCCGCGGGGCGCGAGCTGACCATCCGCCGCCTGCTCGCGACGTACGACGGTGCCGACTCGCTCGGCTACTTCGCCACCCGCCGCGACAAGTCCTCGGTGCTGTCCGCGCACGGCGACGCGGTGCTGACCTACCGGGTCATCCACGGCGTCTCGCTGGCCTCGGGCGACCCGGTCGGCGACCCCCGCCACTGGGACGAGGTGATCTCGGAGTGGAAGGCGCAGGCGCGCCGCTTCGGCTGGCTGCTCGGGGTGCTCTCGGCGAGCGAGGCGGGCGCCCGGGCCTACGCCGCCCACGGACTCCTCCCGGTGCGGATGGGCGACGAGGCGGTGCTCGACCCCGACCGGTTCTCCCTGGACCAGCCGGCGATGACGCCCGTCCGGCATGCCGCGAAGCGGGCGCGTCGAGCAGGCGTGAGCGTCTCGTTCGAGCGACAGGGCGCGATCGGAGCCGCCGAGCTGGCGGAGATCAGCGAGGCCGCCGAGCGCTGGCGGGGCCAGGAGCCGGACCGGGGGTTCTCGATGGCCCTGAACCGGCCCGGGGACCCCGCCGACGCGGAGGCGCTGCACGCGGTGGCCCGCGGCTCGGACGGGTCGCTCCAGGCGGTGCTCTCGTTCGTGCCCTGGGGGCGGGCCGGGGTCTCGCTGGACGTGATGCGCCGCCGGCCGGACGCCCCCAACGGCGTCGTGGAGCTCGTGGTGACCGAGCTGCTGCGGCAGGCACCGCAGCTCGGCGTCCGGCGGGTGTCCCTGAACTTCTGCATGTTCCGGTCCGTCTACGCAGAGGCCGCACGCCTGGGAGCGGGCTCACTGACCCGGCTCAACTACACCGTCCTCGGCCGGCTCGACCGGTTCTGGCAGCTCGAGCGGCTCTACCGCTCGAACCAGAAGTACGACCCGGAGTGGCGACCCCGCTACCTGTGCTGCGAGTCGCGGGTCGCTCTGCCCCTGGCCGCGCTGGCCGCCGGCACGGCGGAGGGGTTCCTCCCCGCGGGCCTGTGGCACGCGCGGGAGACCGACCGCGAGCTGTCGACCGAGGAGCTGCGGGAGGTGCGCGCGCTGTCGGAGCCGGCCGTGCCCGCGCTGCATCCCCGGCGCAGCGACCAGGAGCGCGCCCGGCTCGCCGCCGCGACGTCGCTGCAGGAGCTCGGGGAGGACCCGTGGCCCCTCGCTGGACCCCAGCGGGAGTGCGGCGTGGTGGCGCGGGTCGCGGCGGTGCGCGACCACGGCGGCGTGGTCTTCGCCGTGCTGGCCGACGGCCCATGCCGGCTGCAGGCGGTCCTGGAGGCGCGGGTCCCGCAGGCCGAAGCGCGTCGGTTCGCGCGGTGCGTCGATGCCGGCGACCTGGTCCGGGTCGAGGGAGTCGCCGGTCGGTCCTGCTCCGGTGAGCCGTCCCTCCTGGTGACGCGCTGGAGCATGCTCGCGAAGGCCCTGCGCCCGCTGCGGTTCGACCACGCTGACCCGGTGCAGGACTCGGGATCCCGCCGGGAACGCGTCGCCGACCTCATCGTGCGACCCGGACAGGCGGACCTGCTGCGCACCCGTGCGGCCGTCATCCGTTGCCTGCGCACGATTCTGGAGGCCGAGGGCTACCTCGAGGTCGAGACCCCGATGCTCACCTCGGTGCACGGCGGCGCCTCGGCCCGGCCGTTTCGGACCTGGAGCAACGCCTACGGGATGGACCTGTCCCTGCGGATCGCCCCCGAGCTGCACCTCAAGCGCCTGGTGGTGGCCGGTCTCGGCCCGCTGTTCGAGATCGGCCGCAACTTCCGCAACGAGGGCGCGGACGCCAGCCACAACCCGGAGTTCACGGCGCTCGAGGCCTACCGCCCGCTCGCCGACTACACCGACATGCGCCTCCTGACCGAGCGCCTGGTGCGGGCCGCGGCGGTCGCGGCGCACGGCGAGGAGGTGCTGCCGGACGGGTCCGGCCGACTCGTCCCCCTGGTCTCCTTCCGGGTGGTCCGGTTCCTCGACGCGGTGTCCGAGGCGGTGGGCACGTCGGTGCACACCGGCATGGACTTCGACCTCGCGTGGAGCATCGCGCGCGAGCACGGCAGCCGGCCACGCGGAGACATGGGCGTGGGCGCGATCCTCGAGCAGCTGTACGGCGACCTGGTGGAGCCGTCGACGACCACGCCCACCTTCTACGTCGACTTCCCCGCGGAGACCTCACCGCTCGCACGCCCGCACCGCTCGGCGGCCGGCCTCGCCGAGAGGTGGGACCTGGTCGTCGCAGGCAGCGAGATCGCGACGGCGTACTCCGAGCTGACCGACCCCGTCGAGCAACGGCGCCGCCTGGTGGTGCAGTCGCACAAGGCCGCGGCCGGCGACCTCGAGGCGATGGAGGTCGACGAGGCGTTCCTCTCCGACCTCGAGCTGGGGATGCCCCCCACCGGGGGTCTCGGGATCGGGGTCGACCGGCTCGTGATGGCGGTGACCGGCGTGCCGATCCGGTCCGTGCTGGCGTTCCCGTTCGTCAGGCCGACGCCGCGTTGAGCTGCCCGCTCGTCAGCGGTCGAAGACCCCTTTCGGGGTGGCCGCCAGGAGGCGGTCGACGATCAGCTCGACGCCCTGGGCGTTCGGATGGTCCCCGTCGGCCGCGAGCAGATCGGTCGGGTCGCCTTCGGCGCCGAGCATCGGTCCGTAGAGGTCGACGCACGTGTCGTGGAAGGCGGCGCTCGTCCGGCAGATGGTCGCGTTGGCGACCCGGCTGACGCGGCGGGCCCAGCCGACCAGCGCCGCGCCCTGGCGCCCCTCGGTCTGCCGACCGTCGGGGAACACGTTCCAGTAGTCGAGCACCAGCACGGGACCGGTGCTCGACCTCCGGGCGCTCGAGACGCGGGCCAGCACGTCGTGCAGCCGCTCGCCCATCGCGGTGACCGCCGGGGCGTAGCAGGACGCGGGGCAGCCGGACCCCTCCTGGCGCCGGAGCTGGGGCACCAGGTCGTTGGCACCGATGACGACCACCACGACCCTGGCCCGACCGACCTGGCCCAGCTCCGCCCCGCTCCGGAGGTCGGACCGCAGGGTCGCCGCGGTGGCGCCGGAGGCGCCTCGGTTGACCGGCACGATGCGGACGCCGGAGCTCGCCTGCTCACGCCGGGCGTAGTCGGCCATGATGCCGTCGCAGCCACAGCTGGTGCCCAGCATCACCGAGTCGCCGAGGCCCACGACGGTCACGCTGCCGCCGGTGCGGGCGTCCGCCCGGCTGCCGGACGACGGCGTGCTGCACGCCGACGTCGACAGCAGGACTGCGAGCAGGGCGATCGCCGGTGCGGCGGGACGCCTCACCCGAGCACGTGCCCGCGGGTGAGCCAGCGCAGTCCCGGTCCGACGTACGGGCGGTAGACCCCGAAGTTGTGACCACCCCTGGCCACCACCACCCGGCTGACGTCGGGGTTGTCGCGGGTCGCCGCGATCATCCGCGCCGACGACGCCCACGACTCACCGTCCTGGCGGCTGCTCACGATCAGCAGCCGGGCGGTCAGCCCGGAGCTGCGGTGGGCGTAGAGCCACTGCGGAGAGTTGTGCCGCTCGACCCGGGGCAGTCCGCCGAACAGGTTCGGCCAGGTCTGCTCGGTGATCGGCTGGTAGTAGCCACCCAGGCCGACGGCGGCCGCGAACTCGCGAGGGTAGGCGTAGACGAGCTTGGCTGCGCAGAACGCGCCGGTGCTCCAACCCATCACCGACCAGTGCCTGCCCGGTGGGTCGACGCGCAGGTGTGCGGTCACTGCGTGCGGGACCTCGGATCCCAGCCAGGTGAGGGCCTTCGGGCCGTGCGGCACGTTCGTGCACTCGGTGTCGCTGGGCGGCCGGATCATCAGCGGGGGGACGACCAGGACGAAGGGCGGCACGCGGCCCGAGGAGATCGCTGCCTGCGCGGTGGAGCCGAGCTCGAACCCGCGGAAGACGCCTGCGGGCTGCTCGGGCTGGCCGGGCAGGAACTCGACGACGGGGAACCGGTGGTGACGGTACGCCGGCTCGGAGTACTGCGGTGGCAGCCAGACGAGCATCTCCGAGCGCGTGTGCGACGCCTTGCCGTCGACCGGCAGCACCTCCAGGCGGCCTCGGCCGCGGTCCAGTCCGCCGTTCCCCGCGATGCCGGCGGCGTCGCGCTGCTTGCCGAGCAGGTCTCCCCAGTCGCTGTAGAAGTCGAACTTCCGGTTGACCGCCAGGCCGACGGCGCTGACGGCAGCCACCTGGGCGACGAGGGCCAGCGACAGCACCGCCGCTCCGGTGGCGAGCCTCGACCGGCGGGTGCGGCCGGCGCCTGTCCGCCTCCGGGCCGACAGGTAGACCAGCGAGGACGGCGCGACCACTGCCGTGGCGATGGCCAGGAACAGCACGAGAGCCGACGTCAGCCCGAACACGTTCCGACCCTACGACTGCGGCGCCCCGGGCCGGGCCTCGCTCAGCACAAGCACAGCGTTCACGGGAAGTTCACGGCGAACTGTCAGGATCGCCCGGGGCGGTGCTCGGCGTGCTGGTGCGGCTAGCTCTTCATCGGTCCGCCGTCGCGCCCGTGGGAGACGGCCACGATCTCGGCCACCACCGACAGCGCGATCTCGCCCGGCGCCTTGCCCCCGATGTTCAGCCCGGCCGGCACCCGCAGCCGCGCCAGCGTCTCGGGCGCCACCGACTCCTCGAGCAGCGCGAACACGTGCTCGGCGCGGCGACGGCTGCCCATCATCGCCACGTAGCCCGCCTCGCCGTCGAGCGCTGTCCGCAGCAGGGCCTCCGCCTCGGGGGCGTCGTGTCGCAGAGCACCAGGGCGTCGCCGGGTGCGAGCGGGTGGTCGGTCAGCCACGCCATGGGTGTCGGCTCGACGCCCTCGTCGGCCAGCAGCGTCGTACGGCGACCGGCCACCTGCGCTATCTCGACCACGGCCCGGCCGATCGGGTTGTCGGACACGACCACCACCTGCCCTTGCTCTGGGGGCTGGTCGGACCAGGGCTGCTCGCGCTGCGTCTTCGTCTGCGGGGTGCTCATGTCAAGACCCTGCCAGACTGCTCCGGTGATCCTCGACGGCGGCCTGTCCAACGCGCTGGCGGCCCGCGGGCACGACCTCGCAGGCGGCCTGTGGACCGCCTCGCTGCTGCAGGACGCGCCGGGCGAGATCGCGGCCGTGCACCGGGCCTACTACCGGGCCGGCGCGGAGGTCGCCACCACGGCGAGCTACCAGGCCAGCGTGGGCGGCTTCGAGGCCGCCGGACTCTCGGGCGCGGAGGCCCGGGCCCTGGTCCGGCGGAGCGTCGAGGTCGCGATCGGCGTCCGCGACGAGCTGACCACCCCCGCTCGACCGCTGTTCGTCGCCGCGTCCGTCGGGCCCTACGGCGCCGTGCTGGCCGACGGCTCGGAGTACCGCGGGCGCTACGGCCTGACCGCCGCCCGGCTCCGGGACTTCCACCTCCCACGGCTCGAGCTGCTCCTGGAGGCCTCCCCGGACCTGCTGGCCGTCGAGACGATCCCCGACCTCGACGAGGCCGCCGTCCTAGTGCCGCTGCTCGACGAGCTCGGCGTGCCGGCCTGGCTGTCCTACTCGTGCGCGGGTGGGTCGACCCGCGCAGGCCAGCCGCTCGAGGAGGCCTTCGCCGTGGTCGTCGGCAGCACGTCGGTGATCGCCACCGGAGTGAACTGCTGCAGCCCCGAGGACGTCCTCCCGGCGCTCGGGACCGCCGCCGCGGTCACCGGGAAGCCGGGGGTGGCCTACCCGAACACCGGCCAGGGCTGGGACAGCGGCACCCACACCTGGAGCGGCCCGGCGTCCTTCGACGTGTCCCTGGCACCGGCCTGGGAGGCCGCGGGCGCGGCGTACGTCGGAGGCTGCTGCCAGGTCGGCCCGGCCGACATCCGCGAGCTCGCGTCGGTGCTGCGGCGATGACTTCCCGGCCGCCCGTTGGTCTGAGACCGCGAGACCCACACCGCACGAGAAGGAGCTCGACATGACCGAGAGCATCATCACCACCTGCCTCTGGTTCGACACCGAGGGCGAGGAGGCCGCCGAGTTCTACTGCACGGTCATCCCGAACTCCCGGGTCCGGGACGTCACGAGGTACGGCGAGGCCGGCCCGGGCACCCCCGGCTCCGCCATGACCGTCAGCTTCGAGCTCGACGGCCGGCCGTTCGTGGCGCTGAACGGCGGCCCGGTATTCCCCTTCACCGAGGCGGTCTCCCTCCAGGTCAGCTGCCGGGACCAGGAGGAGGTGGACCACTACTGGAGCACGCTTCTCGAGGGCGGCGAGGAGGGCGAGTGCGGCTGGCTCAAGGACAGGTTCGGCTTCTCCTGGCAGATCGTGCCGACCGCGTTGCCCGAGCTGCTCCGCGACCCCGACCCGGACCGCGCCCAACGGGCCATGAAGGCGATGCTGTCCATGCGCAAGATCGACATCGAGGCGATCCGCCAGGCCGCGGACGCGGGCTAGCCTGCCAGGGCCGCGCCGACCACCTCGCGGGCCTCCTCCTGCACCTGCGCCAGGTGGTCGGCGCCCCGGAAGGACTCGGCGTAGATCTTGTAGACGTCCTCGGTGCCCGAGGGCCGCGCTGCGAACCAGGCGTGCTCGGTGGTCACCTTGAGCCCGCCGATCTTCGCGCCGTTGCCGGGCGCCTCGGTGAGCTTGGCGGTGATCTCCTCCCCCGCCAGCATCGACGCGCTCACGTCGTCGGGCGAGAGCGCGCCCAGCTTCGCCTTCTGCTCGCGGTTAGCCGGGGCGTCCACCCGGGCGTACGCCGGGTCGCCGAACTCCTCGGTGAGCTCGGCGTAGTGCTCCGAGGGCGTCTTCCCGGTCGCAGCGAGAATCTCCGAGGCCAGCAGCGCGAGGATCAGGCCGTCCTTGTCCGTGGTCCACACCGAGCCGTCGAACCGCAGGAACGACGCGCCCGCCGACTCCTCGCCGCCGAAGGCGATCGAGCCGTCGAGCAGGCCGGGCACGAACCACTTGAAGCCGACGGGCACCTCGGTGAGGGTGCGTCCCACCAGCCCGGCGACCCGGTCGATCATCGAGGAGGACACCAGCGTCTTGCCGATGGCGGCGCCCGCGGGCCAGTCCGGTCGCCCACCGCCGTACAGGTAGCGGATCGCCACGGCGAGGTAGTGGTTCGGGTTCATCAGGCCGCCGTCCGGAGTCACGACGCCGTGCCGGTCCGCGTCCGCGTCGTTGCCCGTGGAGATGTCGTAGGCGTCCTTGTTCGAGATCAGCGAGGCCATCGCCGACGGCGAGGAGCAGTCCATCCGGATCTTGCCGTCCCAGTCCAGCGTCATGAACCGCCAGGTCGCGTCGACGAGCGGGTTCACCACCGTCAGGTCGATGCCGTGCCGGTCCGCGATCTCCCCCCAGTAGTGCACCGCGGCGCCGCCGAGCGGGTCGGCACCGATCCGCACCCCGGCCTCCTTGATCTTCGCGAGGTCCACGACGCCGGGCAGGTCGTCGACGTAGGTCCCCATGAAGTCGTACGGCGAGGCAGCCGCCCGCGCCCGCGCGAACGGGACCCGCTTCACCCCGGACAGGGACGCCTCGATGTAGGCGTTGGCCGCGTCGGCGATCCACTTCGTCGCGTCGGTGTCCGCGGGACCGCCGTTGGGCGGGTTGTACTTGAAGCCGCCGTCCCCGGGCGGGTTGTGCGAGGGGGTGACCACGATCCCGTCCGCGAGACCGGAGCTCTTCCCGCGGTTGGCACGCAGGATCGCGTGCGAGACCGCCGGCGTCGGGGTGTAGCCGTCCCGGTCGTCGACGAGCACCGTGACGTCGTTGGCGGCGAGCACCTCGAGCGCCGAGGCCCAGGCGGGCTCGGAGAGGCCGTGGGTGTCGCGGCCGATGAACAGCGGGCCGTCGTATCCCTGCTGGCTGCGGTAGTCGCAGATCGCCTGTGTCGTGGCGACGATGTGCGTCTCCTGGAAGGCGTTGTTCAGGCTGCTGCCCCGGTGGCCCGACGTGCCGAACGCGACGCGTTGGTCGGGGTCGGAGGGGTCCGGGTCGCCGGTGTAGTAGGCGGTGACCAGATGGGCCACGTCCACCAGGTCCTCCGGCCTCGCGACCTGACCTGCTCGGGGGTTGCTCACGTCGGTGACTCCTCTCGGACCTGCATCTCTAGACGGTGACCTGCTGCAACGGGACCCGGACCGTGACCACGGCGATGTCGTCGCGGGCGCTGCCCTCCTGGAAGTCCAGGACGTCGCCGAGGATGCCATCAGCCGGCATCACCTCGCCACGGTGGGTCAGGACCGACCGGTGCAGGCGGTCCTCGCCGAAGAACTCGTTCCCGCGCCGGCCCTCGGTCACGCCGTCGGTGTAGACCACCAGCAGGTCGCCGGTCTCCAGCCGCAGCACCGTGTCGGTGAAGCCGACCTCGCTCAGCACCCCCACGAGGGTGCCCGGAACGCCCACCTGGGCCAGGTCGAGGCCCCGGGTCAGGTGCAGGGGCAGCGGGTGGCCGCCGGAGGCCAGGGTCGCCGACCACGCCCCACCCTCGAGGCGCAGCCGGATGAGCACGACCGTGCAGAACCGCGCCGAGCCCTCGCGCAGGAGGACGTCGTTCAGGTGGCCCAGCACCGAGCTCGGCGACTGCTGCTGCACGGTGAGCGCGCGGATCGTGTACCGCACCAGCGCCGTGACGACCGCGGCCTCCACGCCCTTGCCGCACACGTCGCCGAGCGCGACCACCCAGTCGCCGGCTGCGATCTGGAAGATGTCGTAGAAGTCGCCGCCGATCTCCTGCCCGTCGCCGGCGGGCCGGTAGGCGGCCGAGACCTCGAGCCCCGGGAGGAGCGGGGGCGACGGTGGGATGAGGGTGGACTGGAGGGTCTGGGCCAGCTCTCGGGCTCGGGTCTCGGACTGCTCCGCGCGTTGCTTGGCCCTGAGCAGCTCCCGCTCGTACTCCCGGCGGTGGGTCGCGTCGAAGACCGCGACCCGGACCACCCGCGGGTCACCGTGCTCGTCGGTCTCCATGGCTGCGCTGACCAGCACCGGCAGTCGGCCGCCGTCGGCCCGGACGATCTCCAGGGCGACCTCGCGCACCGCGCCCTGCATCCGCAGCATGGGTGCGTAGTGCGTCTCGTGGTAGATCCGGCCCCCGGCGGTCAGCAGGTCGGCGAAGGTCCGCTGACCGACCAGGTCCTCACGGCGGTAGCCGGTGAGGTCCAGGAAGGTGGCGTTGGTCTTGACCACGATGCCGTCCGGTGTCGTGGACAGGTAGCCGCAGGGTGCTCGCTCGTAGAGCTGCTCGGGATCGTCCTGGAGGAGAGCTGCGTAGAACGCCTCGCTCCCCGCCGTCGGGCTGCTCACCCGATGAGGGCGCCGTCGCGGATGAACGGCGAGATCGCGGCGGTGGTCTCCTCCGGGGCGCTGAGGTTGGGGCAGTGGCCGGTGGCGTCCAGCAGCACCAGGGTGGCGTTCGGCAGGGTCGCGGCGACGTACTCCCCGACGCTGACGGGTGCGATCGCGTCCTGGGTGCACTGCAGCACCAGCGTCGGGATGGTGACCCGCTGCAGGTCGGCGCGGTTGTCGCCGGTGAAGGTCACCTCTGCGAAGCGGCGGGCGATCTCCGGGTCGGTCCGGCAGAAGCTGTCGGTGAGCTCGGCCGAGAGCTCCGGGCGGTCCGCGTTGCCCATGATGACCGGGGCCATCGCGCTCGACCAGCCCAGGTAGTTGCTGTCCAGCGAGTCCAGCAGCTCGCGGATGTCCTCCTCGCTGAAGCCGCCGCGGTAGCCCTCGTCGTCGATGTAGCGCGGTGACGGGCTGACCATCACCAGCCGCGCGAAACGGTCCGGCTCCGCCAGGGAGGCGAGCGCGCCGATCATCGAGGAGACGGAGTGCCCGACGAAGACCACGTCGCGCGCGTCGAGCTGCCGGCAGATCGCCAGCACGTCGTCGGCGTAGCCCTGCAGGGACCCGTGGCGCTGCGGGTCGTAGCCGGCGGGGTCGGCGGCTCCCGAGCCCGCGTGGTCGAACCGGATGACCCGGAAGGCGTCCTCGAAGGCGGGTGCCACGAACCGCCACATGTGCTGGTCGCAGCCGAACCCGTGGGCGAACATCAGCGCCTGCCCGCCGGGACGTCCCGTCACCCGGACGTTGTGGCGGGTGAGGATGTCGTCCATCCGAGCACCCTATCCCCGCTGGGACCAGGGCATGACGCACGAGCCCTAGGGGTACTAACCTGGGCAATCCGCGGTGAGAGGGGTCAGGAATGGGTCCCGGCATCTTCTTGATGGTCATAGGGGCGTTGCTGACATTCGCCATCGAGGACCATGTGCCCGGCCTGGACCTCAAGGCCGCCGGCGTGATCCTGATGCTGGCGGGGGCCGCGGTCGTGGCGCGGGCCTTCAGCAACGAGGTCTCCGAGCGCACCGTCACCCGCAGCGAGAGCTCCACGGACCCCGACAGCCCGAACCGCGTCGTGCACCGGACCGTGCGGGAGCGCCGGCCCGACTGAGCCCAGGAGGGCCCTTGAGCTCCAGGACCGAACCGCCGTTCCGCGCCGACCACGTGGGCAGCCTGCTGAGGCCGGCCTACCTGCTCGAGGCGCGGTCCCGGCACGCCGCCGGCGAGATCGACGCGGACGCGCTGCGCGAGGTGGAGGACCGGGCCATCACCGAGGTGGTGGCGCTCCAGCGTGACGCCGGCCTGCAGACCGTGACGGACGGTGAGTTCCGTCGTACGTCGTGGCACATGGACTTCATCTATCAGCTCCAGGGCGTGGACCGCACCGACGAGAAGCTGCAGGTGCACTTCCACAACGCCGAGGGGGACCTGGACTTCGAGTCGGCGGCGCTGAGCGTGCACGACAAGGTGTCGCTGGGCGAGACGATCTTCGGCGACGCCTTCAGCTTCCTGCGCTCGACGGTGGCCGACACCGCCGAGGGCCTGACCCCGAAGCTGACCATCCCGTCGCCGAGCATGGTGCACTACCGCGGCGGGCGGGCGGCCATCGACAGTGGCGTCTACCCCGACCTCGAGCCGTTCTGGACCGACCTGTCCGCGGCGTACGCCGAGCAGCTGCGCCGGGTCGCCGAGCTCGGCTGCACCTACCTGCAGCTCGACGACACCAGCCTCGCCTACCTCAACGACCCCCAGCAGCGTGAGCTGGTGACCGCCCAGGGGTCGGACGCGGAGCACCAGCACGAGCAGTACATCCGCACCATCAACGCCGCCATCGCGGACCGTCCCGACAGCCTGCGGGTCACCACGCACATGTGCCGCGGGAACTACCGCTCGTCCTGGGCGGCCTCCGGTGGCTACGACTTCGTCGCGGAGGCGCTGTTCTCCGAGCTGGCGGTCGACGGCTTCTTCCTGGAGTACGACGACGAGCGGTCCGGGGGCTTCGAGCCCCTGCGCTTCGTGCCCGAGGGCAAGCAGGTCGTGCTCGGCCTGGTCACCACGAAGAACGGGGCGCTCGAGGACCCGGACGTGCTGAAGCGGCGGATCGACGAGGCCGCGAAGTACGTCCCGCTGGAGCAGCTGTGCCTGTCCCCCCAGTGCGGCTTCTCCTCCACGGTCGAGGGCAACGCGCTGACCCTCGAGGAGGAGATCGCGAAGCTCCGGCTGGTCGTCGAGGTCGCCCAGGACGTGTGGCGGTAGGCAGCAACCCCCGAGGCCGCGGCCGGGTGAGAGGCCGCGGCCGGGTGACCTGCCGGGCTATCCCTGGCCCCCTCCGACGATGTTCACCATCCAGCTGACCCCGAACCGGTCCACGCACATGCCGAAGCTGTCACCCCAGGGCGCCTTCTCCAGCGGCATGGCGACGGTGCCCCCGTCGGACAGCTGCTTCCAGTAGCCGCTGAGCTCGGCCTCGTCCTCGCCGCTCAAGGACACGGTGATGCTGCCGCCGGGGGTGTGGTCCATGCCCTTCGGGGTGTCCGCCGCCATCAGCGTCAGGCCGGCGTCGGTGACCAGCATCGAGTGCATGATCTTGTCCTTCTCGGCCGGGTCCTCGGTCATCTGGAACTCGCCGAACGTGCTGTGCGTGAGCTCACCGCCGAAGACCGAGTGGTAGAACTCCATCGCCTCCCTCGTGTTGTCGCGGAAGCTGATGTAGGGGTTGAGTCGAGTGGGCATCTCTCGTGCTCCTTTCGTAGGGACGCCCACTATGACCTGACCCACCGACAGAAGTCATCGGCTGCTGGTGACCAGCTACTGCGACTGGGTCCAGACACCCGAGGAACCGCGTCGGTGGCTGTCCAGGAGGTGGGTGTCCACGATGCCGACGGCCTCCATCAGTGCGTACATCGTGGTCGGCCCGACGAAGGTGAAGCCCCGGCTGCGCAGGGCCTTCGACAGTGCCAGGGACTCCGGTGAGCTGGTCGGCACCTCGTCGTACGACGTGGGCGTGGGGGTGGCCTCCGGTCGGAAGGACCAGACGAGATCGACGAGGCCGCCGTCGGCGCGCAGGCCGACGGTGGCCCGGGCGTTGGTGATCGTCGCCTCGATCTTGCGGCGGTTCCGGACGATGCCCGCGTCCGACATCAGACGCTCCACGTCAGCGTCGCCGTACGCCGCGACCAGGTCTGGTTCGAAGTGGTCGAAGGCCGCGCGGAAGGCCGGCCGCTTGCGCAGGATCGTCGCCCAGGAGAGCCCCGACTGGAAGGCCTCGAGGCTGATCCGCTCGAACATGCCGCGCTCGTCGCGGACCGGCATGCCCCATTCGGAGTCGTAGTAGTCGCGCATCAGCGGATCGGTCGCCGCCCACGACGGACGCAGCAGGCCGTCCTCACCTCGAACTGTCACCGGTGCAGCCTACGATCGGCGCATGGAGGGACATGCCTGCTGTGCGCCGTCGGTCGAGCCCCGGGGCTCGGTCCGACAGGCTCCGACCCGCAGCACCCGGCGGCCCCGCGGTCAGGTGCCCGTCCCCGGCGGCACGTTCGCGATGGGCGACGCCTTCGGTGAGGGCTACCCCGCGGACGGCGAGACACCGGTGCACGACGTACGCCTCGAGGACTACCGCATGGACGCGACGGCCGTGACGAACGCCCAGTTCGCGACGTTCGTCAAGGACACGGGCCATGTCACGGGAGCCGAGGAGTTCGGCGTCTCCGCGGTCTTCCACCTGGCGTTCTCGGCCAGCTCCGGGGCGAACCCGCGTGACGTGGTCAACCGTGCCGCCGGTACGCCGTGGTGGCTCGCGGTGCGAGGAGCGAGCTGGCGTCATCCCGAGGGGCCCGGGTCGGACGTCGGCCGGCGGGCGAACCACCCCGTCGTCCACGTCGACTGGTACGACGCCCAGGCCTACGCCGCCTGGGCGGGCAAGCGGCTGCCGACCGAGGCCGAGTGGGAGTACGCCGCGCGTGGCAGCCTGGCCGGGGCGCGGTTCGCCTGGGGTGACGAGCTCGTCCCCCGAGGGCGTTGGGCGTGCAACATCTGGCAGGGCACGTTCCCGACCGCAAACACGGCCGAGGACGGCCATGTCACCACCGCTCCCGTCAAGTCCTACCCCCCGAACGGCCTCGGGCTCTTCGAGACGGCGGGGAACGTCTGGGAGTGGTGTGCCGACTGGTTCGACGCCGACTACTACGCCCGCTCCCCCGCGTCCGGCCCCCTGGGACCGGACGACGGTGAGGCGAAGGTGATGCGGGGCGGGTCCTACCTGTGCCACGAGTCCTACTGCCACCGCTACCGGGTCTCCGCCCGGTCGAGCAACACCCCGGAGTCGACGTCGGGGAACATCGGGTTCCGGTGCGCCGGGGACCCCGGCTGAGCGTTGCCGCATTGCAGGCGACGGGTCGGTGCGAGCTGCCCGGGTGCCGTGCTGTAGGCCGGTCGGGTGGTCGGTGACCTGCGCGGGGACCGGTCCGATGAGGTAAAGAAAGGTTCTTCTAGATTCTTTTCCGGGGGGCCTGGATCTGGGCGGAAACTGTCGGTGCTCGCTGGAAGAGTTCGGGTCATGGAGAGCTTCGAGG
>CAXSHL010000092.1:0-15445 GCA_964237315.1 uncultured Nocardioidaceae bacterium
AGATCGTCGACCTCGTGGACGCCGCCGAGGGCCGCACCCTGGGCCTGTTCTCCAGTCGCCGCGCCGCGGAGGCGGCTGCCGAGGCGGCGAGGGAGCGGCTGCCGCACCTGACCATCCTGGCCCAGGGGGACGCACAGCTGCCCGAGCTCGCCCGGCTGTTCACGGAAGATCCCCACACGTGCCTGTTCGGCACTTTGAGCCTGTGGCAGGGCATAGACGTGCCCGGAGACACATGTCAGCTGGTGATCGTGGACCGGATCCCGTTCCCGCGGCCCGACGACCCGCTGATGTCGGCGCGGCAGCGGGCCGCGGACGCAGCCGGCGGCAACGGGTTCATGCAGGTCGCCGCCACCCATGCTGCGCTCCTGCTGGCCCAAGGCACCGGCCGGCTGATCCGCACCACCAGCGACAGGGGGGTGGTGGCCATCCTCGACCCGCGGCTGGTCACGGCCCGCTACGGCAGCTTCCTGCGCGCGTCGCTGCCGCCGATGTGGTCGAGCACCGACCGGGACGTCGTACTGCAGGCGCTGAAGCGGCTCGCCTCCTGAGGCGCTGCCACCCGGGTCGGATGGAAGGATGGACTCATGGGCAGCACCTACGTGATCAGCGACGTCCACGGTCACCTCAGCGACCTGCGCGCCATCCTGGTCCAGGCCGGCCTCACCGACGGCGACGACCGCTGGGTGGGGGACGACTCGCAGCTGTGGGTGCTCGGTGACCTCGTGGACCGAGGGCCGGACGGCATCGGCGTGCTTCGGCTGGTGAGGTCGCTGGAGCAGCAGGCACCGGACCGGGTGCACATGCTGCTGGGCAACCACGAGGCGCTGATGGTGGGCACCAGGCTGTTCCCGGACACCCGGTTCCAGGCGGTGTGGACGATCAACGGCGGGTTGCGCAGTGACCAGGAGGCGCTGACCGACGACGAGGTGGCGTGGCTGCGCGGCCTGCCGGCGATGGCGCTGGCCGGCGACCAGCTGCTGATGCACTCCGACACCACGGAGTACCTCACCTGGGGCAGCACCGTCGAGGAGATCAACGCGACGGTCAGGTCCCTGCTGGCCGGCAACGACGTCGAGCAGCACTTCGACCTCTTCGCGGCCCTGACCAGCCGCTACGACTTCGCCGGCGCGGACGGATCCGAGGTGGCACGATCGATGCTCGAGATGCTCGGCGGCTCACGCATCGTGCACGGCCACAGCATCATCTCGACCCTGATCGACGTGCCCTCGGCACAGGTCCAGGAGCCGCTGGTGTACGCCGACGGGCTGGCCGTGGCCATCGACGGCGGTCGCTACGACGGCGGTCCGCTGCTGCTGGTGCGGATCGACTGACCGGCCCGTTTCACCGACCGACCCGGGTCACCGGAACGCGCGGACGCCGATCCGCGCCGAGACGTGGTCGTCGTACGACGTGCCTCCGCAGGTCAGAGATGTGCCGAGACCGCACCGGAAGCGGGTGCTGGCATCGACGAGGTCCAGCTCGACGTCGGTGACCGACGAACGGCTGAACCCGACCACCTTCGAGCCCCCTCCGCTGCGGTTCAGCCGGATCGAGTAGGCCAGGGGTGCTCCGCGGCGCCGGTGCACCACGACCCGGGCCTCGGAGCCACGGGCGACGTCGACCATGTCGACGCTCAGCCGCAGCCGCCAGGCGCCCCGCAGTGACGTGTGCGGGGAGAACCTCACGAAGCTGTGGGTCATGTGGCTCAGCCCGGTGACTCTCCGCGCGATGAACGGCCGCCGCGCGGACAGCGTGAACCGCCCGGTCAGCGGCGCCGAGCGATAGGTGCTGCCCTCGGAGAAGTAGCGAGCAGGGTCACGCGTCCACGTCCCGAAGGTGCCGAACACCCGGGCGAAGCTGGTGTGCCGGGCCCTCAACACCTTCGACAGTGCTGCTGTGGAGTACGTCGGACCAATGGCCGCCGTCCACACGTCCCGGACGATCCGTGGGCTGTCGGACCTCCCTCGGCCGGCGGACTCGCTCAGGAACTTCCAGAACACCCACGACCCGTAGGGCTGGTAGTCGCGGCTGTTGAAGTCCAGCGGCACGTAGGGGAACGCCAGGGGGCTCTCGGCGAGGTACTGCAGGTTGTCGTTGACGTTGTCGTAGACCTCGTCCTCCATCCACGCAGCCGTGCCCTCCATGAGCCACAGGTCCTCCTGCCAGTCGTAGTTGAACTGGACCGCGTGGAAGAACTCGTGTGCTGCGGTGACCTGGAGGTTCTCCAGCGGTGTGTCGGCCGTGCCGAACTGGGCGGGGGAGTAGTCGTTGTCCAGCACGCAGTAGGCGTACACCTGGCGGGTGGCGCTCGCACCCGGCTCGTCGGTCGTGCAGTAGCCGTAGAGGCCTTCGCCGCCGATGTCGGCCAGGTAGACGTCGAGCCTCGCGTCGCCGCCGGCCACGCCGTCCGACAGCGGCGCCCGGTAGCCCAGGGACGTGACCTCCTTGGTGTACACCGACTCGAGGGTGGTCAGCGTCGCGGTGACCCACTCCGGGGTGGTGGTCAGGTTCCCGTCCACGCCCGGTCCCACCGGCGAGTTGGCGCTGCCGTCCTCGACCCAGTGCACGCAGATGTGCAGGCCGCACAGGACCGCGGAGGGATTGGTGTAGGTGGGCTGGCCGGCCGCGGCCGACGTGCTGCCGGCGGTCGGACGCGACAGGATCTCCCTGGCGGTCGCCCGCTGGGCGGCGGTCGGCAGGTCGCCGGCGCTGCGAGCGAGATCGCGGAGCACCATCGTCGCGTCCCGGGCCGAGGACTGCGAGGCCCGTCGGGCGTTCCTCGTGCGGGAGAACAGCGCCTGCGCGTCCGACAGTGTCTTCGTGGCGTCCGCCTGCACGGCGGGTCGACCCAGTGCCCGGCCCGCGGTGCCGTCGGCCAGCGCCGTCGGGGAGCCGCTCAGCACGCCCCCGATGGTGGCGACGAGGCAGACGGCCAGCAGACGTGCGAGCACGCGGTGAGGCAGGCGGTTGGACACGGATCCCCCGGTGGCAGCGAAGTGGTAGGGCTCAATGTAAGCGCCGGGCCGGCAGCGGTGTCCAGAATGCCGGATCGCTACATCCGGCGCAGCACCGCCGTGACCTTGCCGAGAATGGTCGCGTCGGTGCCGTCGATCGGCTCGTAGGCGTCGTTGTGCGGCAGCAGCCACACCTGGCCGTTCTTGCGCTGGAAGGTCTTGACCGTCGCCTCACCGTCGAGCAGGGCGGCGACGACCTCGCCGTTCTCGGCGCTCGGCTGCTGCCTGACGACCACGTAGTCGCCGTTGCAGATGGCCGCCTCGATCATCGAGTCCCCGGCGACCTCGAGGAGGAAGAGAGTGCCGTCTCCGACCAGGCTCTTGGGCAGCGGCATGATCTCCTCGACGCGCTCCTCCGCGAGGATCGGCCCACCGGCGGCGATCCGGCCGACCACGGGCACGTAGATCGCTGCCGGCATGGCGTCGCCGACGCCGGTCTCGTCGACCGTGGCCTCGTCGGGGTTGAACACCGACAGTGCGCGGGGCCGGTTGGGGTCACGCTTGAGGAACCCCTTCTCCTCGAGCACCCGAAGCTGGTGGGCGACCGAGGAGGAGCTGGTCAGGCCGACGCGCTCACCGATCTCCCGCATGCTGGGTGGGTAGCCGCGGCGCTCGATGGAGTCCCGGATCACGGTCAGCACCCGCTGCTGACGCGGCGTCAGGCCGGTGGAGTCGGGCGGCCCGTCGGGGAGCTCGGACACTCCGGAGCCGGTCGTGCCTCGCGTCTTGCGCTTGCCTGTCATGGGCCTGCTCCTTCTGATGTGCCGCTGCCGCGAGCGCCTGTATGAGGGCCTTCGAACCTGAACCACTCGAACCACGAGTCACGTTAGTGGTGGTCCGAGGAGTTGTTCAAACATTTGTTCGAACGGCGTGTCGCGCTGCAGCGGCGCACTCGTTGCCGCCGAGGCCTGCAGTAGGCGCTTGTCTCGTTCGAACACATGCTCTAGTCTCGCACGTATGTTCGATCGAACAGGGATTCGAAGCGCAACGCCGCCGGAGTGTCGGTGGCCCTGTGTAGAACTCCTGTCATGGACACCCTGCAGCACAGCCACCAGACCCACTCCTTGCCCAGGAGGCCCCAGATGAGCACCGCCTCGATCACCGCCGGACCCGCCCGTTCCCGCTCGGTCTCGCGTCGACCCGCCTCCGTGGGCCGGCGGACGGGTGGGAGCCGAGGGCGGCTCACGGTCAGCACCGGACGACCCGTGGCGAGCGCTCGCCGGCCGGTGACGAGCGCCCCACGACCAGTGGCGACCGCAGGGCGTCAGGTGGTGAGTGCCCGACGACCGGTGGGAGGTGCGCCGCGGCCCACGATCGGTGTGGCCCGGCCCGTGCCACAGGTGCGACGTCCCGCGTCCGCCGCGCGACGCCAGACGGCCGTGCGACGTCAGCCGGCTGTGCGCCTGACCCGGCGAGGTCGCGTGGTGGTCCTGGTTGCGATGGTCACCCTGGTGTTCGTGGTGCTCACCGTCTTCGGGTCGCACTCGGCGGCCACCGGAGAGCTCAGCACGCCGGTGCAGACCCGCACGGTCGTGGTGGCGCCGGGCGACACCCTGTGGGGCATCGCCTCGGAGGTCGCTGCGCCCGGGCAGGTGCGCGACATGGTGCACCAGATCGAGGAGCTCAACGCGATGTCCGGGCCGGGCGTGACGGTGGGTCAGCAGATCGCGGTGCCGGTCGGCTGAGCCAACAGACGTGTCGACGACTCCCTCGACCCGGGTCGGCGGCATGAGGGGAAACCCGGGAGCGGGCTCGCTGTCACGCAGGGCGCGCCCGCTCCTCCCTCACTCACTCTTCTCACTCACTGTCCGACGGGCAGCATGCCCGCTCACTCGTCCACGCTCACCCGTCGGCGCCGGAGAGCACCGGGGTGGCCTCGCTGACGCGCAGTGGTGCTGCCGCACCGCCGATGGTGACGGTCCCGGGGATGTCCTGCCAGCCGCCACCGTCGATGCGGAAGCGCCCGGCGTAGGTGACGTCGACGCTGGTGAGGACGGTGGTGTGGGCGTCGGCGTAGTCGTAGGTGACGTCCTGGGCGGGGTACGGCGACCCGGGTGACATGGTCGTCGCGGACGACCCGTCGCCATGGCGCCAGGTGTAGGCCTGCGGCGTCGCGATGACCTCGACCTGGCGTCCCAGCAGGGTCACGGTCCGGGTGAACTGCGGGGGATCGGTGTAGAAGATGGTCGGAAAGTTGACCAGTGTCTTGTCGGCGGGCTGGGTGTGCGCCTGCAGGGACGGGAGGCCGATCTCCCGGAACGCGGTGAGGACCAGCCCAGGAGTGACCTGCGGCGGCGCTGGTGCTGCTCCGGCGGCGACGGCAGCGGCTGCGGCCGGCGTGGCGGCGGCCGAGGTGCACGCGCCCGGCTTCGCGCCCCAGAAGTTCGTCACGAGACTGCCCCTCAGCACGCAGCGGCTCTGCTGGCCGCAGGTCCCGGCGGTGAGGAACGAAACGCAATTGGGGACAGGTGCATAGTCAATGCGCTCGCTGTGAAGGCTCGAAGTCGCGCCCGCATTCCTTGAAGCACCGTTTTGGCCACAGGCCTTCTCACGGCACGTGTGCTTCGAGGGTTGATTCCTCGTCGTCGCGTGTCTCGCTTCGGTGCTTGCTTGAGCGGCGATCCAGAATCGAGCTGCGGTGTGGCCTCCACGAACCGAGGGATCCGGTGTGTCTGCTAGCGAAAGGCCGGCGCTGAGTGCAATAGCGACGCATACAAATACGGCTGAGATTAGGGCGCGCACCCTCATGACAGAGCATCCAATTGCGCGACTGTCCAGCCTCGGACTGCCGTAGATGGGCGCAAGTTCAAGATCAGCGTTCCGCGAACCGCCTTGGAGGTGCTTGGTTCGGCTGTTGGAGTCTCATAGACAGTTTCCGCGGTGACTTGAATGCGCATTCGAACGCTTACATCACGCTTGTCGCGCGATATGGATGTCACGTCTCGAACGCGCCAGCCATCGCCCTCTACATGCCCTGACTCGTCATAGACGCGATTGATGCTGCGCGCAACTGCACGACATGTTGCGCACGTCTTAAGAGATGCCTCCTGCATGAGCGAGGTGTCACCCGAGTGCATCGCATAGTTAAGAAGTTTGACGTAGTGGCGCGCGAACGCCTCCGCGGAGGCTTTGCCCGCGCCCCGAGCGTCAGGCGGCATCACCGGAGCTGAGGCGGTGGGGGCGTCGGGCGACGCGGTCGGCGTCGGGGCCGGGGAGGACGCCGAGGAGCTGGATGCCAGTGGCTTCGGGGTCGCCGTGTCGTTCGAGCACGAAGACACGGCAAGCAGGAGCAGGGGCACAGCGAGCAGGTGCAGGGTCCGTCCGTGAGACACCGACGATCCCCTTAGAACGAGCTGCCCGGTCCGCCGTACGACCTGAGCAACCTAGTAGCCCGACGCCGAGAGCGAAAGCCCCGTTCCACCGCACTGTGGACAAGTCGGACGCCCCACCGCCGACGGACGCCGCGAAGGACCGTGCCAACCTTGGGTCCATGACCACAGACCCGTTCCGTCTCGACGGCCGCACCGCGCTGGTGACCGGTGCCAACCGCGGCCTCGGCCGTGCCTTCGCCGGCGCCCTGGCCGCAGCGGGCGCTGACGTCGTGGTCGTCGGCCGCGATGACGCGAACAACCGGGAGGCAGCCACCGCCATCGCGGACGCGACGGGTCGACGTACGTCCGTCCAGACGGGTGACGTCACGGTCCCCGAGGACGTGACCCGCATCGTCGAGGGTGCGATGGCAGCACACGGCCGCATCGACGTGCTGGTCAACAACGCGGGCCTGTGCTTCCACCGGCCGGCGCTCGAGGTCCCCGACCAGGAGTTCGACGACGTCTTCGACGTGAACGTCCGGGGTCTGTGGCGGATGTCCAAAACCGTCGCCGCGCACATGATCGACGCAGGGCGGGGGTCCATCGTCAACGTCGGCTCGATCTCGGCGTTGATCGTCAACCGCCCTCAGCACCAGGCCGCCTACAACGCCTCGAAGGCCGCCGTGCACCAGCTGACCCGGTCGCTGGCGGCCGAGTGGGCGCCGCACGGCATCCGCGTCAACGCCCTCGCGCCCGGCTACGTCAAGACGGAGATGGCGCCGGTCGACGAGCCGCAGTTCCGTCAGCAGTGGATCCTGGACGCCCCGATGCAGCGCTACGCGTCGCCGGAGGAGATCGCGCCGAGCGTGGTCTACCTCGCCAGCGACGCCTCCTCCTTCACGACCGGCTCCGTGCTCGTGACCGACGGCGGCTACACCGTCTACTGAGGCTGCACAGGGCGACTAGTGTCGCCGGCGGCCGCCCGCGAGCCGCTTGGGTGGGCGGTCCTCCCAGATGCGGGTCAGGAGCACCAGCACCAGCATCAGGCACAGTGCTGCGCCGCCGCCGGCCACCACGGTGAAGGCCCAGCGGGCCGCTCCGTCACCGTCGATCGCTGCCCGGCCGAACTCGACGGCCGCCCGCACGAGGAACCACCAGGCGGCGACACCGAGCATGGCGCCGATCACCAGTCCCGTCGTCCGGCGAGGTCGCGCACCGGCTCGCTCGGCTCGTCGTCGCCCCGCCGTCATCGCAGCCCTCTCTGAGGGAGACCACTGACGGTGGCCGCTGCACCATCGCCGAAGCGGGGCCCTCGTCCCCGCGCGAACCAGACGGTACCGCGCCCCCGGCGGGTCGCATGTCGACGTACCCCGCGGGCACGGACGACGTGCGCCGATGCGAGACTGAGGCAGATGAGTGAGGAGAAGCCGAAGGTCGACGTCAACGTCGTCCAGGTCGTTGCCAGCGCCTTGGCAGCAGTCTCCTCCGCCGTCCTGCTCAGCACCGTCGGCGTGGCCGGCACCGTCATCGGCGCCGCCGTCGGCAGCGTGATCGCCACCGTGGGCAGCGCCGTCTACTCCTACTCCCTGCAGGCCAGCCGGGACCGGGTCGCGGCGGCCGCCCAGTTGGCCGCCTCCGCCCGGGTACGTCGGACCGGGCCGGACCGCACGGGTCAGCAGACCGTCCACGAGCACCTGCACCAGCCGCGCGAGGCCTCGAGTCGCCGCGGTCAGCGCGCCGCCGACGAGGCAGCCGACGAGACCCCCGACGAGGCTGCTGAGGCGGCGGCGCGACCGCAGTGGCGGGAGGCGCTGAACAACCTGCCGTGGAAGCGGGTCGCCCTGGTCACCGTCGGGGTGTTCGTCGCGGCCATGGTCGCGATCACCATCTTCGAGCTGGTCGCCGGCGAGCCGGTCTCCAGGGTCACCCACGGCACCAGCGGCGACCGGACGGGCACCTCGATCCCCGGGTTGGGTGGCTCCTCGAAGTCGACACCTACGCCCACGCCGACCCCGAGCGGGTCCGCGAGCCCGACGGACAGCGCCAGCGAGACGCCGAGCACGGCCACCGACTCCCCGAGCGAGTCGGCGACGCAGTCGCCCACGCAGTCCCCGACCGACTCCTCCACGGCCAGCCCGACACCCGACCCGGGTGCCACCGGGAGCCCCGTCGAGTCCCCGTCCCTGTCCCCGTCCGCAGCGGCCACCGAGACGCCTGCCGGCTGAACGAACTCGTCGGTGCGCCCACGGCCGGGCTGCACCGGGCGGGGGGCAGCCCCCGATACCCTGAGCCTTCACGTCCACCTCTTGGGAGTCCTGGTGAAACGTCCCCTCCTCGCGTCGACCTGCGCCGCCGTGTGCGCGTCGGTCGCCCTGTCCCTCGGTCCGGCGGCCGTTGCCGCCAGTCCGGGCACCTCCTCGCCCGCCGCCCCGGCGGTGACGCACCGGGTGACCCAGCGGGCCAGTCTCAGCCTGTCACCCGGCATCGCCCAGAACGGTCGCTCGCCGGCCAGCCCGGACGCCGCCTCCCTGCTCGCGAGTGTGTCGTTCAGCCCGGCGAGCCGCGGGCGGACCGTCATCGTCCAGCGCCGGGCCCCCGGCCAGTCCTGGCACTCGCTCATCCGCACCCGTCAGGACGCCCACGGGCAGGTCAGCTTCGTCGCCGACGACAAGCTCGGTGTCCGGCCCTACACCTACCGCGCCCTGGCGGCGCCGCGGGCGGGGCTTCCGCGGGTGGTGAGCAACGCCGAGTCCAGCGCCGTGTGGCGGCTGGCCTTCGAGGACCGGTTCGGCGGCACCTCGCTGGACCCGGCCAAGTGGGACTACCGCCACCTCGGCCTCCTGCAGGGCAGCCGGCTGCACGCGCAGAGCGACCGGTCGGCGGTGCAGGTGGGCGGGGGAGCGCTGACCCTGCAGGTCCGCAGGAACCCGCACCGCCGGGCCGGGTACTACTACAACGGGCACATCAGCACGGAGGGCAGGTTCGCGTTCCGCTACGGCTACGCGGCGGCTCGCGTGAAGTTCCAGCGGGGTCAGGGTCAGCACGGCGGGTTCTGGCTGCAGCCCCAGTCGGCCCTCGCGCCGTACGGCAGCCCGGCCCGCACGGGTGCGGAGATCGACGTCGCGGAGTTCTTCGGCGCGGGCTATCCCCGCGGTGGGATGGCGTCCTACGTCTACACCTATCCCTCGCGGAACCGGACGGTGAAGAGCGGTGACGTGCTTCCGGCCGCGTCCCAGGCGCTGCGCGGCCACAGCGACTCGTGGTGGTCGCGCTACCACGTGTTCTCGGTGCGCTGGACGCCGAGCGGCTACATCTTCCGCATCGACGGGGTGGACACCTGGCGACACTTCGCGCACGCCTCGCGGCGACCCCAGTTCCTGATCCTCAGCCTGCTCAGCTCGGACTGGGAGCTGCCGCACCTGAACCGCAGCACCCTGCCTGTGTCGATGAAGGTCGACTGGGTCCGGGCCTGGCAGCGCTGATGCAGGCACCCGCCCGGAGTACGGCAGCAGCGGTCACCGCGGTGCTGGTGGCCACTCTCGTCGCCTCGTGCACCGGGGACCCCTCGTCCGGGAAGCCGCCTGCCTCCGGACTGGAGCTGACCCGACTGCCCCCGATCGCCCAGGCCGGGGCGACGGCCGCCGGTGCGGACAGCGCCAGGCCGGTGCTCGTCGCGTCGGTGAAGCCGGTCCGCGCCGGCGTGCGGGTGACCCTGCAGCGCAAGGGGTCGTCGGGCTGGCAGGCGGTTGCCACGTCCGCCACCGACGGCCACGGGCTGGCGGACTTCACCCTCCCCGGCTCGGCGAAGCAGGCTGCGTCCGCCGACTACCGTGCCGTGTCGTCGTCCCCGAAGCGGACATCGTCGGGGAAGCTCAATGACGCGTGGCGGGTGGACTTCACCGACGAGTTCAGTGGCCGGTCGCTGGACAGGAAGTGGACCTATCGCCAGCTCGGCCTGCTCAGCAAGGTCTCCGGGCGCCGGGTCTCCGCCAGCTCGAAGGCAGCGGTGCAGGTGCGGGACGGCTCCCTGCGCCTGCAGGTCAAGGCGAACCCGAACCGCGCCGGGCACTACCTGAACGGTCACATCAGCACCGAGTCGACCTACTCCTTCCGCTACGGCGTGGCGGCGGCGCGCGTCAAGTTCCAGCGCCCGCGCGGAGCCCATGGTGCCTTCTGGAGCCAGAGCCCGACCGTGAACACCTATCTCGGCGACCCGGGGAGGTCCGGCACGGAGATCGACATCGGGGAGTACTTCGGCGGCGGCTACCCACGCGGCGGCCTGGCCAGCTACGTCTACCACTACGACAAGCGTGGCACGAACATCAAGGACGGCGACGTGCTGCCGCAGGCGGTCGGCGCGGTCGGGGGGTCCCCCGACGCGTTCTGGAAGAAGTTCCACGTCTACTCCGTGCAGTGGTCCCCTCAGGGCTACGTCTTCCGCATCGACGGCCACGTCACCTTCGTCACGCGCAAGGCGGTCTCGGCCCGGCCGCAGTACCTCGTGCTCAGCCTGCTCAGCTCCGACTGGGAGCTGCCCGCCCTGGACACGTCGCTGCTGCCGGGGACGATGAAGGTGGACTGGGTCCGGGTCTGGCAGCAGTGACCGGTCCTGGCTGGACCTCTCCGGTAACCGACCAGTGGGGGGCGCGGCCCACTACGCTGAGGCCCTCACCACTCCTTCGGCGATCCAGGGGTCCTCTTGCAGCGTGCTGTGCCGGCCCTCGCCTTTGTCACCGCGGTCCTGGTCGCCGGCCTCACCGTTGCCTCCCCGATGGCAGCTGGGGCAGCGGGAGCAGCGGCGGGTGCTGCGCCGAGGCAGCGGGCCACCTTGTCGGTGTCCCCGGGGATCGCCCAGAACGGCACCCGGGTGGCGTCCGCGGACGGAGCGTCGCTGCTCGGTGAGGCCTCCTTCACCCCCGTGCGTAGCGGGCGTCTCGTCGTGGTGCAGCAGCGCTTCGGAGGATCACCATGGCGGACCGTCATGCGCACCCGTGAGGACGCGCACGGCCACGTGCGGTTCGTCCGCGACGACAAGCGCGGGAGCAGGACGCCCTACGTCTACCGGGTCGCGGCGGCACGGTCCGGCGCCCTGCGCGCCGTCTACAGCAACGCCGGCTCCAGCGCTGCCTGGCGGCTGAGGTTCGACGAGCCGTTCGACGGCGACCAGCTCGACCTCGGCACGTGGGACTACCGCCTCGAGGGCCGCCTGCAGGGCACCCGGATGCACGCCGAGAGCTCTGCGGACGCCGTACAGGTGGGAGGGGGTGCCCTGAACCTGCAGGTCCGCGCCAACCCGGCCCGGCGCCCCGACCCGCTGCCGTACTTCCTCAACGGCCATGTCAGCACCCAGGACTCGTTCGCGTTCACCTACGGGTACGCCGCGGCTCGGGTCAAGTTCGCACGCGGCCAGGGCCAGCACGGCGCCTTCTGGCTGCAACCCGAGTCCCGGGCCGCACAGTCCGGCCCGGCGGCGCTCACCGGCACCGAGATCGACGTCGGCGAGTTCTTCGGGCAGGGCTACCGCACCGGCGGCATCGCCAACTACGTCTACTCGGTGCCGGCCCCCGGCAGGACCCAGAAGCACGGGGCGCTGCGGGCCTCGGCACTGCAGGCGCTGCGGGGCAGGAGCGACACCTGGTGGTCGCGCTACCACGTGTTCTCGGTGCTCTGGACACCCCGCGGCCACGTCTTCCGCATCGACGGTGTCGAGACCTCCCGGATCATGACGGCCGTGTCGGCCCGCCCGCAGTACCTCCTGCTCAGCCTGCTCAGCTCGGACTGGGAGCTGCCGAAGCTGGACACGCGCACGCTGCCCTCGTCGATGAAGGTGGACTGGGTCCGGGTCTGGCAGCACTAGCACCGCCTCTGACACACTGCTGCCCCCTGAGGCAGGAGCGCCATGGACCCCGACGACATCTGGCGGCACACGCACCGGGAGAGGTCGCGCCTGGCCGACCTCCTCGAGACGCTGAGCACCGACGACTGGGAGCGACCCAGCCTGTGCCCGGGCTGGACGGTCCGCGACGTCGCCGCCCACGTCATCGAGTCCGCGAAGGTGACCCCCCTCGGAGTGCTGACCGGGATGATCCGGGCCCGTGGCGACTTCAACCGGCTGATGCTCGACTCTGCCAGACGCGCGTCGTCTCGTCCGACACTGGAGATCGTCGCGGACTACCGGCGGCTGTCCGCCTCACGCAGCCACCCGCTCGGCACGTCGATCCTCGACCCGCTCGGTGACGTGCTGGTGCACACGCAGGACATCGCGGTGCCTCTCGGACGCGAGGTGGCCATCGATCCCGAGGCGGCCCGGCTGGCGGCCGGTCGGGTCTGGAAGGCGTCGTTCCCGTTCGCGGCCCAGAAGCGGCTCGCGGGCGTCCAGCTCGTCGCCACCGACGCCGAGTGGGTCGTGGGCGAGGGGCCCCGGGTCGAGGGGCCGATGGGACAGCTGCTGGTGCTGATGACCGGTCGTGACGTCGCGCTGCGAGCGCTGTCCGGGTCGGGCGTCCAGGAGCTCTCCGCCCGCGCCTCCTGACGCTCGTGGGGTGGCGTGCGCCCGTTCTGACGGGGTTTCGACGCCCCGTGCCAACCCGGGCCGACACGCGCCGACACCCCGAGCCGCCCGGCTTAGGCCGGGCTGACCTGCGGTTTCGTGACCGGCTGAAAACTAGTTGCCGCCGGCTGCCGGAACCGCTTGCGCGCCTGGGCAGGCAGACCTAGTGTTACCACTACATCTAGTAGTTACACCGGTGTGGTTTTCCACATGTAGTCCACAGGACGAGTGGAGTTCTACACAGGCACCTGCTGGTTGTCCCCACGTTACGCACACCTGCGTCCCCATCGAGGCTGTCAGCCGAGGCTGTGCCAGCCGGATGGAACAGGGGGTGGTGGGTGTTGTAGTAGGTAGGTCCAGCCATGAGCTGGCAGCAGCTCTGCGAGGGAGAGAGTGGTGGTCTGATGCACTGTCCGTACTGCCGCCACACCGACACCCGGGTGCTCGACAGCCGCGTCACCGACGACGGCTCGGCGATCCGCCGCCGGCGTTCCTGCCCCCCCGACAACGGGGGATGTGGCAAGCGGTTCAGCACCGTGGAGCAGATGCAGCTGGTGGTGGTGAAGCGTTCCGGCGCGACCGAGCCGTTCGCCCGTGAGAAGGCGATCGCCGGGGTCCGCAAGGCCTGCAAGGGCCGACCGGTGTCCGAGCACGACCTGGACCGCCTGGGCCAGCAGGTCGAGGACGCCCTGCGCAGCGAGGGCTGGGCGGAGGTCCCGGCCCACGAGGTCGGGATGGCGATCCTCACCCCGCTGCGAGAGCTCGACGAGGTGGCCTACCTCCGCTTCGCGAGCGTCTACCGCGCCTTCGAGTCGGCCGACGACTTCGAGGCCGAGATCGCCCTCCTCCGCGCCGAGCGCCCCGCCGAGGCGGTCGAGCCGACCCAGGACCAGCGCAGCGACGCACGACCTCAGCCCGCGCCTCAGACGGGCTGACCCCAAGACTGCCCGGGCGTCGTGGGGAAGCGGCGCCCGGGCACACCACTCAGCTCATCGATCGCGATGGCTTGCCATGACACATCGAAACAGCGACACATCCCTGGGAACCGAGGAGCCACACATGACGGAGACGGTCAGCAGCGCACGCACACGCAGGAACGCACCCAAGAGCGGGGCGGGCCTGCCTGTGCAGCGCGTGTTCAGCACCGAGGGCGTGCACCCCTACGACGAGCTGACCTGGGAGCGCCGCGACGTCGTCCAGCAGAACTGGAAGACCGGGGAGACCGTGTTCGAGCAGCGCGGCGCCGAGTTCCCCGACTCCTGGAGCGTCAACGCCTCCACGATCGTCACGACGAAGTACTTCCGCGGCGCGCTCGGCACCGACGCACGCGAGTGGAGCCTCAAGCAGCTCGTCGACCGGGTGGTGAAGACCTACCGCGCGTCGGGTGAGGAGAACGGCTACTTCGCGACGCCCGCGGACGCCGAGGTGTTCGAGCACGAGCTCACCTGGCTGCTGGTGCACCAGTACTTCTCGTTCAACTCGCCGGTCTGGTTCAACGTCGGCACCACCTCACCGCAACAGGTGTCAGCGTGCTTCATCCTGTCCGTCGACGACTCGATGGACTCGATCCTCAACTGGTACAAGGAAGAGGGCTTCATCTTCAAGGGCGGTTCCGGGGCCGGCCTGAACCTGTCCCGCATCCGCTCCTCGAAGGAGCTGCTGTCCTCCGGCGGCACCGCGTCCGGCCCGGTGTCCTTCATGCGAGGCGCCGACGCGTCCGCGGGGACCATCAAGTCCGGGGGTGCCACCCGCCGGGCAGCGAAGATGGTGGTGCTCGACGTGGACCACCCCGACATCGAGGAGTTCGTCGAGACCAAGGCACGTGAGGAGCACAAGATCCGCGCGCTCCGCGACGCCGGTTTCGACATGGACCTCGGCGGCGTGGACATCACGTCCGTGCAGTACCAGAACGCCAACAACTCGGTCCGCGTCAGCGACGAGTTCATGCGCGCTGTCGAGGACGGCACCAAGTTCGGCCTGCGCGCCCGCAAGACCGGTGAGGTCATCGAGGAGGTGGACGCCCGCGAGCTGTTCCACAAGATCTCCGAGGCCGCCTGGCAGTGCGCCGACCCAGGGCTGCAGTACGACGACACCATCAACGACTGGCACACCAACCCGGAGACCGGCCGGATCACCGCGTCCAACCCCTGCTCGGAGTACATGTCGCTCGACAACTCGAGCTGCAACCTTGCCTCGCTGAACCTGTTGAAGTTCCTGCGTGACGACGACACGTTCGACGCAGCCCTGTTCGCCAAGGCCGTCGAGATCATCATCACCGCGATGGACATCTCGATCTGCTTCGCGGACTTCCCGACGGAGAAGATCGCCGAGACGACACGGGACTACCGCCAGCTCGGCATCGGCTACGCCAACCTGGGTGCGCTGCTGATGGCGATGGGCCTGGGCTACGACTCCGACGGAGGTCGCGCAATGGCGGGGGCCATCACGTCGCTGATGACCGGGACGTCGTACAAGAGGTCGGCGGAGCTGGCCGCGGTGGTCGGCCCCTACGCCGGCTACGCCCGCAACGCCGACGCCCACAAGCGGGTGATGCGCAAGCACCAGGCCGC
>CAXSHL010000093.1:0-15378 GCA_964237315.1 uncultured Nocardioidaceae bacterium
CTCCTCGCACGCCCTGTTCGGAGGCCTGATCGGAGCCACCATCGCGGGGCTCGGGCTGTCCGGGGTGAACTGGACCGGTGACGGCACCAAGCTGGACGGCGTCGTCGGCAAGGTGATCCTCCCCGCCCTGATGTCCCCGGTGCTCGCCGCGCTGGTCGCGGCCGCCGGCACGTGGTTGATCTACAAGATCACCGAGCACGTCGCCGAGCGGTTCAAGGAGAGGGGCTTCCGCTGGGGACAGATCGCGTCCGCCTCGCTGGTCTCGCTGGCGCACGGCACCAACGACGCGCAGAAGACCATGGGGGTGATCACGCTGGCCCTCATCGCGTCGGGCCACTGGACGGACACCTCCGCGATCCCCTTCTGGGTCAAGCTCTGCTGTGCCGGCGCGATCGCGCTGGGCACCTACCTCGGCGGCTGGCGCATCATCCGGACCCTGGGGAAGGGACTCGTGGAGATCAGCTCCCCGCAGGGGATGGCAGCCGAGAGTGCGTCAGCGGTCGTCATCCTCGCTTCGAGCCACCTCGGGTTCGCCCTGTCCACCACCCACGTCGCCACCGGCTCGATCCTCGGCACCGGACTGGGCCGGCCCGGCGCGGTGGTGCGCTGGCGCGTGGCCCTGCGGATGCTCGTCGCCTGGTGCATCACCCTGCCGTCGGCCGCCGTCGTCGGAGCCGCCATGTGGTGGCTGGGCCACCTGGTCGGCGGCGTCGGTGGCGGCCTCGCCATCGTCGTGGTGCTGCTCGCCCTGGGCGGCTTCATGTTCGTCCGCGCCCGCCGTGCGCCGGTGCACGCCGACAACGTCAACGACGAGTGGGCCGACGACACCGCGTCGCAGCGCACCACGACGAGCGTCTGAGGAGACACGACATGCTGGATCTGTTCTTCACCGCCGCCTACAAGGTCCTGATCGCCGGCCTGGTCCTCGGCGCCGGACTGCCCGCCGTCTTCGCGCTCGGAGTCCGCTTCTCGGCGGCCGGGGCCGGCGCGACCGACGTCCAGGTGACCACGGGGCGAGCGGGCTACCGCGCGCTGGGCATCGTCTGCTTCGTGGTCGTCGCCCTGGCTGTGGCGCTGGGGATCACGGTCATCGTGGCCAGCGGCTTCGGCAAGCTGGTCAGCTTCGACCACATCTACCCCACCCTCGTGGACAAGGGCTGAGCACCGATGACCCTTCCGATGCAGGACCAGCCCGCCGAGTCGGCACCCCGGCCGTCGGCACCGGACAACCTGGTCCAGCGCGTGGTGCGATGGCTTCGCGCCGGGTACCCCGACGGCGTGCCGCAGCAGGACTACGTCGCCCTGCTGGGCATCCTGCGCCGTACCCTGACCTCGACCGAGCTGGACCGGGTCGTCCTCCAGCTGCAGGAGCAGGCGGAGTCAGGCATGCAGATCATGACGCCCGAGCTCGTCGAGCAGCGCATCACCGAGGTCGTCAAGGGGCCGGTGCACGACGACGACCTGGTCCGGGTCTCGGCCCGGCTCGCGGCCGCCGGCTGGCCGCTCGGGTCCCCGGCGTCCGGTGATCCCGACCCGGACGGGTCGGGACCGAACGGGGCCGGGGCGGGCGAGGACGGTGCGACGGGCGACAACGGCAGCGGGTTGGTCACGCGCGTCGTGGACTGGCTGCGGGCCGGGTATCCCACCGGCGTCCCGGACCGCGACTTCATAGCGCTGCTCGCACTGCTGCGGCGACGCCTCACCGACGACGAGGTGCAGCTGGTCGCCAGTCGGCTGGCCGAGACCGGCGCAGTGCCCAGTGGCAGCGTGGACATCGGCACCGCGATCGCGAAGGTGACCACGGAGCTGCCGTCGGAGCAGGACGTCGAGCGGGTCCGCGCCGCGCTCTCCGAGCACGGCTGGCCGGACGAGCCGGCCTGAGCAGAACGAGCACGGCTCCCGAGCCGCGACAGAGGTGGAACGGTCCGCGCCCCCCAGCCGGTGGTGCCGGCTGAGGGACCCCGGAGCTGCTGACTGAACCCTCGACCTCAGCGCGGACCGATGAAGCAGCCGGGCTGCTCCGTCGTCGCACGAGGTCTGGATGCGTCGATGCTCCCATTGCACCACAGCCGACAGCACCTGGTGCAGGATGGCGGCCATGCCGACGTACATCGCACTCCTGCGAGCCGTGAACGTGGGTGGCCGCTTCTACAAGATGGCGCTGCTGCGCGACCACCTGAGCGAGTCCGGGCTCGAGGAGGTGGAGACCTACATTCAGACGGGCAACGTGCGGTTCCGCAGCTCGATGCGATCACCGGCCAAGGTCGAGAAGCACGTCGAGACCGTGCTGGGGGAGCACTGCGGGTTCGACGTACCGGCGGTCATCCTCAGTCCGGCCGAGCTGCGTGAGGTGTACGACGACGCGCTCGGCCTTCCGGCGCCGTCGTTCGCCGATGACGCGGGACTGCGGCGATACGTGGCCTTCTTCAAGGCAGGGGAGGCGCCCTCGGGAGAGGTCACCGACCGGATCGCGCAGTGGTCGGAGCCGGGCGAGTCCGCGGTCGTGGTCGGCCGCGCCGTGCACCTGTGGCTGAACCGGCCGACCCACGAGGCGAAGTTCTTCGGCGGCTTCAAGAAGGCGCTCGCTCCCGGCACGAGCCGTGACCTCAAGGTCGTGACCACGCTGGCCGAGCGCTGGGGCGCCTGAGAGGCGACGGGTCGTCCCTCCGACTCACTGCCAGTAGTGCTCCACGGTGTCGGTGGAGCGGGCGGTGGCCGCGTCGGGGTTCTCGTCGAACTCACGGCGGGCCCGGCGCTGGCGCAGCAGGTCCCAGCACTGGTCCAGCTGCTCCTCGACGTGCTGCAGCCGGGCCTGGTCGACCTCGCCCCCGCCGCGCATCTGGTGCTCCTCCTCGACGAGGCCCTGGATCCGGTGGAGGATGTCGACGTCCTGTTCGCTCATGTGGCCAGCATGCTCGCCGTCGTCCCGCCTCACAAGGACCGGCCGTAGGGTCCTCCGGGTGACCGACGACCTGAACGTGCACGTGGCGGAGGGCGTCCTCACCCTCACGCTCGACCGTCCCGACCGCCTGAACGCCCTGACCGACGCGTTGAGCGAGCGGCTCGCCGAGGAGCTCGAGCGGGCGGCCGGCCGCGACGACGTCCGCGTCGTCGTGCTGACCGGGCGCGGCAGCGGGTTCTGCGCCGGGGCCGATGTGGCCGGCACGGACGCGCACGAGCGGTTCGACGTGACCGCCCTGGATCGTGCGAACCGGATCATCCGGGCGGTGGTCCGCCTCGACAAGCCCTGCGTGGCGGCGGTGAACGGGATCGCGGCCGGAGTCGGTTGCTCGATCGCGCTGGCGTGCGACCTGGTGGTGGCGGCGCGGTCGGCGGCCTTCTTGCTGGCCTTCGCGCGGATCGGGCTGATGCCGGACGGAGGCGCGACAGCTACGGTCGCCGCCTCGGTGGGCCGGGCGCGGGCGATGCGGATGGCGTTGCTCGGGGAGCCGCTGGCGGCACCGGACGCCTACGACTCGGGTCTGGTCAGCCATCTGGTCGCCGACGACGAGCTCGGGGCGACGGTCACGGAGCTGGTCAGACGGCTGGCAGCCGGCCCACCGCTCGCCTACGCCGCCACCAAGAAGGCGGTCAACGAGGCGACCCTGGGCCATCTAGACGACGCCCTCGAGCGCGAGCGCGGCGGACAGGCGGTCCTGCTGCGCACCCGGGACGTGGCCGAGGGGATGCGTGCGTTCGGGGAGAAGCGCCCGCCCCGCTTCACGGGCTGCTGAGCCTCGAAGACGGGCGGTCAGCCGACGTGGATCCCCGCGCGCTCCATCTCTGCGATGGCCGAGTCGGCGGAGGCCGGGGCCACGCCGGCGCACAGGTAGGACAGCACCTGGGTGTCGAAGCCGAGCTGCACGGCGTCCAGGGCGGTGGCTCGCACGCAGTAGTCGGTGGCGATGCCGCACACGTCCACGTGGCTGATGTCGTGCGCCCGCAGCCAGTCGGCGAGCGGTGTGCCGTCGGCCGCGCGGCCCTCGAACCCGGAGTAGGCCGCAGCGTGCTCGCCCTTGAGGAACACCGCGTCGAACGGCTGCGGGTCGAGGTTGGGGTGGAACGCCTCACCGTCGGTCCCGACGACGCAGTGCGGCGGCCACGAGTGGTCGAAGTCCGGGGCGTCGCTGAAGTGGTCGCCGGGGTCCACGTGGTGGTCGCGGGTCGCCACGGCCACCTGGTAGTCCGGCGCCTTGGGGTCCTGGTTCGACCAGTGGTGCAGCAGCTGCCCGATCTTGAACGCCACCTCCGCGCCTCCTGCGACGGCCAGGCTGCCGCCCTCGCAGAAGTCGTTCTGTACGTCGACCACGATCAGTGCACGCGTCATGGCCCCGAGGCTAGCCGGTCATCGCTGCAGGGGGAGCCACGCGAGGACGTCGCGGATCGTCGCGTCCCACAGTCCCCACTCGTGCTCACCGGGCCGGAGGTCGACGTGTACGTCGAGACCGGCGGCCGTCGCCTCGTCCACGAAGCGGAGGCTGGAGGAGTAGAGATGGTCCTCCGTGCCGCACCCGACGTAGAACGACGGGAGGGCCTCGACGTCGGCCGAGGCGAGCAGGCTGAACAGGTCGTCCTCGGGACCGATCCGGCCGTCGAAGACGCGCTGGAAGAGATCGGCGCGCCAGGGCACCGTGCTCAGAGCGACCAGGTCGAGCCCGCCGGACAGGGTCGCCGCGGCGGCGAACCGCTCGGGCTGGTGCAGCGCCCACTTCACCGCGCCGTAGCCGCCCATGGACAGGCCGGCGACGAACGTGTCCTCACGCCGGTCCGAGACGTTGAAGAACGACCCGACTACGGCTGGCAGCTCCTCGGACAGGAACGTCCAGTAGCGCCCGCCGTGCACCTCGTCGGCGTAGAAGCTGCGCCCGACCTGGGGCATCACGACGGCGAGGCCGAGCTCGGCGGCGTACCGCTCGATGCTGGTGAACCGCAGCCAGGCGCTGCTGTCGTCACTGAGGCCGTGCAGCAGGTAGAGCACCGGGAACCCACCTCCGGTGGTCCGGGCGGGCCCGCTCACGCCGATCTGCTCCTCGGTCGCCTGCGGCAGCAGCACCGTCATCGAGGTGCCCACCTCGAGGACGTCGGAGAAGAAGTCGCAGCGCAGGAGGGCCATCGCGCTCAGACGTGCTGGGTGTCGATGACCGGCTGACCCTTGGACAGCTGGTGGCCGCGGTCCGGGAGCTCGGCGAGCGCGGCGGCGTGCCGGTCCCGGGCCGCATCGAGGCTCTCCCGGCCGACCACGTCACCGTGCTCGACGAGAGGCACCAGCAGCGGCCGGTCGTCGCCGTCGTTCTCCGGCGGCGTGCCGATCCCGACCACCTCGGTCTCCGCGATGCCGTGGACCGACAGCCGGCGCATGGCGTACTTGCGCCCGCCGATGGAGATCTTGTCCTTGCTCTTCTTCGCGACGCCGACCATCGTGCCGTCCTCGTCGGCCCGCGCGACCAGCTTGTAGACGAAGCCGGCCGTCGGGTGACCGCTGCCGGTGACCAGCGACGTGCCGACCCCGTAGCCGTCCACGGGTGCGGAGGCGAGTCCGGCGATGGCGTACTCGTCGAGGTCGGAGGTGACCACGATGCGCGTGCCGGTGGCCCCCAGGCTGTCCAGCTCGGCGCGCACCTGGTGGGCGAGCACCCCGAGGTCACCGCTGTCCAGGCGTACGGCGCCGAGGTCCGGCCCGGCGATGTCGACCCCCATCCGCACCGCCTCGGCCACGTCGTAGGTGTCCACCAGCAGCGTGGTGCCCTTGCCGAGTGAGTCCACCTGCGCGGTGAACGCGTCCCGCTCGGTGTCGTGCAGCAGGGTGAAGCTGTGCGCGCTGGTGCCGGCGGTGGGGATGCCGTAGCGCTGGCGGGCGGCGAGGTTCGAGGTCGAGGTGAAGCCGGCGACGTACGCCGCGCGGGCCGCCGCCACCGCCGCCTCCTCGTGCGTGCGGCGCGAGCCCATCTCGATGCACGGCCGCTCGCCCGCGGCCCAGGTCATGCGGGAGGCGGCGGAGGCGATCGCGGAGTCGTGGTTGTAGATCGAGAGCAGCACCGTCTCCAGGATCACCGCCTCCGCGAAGGACGCCTCGATCACCACCAGCGGCGAGTAGGGGAAGTAGGTGTCACCCTCCGCGTAGCCCCACACGTCGCCGGTGAACCGGTAGTCCGCGAGCCACTCCAGCGTGCGGTTGTCGACGACCCGGTTCTCGCGCAGTACGTCGATCGCATCGGTGTCGAACGCGAACCGCTCGATCGCGTCGAGGGCCCGCCCGACACCGGCCACCACGCCGTACCGGCGGCCCTCGGGGAGGCGTCGTGGGAACAGCTCGAAGACGGCCCGACGGTCCGCTGTGCCGCTGGCCAGAGCCGCCTGGATCATGGTCAGCTCGTAGTGGTCGGTGAGGAGTGCTGTCGATGCGGCGGGAGGTCGGCCGCTCAGGTGTGGGGGCACGCATACACCCTAGGATGACCGCTGTGTCCGCTCCTACGCCCGTCGAGCTCGACCAGCCCGAGGTCGACGAGATGACGTTCCTGGACCGGCCGTGGGTCACCATCGTGTGGAACGACCCGGTCAACCTGATGAGCTACGTGACGTTCGTGTTCCGCACCTACTTCGGCTACGGCAAGCGGAAGGCCGAGAAGCTGATGCTCGAGGTGCACAACGACGGGAAGTCCGTGGTGTCCAACGGGTCCCGCGAGGAGATGGAGCGTGACGTGCAGGCGATGCACGAGTACGGCCTGTGGGCGACCCTCGAGAAGGCCGAGTCATGAAGGCCCACCCACTCATGAAGACTCAGTCATGAGCGAGGGCTTCCACCGGCGGCGCAAGGGCGGCGCCGTCGCCACCTTCAGCGGCTTCGAGGCCGACCTGCTCCGGTCCCTGGCCGCCCAGCTGGTCGAGCTGCTCCGCAACGAGGTGGCGGCACCCAGCAGCAGCGACGACCCGTTGGAGGACCTTCTGGACTTCTCCGGGCCAACGACCGCCCCCGAGGACCCCGTGCTGGCGCGGCTGTTCCCCAGCGCCTACCCCGACGACGAGGAGGCGGCGGGTGAGTTCCGGCGGTTCACCGAGGGGGGCCTGCGCGACAGCAAGGCACAGGCGGCCGCCGCCGTGATCGAGACCCTCGAGGAGGCCGGCCTGCCCACGGAGCTCGGGGAGGACGCCCTGGTCGTGGACGTCGAGCTGCCGCCGGCCGACGCGCTGGTCTGGCTGCGGTCGTTCACCGACATCCGCCTCGCGCTGGCCACCCGGCTCGAGGTGCAGGACGGCGACGAGAACTACTGGCTGGCGCTGCCCGACGACGATCCCCGGGCGCACGTCTACGACATCTACCAGTGGGTCGGCTACCTGCAGGAGACCCTGGTCGCCGCCGTCTCCCCCCGATAGCCTCCGGCGAGCAGCCGGTCTCAGGATGCGGACCCCGACGCCGTACGACGGGCCGCCACCCGAGGGCCTCCTACCCTGGCTGACGTGCTGAGGATCCCGGGATCGGTCGTCGACGCGATCGTCGCGCACGCGAAGCGGGACCATCCCGACGAAGCCTGCGGGGTGGTGGCGGGAGCCGAGGGGTCGGACCGCCCGGAGCGCTTCGTGCCGATGGTGAACGCGGCCGGCTCCCCGACGTTCTACGAGCTCGACCCGACCGACCTCCTCCGGCTCTACCGTGAGATGGACGACCGCGACGAGGAGCCGGTCGTGGTCTACCACTCGCACACGGCCACCGAGGCCTACCCCTCGCGCACCGACGTCAGCCTGGCCATGGAGCCGAACGCCCACTACGTGCTGGTCAGCACCCGCGAGCACGGGAATAGTGCCGGGCCGGTGGAGTTGAGGTCCTACAGGATCGTCGACGGCGTGGTGACCGAGGAGGAGCTGGTCATCGAGCCCGGCGACGACCCAGTCGGACCGGACGAACCAGTCGAACCGGACGACGCAGCGACACAGCCAACCGACGAAGAGCCGAGGAGCCAGGACTGATGGCAGTCGAGGTCCGCATCCCCACCATCCTGCGCACCTACACCGGAGGCGAGAAGGCGGTGCCCGGTGAGGGCGCGACCCTCTCGGAGGTCATCGACGACCTGGAGAGCAACCACCCCGGGATCAAGGAGCGGCTGATCGAGAAGAAGGCGGGCGAGGACGGCCCCGGGGACATCCGCCGGTTCGTCAACGTCTACGTCAACGACGAGGACGTCCGCTTCACCGGCGGCCTCGAGACGTCGGTCACCGACGGCGACCAGGTGGTCGTGCTGCCAGCCGTCGCCGGAGGCTGACACACGTGCGCTTCGACTCCACGCTGGACTCCGTCGGCGGCACGCCCCTGGTCGGGCTGCCGCGGATCTCGCCCTCGCCCGACGTACGCATCTGGGCGAAGCTGGAGGACCAGAACCCGACCGGCTCCATCAAGGACCGCGCGGCCCTGAAGATGGTCGAGGTGGCGGAGAAGGACGGCACGCTGCGTCCGGGCTGCACGATCTTGGAGCCGACGTCGGGCAACACCGGCATCTCGCTGGCGATGGCCGCGAAGCTGAAGGGCTACCGGCTGGTCTGCGTGATGCCCGAGAACACCTCGGTCGAGCGCCGTCAGCTGTTGCAGATGTGGGGCGCCGAGATCGTCTCCTCACCGGCCGCCGGTGGGTCCAACGAGGCGGTCCGGGTCGCCAAGCAGGTGGCGGAGGACCATCCCGACTGGGTGATGCTCTACCAGTACGGCAACCCGGCCAACGCCCTCGCGCACTACGAGGGCACCGGCCCCGAGGTGCTGGAGGACCTGCCCGAGGTCACCCACTTCGTGGCCGGCCTCGGCACGACCGGCACCCTGATGGGAGTCGGGCGGTTCTTCCGTGAGCACAAGCCGGAGGTGCGCATCGTCGCGGCCGAGCCGCGCTACGGCGAGCTGGTCTACGGCCTGCGCAACCTCGACGAGGGCTTCGTCCCCGAGCTGTACGACGAGCGGCTGATCGACGCGCGGTTCTCTGTCGGGCCGCGGGACGCCGTACGCCGGGTCCGGGAGCTGCTCGAGCTCGAGGGCATCTTCGCCGGCATCTCGACCGGTGCCATCCTGCACGCCGCGCTCGGCCAGGCGGCGAAGTCGATGAAGGCCGGCGAGCGCGCCGACATCGTGTTCGTGGTCTGCGACGGCGGCTGGAAGTACCTCTCCACCGGCGCCTACGAGGGCACCGTCGCCGAGGCGGAGCAGCGCCTCGAGGGCCAGCTCTGGGCCTGAGCGGCGCCCGAGCCGGATCCTGCGACGACGCCGGTTCTGCAGCGACGCGCCGCGTACCGCCGTCCGGCGCGGTATCGTGGCGCGCGTTCGGCAGGGTCACCTCAGCCCACCCCACCCCCACCCCGGGAGCGCCTGGTGCGTGAGATCGTCGTCTTCAGCGGCAGCGCCCATCGCCCGCTGGCCAGGTCCATCTGCGACTCGCTGGGGGTCGGGCTGTCCTCGGTCGAGATCAGCCGGTTCAGCAACGACTGCCTGCAGGCGCAGCTGCAGGCGAACTGCCGCCAGCGCGACGTCTACATCGTGCAGCCGCTGGTGCCGCCGACCCAGGAGCACCTCATGGAGCTGCTGCTGATGGTCGACGCGGCCAAGGGTGCCTCAGCCGCGCAGATCACCGCGGTCATCCCGCACTACGCCTACGCCCGCTCGGACAAGAAGGACGCCTCGCGGATCTCCCTGGGTGGCCGGCTGGTCGCCGACCTGCTGGTCACCGCGGGCGTCAGCAGGGTGCTGACGATGACGCTGCACGCGCCGCAGGTGCACGGCTTCTTCTCGGTGCCGGTCGACCACCTCACGGCGCTGGGGGTGCTGGCCGAGCACTACCGGGACACGGACCTCGCCAACGCGGTCGTCGTGTCCCCGGACCTCGGCAACGCCAAGACCGCGACCCACTTCTCCCGGCTGCTGGGACTGCCGGTCGCCGCGGGCAGCAAGCAGCGGCTCGCCGACGACCGGGTGGTCATCGACGCGATCGTCGGCGACGTCGAGGGCCGGCACGCCATCGTCCTGGACGACGAGATCGCCACCGGGGGCTCGATCATCGAGCTGCTCGACAAGCTGGAGGCGCTCGGCTGCACGGGCGCCTCGGTCGCGTGCACGCACGGGCTGTTCGTCGGCAAGGCCGTGGACCGGCTCCGCGGCCACCCGATGATCTCCGAGGTGGTCACCACCGACACGGTGCCGGCGCCGGTGGACTGGCCCGAGCTCAAGGTCCGCTCGGTGGCCGAGCTGTTCGCGGAGGCGATCTCCCGGGTGCACGCGGGGGAGTCGGTGAGCAGCCTGTTCGACGGCGTGGACCCGACGCTGGGGCCTCCGCAGCCCAAGCTGCCCTTTGACGATTGAGTCAGTGACGACTGAGACAGGGACGACTGACCTGCTCGTCGGGCCGGCCGCTACTCGTGGGTACGGCGTCGCCTGCCGGCCGTGACCTCGCACCTGGCAGGCTGGTGACGTCGGGCACAGGTGGGAGGATCGGGCGATGTTGTACGAGGTCGTGCATGCGGTGGTGCCACCGGTGTGGAAGGCGCTGTGGCGGCCCGTCGTGGAGGGACTCGACAACATCCCCAAGGCCGGGCCGGTGATCGTGGCCAGCAACCACCTGTCCTTCGCCGACAGCATGGTGATTCCGTTCGTCACCCCTCGCAAGGTCGCGTTCCTCGCGAAGGAGGACTACTTCACCGGCACCGGGGTGAAGGGCACGCTGGTCCGCGCGTGGTTCGAGGGGATCGGCATGGTGCCGGTGGACCGCGACGACACGAAGGCCGCCATCGCGTCCTTGGACATCGCCCTGGAGATCCTCGGGAGGGGAGAGGCGTTCGGCATCTACCCCGAGGGCACGCGCTCGCGCGACGGCCGGCTCTACCGGGGCCGGACCGGCGTCGGGCACCTGGCGCTCACCTCGGGCGCGCCCGTCGTACCCGTCGGGCTGATCGGCACCGAGGACATCCAGCCGGTCGGCACCAACGTGCCGAGGCTCGCCGAGGTGACCGTCCGGTTCGGTGAGCCACTGAGGTTCGAGGGCGCGTTCGCGGGCGTGCCGCTGGGCCGGGCACGACGCCAGGTCACCGACGCGGTCATGGACGCGATCGCGCGGCTGTCGGGCCAGGAGCAGGCCGGCGTCTACAACGAGCGGCCCGCCGAGCCGACGGGGGAGTAGTGGGGCGCCGGACGACGCGGGTGACCCGTGTCGCACGTGACGTCCGTCGCGGGCGCGTGTGGTCGTCGGTGCCTGCCCTTAGCCTGGGGGCGTGGTAGACGCACCGATCGGCATCTTCGACTCGGGCTTCGGTGGGCTCACCGTGGCCCGAGCCGTCCTGGACCAGCTGCCGCACGAGCCGGTGCTCTACCTCGGTGACACCGCCCGGCAGCCCTACGGCCCCAAGCCGATCGGGGAGGTGCGCGAGTTCGCCCTCGAGTGCCTCGACCACCTGGTCGACCAGGGGGTCAAGGCGCTGGTGATCGCCTGCAACTCCGCCAGCGCGGCGGTGCTGCGCGACGCCCGTCAGCGCTATCCGGTGCCGGTGGTGGAGGTGATCCATCCCGCGACCCGACGGGCGGTCGCCGCGTCGAGGACCGGTCGGATCGGGGTCATCTGCACCCGGGCCACGGCCGAGTCGATGGCCTACGACGACGCGTTCACGGCCGCCCCGCACGTGGTGCTGCACACCCGGGCGTGCCCCCGCTTCGTGGAGTTCGTGGAGGCCGGGGTGACCAGCGGGCCCGAGCTGCTCGCCGTCGCTCACGGCTACCTGGACCCGCTGACCTCCGCCGGCATCGACACGCTGATCCTCGGCTGCACGCACTACCCGCTGCTGACCGGCGCCGTGTCCTACGTGATGGGCGACCAGGTGACGCTGGTGTCCTCGGCGGAGGAGACCGCCAAGGACGTCTACCGGCTGCTCGTGCAGCACGGCCTCGAGCGCGACCCGTCGCTCGCCGCACCGATGCACCGCTTCCTGACCACCGGGCAGCCGAGCGAGTTCGCGTCCATCGGGCGGCGGTTCCTCGGGCCCGAGCTGGAGTTCGTCCACCAGCTGGCGCAGGCCACCCTGTGGGCCACCGCATGAACCACGAGAAACCGCTCGGCTTGCACGCTCACCTCACGCTTCCGCGGGGACCCCGATGAAGCTGACCGTCGTCGGGTGCTCCGGCTCCTTCCCGGGACCGCACTCGTGCTCGAGCTGCTACCTGCTCGAGGGCGAGCAGGACGGCCGCACCTGGCGGGTGCTGCTCGAACTCGGCAGCGGCGCGCTGGGGTCCCTGCAGCGGTTCATCGACCCTCTGGACCTCGACGCGATCCTGATCAGCCACCTGCACCCGGACCACTACTTCGACATCAGCGGGCTCTACGTGCTGTGGCGCTACCACCCCGACGGCCCCCGCCCGCGGATCCCGATCTGGGGCCCGAAGGGGATCTCGAAGCAGTGCGCGCGCGCCTACGGCCTGAGCCGCGACCCCGGGATGACCACCGAGTTCGACTTCCACGAGTACGACGCCGAGCCGATCCGTCTCGGGCCGTTCACGATCCGCATCGAGCGCGTCGTGCACCCGATCACCGCCTACGGCATGCGCGTCGAGGCCGACGGTGCGACCCTCGTCTACTCCGGCGACACGGGTCCCTGCCAGGAGCTCGTCGACCTGTCCTCGGGCGCCGACCTGCTGCTCGCGGAGGCCGCCTTCGTGGAGAGTGGCAGCAACCCGGTCGACCTGCACCTGACCGGCAAGCAGGCGGGCGCCGCCGCCGCCGAGGCCGGGGTCTCCCGCCTGGTGCTCACCCACGTGCCGCCGTGGCACGACCCCGAGACCGCGCGCACCGAGGCGAGCGAGGTGTACGACGGACCGATCGACCTCGCGGCCACCGGGATGACGTACACCCTTCCGCCGCTGCCGCCGGCTCCCGCCCTGCACACCCTGCTGCCCTCGCCGCCCCTCGGGCGACGCTGACCGGCTGCCACTGACTGGGCGTCGGTAGGGTCGGCGCATGACGCGCGCAGACGGACGAGACAACGACGAGCTCCGACCGGTGACCATCACCCGCAACTGGCTCGACCACGCGGCCGGCTCGGTGCTGGTGGAGTTCGGACGCACCCGGGTGCTGTGCGCCGCCTCGGCCAACGAGGGCGTGCCCCGCTGGCGCAAGGGGTCCGGCCTCGGCTGGGTGACGGCGGAGTACGCCATGCTGCCGGCGTCGACGAACACCCGCTCGGACCGCGAGTCGGTGAAGGGCCGGATCGGCGGCCGGACCCATGAGATCTCCCGGCTGGTCGGCCGGTCGCTGCGGGCGGTGATCGACGACAAGGCGCTCGGTGAGAACACCATCGTGCTCGACTGCGACGTGCTCCAGGCCGACGGCGGCACCCGCACCGCCGCGATCACCGGCGCGTACGTCGCCCTCGCCGACGCCTGCGCGCATCTGAAGGGACTCGGCGCGCTCACCGGTGACCCGCTCTCCGGCTCGGTCGCGGCGATCTCGGTCGGCATCATCGACGGCGAGCCGCGCCTCGACCTGCCCTACGAGGAGGACGTCCGCGCGGAGACCGACATGAACGTCGTGATGACCGGCGACGGCGCCTTCGTCGAGGTGCAGGGCACCGCCGAGGGAGCACCCTTCGACCGGGCGATGCTCGACAGCCTGCTCGCCCTGGCCGAGAAGGGCTGTGCCGACCTGACCACGATGCAGCGTGCGGCGCTGGCCGGATGACCCCGCGGGTCTTCCTGGCGTCGCGCAACGCGAAGAAGCTCGTCGAGATGCGGAGAATTCTGGTCGACTACGTTCCGGACGTCGAGGTGCTCGGGCTCGACGACGTGACGGCATACGACGAGCCGGCGGAGACCGAGCCGACCTTCGCCGGCAACGCCCTGCTGAAGGCGCACGCCGCCGTGGCGGCGACCGGCCTGCCGTCGGTGGCCGACGACAGCGGGCTGTGCGTCGACGAGCTCAACGAGATGCCGGGCGTGCTGTCGGCGCGCTGGGCCGGGACCGCCAAGGACGACGCGGCGAACAACCACCTGCTGCTGCAACAGCTCGCCGACGTCCCCGACGAACGACGTGCCGCGCACTTCACGTGCGCCGTCGCGTTCGCCTACCCAGTCGGAGCGGCCGGCGTCACCGACCACGTCGTGCACGGTGAGATGCACGGCCGGGTGATCCGGGAGCAGCGGGGGAGCGGCGGCTTCGGCTACGACGTGCTCTTCGTCCCCGACGACACCGAGGACGGTCGCACCAGCGCCGAGCTCTCCGTCGAGGAGAAGGACGCGATCTCGCACCGCGGTAAGGCGATCCGGGAGATCGCACCTGTCGTGGCGGACGTGCTCACCGGCCTGTAGCTCGTGCGCCCGGTGAGACTCGAACTCACACTGGCAGGAACCTAAATCCTGGGCCTCTACCGATTGGGCTACGGGCGCGCGCGAGCAGTCTAGGTCCGCTCAGGAGGCCAGCCCCAGGTCGCGTCGCAGCTTGGCGACGTGGCCGGTGGCCCTCACGTTGTACTGCGCGAGCTCGAGCGTGCCGTCCTCGTCGACGACGAACGTCGAGCGGATCACGCCCTGGACGGTCTTGCCGTAGAGCTTCTTCTCCCCGAACGCGGCGTACGCCGTGAGGGTCTCCTTGTCCGCGTCGGAGAGCAGCGTGATCGACAGGGAGTCGCGCTCGCGGAACGTCGCGAGCTTCTCGGGCTTGTCGGGGGAGATGCCGAGCACCTCGTAGCCGGCGCTCTTCAGCGACGCGAGCGAGTCGGTGAAGTCGCAGGCCTGCGTGGTGCACCCCGGGGTCATCGCGGCCGGGTAGAAGTACACGATCACCTTGTGGCCACGCAGGCCCGACAGGGAGACCTGCTCGCCGGTGTCCGAGTTCAGCCTGAAGTCCGGCGCGGTATCACCGGGGGAGAGGCGGGTCGTGCTCATGGGTGGTCCTCCTGGCCGGAGCGGGTGCCAGCAGAGGGTAACCTTCTGGCGCGATGTCCCGCGATCTCTCGCGGGCCGGGGAGCGGACGAGCAGAGGAGAACTCAGGTGGCGGCTGACACGGAGCAGCAGGGTGGCCCGGACTCCATGGAGACCCAGATGGAGGCCACCCGCGAGCGGCTCGCGGGCACCATCGACGAGCTTCTCCACCGGGCGAGCCCCAAGACCATCGTCAAGCGCGAGATCGCGACCCTCAAGGCGCACTTCGTCGACGCCCAGGGCAACCCCCGCACCGACAACATCCTCAAGGTCGCCGGCGGTGTCGTCGGCTTCGTCGTGTTCGTCGTCGTGGTGCGCAAGGCGACCCGCTGACCGTCCCGACGTCGGGGCTCGAGCAGGACGAAGGGCCCGGCCGGCGGCCGGGCCCTTCGTCGTTCTGTCGGTGAGCGCTTGAGCGATCAGACGCGGTGCGATCCGCCTGTCTCGGGGTCGT
>CAXSHL010000094.1:0-15309 GCA_964237315.1 uncultured Nocardioidaceae bacterium
ACGCTCATGTGCTTGAAGGCCGCGTAGTGCTGGAACACGAAGCCCACGTTGCGCTTCTGCGGTGGCAGGTGGGTCGCCTCGATGCCCTCGATGTGCACCGTGCCCTCGTCGGTGGACTCGAGCCCGGCGATGATCCGCAGCAGCGTGGACTTGCCGCCTCCGGAGGGCCCGAGCAGCGCCGTGAGCTGACCGGTCGGGATGTTGAGCGAGATGTCCTCGAGGGCGACGAAGTCACCGAACTTCTTGTTGATGCCCTTGATCTCGATGCTCATGAGTGGTCTCCAGTGGAGGGGCGAAGGATGCTGACGATGACGATGCAGACCACGGAGGCCATGGCGAGCAGGAAGGCGACGGCGTAGGCCGCCGGCTGCTCGAATCCCTGGTACTTCGACTCCACGATCATGGTGGCGGTGCGTGACTGGCCGGTCACGTTCCCCGAGACCACCTTGACCGCGCCGTACTCCCCGAGGGAACGGGCCAGGGCGAGCACCACGCCGTACACCACGGCCCACTTGATGCTCGGCAGGGTGATCCGGCGGAACGTCTGCAGGGCGTTGGCACCCAGGCTCTGCGAGGCCTGCTCCTGCTCGTTGCCGATCTCCTGCAGCACGGGCACCACCTCGCGGATGACGAGGGGCAGGGCCACGAAGACGGTGGCCATCACCATGCCGGGTGAGGCGAAGATGATCTGGATGCCGGCCTCGTCGAGGCCCTTGCCGAACAGGCCGGTGCGTGGGTTGTAGACCAGCAGCAGGGCCAGGCCGACCACGATCGGGGAGACCGACAGCGGCACGTCGATGAGCGCGGAGAGCAGCCGCTTGCCGGGGAACTCGTAGCGCACCAGCAGCAGCGAGATGCCCACGCCGAACACCAGGTTGATGACGACCGCGATGAGCGCCACCATCAGGGTCAGCCTGAGCGCCTGGCGCACGTCGGGCTCGGCGAGCGCGGTCGACAGGGCGGTGAAGCCGTCCGCGAAGGTGTACTTCACCACCAGCGAGACCGGCCACAGCACCAGCAGGAACACGTAGGCGGTCACGATCACCCGCAGCGCCCAGCGCACCGGCTTGGGCTCCTGGACACGGCTCGCGCTAGCCACGGCGGGCCACCCTTCTCTGGATGATGTCGAGGGCGACGATGACGGCGAGCGCCACCAGCAGCATCAGGGTCGCGACAGCGGCCGCTGACGAGGTGTCACCGTTCTCGATGTAGGTGAACACGCGTACGGCGGCCACCTCGGTGTGGTTCGGCAGGTTGCCGGACAGCAGCACCAACGAGCCGTACTCGCTGATGCCCCGGGCGAACGACAGGGCCGCACCCGCCGCGATCGAGGGCACCAGGCTCGGCAGGATGATCCGCCGGAAGGTGGTGAGCCGGCTGGCGCCCAGCGACGCGGACGCCTCCTCCACGTCGGCCTCCAGCTCCTCCAGCACCGGCTGGACCGTGCGTACGACGAACGGCAGCGTCACGAACGCGAACGCCAGGAAGACCGCGTAGCGGGTGTTCGCGACGTCGACGCCCACCGGGCTGTTCGGACCGTAGAGCGAGAGGAGCACGAGCCCGGCCACGATCGTCGGCAGTGCGAACGGGATGTCGATGACGACGTCGAGGATCCGCTTGCCCGGGAAGCTGTCGCGCACCAGCACCCACGCGATCATCGTGCCCATCACGATGTTGACCGCGGTCACGAGCAGGGACTGCAGCACCGTGAGCTGGACGGCCGCGAGCGTCTGCGAGTCGGTGATGGCGTCGACGAAGCCGGCGATCCCGTCGGACCCGGCGCTGGCCACGACCATGGCGAGCGGGATCAGCACGAGCAGGCTGAACCACAGCATCGCCACGCCGAGCCCCAGTCCCGAGGCCAGGGACAGGGAGCCGTTCCGGCTCGAGCGACGCGCGCGCGTCGCTCGAGCCGGAGCGGTGGAGGTGGTGAGGGACATCTACTCTTTGCCCGTTTCCTTCTGGATCAGCGTGACGATGCCCTTGTCCTCGTCGAAGAACTTCGTGTTCGCCGTCGACCAGCCGCCGAAGTCCTTGTCGATGGTGAGCAGCTTCTTCGGGGTCGGGTAGGGGTCACTCGGGTCGTTCGCGCCCTTGACGTCGGTCGGCGCGTCGATGCCCAGCGGGCGGAAGCCCTCCTCGGCGTAGTCGGTCTGGGCGGTCTTGCCGGTCAGGAAGGTCAGGAACTTCTTGGCCTTCGAGCTGGCCTTCGTGGTCACGGCGCCCGGGTTCTGGATGAGCAGGGTCTGGTCCGGGACCATGTAGTCGAGCTTGGACCCGCTCTGCCGGGCCAGGATCGCCTCGTTCTCATAGGACAGGAGCACGTCGCCGGTCCCGCCGAGGAAGGCCGTGGTGGCGTCCCGACCGCTGCCGGGCAGGGACGCGACGTTGCCGAAGAACTTCTTCAGGTAGGCCTCGGCCTCCGCGGGCGTCCCGCCGTTGGCGATCACGTGGCCGTAGGCAGCCAGGATGTTCCACTTCGCCGATCCCGACGACGCCGGGTTCGGCGTGACGATCTTGATGCCCGGCTTGGCCAGGTCGTCCCAGCCCGTGATCTTCTTCGGGTTGCCGGGTCGCACGCCGATGACGACCACGGACTGGGTCAGGATGCCCTTTGTGGCCGTCTTGTTCCAGCTCGGGGACACGAGCTTCTCGTCGACGAGCTTCTGCACGTCGGGCTCGAGCGAGAGGTGGACGACGTCGGCCTTCTGGCCGCCGATCACCGCGCGGGCCTGGTCTCCCGAGGGACCGTAGGACTGCTTGAAGGTGACGTCCTTGCCGTCGGCCGTCTTCTGGAAGTCGGCGATGACCTGCTTGTTGGGCTGTTCGAGGATCGAGAAACCCACCAGGCTCACGCTGCTGTCACCGCCGCCGCTGGCTGAGGCCCCGCACCCGGCGAGGGCCATGGCTGCGACGACGACGGAGGCTGCCGACGCAGCCTTCCACTTGCTGTTCATGAAGGTCTCGTTCCTGTTTCTCGGTGGCGTTCTCCGGGCGTGCATGACTGTAAGTCGCGTAGTTTACTGCAAATTGATGGCTCGGTGGCAACTCGACGCCCACTGAGCTGCTCGGTGTGTCGCAGGTCACCGGCCTGCCGCCTTGCGGCCCGACACCTCGGTGAGGAGCCGCGGGGCCCCGGTGTGGCCATCGTCATCCGGACCGAACGGGCCTGCGTCGCCGGCTCGCCGTACCATGGAACGGGTGGGGATGGCCATACCCTGGGGAGATGGTGTGCGCCGTTCCGCGGAAGGGTCGCTCAGGGCGGCCTATCAGGGACGGGCAGGCAGGGACGGGCGAACCATCGAGGGGCGTCCGGTGACGGAAGGCATGTCAGCGTGAGCAAGCAGGTCAAGCAGCTCGACCGCGTGATCATCCGGTTCGCCGGGGACTCCGGGGACGGGATGCAGCTCACCGGTGACCGCTTCACCCAGGAGACCGCGAGCTTCGGCAACGACCTGTCGACGTGGCCGAACTTCCCGGCGGAGATCCGGGCGCCCCAGGGCACCCTGCCGGGCGTGTCGTCCTTCCAGGTGCACTTCGCCGACCACGACATCCTGACCCCCGGCGACTCCCCCGACGTGCTGGTGGCGATGAACCCGGCGGCGCTGAAGGCGAACCTGCCCGACATCAAGAAGGGCGCGACGGTCATCGTCGACTCCCACGACTTCACCAACCGCAACCTCAGCCGCGCCGGCTACGCCGACAACCCGCTCGAGAACGACACCCTGGCGGAGTACGACGTCCACGCGTTCGAGCTCACGGACATGACGGTGGAGGCGGTCAAGGAGTTCGGCCTCTCGCGCAAGGACGCCAGCCGCGCCAAGAACATGTTCGCGCTGGGCCTGCTGTCCTGGATGTACGGCCGGCCGACCGACTCGACGGTCTCCTTCCTCGAGCGACGCTTCGCCAAGGCGCCGGACATCCGGGACGCCAACGTCACCGCGTTCAAGGCGGGGTGGTACTTCGGTGAGACGACCGAGGCATTCGTGGTCTCGTACGAGATCAAGCCTGCCCCGATGGCGCCCGGCACCTACCGCAACATCACCGGCAACCTCGCGCTGGCCTACGGACTGATCGCAGGAGCGACCCAGTCGGGCCTGCCGCTGTTCCTCGGGTCCTACCCGATCACCCCAGCGTCCGACATCCTGCACGAGCTGAGCAAGCACAAGCGGTTCGGCGTGACGACCTTCCAGGCGGAGGACGAGATCGCCGGCGTCGGAGCCGCGCTGGGCGCCTCCTTCGGCGGAGCCCTCGGCGTGACCACCACCTCGGGCCCCGGACTGGCGCTCAAGGCAGAGACCATCGGCCTCGGCGTGATGATGGAGCTGCCCCTGCTCGTGGTCGACGTGCAGCGCGGCGGACCCTCGACCGGGCTGCCGACCAAGACCGAGCAGGCCGACCTGCTCCAGGCGATGTTCGGCCGCAACGGCGAGTCCCCGGTCCCGGTGATCGCGCCGCAGTCCCCCGCCGACTGCTTCGACGCGGCGGTCGAGGCCGCCCGCATCGCGGTGACCTACCGCACGCCCGTGCTGCTGCTCTCGGACGGGATGCTCGCCAACGGCTCCGAGCCGTGGCACATCCCCGAGGTCGCCGACCTGCCGGTGATCGACCCGGCGTTCGCCACTGAGCGGAACCACACGGTCGAGACAGGCAAGAAGGCCGGCGAGCAGGAGTTCTGGCCCTACCTCCGCGAGGAGAAGACCCTGGCGCGTCCGTGGGCGGTGCCGGGCACCAAGGGCCTCGAGCACCGGATCGGCGGCCTGGAGAAGGGCGACGGGCACGGCAACATCTCCTACGACCCCGCCAACCACGACCTGATGGTCCGGACCCGGGCCGCCAAGGTCGAGCGGATCGCCCAGGACATCCCGCCGCTGCAGGTCGACGACCCGCTCGACGAGAGCGGACGTGGCGCCGACATCCTGGTCCTCGGCTGGGGGTCGACGTACGGCCCGATCGGTGCCGCCGTACGCCAGGTCCGCAGCTCGGGCCACCCGGTCGCCCAGGCGCACCTGCGCCACCTCAACCCGTTCCCCGCCGACCTCGGCGACGTGCTCCGGCGCTATGACAAGGTCATGGTCCCGGAGATGAACCTCGGACAGCTCTCGATGCTGCTGCGGGCGAGATACCTCGTCGACGTGATCGGCTACAACCACGTCCGCGGGCTGCCGCTGCGCGCCGCCGAGCTCGCCGAGGCGATCACCAAGGAGATCACCCGATGACCATCGACTCGCCCCCGGCTGAGCTGCCCTTCCCCGGGCTCCGCCACGTCCCCGCTGCGGACGGTCCGCAGAACCGCAAGGAGTTCACCTCCGACCAGGAGGTCCGCTGGTGCCCCGGCTGCGGCGACTACGCCGTGCTGGCCGCAGTCCAGGGGTTCCTGCCCGACCTCGGCCTCAAGCGCGAGAACATCGTGTTCGTCTCCGGGATCGGCTGCTCCTCGAGGTTCCCCTACTACCTCGACACCTACGGCATGCACTCGATCCACGGCCGAGCGCCGGCGATCGCGACCGGCCTGGCCACCACCCGCGAGGACCTCTCGGTGTGGGTGGTCACCGGTGACGGCGACGCGTTGTCGATCGGTGGCAACCACCTGATCCACGCGCTTCGCCGCAACGTGAACATGACGATCCTGCTGTTCAACAACCGGATCTACGGGTTGACCAAGGGGCAGTACTCCCCCACCTCCGAGCCCGGCAAGGTCACCAAGTCGACGCCGATGGGGTCACTCGACAACCCCTTCAACCCGGTGTCCCTGGCGCTCGGCGCCGAGGCGACGTTCGTGGCCCGCACCATCGACTCCGACCGCAAGCACCTGACCTCGGTGCTGTCGGCGGCAGCCGCTCACCGCGGCACGTCGCTGGTGGAGATCTACCAGAACTGCCCGATCTTCAACGACGGCGCCTTCGACTCCATCAAGGACAACGAGACGAAGTCCGACTCGATCATCCCGCTGGTGCACGGCGAGCCGATCCGCTTCGGCCGCGACGGCCAGCTGGGCGTCGTGCGGGACCGGTTCACCGGCGGGGTCCGGATCGAGGAGAACCCCTCCGACGCCGACGTGCTGGTCCACGACGCCGGGGCCGGGGACCCGACCACGGCCTTCGCCATCTCCCGGCTCACCGACGCAGGTGTCCTCGCGCACGCGCCCATCGGCATCTTCCGGCAGGTCGAGGCGGCGACGTACGACGACCAGGCCCGCGACCAGCTGGTGACCGCCAGCCAGGGCACGGGGGACAAGGTGACCGCACTGGCCGGCCTGCTGGCCAGCGGCGACACCTGGGACGTCGTCTGAGCGCCGACCCGGCGCATCTGCGCGCCTGACACCCGCCGACCCGGCGCGTCTGCACGGTGTCCGGACAGTGGCGTACCGGTGTTTGACTCATGACGGGTGACGTAGGCTGCTCGCGTGGGTGAGACGCGACGCGGGATGCTGCTGGGCCTGGCGGCGTGGTCCATGTGGGGGTTCTTCCCGCTCTACTGGCCACTGCTCGAGCCCGCGGGTGCGGTCGAGATCCTGGCCCACCGGATCTTCTGGTCGATGATCGTGATGTTCGCGCTGGTGGTGGTGACGCGACGACGCGCGAGCCTGCGAGCCACCTTCGCCGTACGGCGCACCCGGTGGCTGCTCGCAGTCGCGTCGGTGCTCATCACGATCAACTGGGGCACCTACATCTGGGGCGTCAACAACGACCATGTCGTGGAGGCCTCCCTCGGCTACTTCATCAACCCGCTCGTCAGCGTGCTGATGGGTGTGCTGCTGCTGGGTGAGCGGCTGCGCAGGCTGCAGTGGGTGGCGCTCGGGGTCGCCGGCGTCGGGGTGGTCGCGCTCACCGTGGAGTACGGCCATCCGCCGTGGGTCGCCCTCATCCTGGCGTTCTCGTTCGGCAGCTACGGGCTGGCGAAGAAGAAGGCGGACGCCGGGGCCGTGGAGAGCCTGGTCATCGAGACCGCGGTCATCTCCCCCGTCGCGCTCGGCTACATCGTCTTCCTGATGGTCACCGGCGACTCCACGTTCGGCAACCACGGCGGCTGGCACGCCGTGCTGATGATGGGCACCGCACTGATCACGGTCATCCCGCTGCTCTGCTTCGGGGGCGCTGCGACGCGCATCCCGCTGAGCACCCTGGGGCTGATGCAGTACCTCACCCCGACGGTCCAGTTCATCCTCGGGCTGGTCGTCTTCGGTGAGCCGATGCCCCCGATGCGCTGGGTCGGGTTCGCCTTCATCTGGGTGGCGCTCGCGTTGTTCACCTTCTCCAGCCTGCGCAACCACCACCAGCAGCACTCCCAGCCCGCGGCGACCGTCAGCGCCTAGGCTGAGAAGGTGCCCGCGCCCGTGCAGCCCGCGGAGCCCGTCAGCGCCGACGCTCCCCGGCTGACCGGCCCGGTGATGATGACCCAGGACTGGCGCGACCTGACGTTCCTGCACTGGGCGGTCGAGCCGGAGCGGGTGCGCCGGCTGATGCCGCCCGGCGTACGCCCCGACGTGCTCGACGGCCACACCTACGTCGGACTGGTGCCGTTCCGGATGGTCGACGCCGGCGTGGGCCGCGGCCGCGCGGTGCCGTGGGCCGGCACGTTCCTGGAGACCAACGTCCGGCTCTACTCCGTCGACGACACCGGGCGCCGGGGCATCGTGTTCCTCAGCCTGGACACCGACCGGTCCGTCGTCGTCCTAGGCGCTCGGGCCGCGTTCGGGCTGCCCTACCGCTGGTCCCGGATGCGGCACCGGACGGGACCCGACGACGTGCACCACTACGAGTCGCGGTTGCGCCGCGCCGGCGACCGCCCTCGCAGCAGGGTCGCGATCCGCGTGGGCGCACCTCGCGAGAGCACCCGGCTCGACACCTTCCTCAGCGCCCGGTGGGGCCTGCACGTCCGCTGGCTGGGCCGGACGCTCTACGTCCCCAACAGCCACGGGCCCTGGCCGCTGCGGGACGCCGAGGTGCTCGAGCTGGACGACCAGCTGCTGGCCTCGGTGTCGCTCGGCGAGCTGGCCGGCCGGACGCCGGACCAGGTCGCGTTCAGTGACGGCGTGCACACCGAGTTCGGCTTCCCCGGTCGCGCGACCCGTCCGCGCCGGGTCCATGCTGGAGCCTGACCAGTCCCGACACCCCCCGAGGAGAGCCACTCGTGCCGTCAGCCGCGATGTCGCTCACGCACCTGGTCTCCTGGGCGATCAAGGGCGGCCCGGCGCCGGTCGAGCTCACCGAGGCGTCGGTGGAGAGGATCGCGGTCTCCCACCAGCAGCTCCGGACGGCGGGACGGTCCGGGGCCGTCTACGGCCTCACCACCGGCGTCGGCGCCCTGCGCAACGTCCCCACCGACATCACCCCCTCGGACGGCACGTCACCGGCGCTCCGCCTCTGGCGCAGCCACGCCACCGGCTACGGTCCGACGTACGACGACGCCACCGCCCGGGCCGCGATGGCGATCCGGCTGCACCAGATCACCACCGGCCGCTCCGGTGTCAGCTCGGAGCTCGCGTCGTCCCTGGGAGCCGCCGTCGCCACCGGCGCCGTGCCCGACCTCCACCGCTTCGGCTCCATCGGCACCGGCGACCTCGTCCCGCTCGCGGAGCTCGGGCTCACCCTGGTCGGGGAGCGCGGCTGGCGCTCCGGCACCGTCCCGGTGGCCGGGCTCGACGACGGCGACGCGCTCCCGTTCATGTCCAGCAACGCGTTCACCCTCGCCACGGCGGCGCTCGTGCACCGCCGGCTGGCCCGCCTCGCAGAGGCTGCCGAGAAGGTGACGGCCCTCTCCGCGGCCGCCCTGATGGCCTCCCTCCAGGCGTTCGACCCGCGGGTGCACGCCGGTCGGCCCGACGCCTCGCAGCAGGGGGTGGCGATGCGGCTGATGACCCTGCTCGAGCCGCCCTCGTGGGTGCCGGCCCGGCTTCAGGACCCGTTCGCGCTCCGCGCCGTGCCGCAGGTGCACGCACCCTTCCTGGACGCGCTCGGCACCACCGGGGACGCCCTCCAGGTGGAGGTCGACGACTCGACAGAGAACCCGCTCGTGGTCGCGGACGGGACTCCTCTGCACCACGGCGGCTTCGTCACCGCACGGCTGTCCGCGACCTTCGACGCCCTCCGGCAGGCGACCTACCCGGTCATCGCCCTGTCGGCGTCGCGGCTCTCGGCCCTCATCAACCCCTCGCTGACCGGGCTGCCGGCGTTCCTCGCCTCGGGTCCGGCCGGCAGCTCGGGCGTGATGATCCTGGAGTACCTCGCCCAGGACGCGCTCGCCCGGGCCCGCATCATGGCGTCCTCGGTGTCCACCGGTCACGCCGTGGTCTCGCTCGGACTCGAGGAGCACGCCAGCTTCTCGAGCCAGGCGGTCTGGGCCAGCGAGCAGATGGTGGAGCTCGCGCCGGTCGTGCTGGCGTGCGAGCTGGTCGCGGCGGTCCGGGCACTGCGCATGGACCCGAGCCGCCTTCCCGACACCCCCCTGCGCCAGGTGTACGACGGAGCAGCGGCCCTGCTCAGCGAGGACCGTGCCGACCGGCCGTTCACCGAGGACCTGGCGGCCGCCGTACCCCTGGTCGAGGCGGGCCTGCCCTAGCGGCCCTCACCGTCCACGCAGCGCTTCGCGGTGCCGGTCGGTGAGCTCGGTGATCGCCAGCAGGTAGTCCAGCATCACCTGCAGCTGCGCCTTCGGGTAGCCGTCGAGCATCTCCACCCCCTCGACCACCAGCGGACCGTAGAACCGACCGACCCGCTCGCGTCCCTCCTCGGTCATCTCGACCAGGACCTGGCGACGGTCGGTGTCGTGCGGGACGCGACGGACGAACCCCTTGTGCTCCAGACGGTCGATGAGGGCGGTCGTGGCGGCCGACGACAGGCCGGTGGCCTCGCTGAGCTGGCGCGCCGACCGGCGGGCGTCGACCAGCCAGTCCAGGCAGCGGAGGTCCGTGGGGTTCAGGCCGAGGTGCCGGCCCACCTCGTCGTCGAAGGTCTGCGTGCTGCGCTGGTAGGCCTGCATGGCGCCGCCCAGCTGCGCGATCAGGGCTTGACGCGTCGTCGCCATCACTTCTATCCTTCGAGAACTCTCGAAAACCGAGATATCTTGTATTCGAACCTTCAGGGGGTCATTAAACATGAGGACAGCCATCATCGTCGGCGGTGGTGTCGCCGGCCCGGCCACCGCCATGGCGCTCGCCGCAGTCGGCATCACCGCAGAGGTGTTCGAGTCGCATCCCCGGACCGACGGCGAGGTCGGCTCCTACTTCACCCTGGCGCCGAACGGACTGGACGCCCTCGACGCGATCGGTGCCCTCGACATCGCCAGGGAGATCGGCTTCGCGAGCCGTCGCAACGTGATGGTCAGTGGCACCGGGCGCACCCTCGGCACGGTGTCCCTCGGGCGGCCCCTTCCGGATGGGACGGTCGCTCTGACCATGACGCGCTCCCGCCTCTCCAGGGCGCTCGCGGACGAGGCCGAGCGCCGCGGCATCGTCGTGCACCACGACCGCAGGCTGGTGGACGCCACCGTGCTCACCGACGGCCGGGTCCGGGCCACCTTCGCGGACGGCAGCAGCGCGGTGGCCGACCTGCTGGTCGGCGCCGACGGCGTGCACTCGGCGGTCCGCCGGGTGATCGACCCTCAGGCGCCCGTCGGCAGGTACGTCGGGCTGACCAACTTCGGTGGCATCACGGACCCCGACCGGGTCCAGGTGGACGCGGAGCCGGGCGAGTGGCGGTTCGTCTTCGGCCGGCACGCGTTCTTCGGCTACCACCTGACGGCGGAGCGCGACGTCGTCTGGTTCGTCAACGCACCCCGCCCGGAGATCACGGCGGCCGAACGCTCCGGGACCAGCACCGAGGAGTGGCAGCGCAGGCTCGCAGCCCTGTTCACCGAGGACCGCGGACCCGCCGCCGACCTGATCGGAGCCGGGCGGCTGGAGCTGGCGGCCGACAACACCTACGACCTCCCCCGGCTGCCGGTCTGGCACCGCGGCCCGATGGTGGTCATCGGCGACGCGGCCCACGCTCCCGCGCCCTCCTCGGGACAGGGGGCATCGATGGCGCTGGAGGACGCGCTGGTCCTCGCCGCGTCGCTGCGTCACGCGGCGTCGGTCGAGGAGGGCCTTGCGACGTACGAGTCCCGCCGCCGGGACCGCGTCGAGCGGATCGTGCGGTACGGCGCCCGCAGCAGCTCCACCAAGACCGCAGGGCCGGTGGCAGCCGTGTTCCGCGACGTGATGCTGCGGCTGGTGTTCCGGGCCTTCGTCACGGAGCGCTCGATGGAGTGGATCTACGGCCACCGCGTCGACCGTGACGAGGTGGCGGCGCCGACCGGCTGACCGGCCGAACGGCTACCGGTCCGGCCCCGGCCCCGGCTGGCAGGTGGGGCACCACCAGGTCCGGCGCCGGTCGGGGTCGTTGGGCACCTCCTCGACCACCAGGACCGGTGTCCCGCAGCGCAGGCACGGGCGGCCCGCGCGGCCGGCGACCCAGTGCTGCTCCCCGCGACGGGTGTTGCCGGTGGTGACCTGGAAGGCGGCGGGGCTGGACACCGACGTGCGCAGGGCCCGCGCTGCGAGCCGCACCAGCGCCGGCACGTCCACCTCCCCGACCGGCGTCCAGGGGCTCAGGCCGCGCAGGAAGCACAGCTCGTTGGCCCACAGGTTCCCGAGCCCGGCGACGAGTCGTTGGTCCAGCAGCGCCGCGACCACCGGGCGGGACGGGTCCTGCCCCAGCCGACGGACAGCCTCCTCGGCGTCCCAGTCCCCGCGCAGCGGGTCCGGCCCCAGGTGGCCGACGAGCTCGGGCTCGCGCGACGTGCGCACCACGTCGACCACGGGCAGCAGGACGCCGTACGCCGTCGGTCCGTTCTCGGCCTCGAGCACCACCCGCACATCGCCCATCAGCCGCGAGGGGAGCCGCTTGCCGGGGCCGACGACCGACCAGGAGCCCTGCATGCGCAGGTGGGTGTGCAAGGTGAGGTCGTCGGAGAGCCGGGTCAGCAGGTGCTTGCCGTGCGTGACGTGCTCCAGCACGGTGCGCCCGCTCAGGTCGACCGTCGCCACGGACGGGGTCCGCAGGTCCGACCGGGCCAGCAGCCGGCCCTTGAGCGCCCGGTCCAGCCGGCGGGCGACCACGTAGACGCTGTCTCCCTCCGGCACCTCGTCTGCTACCCGCGGGGCCGCCCCGTCATGCTCGACCGCATCGGTTTGTCCCGGTTGGAGACCATGGGGGTATGACGAACCGCGCGCGCCTGCTGCCCACCCGCGTCCCGGACCAGCCGGCCGGCGTGGTGCTGGTGCTGCACGGCGGAGCCAGCCGTCGCGACTCGATGGCCGTGAGCCCCACCCAGCTGTCGGTGCTGCGGATGATCCCCATCGCGGCCCGCATCGCACGCGCCGGCCGCGGACGGCTGGCCGTGTTCCGGCTGCTGAACTCGACCCGGGGGTGGGACACCACGCACACCCCGGTCGACGACGTCACCTGGGCGCTCGAGCAGCTCCACGAGAGATTCCCCCAGAACGACAGCCTGCCGACGTGCCTGGTCGGCCACTCTCTCGGAGGACGGGCCGCACTGCTCGCGGCCGGCCGGCCCGGCGTGCGCAGCGCGGTGGCCCTGGCGCCGTGGGTCTACCCCTCCGACGGTGCGGTGTCCCTGCCGCCGGGTCGCCGGATCCTGATCGTGCACGGCGACCAGGACCGCGTGGCCAGTCCGGAGCGGTCGGCGCTCGTCGCGCAGCAGCTGCGACGCTCGGCCGAGGTGGGCTACGTGCGGGTCGCCGGAGGCAAGCACGCGATGCTTCGCCACGGCTCGGTGTTCGACCGGGCCGCCGCCGACTTCGCCACCGCGACCCTGCTGGGCGACGAGCCCGGGGCGTTGGTGCGACGGGTGCTCGACGGCCAGGAGCTGGTCGAGGCGTGAGCCGCAACGGTCTGCTCGTGCTCGGCTCGGTGAACCTGGACGTCGTGATCCGCCTGGACGCTCTGCCGACCGCGGGGCAGACGGTGCTCGGAGAGGACGCCGTGCTCCGGCCTGGAGGCAAGGGTGCCAACCAGGCGGTCGCCGCTGCCCTGGCCGGAGCCGACGTCTCGTTCGCCGGCCGGGTCGGTGACGACGAGCACGCGTCCCTGGTGCGCGCGGCGCTCGGCGGCGCAGGCGTGGACACCGAGCACCTGCGTACGGCGTCCGGCCGCGGCACCGGCCAGGCCGTGGTGCTGGTCGCCAGGAACGGTGAGAACGCGATCGTGGTCTCGCCCGGGGCGAACCACGCCATCCGGCCCGACGACGTGGACGACCTGCGGGACCTGATCGCGCAGTCCGCGATGGTGCTGATGCAGCTCGAGCTGCCTGTCGACGTCGTGGCCCGGGCTGCTGAGGTCGCAGCGGAGGTGGGCACCCCGGTGACGCTGAACCTCGCGCCGGCGTCCGACGTACCAGAGGAGCTGTTGGCGCAGCTCGCGATCCTCGTGGTGAACCGGTCCGAGGCCGAGCACCTCGTCCGCGAGCCGCTCGCCGACCTCGACGCGCTGCACCGGTCGGCCGTTCGGCTGCGGTCGCGGGGCCCGGCGGCCGTGGTGGTCACCGCGGGTGGCGAGGGGGCGGTGCTCGCCGACGAGCACGGCAGCTCGCACGTCGCTGCCAGGCGCGTCGACGTGGTCGACACCAGCGGTGCGGGGGACGCCTTCGTCGGCGTGCTGGCCGCCCGGGTGACCCAGGGACGGTCCCTGGTCGAGGCACTCGAGGACGCGACCGACGCCGCCGCAGCAGCCGTGCAGGTCGATGGCGCCCAGCTCACCGAGCTGCGCCTCTGAACGGCGCGCCTGGCGGTGGAGCGGTCGAGCATGAGCCCTCGTGGCTCGGGTACCTCGCGAGGTACCACTCCATCCACCTGAAGGGCCTCCTGCCGTGACCGAGACGAGCCAGCGACAGCTCGGCGAGCGCGACAGCCCGATCGAGGACGAGCTCGAGGACGCCTTCAGCCGGATGGTGCACGAGGGCACCCAGCGGCTGCACCGGACCTGGCGCGAGGTGCTCGTCACAGGGTTCTTCGGCGGCACCGAGGTGGCGATGGGGGTGCTGGCCTACCTGTCCGTCTACGAGGCGACCGGCAACCCCCTGCTGTCGGGCCTCGCCTTCTCGATCGGGTTCCTGGCCCTCCTGCTGGGTCGCAGCGAGCTGTTCACCGAGGGCTTCCTGGTGCCGGTGACCACCGTCGCAGCCAAGCGGGCCAGCGTCGCGCAGCTGTTCAAGCTGTGGAGTGGCACCCTGGTCGCGAACCTGGTCGGCGGCTGGGTGCTGATGCTGCTGATCATGACCGGCTTCCCCAAGCTGCACGCCCAGGTCGTGGAGTCGGCGTCCCACTACGCGCTCGCGTCCCTGTCCCCCGAGACCTTCTCGCTGGCAGTGCTGGGCGGCATGGCGATCACGCTGATGACCCGGATGCAGCACGGCACCGACTCCGTCCCCGGCAAGATCGCCGCCGCGGTCGGAGCCGCCTTCCTGCTGGCTGGGTTGCAGATGTTCCACTCCATCCTCGACTCGCTGCTGATCTTCGGCGCGATCCAGACCGGCGATGCCCCGTTCGGCTACCTCGACTGGCTCGGCTGGTTCGCCTACACGGTCGTCGGCAACGTCCTGGGCGGTCTGGTGCTGGTCACCCTGCTGCGGCTGATCCGCAGCAAGGACCGGTTGGCGGAGGAGCGGCAGGCGGCGGACGGTCGCTCCAGCTGATACTGGCCCGTACGCCGCCGCGGTCGGAGCCGCCTTCCAGCTGGCTGGGTTGCAGATGTTCCACTCCATCCTCGACTCGCTGCTGATCTTCGGCGCGATCCAGACCGGCGATGCCCCGTTCGGCTACCTCGACTGGCTCGGCTGGTTCGCCTACACGGTCGTCGGCAACGTCCTGGGCGGTCTGGTGCTGGTCACCCTGCTGCGGCTGATCCGCAGCAAGGACCGGTTGGCGGAGGAGCGGCAGGCGGCGGACGGTCGCTCCAGTTGATACTGGCCGTATGCCGCCGCGGGCTCTCGACGATCACCGAGCCGTGCAAAGTAAAATCTGAGAAAGTCGTTGTGAGTAAGGGCTTTCGGGCCGTTTTCGGGCCGATCTTGTCGGTGGTCGCTGGGAGAGTTCTCCTATGAGCGAGACCACCACCGACACCCCGGCCGACACCCCGGCCGACGGCATGGCCGCCGGCTTGGCGGGTTCGGTCGAGATGCGGGATCTGGACACCCGGGGGGTGCTGGACCTGGTGGTCGGGGAGCGTCGGATGGCGGATGCGGCCGACGCGCGGCTGTTGGCGGCGGTGGTGCATCTCGCGGATCTGCATCCGGTGCTGGATGTGGAGG
>CAXSHL010000095.1:0-15177 GCA_964237315.1 uncultured Nocardioidaceae bacterium
GGCAAGCCACCGGTCACCCGACTGACCAACCTCCCTGGACATCACAGCTAGCCGGTCGCGCCGCGCGGCAGCCGGCGCACGGCGGGCACGCACGCGATGCCGAGCGCGACGACCACCCCGACCACGCTCATCGCGACGAGGGTCTCGTGCAGGCCCACCGCGGCACTGACCACTCCCACGAGCACGTTGCCGAGCGGGATCACTCCCGCGCTGGTCAGGTAGTCATAGCTCGACACCCGGGACAGCGCGCGGTCCGGGACGTGTTCCTGCAGGCTGGTCTCCCACAGGGTGAAGGTGCCGGTCACGCAGATGCCGGCCAGCAGCTCGAGGCCCCCGATGCTCCACGCGCCGAGCCCGCTGCCGATGATCGCGGCCTGGCAGGACGCGCCGACCAGCATCAGCGAGGCCACCCGCAGGGCGTGCCGCGGGCGCCAGCGCAGCAGAAGCAGGTCGCCCAGCACGCAGCCCGCGCCGAACCCCGCCGAGACGACGGCCCAGGACCGAGCGCCGGCCATCTCCGTCTCCGCGATCACCGGTCCCACCACGAAGACGGCCGGCAGCACGATCGCGTGGTAGACCGCCATCCCGGCCAGGAACGCCAGCACCCAGCTGCGGCCGCGGACCTCGGACCAGCCGTCGGTGAGGCTGACCCAGAAGTGGTCGGTGGTGGCGATCGGGTCCTCCTCGGCGACCCGCTGGGCGACCAGCCGGGGTCTCAGCGGCGCGAGCAGCACGACCGAGACCAGGAAGGTGACGGCGTCGAAGAGCAGTGCGATGCCGGGACCACCGACGGCCACCAGCAGACCGGCCAACAGCGGTCCCGCGATGGCGCCGCCGGAGAAGCTCAGCCCGCGTATCGCGTTCGCCGGCTGCAGGTTGACCGGGCTGACTGTCGAGGGCAGCAGGCCGGTGAACGCCGGTGCGAAGAACGCGTCCGCGGCGCCGTACGCGCCGGCGAGCAGAGCCAGCTGCAGCACGGTGGCGTGCCCGCCGATCAGCAGCAGCCCGGCGGTGAGCTGGCCCGCGAGCCGGACCAGGTCAGAGCAGATCAGAATCCGCTTGCGGTCCAGCCGGTCGGCCCACACCCCCGCCGGCAGAGCGAGCACGGCGAACGGCAGGAACTGCGCGGCGGACACGAGTGCGACCTCGCCGACTCCTCCGCCGATGCTCAGAACGGCGAACGGCAGCGCCACGCTGGTGACCCGGTCGCCGAGCACCGAGAGGACCTGGCTGGTGAACAGCAGGCGGTACTGCGGCTCGTCCCGGAGCACCGCCGGGATACGCACCCTGCTCGGCATGGGCTCAGGCGGCGAGAAGCACGGCCGTCATCGGGACCGGTCGCTCGCGATGTCCTCCCGCGCTGCCCGCGTGGCGTCAGCGGTGCGGCTCAGGAACGCGGCGATCAGCTCCAGCTGGTCCTCGTCGAAGTCGGCCAGCACCGGGGCGTAGTGCTGGGCCAGCCGGCCGAACATCGCCGCTCCGACCGCGCGCGCCCGGTCGGTGACCTCCACGACCACCGAGCGTCGGTCCGTGGCGTGCGGTGATCGGTGCACGTGCCCGAGCCGCTCCAACCGGTCGAGCATCGCCGAGGTGGCCGGAGCGCTGAGGTGCAGCGCCGAGCTCAACCGCCCGGGGGTGACCGGGTTGCCCTCTGTCTCCTCGTCCATCACCACCGAGAGGCCGATCAGGTCGGTGCGGCCCATCTCCTGCTCGCGTCCCGCGGCGGCGACGTACAGCTCGAGCTCGTTGTTCAGGCCGCGCATGTTCCGCACGACCCGCTGCTGCACCTCGGGGTTGACGTCCGGCATGCCGGGTAGTCTACTCTTTCCATCATGGAACTATTCCGCCGTGGAAATACTCGCTCCTACGGAATGCTCACCCGTCGTACGGCGTGGGCCGTCGTCGTGGTCGCCGTGCTGCTCTCCGGCCTCGCGCTCGGGCTCGTGGCCGCCGCGGGCACCGACACCGCGCCGGGGGCGAACCTGCCGGACGACGCGGAGTCCACCCTGGCACTGCGGGCCCAGCAGCGGCTGCCCGCAACGGAGTACGCGCCCGCTGTCGTGGTCTTCGACAGCGACGGCCCGCTCACGGCGGCCGAGCGCCGGACGGTCGCGGCGAAGGTCTCGGAGCTGAAGCGGCTGGCGGCGCCCGGACAGCAGACCTTCCCGGTGTTCTCCGACGACATGAGGGCGGCGATCATCGGGGTCCCGCTGTCCACCTCCCTGTCCGAGACGGCGCAGCGCTCCGCGGTCGAGGCGATCCGCGCGGTCTCGAAGGACGACCTCCCGGACGGGCTCGCCGTGCACGTGACCGGAGGTCCCGCCTTCGCAACCGACCTGGGCGCGGTCTTCGACGGCGCGAACACCAAGCTGCTCGCCACCACGGCCGGGGTCGTCGCGCTGCTCCTGCTGCTGACCTACCGCAGCCCGTTCCTGTGGCTCGTGCCGCTCGCCGTCGTCGGCGTCGCGGACCAGGTCGCCGCCAAGCTCGTGTCGCTCGCCGTCGGAGCGTTCGGATTCACCATCGACGGCTCGACCATCGGAATCACCTCCGTGCTGGTCTTCGGTGCCGGGACGAACTACGCGCTGCTCCTGATCGCGCGCTACCGGGAGGAGCTGCGGCTCCTCGACGACCGGTTCGACGCGATGCGGGTCTCCCTGTCCCAGGCAGCGCCGGCCATCCTGGCGAGCTCTTCCACCGTCGTGCTGGCGCTGCTCTCCCTCGGCTTCGCCGTCACCCCGACCATCCGGGGGCTCGGCTTCTCCGCCGCGATCGGCATCGTCACCGCGGTGGTCTACGCCCTCGTCGTCCTCCCCGCGGCGCTGGTGCTGTTCGGTCGCAGGCTGTTCTGGCCGTTCGTGCCGCGGGCCGGCCAGGACGAACCGACCCGGCACGGCTTCTGGTCCCGGGTCGGCCGCACGGTCACGCGTCGTCCGGTGCCGGTGGCCGTGGTCAGTGTGCTCGTGCTGGCCGCCCTCGGCACCGGTCTGGTCGGGATGCGCAGCGGGCTGTCCCAGACCGAGCAGTTCCGGGCCGAGCCCGAGTCGGTGGTCGGCCAGCGGATCCTGGGTGAGCACTTCGCCGCCGGGGCCTCCGAGCCGACGAGCATCATCACCACCCCGGCACGAGCGACGGCCGTCCTCACTGCCGCCCGGGACGTGGTGGGCGTCGACTCGGTCCGCAAGGTGGCCGGAGACGGCCGAGCGGTCCAGCTGGACGCGGTGCTGTCTGCGGACCCCGCATCCTCGGCGAGCTTCAATCGGGTGAAGGCGGTCCGGGCGGCTGTGCACGAGGTCGACGCGGCCGCCCTCGTGGGTGGGTCGGACGCCCAGGCGCTCGATGCCCAGGACGCTGCCGTCCACGACCGGCTGGTGGTGATCCCGCTGATCCTGGTGATCGTGCTCGTCGTACTCCTCCTGCTCCTGCGCTCCGTCGTCGCCGCCGTGCTCCTGGTGCTCACCGTGGTGGCGACCTTCGCGGCGAGCATGGGTGCGGGCTGGTTCGCCTTCTCCCACTGGTTCGGCTTTCCGGCGCTCGATCTCCAGGTCCCCCTGCTGAGCTTCCTGTTCCTCGTCGCTCTGGGGGTGGACTACAACATCTTCCTGGCCACCCGCGCCCGTGAGGAGGCAGCCACCCAGGATGCGCGAACGTCGATCGCCACCGCCCTTGCCGTCACCGGCGGCGTCATCACCAGTGCCGGCATCCTGCTGGCGGCCGTCTTCACAGTGCTGGGGGTGCTGCCCCTGATCACCCTCACCCAGATCGGCGTCATCGTCGGGTTCGGGGTGCTCCTGGACACCCTCCTGGTCCGCAGCCTCCTGGTGCCCGCACTGGTCGCGCTGCTCGGCGAGCGGTTCTGGTGGCCGGGGGATCCCCGGGTGGCCGGGCGGCGGCGCTGACTCCCGGACTGGCTGGCGCTCGGCTGACTCGGCGCAGCCGACGACCGAGCCCGCTGGGCTGACGAGATCCCATGCAGCGCGATCGACTCATTCGGTCTGGGGACTACCTCGCTTGGGCTGGTCGCGCAGCCGTCGTCTGCGGAGGGGTCGCCGAAGCGGGTCGAGGGTGGCGGGTGGGTGGAAATCGGGTCTCTGGTCGTCGGGGTTCAGCCGGATCTCCCAGCCGGTGGTGTGCATGACCGTGTGGTGGGCGCGGCACAGCAGGACCAAGTTGCCCAGCGCGGTGGCTCCCCCGTCGGCCCAGTGTCTGATGTGATGGGCGTCGCAGGCGAACGGTGCGCGACTGCAGCCGGGGAAGGCGCAATGTCGGTCCCGCACGATCAATGCCAGCCACAGCCCGAGGGTGACCAGCCGGCTGGTCCGGCCGACGTCGAGGAGCTGGGAGCGGGATCCGAGCACGAACGGGAGCACCTCCGCGTCGCACGCGAGCCGGCGGACCGCGGCCGCGGACAGGGTTCCGCCGGTGTCCAGCAGCCCGACCCCGACACCGGTCCGCAACGCCTCGAAGTCGATGGTCACCCCGACCCGGGGACTGACCCCGTGCGAGTGGGGGAGCACCTCGGTGCCGGCCAGTCGCCGGGCCGCCTCGATCAGCGCGTCCCACATCCGGGTGCCGTGCTCGCGCGGATCGCGTCCGTCGTGGGCGCACTCCGCCACGCCGCACGATCCCCGCCGAGGCCCCCTGCCAGCGCCGCTAGCGCTGCCAGCGCTGTCTGGTGTGGTGGCGGGGATGCCGCCGCAGGCGCCCGGGTCGCTGCTGGGTCGGGGGCCGGCCAGCGGCGCGAGCACTGCCGTGAGCTGAGCGACGTCCTCGACGGTGCCGCGGCCGCGGAGCCGGACCCCACCGATCCCGTCGGGGGTCAGGGACAGGAATCGGCCGGCGTGCGCGGCCCGCTCTCCTCGTTCGAGGGCTCGTTCTTCACGCCGCTCCACCCCGTCCGGGTCGAGCCGCTGCCACACGTAGGGGCCGAGCTTCGCCAGCTCCCCGGCATCACGGGTCCGGGCCTCCTCCAACAGCAGCTCCTCCGCAGCCGCCCGCAGCCCGGGGGTGGTGGGGAGCCGGTCCACCACCGCGACCACCGCCTCTGCCTGGTCCCGGGAGATCACCCCGGCCGCCAACGCGGCACCTGTGGCGCCCCGGTCCCCACCGACCGCTCTGGCCAGTCCCAGCAGTCGTCGCCCGGCACCGGTCCGGCCGCCCGTGACCGCGGTCAGGTAGTCCTTGGTCGAGGCCCACCCCGCGACCTGGGCCGCGGACCGGGCGTCGACCTCCTCCACGACGTGCAGCTGCACCGCGTCCAACCCCGACCGCAGCCGCTCGGTGGCCGCCACCGTGTCCAGCAGCTCCTGCGGAGACCGGGCCGCCCACAGCGAGTGGATCAGCCCTGCCACCACCTCCGTGACCGCCTCCAGCACCTCCACCGGCGACCCCGCCGACGGCGGAGCAGGTGGAGCAGGTGGCTGGAGAGTCTCGGTCATGGCTCGACACTCTCAGCGGCCACCGACAGTTCTTGGATGCGGTTTAGACCAGTATGGGATTGTTTACCTCTCCTAGGGATCCGGCGCTCACCCAGGCGTGCAGACGCGACGACTCGACCCCATCCAGGCGTGCAGACGCGACGACTCGACCCCATCCCGGCGTGCAGACAGGCCGGGTCGACGGGCTTCAAACCGCCAGATACGCCGGGTCGCCGGGTCGACGGGTAACCTGCCGCGCATGGTGCGGGACTGGGACGCGCGGGCCGACCATCTGTCGGCCGAGGCGATCGGGGCGGGGCAGCCGACGGCGTGGTTCGACCGGCTCTACGCGGCCGGCGACGCGGGTGAGGTGTCGATGCCCTGGGACCGGGACGACCCGAACCCCCAGCTCGAGGAGTGGGTCGAGTCCCAGGGCCTTCAGGGCGGCGGCCGACGCGCCGTCGTGGTCGGCTGTGGGCTGGGCGCCGACGCGGAGTACCTCGCCCGCCGCGGCTTCGCCACGACCGGCTTCGACATCGCCCCCACCGCCGTACGCCTTGCTCGGGAGCGTCATCCCGGCACCCGGGTCGACTACCACGTGGCGGACCTCCTCGACCTGCCGTCGGACTGGGACGGGGCCTTCGACCTGGTGGTGGAGATCTTCACGGTGCAGGCGCTGCCGGACCCACCGAGGGGTGCCGCGGTCCGGGCCGTCGGCCGGCTGGTCGCGCCCGGCGGGACCCTGCTGGCGGTCGAGTTCCGGGCCGCGGACGGCGAGGAGGAGCCGACCGGGCCGCCGTACCCCTTGAGCCGGCAGGTGATGGACAGCCTCGCCGGTGACCGGCTCTCCGTCGTCCGCGCCGAGGAGCTCGAGGAGCGCTGGCGGGTGCAGTACCGAAGGTAGGGCGGCGGGAGGCATCGAGACATGAGGAGGCAGCCATGGCGTCGTACGCCGTGAACCCAGCCGGGGTCGAGCACTGCCGGCAGCTGATCGAGAGCAGGCAGTACGTCCTGGACAGCGACTGGGGCGCCGCACAACCGGACGCCTCGGCCCAGAACGCCTACCTCGAGAAGCACTCGTGGCAGGAGTACGCCGGGTGGCACCTCGGGCTCACCGAGGGGGCCAACGACGAGACGAAGGGGCGCTTCGCCTTCGTGTACGGCGACTTCCGGCGCGTGCACCGCACCGGCCTGATCGCCTGCGTCTACCGCGCGGCCGAGTGGCGGCACAAGGAGGTCGAGCTGGCGGCGCACGACCTGCTCCAGCTGCTGGACAGCACCTCCGGCTAGCGCTGGCCCCTCCTGCTAGCGCTGGGGCCCGTAGTCCCGGTGCACCACGGCGACCCGGACCCGGTAGTCGGAGTACCACGCCGTGCGCCCTCGCTGCTGGGCGACCAGGTGGGCGGCGACCTGCTTCCAGTCCCGCGCAGCGTCCTCGTCGGCCCAGTAGGACACCGTGATGCCGATCCCGTCCCGCGCGGCCTCGATGCCCAGGTAGCCGGGCTGCTCGGCTGCCAGTGCGTCCATCCGAGCCGACATCGCCGCGTAGCCGTGGTCGCCCTCGGTGCGCAGGGACGTGAAGATGACCGCGACGTACGGCGGCTCGGGCGTTCCCGCGATCTCCGACCTCATCGCAGGGCCGGCTCATCGGGGGCCGACTCATCGGGGGCCGGTTGATCGGGGGCCGGCTCACGCGACCGCCTCCGCGAGAACCGCAGGGCGCCGTCGTCGAAGCGAGCGCGCCGGATCGTGACCGCGTCGCGCAGGTAGTTCTGCCGCAGCCGCCACGGCGCCCGCGAGCCCTGACGGGGCAGCTCGTGCAGGGAGCGCTGCACGTAGCCGGACGCGAAGTCCATGAACGGGCGCTCCGCGACACCCGGGTCCCGCTCCGGCGCCACGGTGTCGAGGCCGCGGGCCCGGAGGTGCGCGAGCAGCCGGCAGACGTAGTCGCTGACCAGGTCGGCCTTGAGCGTCCAGGACGCGTTGGTGTAGCCGATGACGTAGGCGAAGTTCGGAACCCCGGAGAGCATCATCCCGCGGTAGGCCATGGTGTCGGGCAGGCGCACGTCGGTCCCGTCGACCACCAGCTGCACACCGCCGAAGCCCAGCAGGCTCAGCCCGGTCGCGGTGACCACGACGTCGGCCGGCAGCTCCGACCCGGACACGAGCCGCACCCCGCCCGCGGTGAACCGGTCGACGTGGTCGGTCACCACGTCGACGCGTCCCTCCCGGATCGACCGGAACAGGTCCCCGTCCGGCACCAGGCACAGCCGCTGGTCCCAGGGGTCGTAGGCCGGCTTGAAGTGGGTGTCGACGTCGTAGCCCTCGGGCAGCTGGGCGGCGACGCCCTTGCGGATCAGCCGCCGCACGAGGGCGGGCCGCCGCTGCGAGAGCTGGTAGAGCGCCGTGCTGACCAGGATGTTCTTCCACCGGGTCAGGGCGTAGGCGCGCGAGGGGGACAGCCGCTCCCGCAGCCGCGCGGCCAGCGTGTCGACGCCCGGGAGCGACATGATGTACGACGGCGAGCGCTGCAGCATCGTGACGTGCGCGGCGGTTCCTTCGCCCTCCGAGAGGGCCGGGACCAGCGTGACGGCGGTCGCTCCACTGCCGATGACCACGACCCGCTTGCCCGCGTGGTCGAGGTCGGCCGGCCACAGCTGCGGGTGGATCACCTGCCCACCGGCGGCGACGAAGTCCTGGACGCCCTCGAAGTGCGGGGTGTAGCCCTGGTCGTAGCGGTAGTAGCCGCTGCACGACCACAGGAAGCCGCAGGTATAGGTGACCGGCTCCCCGTCGCGGACGGCGTACACCGTCCAGGTGGCCTCTTCGCTCGACCACTCGGCCCGCTCGACCTGGACCCCGCAGCGGATGTGCCGCTCGACCCCGTGCTCACGGGCGGTCTCGCGCAGGTAGGCCAGGATCGAGCCGCCCTCGGCGATCGACCGCTCGCCGGTCCACGGCCGGAACCGGTAGCCCAGGGTGTACATGTCGGAGTCGGACCGGATGCCGGGGTAGCGGAACAGGTCCCAGGTGCCGCCGGTGGTCTCGCGCGCCTCGAGCAGGAGGTACGACGTGCCGGGCAGCTGGTCCTCCAGGTGGCACGCGGCCCCGATGCCGGACAGCCCCGCGCCGATCACGAGGACGTCGACGTGCTCACCCATGCGGCCAGCGTAGCCAGCGCCGGCTCACCGCCCGATCCACGAGATCGCCCGACCGTGGCCCTGGGTCCAGGCGACCGCGCGACCGTCGAGCGCCAGCAGGAACGGTGCGGTGCCGACGACCGACCCGGCCCGCGGAGGCGGTGCGGTCGCCGCCAGGTCGGGCAGCACCGCGGGCCCCTCGTTGCTGACCCAGTGCCCACCATGCTCGATCACGCCGTGCACCGCGGAACGGAACTCCTCGCGGTCGCTCTCGGAGAGGTAGGCGAGGACGGCGCTGTGGAAGACCACCAGGGTGGCGTCCGAGGGAGCCTGCGCCGCCAGCCGTGGCAGGTCGGTGACCAGGTCACCGGTCACCAGGACCGGTGGGTCGGTCCGCACCAGCTGCACGGCCGCCGCCAGGCGAGCCCGACGGTCCTGGTGCTCGGGCCAGACCAGGTGCTCCAGCCAGCGCATCCCGTCGTCGTCGCGCACGTCGAGCGGTCGCAGGTCGATCCCCCTGCGCCAGACCACCTCCGGCATCGTGGCCGGCACGGGCGGCGCGCCCTCCGTCAGGCACTCGACCACCACCGGGCTCGGTCCGTCGACGGGGTCGAGGGCCGCCTCGACCTGCCCGCTGTAGCGGTAGCTGTAGCGGTCCGGGAACAGGCACAGCCCCGCGGAGGCGCCGACCTCCAGCAGCGCCAGGGGCCCGGTCAGGCCCCCCAGGACGGGCAGAAGGGTCGCGCACCGGCCCACCTCGTTGGTCTGCGTCGCCCGGGCCAGCATGGTCGCCCGGACGTCCTGCCACCTGTCGAGGAGGACCGCGCGTAGGCCGTCGGCGGCGGCGTAGGGCACCGGTGCGGCGCCGTGCCACCGGGCGGCGGCGAAGAGCAGGTTGGGCTGCTGCTTGGCAGGAGGAAGCTCGCCGAGCAGGGCCAGGACGTCGGGGTCCTCGGCCACGGCGAACGCCCAGTCGCGCAGGCACGGCGAGCTTGCCGCCCGGCGGCCGAACTCGACGTTGTCCTCACGGATCTGCTCCCGCGGGTCGCGGGCAGGATCGTCGCGGAGCCGGACCGGCTTCATCTCTCGTGCCCTACCCGATCCGCCCGCGCGCCAGCCCGATCAATCGATCCAGCACCCGCGACCCGTCGGCGCGCAGCCCGTCGTGCTGATACTCGTTGGTCAGCCACGGACGCATCCCCGGCAGCATCGCGGCGGTCTCCTCGGAGAACTGTCGGGGAACGTAGGCGTCCTCTGCGTAGATCGCCGCCGCACACGGTACGTCGACCGAGCCCAGCACGTCCTCGTCGTACAGCCGGGGCCACTCGCGCTCGGCGAGGAGCTGTGCCGCCTCGCGCAGCGGGACCAGCTCGGAGTCCTCGTCGAGGACCGTGGAGAAGACATGCTCACCGGTGAACGAGGTCACGTCGTCGGCGATCTCCGCGGGCAGGGTGCGCTCCGCGGACCACCGGGTCGCCCCGCCGTCGGCGTAGCAGGCCTCGTGCACCACGACGTAGAGCGGGTTGCGCCCGGAGAACGGCAGCTGGTCGGCGAGGTCGTGGCGGAAGCCGGCCGAGTCCGGGTCGCGCTCGAGGAGGTAGTGCAGCCCCTCGGCTCCGGTGCTCATGCCCAGCCCGCTGCCGATCGAGCGCAGCCGCGTCGAGGACACCGGGTCGCCACCGGGCAGGACCAGCTCACCGGCAGCGGCCCGCTCGTGCAGGGCCCGCACCCGGTCGCGGTCCCGGGGGTAGCGGTCGTAGTAGCGCCGGGTGCGCCCCAGCATGGTGGCGTAGGTCGCGCGGTAGGCGTCGTCGACGGGCCGGCCCACCGGAGGCAGTCCGCCGGTGAACAGCACCTCCCGGAGCGCGTCCGGCGCCGCGGAGAGGTAGCGCAGGGCACAGAAGCCGCCGAAGGACTGGCCCAGCACGCTCCACCGCTCGACGCCGAGAGCGGCCCGGAGCAGCTCCGCGTCCGCGACGATCGCGTCCGCCCGGAAGTGCGCGAGGCGCTCGGCCTGCTGAGGCGCGGACCGCCCGGGCAGCGTCCCCACGGGCGACGAGCGCCCGGTGCCGCGCTGGTCGAGCATCAGCACCCGGTAGTCGGCCAACGCCCGGTCCAGCCAGGCCGGACTGGACGGGCCACGGGTGGGCCGCTCGGCCTCGTGGCCGGGGCCGCCCTGGAGGAACAGCAGGAACGGCCGGTCTCGGCCGTCGGGGTCGGCCACCTCACGGGCGAAGACGGTGATCTGCTCGCCGGTCGGGTCCGCGTGGTCCAGGGGCACCGGGAGCTCGTGCTCGGTCAGCACCAGGCCGGGCACGCTCACCGTCAGCCCGGTCAGCCCGGTCAGCCTGGAAAGCTCGGTAGGGTCGCTCATCTGCGCGATCATGCCAGCCGGCTCCGACAGTCCGACACGGGTCCCCAAGCCGGCTGATAGCAGAAAAATCGTCCGAAGGGGTGCTGCCGCGCCGCGAAGACCCTTACCTTTGTGCCATGGGATTCAAGTCGCGTCGAGTGTCGCGTGGGGCTGCCGGGATCGGTACGGCGGCGGTCGCCGCCCTGCTCGCCGTGTCCAGCGTGCTCTCCACCGGAGCCTCGGCCACCACGTCACCCGGGTCGCCCGGGTCGCCCGGCTCCAGTGACCCCGACCAGCTGGCCCCGGGTCACTACACGGTGAGCTCGTTCAACGTCCTGGGGGCCAGCCACACCAAGCCGGGAGGCCGGCGAGCGCCCGGGACCACCAGGATCGTCTGGGCCTACCAGCTGCTCCAGCGCCACCACGTCGACGTGGCCGGCTTCCAGGAGCTGCAGGCCGTCCAGCTCAGGAGGCTGCTGAGCGTCTCCGGCGGCACCTGGGACTTCTACCCCGGCCTGCGGGGCCGGCTCATCGACAGCGAGAACTCCGTCGGCTGGCGCACCGACAAGTTCGACCTCGTCCAGGCGACCACGGTGGACATCCCCTACTTCGACGGCAAGCCGCGGGCGATGCCGCTGGTGCTGCTGCGTGAGAAGGACTCCGGGATGATGACCTACTTCGCGAACTACCACAACCCGGCCGACGGCGTCGGGCACGGCAACCAGGGACGGTTCCGCCGCGCGGCGACCGACGTCCAGATCGCGCTCCAGAACCAGATCGTCGTCCAAGGCATCCCCCGGGTGCTGACCGGCGACATGAACGAGCGGGCGCCGTACTTCTGCTACGTCACCGGGCGCGCCCCGCTGAAGGCGGCGCGACCGACCAGCTACCGCCGCAACGGCACCTGCCACGCCGACCACCCTCGCGCGGTCGACTGGATCCTCGGCTCGCTGTGGACCCGGTTCGACAACTACATCGAGGACCGCGGACCGCTGGTCGACAAGACGACGGACCACCCGATGATCATCAGCGACGTCACCGTCGACCCGCACCGGCTGCCCAACGGCTGGCAGGTCACGCCGCCTCCTCCGGTGGTGCCACGCGTGCACGGCTGAGCGGCCCGCACCCCAGTCCCGAGCCGTCCCGTCGAGCGCCTGCCACCTGAGTCCCCCCGGCACCAAAGAGACCGACCGATCAACCCGGACGGTCTCTTTGGGCGTCCGAGCCTGACCGCCCGGGTCCATCGATCGTGGACAAACCTCGCGTCCATCTCATCGGCTCCGGGGCGCCCCGGCAGCGGGGTATCGTGCGTCGGTGAGGTGGACGTCCGGCCGGATGGCGAACGTGACGCTGGCCGCCCTGGCGGCCGTCGTGATCGTCGGCGTGGGCTACACGGTCAAGGAACGGCAGGACCCCTCCGCGCTGACCGCAGGGCCGGTGACGGCCACCTCCGGCGTCTCCCCCTCCGCGACGACCTCGGCACCGGCTCCGGTGCTGACACCAGGACCGACCGTCACCCTGACCGCCTCGCCGACCCCGTCGGTCGGCCCGACCGGGCCGGTGATCGCGACGCCGAGCCTGCCCGCACCGGTCCCGACGCCCCTGCCGCCGCCGACGCTCGACTTCACGCTCAGCTCGTTCAACGTCCTGGGCGCCAGCCACACGTCGGGGCGCGGCAAGCGCCCCGGGATGGCGTCGGGCGCCGTGCGCGCAGTGCGCGCTGCGGAGCTGATCCGCAGGCACGGCTCGGACGTCATCGGCTTCCAGGAGCTGCAGAGCAGCCAGCTCAACACCCTGCGCGCGCACACCGACCTGGACTTCTACCCCGGCTTCGCGCTGGGCGACCCGGAGAACTCGATCGGCTGGCGGCGGGACCGGTTCGTGGCGGTCGAGAAGCACACCGTGCCGATCCCCTACTTCAACGGCGGACGCCGCAACATGCCGTTCGTCAAGCTGCGCAGCCTCCAGACCGGTGTGGAGGCCTGGTTCGCGAACTTCCACAACCCTGCCGAGACAGCGCAGTACCACCACCAGCAGGGCTACCGGGAGCAGGCGACCAAGATCGAGGTGTACCTCGCCAACCAGCTGATCACCCAGACCGGGCTGCCGGTGTTCGTGACCGGGGACATGAACGAGCGGGCCGCCTACTTCTGCCGGTTCACCGCCGGCACCCCGATGGTCGCCGCCCGCGGGGGCACCAACAACGGACGCTGCCTGGCCGGCCGGCCGCGGGCGGTGGACTGGATCTTCGGCTCGCAGGGCGTGCAGTTCCTCAGCTACGACGAGGACCGCAGCGACCTCGTCGACATCACCACCGACCACCCGGTGATCACCGCCCGGGTGCGGATCGTCGGCAAGCCCGTCGCCGACTGACCGGGCCGGCCCGAGTGAGAGTCCGGTGAGCGACGCCTGGACCACCGTGCTGCTTGGTGCCACCGCGGCGCACGCGGGCTTCCAGGGAGCAGTCACGCTGCTGGTGTACCCGGCCCTGGCACAGGTGTCCGCACCGGACTGGTCCTCGGCGCACGCCCAGCACTCGCGGCGCATCACCCCGCTCGTCGTCGTGGTGTACGGCGCCCTACTGGTCGCCTGTGCCGGCGCCGTGTGGTCCTCGCCCACCTCGACCGGGGTCCAGGTGGCAGTCCTGGGCGTGGCCGCGACGTTCGTCGTCACGGCCGGCTGGGCGGCACCCACCCACGGCCGGCTGGCCGCGGGCCGCGACGACCGGCTCGTGGACCGCCTGCTCCGCGTGGACCGGTTCCGGCTCGCCTTCGCGCTGGTCGCGGTCTGCGGCGCGGTGGTCGGCCTGCTCTGAGCGAGCTCCGCTGCAGGGACGCTGTCTGGTGACTGGTGACTGTCCGGAGACTGTCTGGCGACTTGCTGGTCACTGTCTGGTCACTGGCTGGGCTACCCGTGCGCCATGTCCACGAAGCGCGAGTAGTGCCCCTGGAAGGCCACCGTGAGGTCCCGGGTGGGCCCGTTGCGGTGCTTGGCGACGATCAGGTCGGCCTCGCCCGGCCGGGTCGACTCGCGCTCGTAGACATCCTCGCGGTGCAGCAGGATCACCATGTCGGCGTCCTGCTCGAGGCTGCCGCTCTCGCGCAGGTCCGACATCATCGGCCGCTTGTCCGAGCGCTGCTCGGGACCCCGGTTGAGCTGGGACAGGGCCACCACCGGGATCTCGAGCTCCTTGGCGAGCAGCTTGATCTGCCGGGAGAACTCGGAGACCTCGAGCTGACGCGACTCGACCTTCTTGCCCGAGGTCATCAGCTGCATGTAGTCGATGACGATGAGCCGCAGGTCGTGGCGCTGCTTGAGCCGGCGAGCCTTGGCCCGGATCTCCATCATCGTCATGTTGGGCGAGTCGTCGATGAACAGCGGGCTGGAGCTGACCTCTCCCATCTTGCGGGCCAGCCGGGTCCAGTCGTCGTCGTTCATGTTGCCGTTGCGCATGTGGTTGAGCGGGATCTTCGCCTCGGCGGACAGCAGCCGCATGGTGATCTCGTTGCGCGTCATCTCGAGGCTGAAGATGACGCTGGTCATGTTGTGCCGGATGGAGGCGGAGCGGCAGAGGTCCAGGCCCAGGGTCGACTTGCCCATGGCGGGCCGGGCCGCGACGATCACCATCTGGCCCGGGTGCAGCCCGTTGGTCAGCTCGTCGAGGTCGGCGAACCCTGTCGGCACGCCGATCATCTCGCCGTCGCGGTTGTTGATCGCCTCGATCTCGTCGAGCGTGGACTCCATGATCGCGCTCAGCGGCGCGTAGTCCTCCGAGGACCGGCGGTCGGTGACGCCGTAGACCTCGGCCTGGGCCCGGTCGACGACGTCGTCGACCTGCCCCTCCCCTGCGTAGCCCAGCTGGGCGATCCGGGTCCCGGCCTCCACCAGCCGCCGCAGGATCGCCTTCTCCCGGACGATCTCCGCGTAGTAGCCGGCGTTGGCGGCGATGGGCACGCCCGCCGACAGCGTGTGCAGGTAGGGAGCCCCACCGATGCGGGCCAGCTCGCCGCGTCGCTGGAGCTCGGCGGTCGTGGTGATCGGGTCGACCGGCTCGCCGCGGCCGTAGAGGTCGATCATCACCTCGAAGATGGTCTCGTGGACCGGGCGGTAGAAGTCCGTCCCACGCACCGCCTCGACGACGTCGGCGATGGCGTCCTTGGACAGCAGCATCGAGCCCAGCACGCTCTGCTCGGCGTCGTTGTCCGCAGGCGGCGTCCGGCCACCGCCACCACCGAACCCGGACCCTCCGGAGTCGGCCCAGGGACCG
>CAXSHL010000096.1:0-15157 GCA_964237315.1 uncultured Nocardioidaceae bacterium
CGTCGGCCTTCGCGATCGGGGCGACGGAGTCCTCGATGTCGAGGAACACCTGGTCGGAGTCCAGGCCCTGCGCCTTCTCCAGGAACCGCCTGTTCGACCCCGGCACGGCATGGCAGGAACGACGAGCGCGCAACGCGCGGGCGGCAGCTGGCACAGGGGCCTCCGGTTCCGGGTCGGGTGGGGCGACCAGGCCCGTGGTGTGGACGGCGGGCTGGTCGGCGTGGCTGGCAGCGTACTCGCCGAGGCGTCCCGTTCTGCGGCCCCCAACCCGCCGAGGCGTCCCGTTCTGCGATCCGCGGTCCTAGTCGACCGGTGCCTCGCCCAGGTCGGGGGTGCGACTGTTGAGGATCACCATCGCCATCCCCAGCAGGATGACCGCGAGACCGACCACCGCCGCGGGGGGTGGCACCTGCCCCAGGAGCGCGGCGGCGAGCAGCGAGGCGCCCGGCACCTCGAGCAGCAGCGCCAGCGACACGAGCATCGGCGACGTGGTGGCGAGCAGGTGGTTGAACACCGAGTGCCCCATCAGCTGCGCCGTCACCGTGACCAGCACGAGCAGCCCCCACTGCCCGATCGGGTAGCCCACCAGGCGCTGCCCGGACACCGCGCAGGCCACCAGCAGGATGGCGGCGCAGGTGCCGTAGCAGACAAAGGTGTACGTCGTCGTGGTCAGCGCCTGGCGGGCCCTCGAGCCGATCACCACGTACGCCGCCGCCGCGGCCCCTCCCGCGAGAGCCAGCAGGTCACCGACCAACGCCCGCATCGAGACGGAAAGGTCCACCCCGGACACCACCAGCACCCCCGCGAAGGCGAGCGCCAGACCGGCCACCACGCCGGAGGTGAACCGCTCGCCGCGCACCAACTGCCAGGCCACCACCCACGCGATCTGCAGGCAGACGATGGCTGTGGCCGACGCGACCGACGTCAGCGTCAGGGCCGTCACCCAGGTGCCGAAGTGCACGGCGAGCACGGCACCGGAGAGCAGCACCAGTCTCAGCGTGCCGCCACCCATCCCGGTGAGCTCCTCGCGACGGGTGCCCACCACTCCAGGAGCCAGCGCGAGGGTCGCGAACCCGTTGCGCCAGAACGAGATCGCCAACGGAGGCACGACCATCGCGGCCATCGTCGGCCCGGAGAGGGACACCGCGACGACGCCGAGAGCCATCAGGAGGAGCGTGCGCACGCCCGCCATTGTCGTCCCCGCTCCCGGCCCGAGCGCCCGGGTCGGCTGTGACAGGCTGCCGCAGTGACCTTCGAGCCGGCACCCGGCGACTCGCCCGGAGTCCCCGTGGAGTCCACGGCGGCCCTGGCTGCAGAGCTGGCCCGTCGCACCGGGGTGTCCTGGGTGCGGGTCGGCGGCCGCACGTGCCCGGTGTGGCACGTCTGGTCCGACGGCGCACTGTGCCTGGTCACCGGCGGCGCCGAGCAGCCCCTCCCGCACCTGGACGACGGAGACCGCGTCGAGGTCGTGATGCGCAGCAATGACACCGGCGGGCGGCTGCTCACGTGGGCCGGGCCGGTGACCGTCGTACGCCCCGGGGACGAGTGGTGGACCCCCACCACCGCAGCCCTGGTCGCCGGCCGGCAGAACCTCCGCGACCCCACCACCGCTGCCGACGCATGGGCCCGCGAGAGCGTGGTCCTCCGCATCACCCCCGCCGACCCGGCGCGTCCGCACGCCTAGACCCCCTCGACCCGGCGCGTCTGCACGGCTGGAAGCGCTCCATCCGTCGCGTCGGCATGCCGGTGCCGGCGGCGCTCGCGTACTGGCTCGGCAACCCGCTCCTGGACCCGGCCGTCCTGGTCTTGTTGTTCCTCGCCGCTCCCTGGCAGTGGGGAGTCACCCGGCTGGTCGTGGGGGCCGTGCTCACCCTCGGCGTCGGCTGGGGGCTGCTGGTCGCCTACCTGCGGTCGCTGATGAGACTCACGGTCGTCCTGGTCCCGGAGTACGCCGTGGTGGTGCTCCTGGTCGGCGGCCTCAGCGGCTGGGCGTCGCAGTTCGAGGGGCTGACCGAGCGGCTCGGGTTGGTCGGGGTGCTGCTCGCGGCATCCGTCGGGGCGCTCCTCGTCCTACCGACCGGCGGCGAGATCCCGGTCCTGCTCGGGCTCACCGCGCTGGGTGCCGGCTCGGGGCTGGTCGGCGCGCTGCTCATCACGCTGCCGGCGCTGAGCCTGCCGTCGCTGGTGATGGTCGCCCGCGCGCTGTCCCCTCGTGTGGCGGCGCTGTCGGCGGCCACCGTCGTGGCCGGTGGCCTGGTGGCCGGCGTGCTGCTGTCGGCGCTCGCCTGAGGTCTCGACCGGGGCCCTCGGCCGTGCAGACGCGCCGACTCGACGTCAGGGGACCACGATCTCGCCCGTCGCCACCGGCTGGACCTGGCCGGCGACATGGCAGCGGGTCGCCCGGCCGCCGGAGGCCTCGACCCGACCGAACAGCCGCGAGGGCCGGCCCATCTCCACGCCCTGGACGATCTCGTAGCGGCCGCCCTCGGGCAGCAGACCGGACGCGACCAGCGCCATCCCCAGGCCGGCGGCGGCCGAGCCGGTCGCCGCGTCCTCCGGCACGCCGACCCCCGGCACGAACACCCGCGAGTGCACCGCCAGCCGGGGCGCGTCCCCCATGACGGCGTACACGTTCAGTGCGTCGAGCAGGTCCTCGACCGGACCGGCGTCCGCGAGCCGCTCGGCCAGCGGACCGAACCCCCGCCCGGACGGTACGGCGCGCACCACCGCCTCCTCGGAGACCGGCAGGTGGACGAACGACAGACCGCAGCCGGCGATCCAGGCCTCCCCGGACAGGTCGGCCGGTGACAGGCCGACGAGCCGCAGCAGGCTGCGCACCATGTCCCGAGGAAGCGGACCGACGAGGTCGCGAGGCGTCGCGGACAGCTCGACCCGAGCAGGCGAGGAGTCGGCGGCATCCTCGAAGCGCACCCCGATCCGGCCGGCACCGCACACCTGCACGCACTCGGTCGACGTCAGCTCCCCGCGCGAGCGCAGCACCCACGCCGTGCCCAGCGTCGGGTGACCGGCGAAGGGGATCTCCCGCTCGGGGGTGAAGATGCGAGTGGCGTACTCCGCACCCTCCTGGACGACCGAGGACGGGAACGTCGTCTCGGAGAAGCCGAACTCCCGGGTGACCGCCAGGCACTGCTCGGTCGAGAGCGCCTCGGCCCCGTGCACGACCGCCAGCTGGTTGCCCGCGAAGGGCCGGTCGGTGAAGACGTCGACGACGTCGAAGGACAGCCGCGCTGCCGGGCCGTTGTGTGGAGGCATGGTTCCACTGTCTCAGCCGCTAGCCTGGTCATTCGTGAGCACCTCCCCCTCCCGCGTCTTCGCGGCGCGCCTGTCCGGGCTCCCGGTCTTCGACCCGGCCGGTGACCAGGTCGGCAAGATCCGCGACCTCGTGGTGGTGCTCCGTCCCGGCGGCCTGCAGCCACGGGTGCTGGGTCTTGTCGTGGAGGTGTTCGGGCGGCGGTCGGTCTTCCTGCCGATGACCAGGGTGACCCACGTGGACACCGGCCAGGTGATCACCACGGGCGTGGTGAACATGCGGCGCTTCGAGCAGCGGCCGGCCGAGACGCTGGTGTTCGGCCAGATGCTCGACCGGCAGGTGACCGTCCGGGACACGGGCGTCACGGGTGCGGTGTACGACGTCGCGATGGAGCTCACCCGCACCCGGGACTGGCTGATCAACAAGGTGGCTCTGCAGGAGGGCTCGAAGCGCTTCGGGCGCAAGGGCCAGACCCATGTCGTGGACTGGCGTGACGTCGAGGGCTTCTCCGCACCGGAGGACGGCCAGGGCGCCACCCACCTGCTCGCCGCGTTCGAGGAGATGCGACCCGCCGACCTGGCCAGCGTCATCCACGACCTGCCGGCCAAGCGGCGCGGTGAGATCGCCGCGGCGCTCGACGACGAGCGGCTCGCCGACGTGCTCGAGGAGCTGCCGGAGGAGGACCAGGTCGAGATCCTCGGCAACCTCGGCAACGAGCGGGCCGCGGACATCCTCGAGGAGATGTCGCCCGACGACGCCGCCGACCTGATGGCCGAGCTGCCCCCGGACACCGCCGAGCGGCTGCTGTCGCTGATGGACCCCGAGGAGGCCGACGACGTCCGCCGGCTGATGTCGTACGAGGAGCGCACCGCCGGCGGCATGATGACCACGGACCCGGTCATCCTCTCCCCTGACGCGACCGTCGCCGACGCCCTGGCGCATGTCCGCATGGCGGAGCTCAGTCCCTCGCTCGCGGCGCTGGTCTACGTCACCCGGCCGCCCCTGGAGCCGCCGACCGGTCGGCTGCTCGGCGTCGCGCACATCCAGCGCCTGCTGCGTGAGCCGCCGTCGACGATGGTCGGCCACGTGCTCGACTCCGACGTCGAGCCGCTGCGCCCCACGTCGAGCCTGGAGGACGTCGCGCGGCACCTGGCGACGTACAACCTCGTGGCCTCACCCGTCGTCGACGAGGACGGCCGGCTGGTCGGGGCGGTCACCGTCGACGACCTCCTCGACCACCTGCTGCCCGAGAACTGGCGCGACCGACCGAGCGGCGCGGACGCGCCCGTGCACATCGGCGAGCCGAAGCGGGGGGCGGCGCGTGGATAGGAAGGACAACCGCGACAAGCGACCCCGCGAGAGCCCAGGGACGAGCCGGCGCGAGCAGCGCGGGCCACGCCTCGACGTACCTCTCGACACCCGGCGCCAGATCCTGCGCCGTCCCCAGGTCGACGCCGACATGTTCGGCCGCTTCGCCGAGACGTTCGCGCGGTTCATGGGGACCGCCCGGTTCCTGATCTACATGACGCTGTTCGTGGCGGCCTGGCTGCTGTTCAACGCGGTCACGCCGGAGCGGATGCACTTCGACGGCTACCCGTTCATCTTCTTGACCCTGATGCTGAGCCTGCAGGCGTCGTACGCCGCGCCGCTGATCCTGCTCGCGCAGAACCGCCAGGAGGACCGCGACCGGGTGATCGGCGAGCAGGACCGGACCGCGAACACCCGCGCCCACGCCGACATGGAGTTCCTGGCCCGCGAGATGGCCTCGATCCGGATGGCTCTGGGGGAGGTGGCCACCCGGGACTATGTGCGCTCCGAGCTGCGCTCCCTCGTGCAGGAGCTGGAGGAGCAGCGGCTGCACGAGGAGGACCCCGAGCGCGAGGGCGGTGCCGGCAGCGCGACCGGTGCCGTGGACGGGGCGCAGGCGTGAGAGCCCGGGTCTGATCCTGCGGCAGACCGCCGGCACGTAGGCTGGCGGACATGACCTCCCCCGCTCTCGAGCAGATCAACGCTGCGCTCGCGACCGTCAACGACCCTGAGATCCACAAGCCCATCACGGATCTCGGCATGGTGGAGTCGGTGCGCGTCGACGAGGTCGGACAGGTGTCGGTGCGGGTCCTGCTCACGGTCGCCGGCTGCCCGCTCAAGGAGACCATCACCCGCGACGTGACCGCCGCCGTGCAGAGGGTTCCCGGCGTGACCGGTGTCTCTCTCGACCTCGGGGTGATGAGCGGCGACCAGCGGGCCGGCCTGCAGGAGAAGCTGCGCGGCGGCCAGGCCCAGAAGGAGATCCCCTTCTCGCGGCCCGGGTCCCTGACCAAGGTGTTCGCGATCGCGTCCGGCAAGGGCGGGGTCGGCAAGTCCTCGGTGACGGTGAACCTCGCCGCCGCGATGGCCAAGCGGGGCATGCGCGTGGGCGTCCTGGACGCGGACATCTACGGCCACTCCGTCCCGGCGATGCTCGGTGTCGGCGACGCGCGCCCGACCCAGGTCGAGGACATGATCATGCCGGTCCCGGCGCTCGGCACCTCGGGTGAGATCTCGGTGATCAGCATCGGGATGCTCAAGCCCCGGCGCGACCAGGTCGTCGCCTGGCGAGGTCCGATGCTCGACCGGGCGCTGGTGCAGATGCTCAGCGACGTCTTCTGGGGTGACCTGGACGTGCTGTTCCTCGACCTCCCACCCGGCACCGGCGACATCGCCATCTCGCTCGGGCAGCACCTGCCGAACGCCGAGGTCGTCGTGGTCACCACCCCGCAGGAGGCCGCGGCCGAGGTGGCCGAGCGCGCCGGCACGATGGCCTCGATGATGCACCAGCGCGTCGTCGGGGTCGTCGAGAACATGTCGTTCCTGCCCTGCCCGCACTGCGGCCCCGAGCACCGGCTCGAGGTCTTCGGCTCCGGCGGCGGCAAGCGGGTGGCGGCGACGCTGTCCACCCGCTTCGGGTACGACGTCCCGGTGCTCGCCGAGGTGCCCCTCGACCTGGCCCTGCGCGAGGGCGGGGACTCCGGTGTGCCCATCGTGGACAGCCGGCCCGACACGCCGGCGGCCATGGCGCTCTCCGCGGCCGCCAAGCAGCTCACCGGCCGGGGACGTGGGCTCGCCGGCATGCAGCTCGGACTCTCACCGGCCGGCAGGCTGTAGGCCGTGTTCGGAGTCGGTCTGCCGGAGCTGATGGTGATCCTCGTGGTCGCCGTCGTCGTCTTCGGCCCGGACCGGCTCCCCGACTTCGCCCGGCAGGCGGGTCGCCTGGTGCGTCAGATACGTCAGTTCACCCAGGCCGCGCGCGACGACATCCGCTCCGAGCTGGGTCCGGAGTTCGCCGACTTCGAGATCACCGACCTGGACCCGCGCCGGGCAGTGCGCAAGTACATCCAGGACGCCTGGGACGACACCGACGACGACGCCGAGCCGGTGCGGGCGGGTCAGCGTCCTCTCGCGGACAACGAGCTGCCGCCGTACGACAGCGACGCGACGTAGCCGTCTACCAGGCGCTCAGCCGACCTTGGAGTCCAAAGTGACCCGGACGGTCTTGTTGCGGCCGGATCGACGCACGAGGAGTCCGATCGTCTCCCCGGGCCGGTGGCTGCGGATGGCGACGATCATGCTGATGCCGTCGGTGACCGGCTTCCCGTCGACGCGGGTCACCACGTCCCCCTTGCGCAGCCCACCGGCGGCTGCCGGCGAACCGGACGGGACCTCGACCACCTCGGCGCCGGTGGTGCCCTGACCGGTGTCCACGTTGGCGCCGATCACCGGGTAGCGCGCCTTGCCGGTGGCGAGGATCTGGGCCGCCGTGATCCGGACCTGCTCCATGGGGATCGCGAAGCCGACGCCGATGCTTCCCGACTGGCCGACGCCGCCGGTCGTCGCGATCGCGGAGTTCACCCCGACCACCTGACCCCGCAGGTTGACCAGCGGGCCCCCCGAGTTGCCCGGGTTGATCGCCGCGTCGGTCTGCAGGGCGTTGATGTAGGAGGACTGGTCGCTGTCGCTCGTGGTGACCGGGCGGTCGGTGGCGCTGACGATGCCCGAGGTGACGGTGCTGCTCAGCCCGAGGGGTGAGCCGATCGCCACCACGGTGTCGCCGACGCGCAGCGTGCGGGACGAGCCGATGGCGGCCGGCCGCAGGCCTGCGGGGTTCGAGACGTCGAGGACCGCCAGGTCGTAGACCGGGCTGCGTCCCACGATCCTCGCCGCGTGCTCGTTGCCGTTCTGGTCGACCACCTTCAGGTCACCCGGACCGGTCGCGTCGGCGACGACGTGGTTGTTCGTGATCACGTGGTCCGCCCGGTCCAGCACGAAGCCTGAGCCGGTGGCCCCGCCGCCGGTGCTGCCGTCGGCGCCACCGTTCGCCTGGATCTGCACGGTGCTCGGCAGCAGCCGGGCAGCGACCGCGGAGATGCTGCCGTTGTCGGCCTTGAGGGGGGCGGCGGCACCGTTGTCGGTGCTCAGCGGTGCGGTCGAGGCGCCGTCGTCGGAGCCCAACGAGGACGACACGGCGACGCCTCCGAGCACCCCGCCGAGCAGGCCCGCGATGAGCGCCAGGACGGTGATCACCGGCCACGCCCAGCCCGGGAGCCGGCTCGCGCCCGCGGTCTGCCCCGCAGCTCCGCCGGGGGGGGCTCCGGCTGTCGGTCCGGCCTGGGGATAGCCGTACGGCGAGGGGAACGGCGTCGTCTGCTCCGACGAGCCGAAGGCCGGCCTGCCGTAGGGCGCCGGGTAGGGGCCCGGCTGACCGGGCTGCGGGTCGGGTTGCGGACCCGACTGCCCGGGCTGCGCGCCGGGTTGCGGACCCGGCTGCCCGAAGGGGGGGCCGGGCTGGGGACCCGGCTGCCCGAAGGGGGGGCCGGGCTGGGGACCCGGCTGCCCGAAGGGGGGGCCGGGTTGGACGTCCTGTGGGGGGTCGGCCAGGGAGGGCGGCGGGTACGACGGCGCCGGCCGCACGGGCTGGGTGTCGTCGAGGTCCTGACCGCCGGGAGCATCGGAGGCGTCGGCAGCATCGGACGCGCCGGGCGTGTCCGGGGCGCCAGGGTCGTCCTGTCGGCCCTCGGCCGGATCGGGCCGCTCGTCGTCGTCCTGGCTCACGGGACCATTCTCACCTATCGCCCAAGACGCGTCCGGGGAAGGGAGCCGGGGATGAGTCCGCTAGCGCCGGTCCAGCACCGCGCGAGCTCGTCCCACTCCGTTGGGCCCAGGCTCGAGCGTCCACCCGGGCAGCCGACCGTGCACCACCGTCCGGGGCCTGACGACAGCGGGCGTGGGGGTCGAGCGGGCTCCGCCGATCGAGGTTGCCGGGGTGCCGCTGCTCCCTCCGATGCCCAGCGGGGCACCACCCAGCGTGGAGAGTCCGAGCACGGCTGCGGACACGGATCCGGCACCCACCAGCGCGATGCCGGCGCGGCGGCGGGTGCGGCTGCGGTCCTCGATCTCCTGGGTCTCCGCCCACGCCACCGCGGTCGGGTCCAGGTCCAGCAGCGAGCCCAGGAACCGGTCGGACGGCGCATCGGCGGAGGGCGTCTCGGCGATCTGTGCCAGCTGCCGCTTCACCCAGCCCTCGTGCTCGACCAGGCGACGGCAGGGCTGGCACTGCCCGACGTGCTGCCAGGCCCGCTCGGTGGCCTCGGCGTCGAGCTGGCCGTCGACCAGCGCACTGACAGACGAGCCGAGGTGTCCGCTGAGCAGACGCAGCGGTCGCTGTCCGGAGCGTCGAAGCGGACCCATCAGCCCACCTGCGGCGTGAGCCGCCTGCGGCGGGGCTCGACGGGCCCGGAGTAGCGGGAGCGGCCCTCGCGCGGGGCACGGTGGGCCAGGGCCTTGCGCAGCATGGTGCGACCACGGTGGATGCGCGAGCGGACGGTGCCCAGCTTGAGACCGAGGACGTCCGCGATTTCCTCATAGCTCAGACCCTCGATGTCACACAGCACCACGGCGGCCCGGAAGTCCGGCGGGAGCTCGGCCAGGGCCGACTCGACGTCCTCGTCGAACAGCCCGTTCATCACCTGGGTGTCCGGAGTGAGCGCCCGACTGGGGATGCGGCTGTCGGCGTCATCGGCGAGCGCGTCGAACCGGATCTTGGCCTTGCGGCGCGCCTGGTCCAGGAACAGGTTCGTGGTGATCCGGTGCAGCCAGCCCTCGAAGGTGCCCGGGGTGTACGACGACAGCGACCGGAACACCCGGACGAACACCTCCTGGGTGAGGTCCTCCGCGTCGTGGGGATTCCCGGTGAGGCGATAGGCGAGCCGGTAGACGCGCGCCGAGTGCTGAGCCACGATCTCGTCCCACGACGGTGCCTGCCACACGTCCTGCGGCATAGGCGCGCTCGGGGCGTTCGACTCGGTCATGAGGTGCTGCTCCTCGGTCCTGCTGGTGCTCGGAGCTCTCGGGGCGCCTCCCAGAGCGGGGTTCGACTCTCCACTGCTGACGCTGCCTCCTAGGCTAGAAGCCACTCCTGAGAGCCCGCTGAGGGTCGAGACCCACCCGGCTATGAGGTCGGTCACGGGTCAACGGACCGCGACCGGGCGTTGTTCCCGGCGCTCGGGTTGCTGCGCGGTAGAGTCCGCTCAGATCAGCCGCGCGCGGCACGACTAGGGGAGGCCATCATCGCCACCGGACTGAAGCCGGCCAGTTGGACCTATGCCGAGGACTACGTCGGTGAGGACGCGGTGCTGAGCGACGCCCGGGCCCGCGCCCAGGAGGTCGGCATCTCGCCGATCGGCACCGGAGGCGGAGCGGTCCTGCGGTTCCTCGCCTCCGTGACCGACGCTCGGGCGGTCGTCGAGATCGGCACCGGCACCGGCGTGTCCGGCGTGTGGCTGCTGCGCGGCATGCGGCCCGACGGGGTGCTGACCACGGTCGACACCCAGGCCGAGCACCAGCGGCTGGCGCGCAAGGCCTTCACCGAGGCCGGCGTACCCTCCCAGCGCGTCCGCCTGATCCCCGGGTCCGCGCTCGAGGTGCTGCCCCGCCTGACGGACGGGGCCTACGACCTGGTGTTCGCCGACGGCGAGAAGACGGAGTACGCCGACTACCTCGCCGAGGCGCTTCGGCTCCTCAAGCCGGGCGGCCTGGTGGCCTTCGACAACGCACTGTGGCACGACCGCGTCGCCGACCCGGCGCAGCGGGACGCCGAGACCGTCTCGATCCGCGAGCTGGGCAAGGCGGTCGCCGAGCACGAGTCGCTGGTCCCCGTCCTGCTTCCCGTCGGTGACGGCCTGCTGGTCGCCAAGAAGCTCTAGCTCTCGCGCGGCTCCGGTCCCGCGTCCAGTGCCTGCCGACCCGTCGCGTCTGCACGCCGACACCCCGTCGAGTCGGCGCATCTGCACGCCGACACCCTGTCGACCCGTCGCGTCCGCACGCCTCCCACTACCCGAACCGTCTCCTGACGCAGTTGTGGTCATTCGCTGCAGGGCCGCCGGAGAAGTGGTCAGCTCGCACAGGTTCGGCGACGTTGTGGTCACCTGGCATGCCCGGTGTCCGAGTCGTGGTCACTGCGCCCAACTAGGCCGGCTGAACTCCGCTGCCGAGTGACCACAACTGAGATCGGCCGTCAAGGGGTGCTCTACCGCAGGCGCGGACGGGCCGGGTCGAGGGGGCCCCGGCGCGCAGACGGGCCGACTCGACAGGGTCCCGGCGTGCAGGCGGGCCGGGTCGAGGGGGTCCGGGCGTGCAGACGGGGCGGGTCGGCAGGAGGGGCGGGCGGCGAGGGAGGTGGGATGTCAGGACGTCGGGGAGGTCGGGACCCAGAAGCGCATCTTGTGGTTGCGGATGTCCTCGAGGACGCCGTCGTTGGCCTCGATGACCCGGCGTGAGCCGAGGTTGTCGTCGTCGCAGGTGACCAGCACCGGGTCGATGCCGAGGTCGTGCGCGACGGTGCGCATCAGCCGCAGACCAGCGCTGGCGTAGCCGCGGCGCCGGGCCGAGGGCCGCACGGCGTACCCGATGTGCCCGCCCACCTCCAGGAGCCACGGGGTCAGGGAGTGCCGCAGGGAGATCCGTCCGACCACCGTGCCGCCGTCGACCATCCACAGGTAGGTGCCGCGCACCCACCCGGCCGGACGCGGAGTGACGTCGCCGGCGAGCGAGGCCGTGTAGGTGCAGAACTCCTCGAACGTCGCAGGGTCCCTCAGCCGCTCGAGCGTGAAGGAGATCCCGGGGAAGCCGGGCTCGGAGTGCAGGACCAGGTCGAAGTAGTGCGCGTTGCCTTCCGCCGCGAGCTCCTCGAGCGCGCTGACGTAGGAGTCCTGCAGAGCCGGGTCGGGCTCCGAGAGTCGCAGGGCCACTAGCGGACGCCGGCCAGCGGCTCCCGCAGCTCCAGCCAGTGCAGGAGGGCGCGGGCGCCGAAGCCGGTGGCGCCCTTGGTGTACTCGAACTCGTCCTTGGGGGCGTCCCCGACCGAGGCGATGTCCAGGTGCGCCCAGGGCACGCCGCCGGTGAAGTGCTGGAGGAACAGGGCGGCGGTGATGGCTCCCGGCGCCCCTCCGGCGTTGTCGGCGTCGGCCACCTTCGAGGAGATCCGCTCCTCGTAGTCGGCGACCAGGGGCAGCCGCCACAGGGGCTCGCCGGCCGCCAGGGAGGCGGTGCGCAGTGCCGCGGCCAGTGCCTCGTCGGTGCAGAAGTAGCCGCCGGTCTTCTGACCCAGCGCGATCTTCACCGCGCCGGTGAGGGTCGCCACGTCCACGATGACGTCGGGCTTCAGCTCCGCCACGGCGTAGGCGATCGCGTCGGCGAGCACCAGCCGGCCCTCGGCGTCGGTGTTGGTGACCTCGCTCGTGCGGCCGCCGTAGTGCCGCAGCACGTCGCCCGGCCGGGTGGACCGCGCGCCGACCGAGTTCTCGGCCAGTGGCAGCAGGCCGGTGACGCGCACCGGACAGTCCACGTCCGCGAGGGCGCCGAGCACGGCGAGCACCACGCCCGCACCGGTCATGTCCCGCTTCATGGTCATCATGGCGTCCCGGGGCTTGATGGACAGCCCACCGCTGTCGAAGGTGATCCCCTTGCCGACGAGCACCACGTGCCGGGACCGGCGAGGTGACCTGCGGGGCCGGTAGCCCAGCTGCACCAGACGCGGCGGGCTCGCCGACCCCTGTCCGACCCCGATGATGCCGCCGAAGCCCTGCTCGGCCAGCTCTCTCTCTTCCCACACCTGGTAGGACAGCCCTGAGGCCTGGGCCACATCCGCGGCATGGCGGGCGAGCCACTCGGGGTTCTTGAGGTTGGAGGGGACCAGCGCCAGGGTCCGCGCGAGCCACCCCGCGCCGGCGACCGCGAGGGCCTTCGCCACCACCTCGGCACTCGACCCGGAGCCGGCCAGCACGACGCGCTCGACGGGACGCTCACGCGGACCCTCGGAGCGCCAGTGGAACTCGAACGACCCCAGGACCACGCCTTCCACGAGCGCCGCCAGGCCGGCGTCGTCGGAGACGGCTGCCAGTGAGGTGGCCACGGCGCTGCGGCCCTTGACCCGCCGCCCGAGCGCAGCGCCGGCGCGTCGCAGGTCGGCTGGCGAGCCGGAGCCCACCCCGACCAGCAGCACCAGCCGGAGGTCCGTGTTGGTGAGCCCGGCGGTGGTCAGGACGACCCGGTCGACGACCTCGCCGGCCGCGCCTGTGCAGCCCGAGGCCTCGAGCAGCGCGAACAGGTCCTCGTCGAGCTCCTCGAGCAGCTCGGCAGCGCCCGGGCCGAGGACCGGGCCGCCGGGGTCGGCCAGGACGGGAAGGGCGACCACGTCGACGCCCAGCACCTTCGAGGGGGCGACGTCGCTCACCGCGACCTGCGGAGGAGACACCTGGGTGGGCAGCTGGGTGGGCAGCGCCACGGACCCTCCTTCGCGGGTGTCGCCGGGACGGTCAGGAGTCCGGCCCGCTGTGGCGAAACCCTACCGTCGGGCCTGGAACGGCAAGGACCCCGCCCACTGCGAGCAGTGGACGGGGTCGGTGTCTGGTCGGTGTGCCTGGAACTGTGCTGTGGTCCGGTCAGCCGACGACCTGATGCAGGGCCTCGCCGAGGGCGCCCGCCTCTTCGGCGTTCAGCTCGACCACCAGTCGGCCACCACCCTCGAGCGGCACGCGCATCACGATGCCGCGCCCCTCCTTCGTGACCTCGAGCGGGCCGTCGCCCGTCCGCGGCTTCATCGCCGCCATGCGCACACCTCTTCCTGTTCTGCGCGCCTCCTCGTTCGTGGCGCTGCTGAGTTGCCCCGCCATTATCCCCTATTTCTCGAGCCGTCACCGAACCCCCCTGACAACCCGGTGAGGCACACTCCTCCTGTGCACGCCCGCTCCGCCCTCTTCGACCTCTACGGGGACCACCTGCGAACCCGTGGGGACTGGGCTCCCGTCGCTGCCGTGGTCCGGTTGCTGGCTCCGCTCGACATCGCCGCGCCCGCCGTACGCACCGCCATCTCACGGATGGTCCGCCAGGGCTGGCTCGAGCCGGTCCGGGTGGGAGCCGACCGCGGGTACGCCCCCACGAACCGGGCTCGGCACCGGCTGGAGGACGCGGCGGCCAGGATCTACCGCACCCGCGACGTCGCCTGGGACGGGGCCTGGGACCTGCTCGTGCTCGAGCCCCCCGCGCACCGCTCGGCACGCGACCGGGTCCGCGGAGGGCTGTCGTTCCTCGGCTACGCGCGCCTGTCCGACACCACCTGGATCAGTCCGTTCGCCTCCCCGGAGGTCGAGGCACTGCTGACCGGCGAGCACGCCGGGTTCGCGCGACTGCACGCCTACGACGACCAGCCGGCTGAGCGGGCCCGTCAGGCATGGGACCTCGAGGCCCTGTCCACGGCGTACGCCGGATGGCGCAGGTTCGCGGAGCGGCTGCTCACCGACCCCGACTCCCAGCTCGCCGGGATCGCCCATGCCGGTGAGGAGGAGCGCGCGTTCGCCGTACGCTCGGTGCTCGTGCACGAGTGGCGCAAGTTCCTGTTCAGCGACCCTGGTCTGCCTCCCGAGCTGCTGCCGCCTGACTGGGTCGGCCACGAGGCTGCCGACTTCTTCGCCGCGGAGGCGGCCCGCCTGCTGCCGGCGGCCTCGGTCTTCGTCGACGCCTGCCTCACGGAGCCGAGCCTTGCGGCCCCCGCCCTGTCCCCGTCCGAGCACCGCACCGACCGAAGTGGAGCCACCCCGTGAGCGAGCAGACCCAGCCCAGCGAGCCCCCCGTCCTGTACGACGTCAGCGAGGGCGTCGCGACGATCACCCTGAACCGCCCCGCGGCCATGAACAGCCTCGACGTGGCGACCAAGGTGGCACTGCTCGAGGCGGTGACGACCGCGGCCGGCGACCAGTCCGTGCGGTGCGTCGTGCTCACCGGGAACGGTCGGGCGTTCTGCGTCGGGCAGGACCTCAAGGAGCACATCGGCCTGCTCCGCGACGGTGGCTCCGACGCGCTGTTCGGCACGGTGCCCGAGCACTACAACCCGATCGTCACCGCTCTGGCCACCATGGCCAAGCCCGTCGTGGCCGCTGTCAACGGCGTCGCCGCCGGCGCCGGGGCGAGCCTGGCGTTCGCCTGCGACCTGCGCGTGCTGGGGCACGGCGCGGGCTTCAACCTGGCCTTCAGCGGCATCGCGCTCTCGTGCGACACCGGCTCGTCGTGGACGCTCCCGCGGCTGGTCGGCCAGGCGAAGGCGCTCGAGCTGATGTACTTCCCCCGCACCGTCCCCTCCGACGAGGCTCTGCAGCTGGGCCTGGCCACGAAGGTCGTGCCGGCCGACGCCCTCGCCGAGGAGGTCCGGCAGCTCGCCCGGCAGCTCGCGGCCGGTCCGACCGTCGCCTACGGCGCCATCCGACGGTCCGTGGGCTACAGCGCGGGACACGACCTGGCGTCGTCGCTGGCGGTCTCGGCCGTGCTCTTCGCAATCGGGATGAGCGTCGTGCTCAACCG
>CAXSHL010000097.1:0-14743 GCA_964237315.1 uncultured Nocardioidaceae bacterium
AGTGCCTGGAGTTCTGCCGCGAGGACGAGTGCGTCGAGGTCACCCCGCACACCGTCCGGATCCGCAAGGTGGTGCTGGACGCCGGTCAGAGAGGCCGGTCGGCCGCCCGGGCCCGGCGCGCCTGACCCTGGCCCCTCGTCCCACCGGCCACGGGAACATGCAGCTCGCCCCCGTACGCTGTTCTGCGGTTGATTGCGGCGGGAGGTGCATGTCGGTGTGGCCGCGCCTGGCGCCGACCGTGGAACTCGAAGGAGTCGGCTTCGGCCACGATGCGACGGTCCACGTCCACCAGGTCCGGGCGACGACGAACCCGTCCTCCTCGATGACCACCTGAGGTCGTAGGTCAAGACCCGAAACGCTCAACGCAATGGCCCTCATCACCGACTCGAACGCGTTCGCGGCCAGACCGCTGGCCTCCTGCGCCACCCGGATGCACCGCGGCCGACCCACCCTCGGGACGTCCTCGGCCACACGCTGCAGCAGGCCACCGGTGACGTTGCCGTGCCGCAGGGCGGAGTCCGCGACGCTCAGCCCCTCGTCGAACGGGCGACTACGGATGCAGTCCATCACCGTGCGACCGGCCGTCGTCTGACCGTTCCACACCTCGCCCTCCTCCAGGTCACTCCATCTCACGTCAACGCCCGCTCGCCGCCACGGCTCGATACGTCGGTTGCGAGGCACGGTCACCGTCGGCAGCATCGGCCTGGTCTTCAGCTCCCACCCGTTGAGCTGCGCGGCACTGAGGTGGGACACCACCCCGCACAGCGGCGTCCAGCACCTCACCACGCCACGCCAGCGCCTCCACGACCTCCACCTCCGAAGCCTGCAGCCTGGTCACCGATCACGCTACTGGTCACCCACAGGCCACCCGAACATGCAGGTCGCCCGGCTCCAGCCGTCAGAGCGCCGAAAACCGGGCGAGCTGCATGTTCCGGTGGCCGCTCAGTCGGTTCGGGCGGCAGCCCCGGCCCGGAGGTTCGGCACCAGGGCCACCAGACCCACCACCGGGAGCACGGCGAGCAGCGCGAGGGCCCCCGACATGGACAGGATGCCGCTGAGCCCGCCGACGACCGCCGAGCCGACGCCACCCCCGACGAGGAAGAACAGGGTGGCCACGCCGAGCGCGACCCCGCGCACGTCCTCGTCCACGGCCTGACCGACCGCTGCCATCAACGCCGGCTGGCCGAGGCCGAAGGACAGCGTCACCGCGACGACGGCGAGCACGAGCAGGACGGCCGACCCGAGCGAGGCCCCCAGCGCGGAGACGCCCAAGGCCACGGAGGCGATGACGGCCGCCACGGCCAGCGACATGGCCGGTCCGACGCGGGACAGCAGCGGGCCGGCGACGCGCGGCGCCAGCAGCCCGGTGGCGGCGCTCGGCAGCAGCGCCACGCCGACGACCCAGGGCTCCCAACCGCGGCCGACCAGCACCGCCGGGACCGCGATCAGCAGTGCGAACCAGGCCGCCGGGACTGCTGCCGCGGCGAGTGCGCTGCGCACCACGGCGGGGTTGCGGATCACCGAACGCGGCAGGAAGCCGTGCGGCCTGCGTCGCACCCAGAGCGCCACCGCCGGCAGCCCCAGCACCACGAGGATGGCACCCGCCGCGCCGATCACGGGACCGGTCGACGGCGACTGCACCAGCAGCACCACTCCCGCGGCGGTGCCGGCCACGAGCACCGCGCCCAGCAGGTCGAGCCGGGCGCCGATGCCCTCGGTCGGCAGCGAGCGCCACAGCAGCGGCACGAGCAGGGCGCCGAGCATCGGCAGGGCGATCACGGCCCGCCAGCCCAGCAGCGCCTCGACGCTCCCACCCGCGAGCGGGCCCAGGCAGCTGACCGCGGCGGCGACCCCGGCGACCCTGCCGAGCGCAGCGCTGCGGACCACACCGGCGTACCGCGCGGTGATGATGGCCACCCCGAGGGTGGGCACGGCGGCCGCCCCGGCACCCTGGAAGATCCGCGCTGCCAGCAGCACGCCGAAGCTGGGCGCGAACGCTCCGGCCAGCGCGCCGGCGGTCATCAGGCCGACGCCGACGAGCAGCGGGCGCCGGATCCCGACCAGGTCCGAGACCCGGCCGTAGACCGCGGTGGCCACGGCCAGCATCAACGCGTAGAGGCTGATCGCCCAGGCACTGACGCCGGTGCTGATGTTCAGGTCCTGCGCGAGGACGGGCAGCGCGATCGCCGCGGAGGAGCTGCCCATCCCGGCCAGACCGAAGAGCAGACCGACGAGTGTCGAGACACGACGGGCGTCGGCAGCTGAGGAGGGCGGCATCCCCGCCTGCAACCGAAGGGGACGTCGACGCATTCCCCACGAACAAGGACGGCGATGAGTCCGGGGTCGAGGAGAGGTCAGTAGCAGCAACAGACCACCCACCCTGGAGGACACCATGACCACGATCACCGCCGACCGCACCACCAGCCGCACCGGCGCCGCTGTCCGCACCGGACAGGTGCTCAGCGCGCTGGTCACCGCTTTCCTGCTCTTCGACTCCGTGATCCATATTCTCAACATCGCCCCAGTGCGAGACGGCGCGGTGACGCTCGGCTTCGACCCGGACCTGATGCCGGTCATCGGCGTGCTGGAGCTGACCTGCCTCGGCCTGTACGTCGTCCGCCGGACGTCCGTGCTCGGCGCCGTGCTCCTCACCGGCTACCTGGGCGGGGCGTTCTGCGCCCAGCTGCGCATCGACGCGCCGCTGTTCTCGACCCTGCTGGTCCCGGTCTACACCGGCGTCGTGGTCTGGGCCGGGCTGGTGCTACGCGACCAGCGGATGCGCGACCTGGTCACCGGCCGCTAGCGCACCAGCGCCGCAGCAGCTCGCCATAGACCTCGACCGCCTCGTCGACGCGGGCCATCGAGCACCACTCGTCCGCGACGTGGCACTGGTCGGGCTCCCCGGGCCCCAGCACCACCGTCGGCACCGGGGATCCCGTGGCCGACAGCGAGGCGGCCAGCACCGACGCGTCGGTGAAGAAGCGAGCGGGTGGGGCCGCTGCCGACTCGAGCCCCGTCGACTCCAACGCGTCGGCCACGAGCCGCACGAACGGGTCCTCGACGTCGGTGTCCACTGGCGGGAGCACGACGTGGTCGGCGACCTCGACCTGGTCCCCGGCCAGCGACCGGACCAGGTCGCGCACCGCGTCCCCGGTGGCCGACGGCACGGTCCGGACGTCGAGGAGCAGCTCCGCTGCATCCGGTACGACGTTGAACTGCACGCCACCGCGCAGCACCCCGACGTTCGCCGTGACGGGGCCGAACCCCTCCTGGGACGGCCAGCCGGTGTGGTCGTGCAGCGCCACGGCGGCCCGGGCCAGCCGCACCACGGCGTTGTCACCGAGCTCCGGGGCGGAGCCGTGCGCGGCCCGGCCGTGGGCGGTCAGTCGCATCCAGTGCACGCCTTTGTGCGCGGGAACCAGTCGGTTCGCGGTCGGCTCGGCCACCACCAGGGACCCGCCGGCGACGAGCGCGGCTGACGGGATCTGCAGCGCCCCCTCACACCCCGTCTCCTCCCCCGAGGTCAGCACCACCTGGACCCCGCGGCAGTCGTGGGCATCAGCGAGGTGGTCCGCGACCGCGACCACCAGGGCCGCGACCCCCGACTTCATGTCACTCGCGCCGCGGCCGACCAGCCGGTCGCCGTCGGGCTCCGCGGCCCAGGGGTCGCAGGACCAGTCCGAGCGGGTCGCCGGGACGGTGTCCAGGTGCCCGGTGAACGTCAGCGGCGGCTCGGCACCGGCCCGGGCGACGTACTGCTCGCGGCCGGTCTCGAACGGAATCGCCTGCCCGGAGAGGCCGGCCTTCTCGAGGATCTCGGCGCACCTGCGGGCGAGTCCGCCCTCGCCGGCAGCGACGGTGTCCGCGCGCACCAGCTCGACGAGGAGGTCGGTGGCGGCGCTCACCGCAGCACCGAGCCCTTGGTCTCGGGGAGGGACAGCGTGGCGAGGAAGCAGATGACGGCACCGGCCGCGACGTACCAGAAGAACCAGCTGGCGTGCCCCATCTCGCCGAGCCACTCGATCACGAGCGGGGCGGTGCCGCCGAAGACGGCGACGGTGAGGTTGTACCACGCGCCGATGCCGAGCCCGCGCAGCTCGGTGGGGAACAGCTCGCTCATGATCGCCGGGGCGATCGAGGAGAAGATCGCGTAGAGCCCGAGACCGAAGCAGAACACCAGCAGCACGCTGCCGAAGCCCGCGTCGGGGTTGATCAGCTTGGACATCGGCACGATGCCGACCGCGATCAGCGCGGACCAGATCAGCATCTGCGGCCTGCGACCGAAGCGGTCGGCGGTCCAGCCGAAGGGGTACTGCAGCACCACGAACAGCGCCGTCGCGATGGACAGCGCCCAGAACACCATCCCGTCGTCGAGCCCGTTGCGGGTGACGGCGAAGGGCGTGAGCGCTGAGAAGAACGTGTAGTAGGACAGCGTGGAGAGCAGCGTGAAGCCCATCAGCTGCGCGACGGCACGCGGGTGCTCACGCAGTGTCATCAGCAGCGGGTTCTTCACCGCCTGGGCCTTGGCCTTGTTCTCCTCGTACTGCTCGGTCTCGGCCATGTTGCGACGCAGCCACAGCCCGACCAGGCCGAGCAGCCCGCCGACGAAGAACGGGATCCGCCAGCCCCAGGCCGCCAGCTGGTCGTCGTTGAGGTTGTTCGACAGCAGGGCACCGAGCAGGGACGCGATGAGCACCGCCGAGCCGGTCGAGATGTAGTTGAAGGAGGAGTAGCGGCCCCGGCGCTCGGGCGGCGCGATCTCGCCGAGGTAGGCCGACGCGTTGGCCACCTCGCCACCCAGCGACATGCCCTGTCCGATCCGCGCGGCGAGCAGCAGGATCGGGGCGAGCCAGCCGACCTGGTTGTAGGTGGGCAGGATCGAGATCAGGATCGACCCGCCGGCCATCAGCGCGATGGTCAAGATCATCGCCTGCTTGCGGCCGCGGAGGTCGGCGTACCTCCCGAGCAGCATCCCGCCGAGCGGGCGGAAGAAGAAGGCGATGGCGTACGTCGCGAAGGTGCCGAGGAACGCCAGCGACTCGTTCTCCGCGGAGAAGATCTGGGTGGCGAAGTAGATCGAGAACGTGGCGAAGACCGTCCAGTCGTACCACTCGACGGCGTTGCCGACGCTGGCTGCGATGAGGGTCCGGACCGGCAGCTTGTGCGGGGCCTTCTGGTCGGTCGAGACGTCGGTCATGGCGTGCTCCTGCCGGGAGGGGTTCGTGAGTCGTGCCCACTCGGGCCGGGCGCGAAACCGGTCGCGGGAGGATGGGCACCATGGACTACGGGCACGACCTGCACTTCGGTGTCTTCCTCCACCCCCTTGCGACGCGGTACGACGAGGTGCTGACCGCCGCGATGGAGGCCGACGTGCTCGGCCTGGACTCGGTCAGCGTGCAGGACCACCCCTACCAGCCGGCGCACCTGGACGCCTGGACGCTGCTCACCCACATCGCCGCGCGCACCGAGCGGCTCACGGTCTTCCCGAACGTCGCGAACCTCCCGCTGCGGCCTCCGGTCGTGCTGGCCCGCAGCGCCGCGACCCTCGACGTGCTCAGTGGCGGTCGGGTCGAGCTCGGGCTGGGGGCCGGTGCCTTCTGGGACCCCATCGAGGCGGTCGGCGGACCTCGGCGCACCCCGCGCCAGGCCGTGGACGCGCTCGAGGAGGCGATCGGCGTGATCCGGGCGATGTGGACACCGGGCCGCACGCCCCGGTTGGACGGGGAGCACTACTCGCTGCGGGGGGCGAGGTCCGGGCCGTTCCCCGTGCATCCGATCGGACTGTGGCTCGGCGCCTACAAGCCGCGGATGCTCGAGCTGACCGGCCGGCTCGCGGACGGCTGGCTACCGAGCCTCGGCTATGTGGCGCCCGAGGCCCTGGCCGGGATGAACGCGGCCATCGACGACTCCGCCGTCCGGGCCGGTCGCTCGCCCTCCGACGTGCGGCGGCTGCTCAACATCAGCGGGTCCTTCACCGGCAACGGGTTCCTGCAGGGACCGTCTGCGGTGTGGGCCGAGCAGCTCGCGGCACTTGCGCTCGAGGACGGCATCAGCGCCTTCGTGCTGATGGCCGACACCAGCGACCGACGCGACCTGCACCGGTTCGCCGAGGAGGTCGCGCCGGCGGTCCGGGCGGTCGTCGAGCGTGAGCGGATGGTGCCTGCCGGCAGCGAGGCGCCGATCGCGGTCTCGGGGCAGGACCCCGACCTCGACTCCGAACCGGGCTCGAATCGGTCGAGCGACGGCGACGGTAGCCCGACTGTCGCCTCCGGCGACGGTGGCCGGACTGTCGCCTCCGGCGACGGTGACCACCTGGTCGCCATCCACGACCACCTGCGGCAGGAGCTGGCCCAGGTGCACGACCTGGTCGCCCAGGTGTCGCGGGGACTGGTCGACGTCGGGGCGGCCCGGTCGATGATCAACACGATGACGATCCGGCAGAACAGCTGGACGCTGGGCACCTACTGCGAGAGCTACTGCCGGGTGGTGACCACGCACCACACGATCGAGGACGTGGACATGTTCCCGCGACTGGTGCGGGCCGACCCCTCCCTCGCGCCGGTCGTGGACCGGCTCCAGCGTGAGCACCACGAGGTGGCCGCTGTCCTGGAGGACGTCGACCGGGCCCTGGTGGAGCTGGTGTCGACGCCCGAGCACGGCACGGGGCCGTTGCGGCGCGCGATGGGCACCTTGTCCGACGTACTCCTGGAGCACCTGGCCTACGAGGAGTCGCAGCTGGTGGGTCCGCTGAACGCGCTGAGCATCGGCGGGATCTGAGCGCCGGCGGTGTGGCTTCCCATGGGAAACTTGCGCTTCCCATGGGTCATGGCCCATGGGAAGCGCCAAACTTCCTGCATCCCCTGGTAATCGGCGCGGTCAGGGCAGGGTCGGGTCCTCACTGACCCGGACCAGCAGCTTGCCGAAGTTGCGGCCGGCCAGCAGCCCGCGGAACGCCTCGGGGGCGTTCTCGAGGCCCTCCACGACGTCCTCGCGATAGCGCACCGACCCGTCGCCCACCCACGCCGACATCTCGCGCACGAAGTCCCGGCCGTGCGAGGCAGTGAACTCGCCCTGGATGAAGCCGCGGACGGTGAGGCTCTTGCTCAGCACCAACCGCATGAAGCCGGGCAGCCGGTCCGGGCCCTCGGGCGCACCAGTGGCGTTGTAGTCCGCCACCAACCCGCACACCGGCATCCGCGCGTAGAGGTTGACGTGCCGCAGCACCTGCCGGGTGACCTCACCGCCGACGTTCTCGAAGTAGACGTCCACGCCGTCCGGCACGGCCGCCGCCAGGTCGTCGGCGAAGGTCTCGGACCGGTGGTCCACCGCGGCGTCGAAGCCGAACTCCTCGAGCAGCGCCTCGCACTTGGCAGGCCCCCCGGCGATCCCGACGGCCCGCGCGCCCTTGACCCTGGCGATCTGGCCGACCGCCGACCCGACCGGCCCGGTGGCTGCGGCGACCACGACGGTCTCACCGGCCTTGGGTCGTCCGAGCTCCAGCGGACCGGCGTACGCCGTGAAGCCGGGCATGCCCAGGACGCCGAGGGCCGTGGAGATCGGCGCGCGGGACGGGTCGAGCCTGCGGAGCCCGGTGCCGTCGCTGAGGGCGTGGGTCCGCCAGCCGGAGTAGGACAGCACCAGGTCGCCAGCGGCATAGTCCGGGTGCCGCGAGGACACCACCGCAGCAACCGTCCCGCCGACGAGCACGTCGCCGACCTCGGTCGGTGCGGCGTAGGACTTGGCAGCGCTCATCCGCCCGCGCATGTAGGGATCCAGCGAGAGGTAGACCACCCGCAGAAGCAGCTGGCCGTCCTCGGGCTCGGGGACCTCCTCGTCCGCGAACGCGAAGATCTCGTCCCCGGGCTCCCCGACCGGGCGCTCGGCGAGCCGCACCACGGTGGCTCTCATGCCGGACCTGCTGCGTAGCGGGTGCGGAGCTCGCGCTTGAGGATCTTGTGGCTCGGCCCCATCGGCAGGGCGTCGAGGAGCTCCACGCGGCGGGGGTACTTGTGCCCGCCGAGCTGCTCGCGGGCCCAGGCCACCAGCTCCTCCGCGGTCACGGACTGCTCTGGAGCAGGGACCACCACCGCACACACCTCCTCGCCCATCGTCGGGTCGGGCACGCCGATCACCGCCACCTGGGCGACACCGGGATGCCGGGCGAGCACCTCCTCGACCTCACGCGGGTAGACGTTGAAGCCGCCGCGGATGATCAGGTCCTTCTTGCGGTCCACGATGCTGATGAAGCCCTCCTCGTCGATCATCCCGATGTCTCCCGTTCGGAACCAGCCGTCCACGACGGCCTCCGCGGTCGCCTCCGGGTCGTCGAGGTAGCCCGCGAACACGTTGTGCCCCCGGATCACGATCTCCCCGAGCCCGCCGCGCGGCAGCAGCTCGATGTGGTCCAACGCCATCTCGTCGGCCACCTCGACCTCCACTCCCCACAGGGGATGCCCCACCGTGCCGGCCTTGGTGCCGAACCACTGCTGGTTCACCGACGCGCTGGGCGAGGTCTCGCTCAGCCCGTAGCCCTCGTAGACCGTGGTGCCGAAGGTCTTCTCGAAGCGCTCGAGCACCACCACCGGCAGCGACGCCCCGCCGGACACGCAGTCGCGCAGCTGCGGCAGGTGAGCGGCCCGAGGCGCGGCCTCGAGGAGCTGGACGTACATCGTGGGTACGCCGAAGAACAGCGTCGCGCCCTCCCGGCGCATGATCTCGATGGCCTCGTCCGGGTCGAAGCGCGGCTGGAGCAGCATCGTCGCGCCGACCCGGAAGGTCGAGTTCATCGACACCGTCTGGCCGAACGTGTGGAACAGCGGCAGGCAGCCCATCACCACGTCGTCGCGCAGCAGCGGGTTCGCGTCGAACGCGTTGACCGTCGAGTTCAGCACCAGGTTGAGGTGGGTGAGGAGGGCGCCCTTCGGCCGTCCGGTGGTGCCGCTGGTGTAGAAGATGACCGCAACGTCCTCGGCCTCCCGGGCGGCGTAGGTGCGCAACGGCTCGCGGTCCTCCGCGCCGAGTGCGGAGATGTCCCACGCCGGGATCTGCGCGGTCTCGGCCGCGCCCGTGGCGATGCCCGCGAACGACGCGTCGTACAGCACCGACCCGGCCCCCGAGTGCTGGAGGATGTAGGCCGCCTCGGTCGCGTTCAGCAGGGTCGGGACGGGTACGACGACCCCGCCGGCGGCCAGGATGCCGTAGTAGGCGCGCACGAAGTCCGCGACGTTCGGCGCGAGCAGCGCCACCCGGTCGCCAGGCGCGACGCCCTTGTGCTGCAGGGCTGCGGCGTGCTGACGGGCCTGGCGCCACAGGTCCGCGTAGGTCACCCGCAGGTCGCCCTGCACGAGCGCGACCTGCTCCGGCGTACGGCGGGCCGGCTCGGCGAGCACGGTGGCAAGGGACAGGCTGGTCATGGTCCTCCGATGTGAGACGTGTGGTCGATCATGGGTGCAGCAGCTCGCCGAGCATCGCGCAGGTGACCTGTACGGCGGTCCGCGCCGCCTCCGAGGCAGGCCCCATGTCGAAGAACCCGTGGATCATCCCGTCGAAGCGTCGTGCCTCCACGCGCACCCCGGCCGCCGCCATCGCGCGGGCGTAGGCCTCCCCCTCGTCGCGGAGCGGGTCGAACTCGGCGGTCACGACGGCGGCGGGCGCGACACCCGCGAACTTCGTTGCCAGCAAGGGCGACAGCCGCAGGTCCGGCTGCGTGACGTGCCCGGCGTAGTGCTTGTAGAACCAGTGCATCGTCGGTGTGTCGAGGAAGTAGCCCGTGCCGTTCTCCCTCAGGGACGGGAAGCCCTCCTCCGAGCGGGACCCGAGCAGGGTGGCGGGATAGATCAGCAGCTGGGCCGCGAGCTTGGTGCGCATCTCCAGGGCGACGACCGCCGCGAGGTTCCCGCCCGCGCTGTCACCGGCCACCGCCAGCGCGTCGTTGCCGCCGAGGTCGCGCAGGTTCGCCGAGGCCCATGCGGTGGCGGCCAGGGCGTCCTCGACCGCGGCGGGGAACGGCGACTCGGGGGCGAGCCGGTAGGCGACGGAGACGACCACCGCCCGTGCGTCGCGGGCGATCGACCGGGCGGTGTTGTCGTGCGTCTCCAGGTTGCCGATCACCCACCCGCCGCCGTGGAACAGGACGACCGTGGGCAGCGTGCCGGTCTCCTCGGGGCGGTAGACGCGCGCCGGCAGCAGGCCGTCGGCACCGGGCACGCTGATGTCCTGGACCGACCGGACCGGGACGACGTCCTCGGGTCGACGGCTCCCGACCACCAGTGCCGCGAAGGACTCCCGCGCCTGCGGTGGCGTCATCTCGTGCATCGGTGTGTCCGCGAGCGCGAGCACGTCGAGCACACCGGCGATCCCTGGGTCGAGTGGCACGCGCGTCTCCTGATGGTTGGTGGAGCAGGGGGTCGTGCGGGTGTCGGTCAGGCGTCCTCGAGGCCGACGAGACTCGCCAGTCGCCGGCGGTGGGCGCCCGGGCTGCCGAGTGCGAGCTCGTCGGCCTTGGCCCGCTTGAGGTAGAGGTGGGCCGGGTGCTCCCAGGTCATCGCGATCCCGCCGTGCAGCTGCACGCACTCCTCGGCTGCATGCACGGCCACCTGCGAGCAGTAGGCCTGCGCCACCGACGTCGCCACCTCGGCGTCGGCGTCCCCGAGCGCCACGGCCGCCGCTGCGTTGCGGGCCGCGGCGCGCGCCATCTCCAGGTCGACGTACAGGTCGGCGAGGCGGTGCTTGAGCGCCTGGAAGCCACCGACCACCCGGCCGAACTGCCGCCGCTCCTTGAGGTAGCCGACGGTGGCCTCGAGGCACCACTGCGTCACGCCGACCTGCTCGGAGGCGAGCAGCGCGGCGCCCACGCCGAGCGCCTGGGCGAGCGACACCTGCTCGACGACGACCTCCCCGGTCACCCCGGTGAGGTCCACGTCGGCGAGCGGCCGGGTCTCGTCGAGGGACACCACGGGCCGGAGCGACGCGGCACCGGCCGGTACGGCGTGCAACGCGCCGTCCGTGCCCGGGACCAGCAGCACGTCCGCCTCGACCGCGCCCGCGACCGAGGTCACGAGCCCCGTGAGGGTCCCGTCCGACACGGGGACGGCCGGCGCGGACCAGGGCACGGCCGACAGCGGCACAGCCACGGCGGCCGTCCGCGTGCCCTCGGCCAGCTCACGCAGCAGCCGGGTGCCTGCCTGCGTGCGGCCCTCCTGCAGCAGGGCGGAGGTGGCCAGCACGGCGCTGGTCAGGAACGGCACCGGCGCCAGTGCCCGGCCGAGCTCCTCGAGCGCCACCGCGGCCTCCCGAGCGGACGCCCCAGCGCCACCGAGCTCCTCGGGCACCAACAGACCGGCCAGACCCAGCTCGACGGCGACCGGCTTCCACAGGTCGGCGGTCAGGGACCGGTCCCCGTCGTAGGCGGCGAGCACCCGGTCGCTCGTACACCGGTCGGCCATCAGGTCCCGCACGGTCGAGCGCAGCGACTCCTCGACCTCGGTGTCGAGCAGCTCCATCTCGGCGGGATGCATCACGCCAGCTGGTTCACTGGTCATCGGGGCAGGTCCTTCCACGCGACGTCCTTGTCGACGCGGTGCTCCGAGGGCAGGCCGAGCACCCGCTCCGCGATGATGTTGCGCAGGATCTCCGACGTGCCACCCTCGATGGAGTTGCCCTTGGCGCGCAGGTAGCGGTAGCCCGTGTCGCGGCCGGTGAAGTCCACCCGGTCGGGCCGTCTCAGCGTCCAGTCGTCGTAGCGCAGGCCCGCCTCGCCCCGCAGCTCGACCTCGAGCCCGGACAGCTCCTGGGCCAGCCTGGCGAACGTCAGCTTCATCGCGGACCCCTCGGGCCCGGGCGCCCCGACGGCCAGCTTCTGCTGCAGCCGCTGGCCGGTCAGCCGCGCGACCTCCGCCTCCACCCACAGCCGCAGCAGCCGGTCCTGCAGCTCAGGGGTGCGCTGCTCGGGGTGCTCGCGCCAGGCTCGGGCCACCACGCCGACCATCCCGGTCTCGCGCTCGGCGCCGCCGCCGATCGAGACCCGCTCGTTCATCAGTGTGCCGGTCGCGACCTTCCAGCCCTCGCCCTCCGCGCCCACCCGGTGCTGGTCGGGGACCCGCACACCCTCGAGGAACACCTCGTTGAACTCCGCCTCGCCGGTCAGCTGCCGCAGCGGGCGTACGTCGACCCCGGCCTCCGACATGTCGAGCAGGAAGTAGGTGAGCCCGGCGTGCTTGGGCACCGACGGGTCGGTGCGCGCCACCAGGATCGCGAAGTCCGCGAGGTGGGCGCTCGAGGTCCACACCTTCTGCCCGGTGACCAGCCAGGTGTCCGGGTCGTCGGGGGAGCGCACCGCCCGGGTGGCCAGCCCGGCGAGGTCGGAGCCGGCACCGGGCTCGCTGAACAGCTGGCACCACACCTCCTCGCCGGTCCACAGCGGCCGCAGGAACCGGCGCTGCTGCTCGGCGGTGCCGTAGGTGAGGATCGTCGGCGCCGCCATCCCGAGCCCGATCCCGATCCGGCCGGGCTCGTTGTCGGGCGCGCCCGCCGCGAGCAGCAGGTCCTCGACGTACCCCTGCAGACGACGTGGCAGCCCCCACCCGCCCAGGCCCTCGGGGTAGTGCACCCAGGCGAGGCCGGCGTCGAAGCGGGCCCGCAGGAAGTCCAGGCGCTCGGTGCGGGCCGGGTCGTGCTCGTCGAGGAGCCGCTCGACCCGCACGCGCAGGTGCTCGCGCACCAGCTCCTCCGGCATGCCCCACCTCGTCTTTCGAGCCGCTCGATCAGCAGGCGGGACCGAGTCTGCCCCTGCCGGCAAATCGCCCGTGGACCGGCCCGGCGGCTGGACCTGGTGATCGAGCCGGAACGGCACTAACCAGCCAGCGGGTCGTGTCCCCAGTTCATCAGCGAGTATCGCCACCGGGTGTCGGTGATGTCCCCGGACGGCCGCTGCCCCAGGTGCCGGTGCACGTAGCCGACCACCTTGTGCATGTGCGCGACGTCGTCGTCGGACAGGTCACCCTTCTTGGTGCGCAGGATCTCCACGATCCGCCGCCCGGACTTGTGCCCGGTGGCCTCGCCGTCATCCTCTACCTGGCCCACGGACGTCGACTCGTCGCTCTCCAGCCAGTCCTCGAGCTGCTTGGCCGTCATGTTCACGGCCTCCTGCCAGTCGTCCCAGACCTCCGCGACGGCGTCGCTCCCGGCGCTCACTTCTTCGTGAGGGCGTCCGGCTTGTGCACGGCCTCGCCGCCGCTCTTGTCACTCTTGACGAGGTACTGCGGCTCGTCCTTGGACGCCTTGACCTTGCGGCCGCCCGCCTCCGTCTCGCTGGTGATCTTCTTCTCGACCTTGCCCTCGGCCGTGCTGCCATGGCTGTTCCACTCGACCTGGTCGCCCTTGCTCAGCTTCTTGTCGCTCTTCTTGTCACTCATGGCGCGGCCGTACCCAGGCTCAGCGGCAGCCATGCAACCACAAGGACGTGCACTCGCGACCACCCCGCGGACCGGCTCAGGCGGAACGAGCGGCCGGGACGACGTCGAGTGCACGTCCTCGTGGTCGCGCGGACTGCAGCTCCACCACCGAAGAGAGCACCTGCCGCACATAGCCGGGCTCGAACATCACGTGCTCCCAGGCGAACCTGAGCACCAGGTGGCCGCCGACGACGAACGCGTTGTAGCGCTCGCAGTCGTGCTTCAGCGCGCGGCGCCGTCCGTGGAACTCGAACGAGTCCGCCTCGATGACCAGCCCGAGGGCCCGGTCCACGAGGTCCGGCCGACCGACGTCGTCGACCCAGACCTGCGGCTCGACCGTGAGGCCCTCGACGTCGAGCGTGATGGCCCGCAGCACGGACTCGAAAGGGTTGGCCGCCCGCCCGTCGGCGTGCTGGGCCACTCGCAGGCAACGAGCGCGGTAGCGGTCGGGCATCGCCTCGGCCCGGCGCAGCAGATCGGCCTTGGTGACGTCGCGGTGCCGCAGGGCGGAGTCGGCGATCGCAAGGGCCTCGTCGAAGGGCAGGCGCGCCGCACACCACATCACCGTCGCACCTGCCGTGGTGGCGTGCCCACTGACGTCGCCGGCGTCAAGGTCCAGGTAGCGGACCCGCAGGCCCCGTCGGCGTTCCGGCTCCAGCTTCCTGTTGCGGGGCACCGCGACGCACGGGCTCACCGGGCGGTGCTTGATCTCCCACCCGTGGTACTGCGCGGCGCTGTCCTCGACCAGCACGGCCGAGAGCCGGTGCGCCGCACGCAGTGCCTCGTCGACGCCCGGCAACGCGTAGCGCCCCCGGCTCTCCCGGACGACCAGCCGCTGTCGAACCGCCCATCGGAGCCGCGCCCGCGTGGTGAGCCGCAGCAGCGCCGGTGCTCCCGCGACGCCGCCGAGCCGCTCGAGCGCGCGGTCCGGTCTCATGTCCGCAGGCTGTCGCATCCACGCCGAACGCGCGAACGGTCGTCCACAGGCTGCCGCATCGGCCGGATCCGAGCGCCCCCCGGGGTGAGCAGCCACAAGGACGTGCACTCGCCACCCGAACGCTCGGCCGCCAGGCGCGCAGCAGCTCCTGTCCGCCCGCGAGTGCACGTCCGAGTGGTCGTCAGGTCGCGGGAGCCGGGTCAGCCCGCGACGATGACGTGCAGCCGCCGGGGCCCGTGCACGCCCTCGACCCGGTCCAGCTCGATGTCGCTGGTCGCCGAGGGTCCGCTGACCCAGGTGGTGGGCTGGTCGGGGTCGAGCCTCGAGAAGGCGTCCGGGACGTCGGCGACGACCT
>CAXSHL010000098.1:0-14695 GCA_964237315.1 uncultured Nocardioidaceae bacterium
TCCGAGGAACAAGACCGAAGAGGGCTTCGACACGTGCCGCGCCGTCGTCGCGGATCTGGCCCAGACGGCCTACGATCACGGTGCGATGTTCCTGCTCGAAACCTACGTCAACAACGTCGTCGGCTCGGTCGAGGAGACGGCCCGCATGTTCGCCGCCGTCGACCACCCTGGCGTGCCGTTCGCGAAGGCGGCCGACACGCTGGCACTGGTCGAGGCGGTGGACAGCCCCGGGCTCCGGCTGATGCTGGACCTCTACCACGCGCAGATCGGCGAGGGGAACCTCGTCGAGCTGGTCCGCCGCTGCGGCCCGATGATCGGGGAGGTGCAGGTCGCCGACGTCCCGGGGCGCTGCGAGCCGGGCACCGGGGAGATCAGCTACCCCCGGATCGCCCAGGCCCTCGACGAGATCGGCTACCGCGGGACGGTCGGGCTGGAGGCGTTCGCCTCCGAGGACCCCGAGACGGCCCTCGCCCGGTTCCGGGACGCGTTCACCCTGCCCTGACCCACGCCACCACCAGTCCGCACGAGAGACAAGGCCGACGATGACCATCACCGCCACCACTGCGCCGTTCGACTTCGACCCGTTGAGCCCCGACTTCCAGCGTCACGACCCCTTCGACACCTACCGGCGGCTGCGTGACGAGGCGCCGGTCTACTACAGCGAGAAGTGGAACTGGTGGGCGCTGTCCCGCTTCGACGACGTGCGCACCGCGGTGCTGGACCCGGCGACGTACCTGTCCTTCGAGGGCATCGACATCGACGACACGGCGAAGGACCAGAGCGGACCCGGCTTCCTGCCCGACCTCGACAACCCTCGCCACGACCAGATCCGTCGCGTCATCCAGCCCTACTTCCTGCCGCGCCGGATCGGCGAGCAGAAGCAGAACGTGCAGCGGGTGGTCCGCGGCCTCGTCGACGGCTGGCGCACCCGAGGATCGGTGGACCTGGCCAGCGAGCTGGCCTGGCCGATGCCGAACGAGGTCTTCTTCCGGGTCCTCGGGCTGCCCTACTCGGCAACCGAGGGGGCGGACGAGGGGGCCGGGAACCTGATGCGGTGGGTGCACGAGCTCAAGGACCGCGCGCCCAACGACGTACGCCTCACCCCGGTCGCCAAGGCGGCCACCCGAGGCATCCAGGACTACTTCGTCGAGCTGCTCAACGACCGCCGCCGGCACCCGCGCAACGACCTGGTGAGCTATCTGGTGCAGGCCGACATCGACGGCACCCCCTTCGCCGACGAGGACATCCAGCCGGCCTCGGAGATCATGGGCCTGATGATGGTGCTGTTCCTCGGCGGCGTCGAGTCGACGGCCGGACTCACCAGCACGACGTTCAAGCTGCTGGCGGAGAACCCCGCCCAGCGCGACCTGGTGCTCGCGGACCCCACCCTGATCCCGGACGCCGTCGAGGAGACCCTGCGCTTCGCCACGCCGCTGCAGCTGGTGGGTCGGACCACCTCGCGGGAGGTCCAGCTGCACGGCGTCACCATCCCGGCGGGCGGCCGCGTCGTGCTGCTGTACGGCGCCGCCAACCGCGACGAGCGGCAGTTCCCGGACCCGGACGGCTTCGACATCACCAGGCCGCGTGGACGCCACCTCGGCTTCTCCGAAGGCATGCACGGCTGCCTCGGCGCGCCGCTCGCCCGGCTCGAGGTGCAGACCGCGCTGGAGGAGGCGCTGCCGGTGCTGGGCCGCTACGAGCTCGCCGGTGAGCCGCAGCGCTACGCCACCACGCCTAACATGTATGTCTGGTCGAGCCTGCCGCTGCGGTTCGAGGTGGACCGGTCTGCCAGGCGCTCCGCGGTGTCGGTGGACCCGCCCGTCGAGGTGCCGGAGTCGTTCTCCGTGACCACCCAGGAGCCGGTCACGCAGGTGCGGGTGCAGGCGGTGGAGCTGGTGTCGGACGGGGTGGCCGCGCTCACGCTGACGCCGACGGACGGAGCAGCGATGCCGCCGTGGGCACCCGGAGCGCACGTCGACCTGGTGCTCGGAGAGGCCCCGACCCGGCAGTACTCCCTGTGCGGCCGCACCGACGCGACCGGCTCCTACCGGATCGGGGTCCTGCGCGACGACCAGGGCAGCGGGGGCTCCCGCTACGTCCACGAGCGGCTGCGACCTGGCGACACCGTGCGGGTCCGCGGTCCTCGCAACCACTTCGGGCTGGACCCCTCCCCGCGCTACGTCTTCGTGGCGGGCGGCATCGGGATCACCCCGATCTTGCCGATGATCGCCGCTGCCGAGGCTGCCGGCGCGACCTGGGAGCTGCTGTACGGCGGCCGGCAGCGCAGCTCGATGGCCTTCCTCGACGAGCTGGCGCCGTACGGCGACCGAGTCACCGTCTGGCCGCAGGACGAGGTCGGGATGCTCGACCTGGACGCGGTGCTGGGCACTCCGCGGGAGGACACCCTGGTCTACGCCTGCGGTCCGGAGCCCCTGCTCGCGGCCGTCGAGCAGCGGTGCCGGACCTGGCCGCGGGGTGCGCTGCACCTGGAGAGGTTCGCGCCCAAGCCGATGGGCGAGACGGTGCGGGCCGAGGCGTTCGAGGTGGTCCTCGACCGGAGCGGTCCCACCCTCACCGTGCCCCCGGAGCGCTCGATCCTGTCCGTGGTCGAGGAGGCCGGGGTGGGCGTGGTCTCCTCGTGCGCCGAGGGCACCTGCGGCACCTGCGAGACGGGCGTCCTCGAGGGGCTGCCCGACCACCGTGACTCCGTGCTGCGGGAGGAGGAGAAGGCGGCAGGAGCCTGCATGATGATCTGTGTCTCGAGGTCGTGCGGCGACCGGCTGGTCCTCGACCTGTGAGCGGCGACCGTTGCGGCCCACGGCCTGGGTCAGGACGGGAGGTAGGCGAGATCGAGGACGTCGGTGCGGCCCTCCCACCGCAGCCTCAGGTGCCAGCAGCCCGGCTCGGGCAGGTCGATGGTCGAGGGGCCGGGTCCGCCCGGGACCACCCGGGTGACGGTCGTGGAGCCGTCCGCCAGGCTGGCCCGGATGTGCAGGGCAGGGTCCGGCGCCGTCGACGTGCCGGCGCCTGAGGCGGGGCGGGCGACCCAGAGGATCTTGTTGGAGTGGTCGCGACTCGGTGGCGAGCTGAGCGGCTGCGCGAACAGGATCGCCACCATCTGCCCGTCCCGGCTCCGCAGGTAGGCCGCTCGAGGCTCCGGGTCGCTGAACCCGGCACGAGCCCACACCGGCAGGACGGCCCGAGGCACCTCGTCGACGCACCCGGACGCGCCCGCGGCGGCGGGCTGTCCCGGCTCCGAGTCGGGTCCGGACCGGATCCCCAGGAGCGGGACCGCGACGGCGACCGCGGCGAGTGCCGCCGACGTCGCGACGGCGGCGACGACCCGACGTCGGCGCCGTCTCGTCCGGCCGGCCTGTGCCAGCGCCTCCGCCGGGGCGGCCGGCACGTCGATGTCCGCGGCCGCCGCTCGCAGCAGGGTTCTGAGGTGCTCGTCCTGGGTCATCGGTGCTCCTCGGGCGTGGTCTCCAGCAGATGTCTCAACGAGCCGTCTCGTGCCAGCGCGGCGATCGCCCGGGCGGCCCGGCTCTTGACGGTGCCCGGGGCGATCCCCAGGACCCGCGCGATCTGGGCCTCGCTGAGGTCGGCGAAGTAGCGCAGGACGAGGACCTCGCGCTGCTCACGTCCGAGCCTCGCGAGCGCCACCCGCACCGGGTGGGTCAGCGACACGCCGGTCGCGACGTCGTCGGCGGGGTCCGGCTCGGGCAGCTGCGAGAACGGCGTCTCCCCTCGCCACCTGCGACGCCAGCCTCGGAAGATGCCGTTCACCAGGAGGCGGTAGACGTAGGCGTCGCGGTCGTCCGCGGCCACGATCCTGGGCCACGACGCGTAGCACCGCACGAGGGCGTCCTGCACCGCGTCCTCGGCGTCCTGGGGCCGGCAGCCGACGAGCACCGCCGCCCGGACCAGGGTCCGGTAGCGCGCCGCGACGAAGCTGAGATAGTCCTCGTCGTCAGTGTGCACGGTTCCGTCCTCCGCCGATGGGTCAGGTCACTCCTACGAGCCCCTGGACCAGCATGGTGGTTCCACCGTCCCAGACCACGGCCCTCGCGGCTCACTGACTGACGACGACGACGGCAGCGGCGGTCCCGGAGATCTGTGGGCGGCTCTCCCATCCCGGCGGCGAGAGGGGCAGGTCCAGCGGGGACGCCAGGCGTACGACGACCCGGTCGGTGCTCGTCTCGACCCGATAGCTGAGACCGGGGTAGTGATCGGCGGCCCCGGAAGCGGCGAGGTAGTCCGTGACGAAGCGGCGGGCCGCCTCGGGGTCGATCTCTGCCCGGTCGCCGAGCCCGCCCTCGTAGACCTGCCGTCCCTCGACCCCGTCCGCGGCGGCGAGCGCTGCACCGTCGGCCAGGGAGTCGAGCCCCGACCGGCGCAGGTAGGCGGCCGAAGCGTCCACCACCACCGCGGCCATCAGCATGATCACGACCGCGAGGCCGACGACGAGCACGGTGGTCTGTCCCCGGTCGTCTCCTCTGCAGGCGTGACTGGTCACGGCCGGGTCTCCCGGAACGTGCCGTAGGGGACCAGGTGGTCCGCAGCCACCCGGATGCTCGGCGTGTCACCGCCGAGTGCGTCGGGCATCAGCGGCAGGTCCACCTGGTAGACCATCCGGACGCGCACCACCGACCCCGGGGACAGGCACGCAGCCGGGTCCGGGTCGCAGGTCAGTGAGATCGTCCCGGCTCCGGCGTCGAGGCCCTGGTCCCCCATCGCCACCTCGGCCGCCGCCCGGGCCCGGCCCGCTGCCACGTCCTGCGACGGCGCGAGCGTGTAGGCACGGCCGGCCGCTCGGGTCGCCGCATCAACCGCGAACGCCGCGCGCTGCACCTCGAACGCCGACAGGACGACGTACAGCAGGGGGACGAGCAGCAGGATCGAGAGCCAGGTGACCTCGACCAGGGCGGTCCCGCGCTGTGAGCGGGCGGGGCGACTCACGGGGCGACCTCCTCGACCGCGTGACCCGAGACCCGCACCCGGAACGCCGGGCCCCACAGGCCGAGGGGCGGCACGTCGGCGGTGACGTCCACCTCGACCCCGGGCGCACCGGCGACGGTGGTGGAGCGTGCGGTGACCCGGCTGGCGAACCGCTCCGCCAACGCGCCGGAGATCTGCTCACGCGTGCGCACCGCTCCCGCGTCGACCGGCCGGTCCAGGGTCGCGGCATAGCGAGCGCCCTCCGAGGCCGCCGCCGTCAACGTGTTCCGCACGTGCAGCACCAGCGCGACCTGGAAGATGCCGAGGAACAACGGGACGAGGACGACCAGCACCAGCACGAAGTCGACCACCGCGGCACCCCGCTGGCCCCGACCGTGATCTGGAGTGGGGCCGAGCGTCACCGTGCTCAGCCGCGCACGGAGCTCAGCGCGTCACGCAGCATCTGGCTCAACGCCGGCCCGGCGATCGCCCACAGGGCCGCCACCAGACCGGCCGTCATCACGGTGACCAGGACCCAGCCGGGGACGTCTCCGCGATCGTCGCGCCGGGGTGTCCGGGCGGCGACCAGGACCAGCAGCGCCAGCAGCTTCGTCATGACGGTTCCTATCTGGGTGGGGCTCATGGGGTGACAAGACTGAGACCGACGACGCCCGGCCAGAACGCGAAGACGACGGTGACGGGGAGGACGAGGAACACGACGGGCACCATCATGGCGATCTCCTTGCGGGCGCCGGACTCGATCAGCGCCCGTCGCCCGGCCTCGCGGACGTCGGCGGCCTGGGCGTGCAGGACCCCGGCCAGCGGCGTGCCCCGCTCGATCGCGACCGCCATCCCCTCGGCGAAGCGGGAGACCACCGGGAGACCCGACCGACGGGCCAGGGCGTCGAGCGCCGTGGTCACCGGTGTCCCGGTGCGCACGTCGGCGAGGACCACGGCGAGCTCGCCGGACAGCTCGCCCCGGGACCGGGTGACCACCCGGTCCAGGGCGGACACCGGACCCGCACCGGCGCCGACGGCCAGAGCCAGGAGCTCGGCGATGGTCGGGAACTCGGCCAGGATCCGCCGCTCACGCTCGGTGACCTGGCTGCTCAGGCGGTTCTCCCGCAGCAGCACACCGAGCACGAAGGCGACACCGCACAGCACCAGCAGCGGCACGGTCCGGCCGGGGGAACGCACCGCGACGAGCAGCGACAGCGCCGCCGCGGCACCGAATGCGGAGAGCCCCCACAGCACCTGCTCGACCCGGAAGTCCAGCACGGTGATGGCCAGGTCGGCGCGCTCGATCCGGCGCCGGATCGAGGCCTTGCCGCCGAGCAACCGCTCCAGGGAGCCGGCCGCGGAGACGAGCACCGGCCCGAACAGCGCCCAGAACGCTCCGGACGGCGTCGGCGGCAGCACCGGCCGGTCGGCCTGCGGCAGGTCGCGCACGTAGGGCAGCACGCGTACGGCGAGCATCGGCCGCCGCAACGTCAGCACCCGGGCGGCCACCGTCACCAACCCGCATCCCACGCCGCCTCCCAGCAGCGCACCCACCATCGCTCCGGTCACGACAGCACCCGCCGCTCCTCGGGAAGACGGCCGATCCGCAGCATCAGGCGGTAGGCGACCACGGACAGCACTGCACCGGTCGTCAGCACGACGACGCCGGCCGGTGACGCGTAGCGGGCGATCACCTCGCGCTGGAAGCACAGCAGCAGCAGCACCATCCAGGGCGCCGCCACCGCTAGCCGTGCACCGTTGAGCGTCTGTCAGTTATAGCGGTAGCCTGTCCGCGTGCGTGTAGCCATCTACTGCCGGATCAGTCGTGACACGGCCGGAGAGTCGCTGGGTGTCGCACGCCAGGAGTCGAGTTGTCGAGCACTTGCGGTGGAGCGTGGTTGGGATGTGGCCAAGGTCTTTGTCGACAACGACGTCTCCGCGTGGAGCGGAAAATCTCGGCCTGCCTTCAACGCACTGCTCAAGGAACTAGCGGACTCGTCGATTGACGGGGTCGTTGTTTGGCATATCGATCGCTTGGTCCGCTCCATGCGAGACCTCGAGGATGTAATCGATCTCAATCATCCGGTGTGGACGTACATCGCCGGGGAAGTGGACCTCAGCACTGATGCTGGGCGAGCCATCGCCCGGACGCTTACCGCATGGGGCCGGTATGAGTCTGACGTAAAATCGCGCCGCCTGCGCGCCAAGCATGAGCAACTTGCGCAGGCGGGCGCCTGGGCCTCGGGCCGGTGCTATGGATATACCACTGACGGTCAAGTCATCGAGTCCGAAGCAGTAATCGTTCGGAAGATCGCGAGTCGGCTACTCGGTGGTGAGTCCCTCCGGTCGGTGACCAAGTGGCTCGGTGACTCGAACATTCCGACAGTCCGAGGAGGTGCGTGGCGTGGGTCGACGGTCCGACAGATGATCACCTCAGCGAGACTTTCGGGTCAGAGAGAGTGGACGCCTCGGAACAAGGGCCGCGGGTACGGCATGGGGGAGATTGTTGGTCCAGGCTGTTGGAAGCCCATTTTGACGCAGGAACAAACCGCACGCCTTCGTGCGCTTTTCACACGGCCTAGAGAGATCGGCCGTCCTGCGGCTCGATTGCTTTCAGGAGGAGTGAGCTACTGCGCTCGCTGCGGCCACGCACTCCAAGCAGCCAAGGATGATCGACAAGGACGACGGTATGCCTGCATCGCCAGTCCAGGAACCGGACGGTGTGGTGGCATCTCCATCACCGCCCAGGGGCTCGAAGATCTGGTGACTGACAGCGTCCTCATCGCCCTTGAGGGTAGTCAACTGCCGATCGAGCCGACCGCAGATGCAAAGCCTCTAGTCAAGGAGGTCGAGGCTTTGCACGGGGAGCTTGACGCGCTCGCTCAGGATCACGGAGCTGGACGAATCGGCCGCACCGAATGGATGGCGGCCCGAGCAGGTTTTACTTCGCGACTAGCCAAAGCGGAACGAGATCTGCAGAACGCCGTATCCGTCTCCATCGTTCCCCGCCTCACCGACTCCGCCGTTGCGGTTAGAACGTCCTGGCCAGGCCTCGACGTCGAAGCCCGACGCACAGTGCTACGCACTCTTCTTGACGGTGTGATCGTCAGCCCGGCGCGGATTCGCGGCAGACCGCACCTCGACGGTGACCGAGTTCGCCTCGTTTGGCGCGCGTAGGAGTCTCGCGATGGCTGCGAGCGCCACAGGGTCACCGATGGTCGCGGGCAGACCTTGCGCGACGCGGCTCGACGCCACGTCTGCTCGGCGCCTGTCCGACAGTCGGCGTTCCTTCTCAAGCATCGTTCATCTCTCCCGTCGGCGAGCGGCTCACGCCTTTATCAACCAATGTCGGGAGAGTCACCTTCGACGATCACCGAGACCAAGATCGTTGCTAGGTGGGCACCGTTCGTCGACCAGCGTCGCTCAAGCGACGCAGCCGCAAGAGCCGGCCGAAGTGGACAGCACCTTCAAAGAGCCAAGCCGCCGCAATCGCTCTCGGTAACGACCCGGTCGACACCTTCAACGCCTCAGGCTTGGTTCGGCAAACCGACGCGGAGCCTAAACTGACACACGGGTCAAGTCACCCTCTCAACTCCCCGGGTGGATCTTGAACCATTAGCCCGGATCCACGGCTCGGGTCCTGATGGAGGGTCGGCCGGTGTGATTGAGGGGTGTGTGGGTCTCGGCATGGGTTGAGGGCAGGCGAGTACTGCCGGTGGGCCGGTTTCTCCGGGGTCCTGGTGGTCGGGGTGGGGGATGGCTGTCAGCATCGGAGCGGGATCGCCTGGATTCCGGTCAGCGCCTGTTCAATGGCTGCCGCCCAGGGCCAGGAGGCGGGTCGTCGTAGATGTCGGCGTCGTCCACTGGTCACGAGCCGGCCGGGGACGGTGAAGATCCGCCGTTGCAGGGTGGTCGCGGTGGCCTTGTCGAGGTCGTGCCCGGCGGGCCGACCGACGGCTCGTCCGAGGTTGTGGGCGATGACCGTCAGGGCGAGCCACGCAGCGTTGGCCAAAGACGACTTTGAGGGTAGGTGGGCGAGACCCGCGCTCTTCAGCTCGGCGATCCGCTGCTCGACGACCGCGTGCCGACGGTGGTCGGCCTCGACCTCCAACATGTCACCGGGACGGTTGGTCACGAACGCGTGATAGTCCCAGGTCGTGAACAACGCCAGCTGCGACCCGGGGTGGGTCGGACCCGCCGGAGGATCAACCGGACCGGGATGGCGTCCTTGCCGGTGAACGCCGTGTAGGAGGTCTCTGCGACGTCCGCGCCGGACACCTCCGGGGAGGACCGCCTTCGCCCGCCACTACGGGGTCACGGTGCAGCCAGTACGGGATCGGAGTCCACGCGTCCTCCGTAATGGCGTCGATGGCGGCTCGGATCTTCTTGTCCTGTCTGGCGGTGATCGAGAACTGGACCTCGAGCTTGACCGCCGTGCCGAGGACGGCGCGACTGTTGAAGGCGCTGTCCGCGCGACCGTCAGCTGTCCCGTCGCGCCGGCGCCGCAGACCCAGGACACGATCTCGGTCAGGAACGACTTCGCCCCGCGGGCGGCGCCCGCGGAGCCGGCTGAACAGCACCATCCCGGTCTGCGCGCAGGTCGCGAACTGGGGGTGGTAGCCGCGGACCTTGGTGTACCCGAACGCGGCACCCGCCCGCAGCAAGCTGGTGTCATCGATGCTGCCGCCGGCGAGCATCGACCCGACCACCGTGAGCGCCTTCGCGTCGCTGTTAGCGCCCTCCGATGACAACCGCAGCCGCTGGTCAACCAGCTCACCCAGCCTGATCCGCTGCGCCAACGCAGCGGCTGTCACCAGCCCGGCGTTCGGCACCAGATTCGTCTCGGTGAAGCTCAATGACAACCGGCACAAGTCATGAGATGCTCGCACCTGTCAGATGCCCTTTCGGTCGTCCAAGGATCCTTCCGTCGCAAGAACAATCCTCAACGCACGAAGGGCATCTGCACGTTACGGCATGCCGAACCCAGCCACCGGCCCGTGGATCCGGGCTAAGGCACAACACCACGCAAGGAAAGCGGAGATCTAGCACCGGCGGTGACAGGGCGCGCCAGGCGCCGCCTAGCTTTGTCAGTGACTGGAACGATAGCCTGCCGTTCGCGAGGCGCTTCCCACGTTGATGTGCGCCTTGGGCCGATGCAGTTGCTCAGTTAGTCGAGCTCGGTCCGTCCCTGGCAGAGTGGTTCCGGTCCGAGTCGGCATCCCAGACTAGGTCGATGCAAGCGTGCTTAGCCCTGCGCTCGGTGCGGCTGGAGGGCGTGGCCGGGGACTCGATCACATGGGCCAGACGCCGCTCGCCGACCGTAAGTCACTCAGGGGCCGGGGGCTGCGTGATCGTCTCGTGGGAGTGCTGGTGTGTGGTCGCGTGAGGGGCGGTGCACTCACCGTGGCGGCGGCCTGGACCCCGGTTGTTCGGGGCCCAGTCCCGGCGGGTCGGGACGCCTACGCGGACCCAGCTGATCCGCATCGTGGTCGACTACCGGGTGAGCGTCGATCTCTGAAGTCGGCTTAGGGTGAGGCTCCCACGCGGACGGCGGGACGGCTTGCTCCAGGGCCTGCGACACCAGCTGGGCCAGCTGGTACCCCTGTTTCTCGGGCGGGATCTGATCGAGGGCCACCCACGCGTTGGCACCGTCGCCGCTCAGCCACGAGGAGAAGGCGAGCAGCGTGGCCGCCGGCGTGCGTACCTCGTCGGGTGCTCTGCGAGTCAGGTCGGTCCACAGTGCCCGGCTAACGTCCGCGTTGTCGGTGGTGATCCGCATCAGTGTGTCGTCGCGTGTGGGGAGGTCCTCGACCGCGACCAGCAGCCGGGCCGCGTCGTGGTCGCTCAACGCGATTCCGTCGAGGTCGAAACGATCGATGCGGTGGGTGGCCCACGCGCGCTCGACGGCGACGCCGTTGACGGCCACCCGCTCCCGGATGTCGACCAACTCTGCAGCGACCGGGCACCGGTCACCCACCAGCCGTGCGGTCAGCTCGGCGCGAGCGGTCGCGGGGGCCTGTCTGCCGGCGAGGACGAACTCGGCGGTGATCATCACCTGGGCTTCGCGGGTTCGCGGGCCACCGCGCCCGGTGTTGAGGTCGGTCCAGGCGTCGTTGGTGACCCAGATCCGCGCCGGTACCTCGATTCCGTGGGCGGTGAGCCCGTCGGCAAGGTGCCGGCTGGACAGCTCGGCGGCCCGGAGATCCTCGGAGAAGCACATCACCGCCAGCTGCGAGTCCGGATGCGCGTGGCGACGGTAGGCACCGAGCAGCTGCTCACTGACAAGGGCGCGCTCGTTGGCGGTGTCTGGCAGGTCCATTCGTGCGATCGGCGGGCCGGGGCGCAGCGGCACCACGACCAGAGACTCGGTCGGCTGGAAACCGAGCAGGTGCGGGACCACCGCCGCGAGCTCGTCGACGCCCTTGATGTTGACGGCCACCCTTGTCTGTCCTTCCAGTGGGACGACTTCACCTCGGCCAATGGGCCCAACGTGCGGCCCGCCGCTCACCTTGGCGAGGCAATGTCGCCATGTGAGCCGGCGTGGTCCTGCTGACCGGAATTGGTGCGCCTGGCCGACCCGTCGTCAGGACGGTGGGGGGACCTCCGCGGCGTTCAGATCCGGCCGGACCGGATGAACCTAGTGACATGGCGCCAGACGCCAGCGGTGACGGCGGTATCAGCCGAGATATCGACGACCAGAGTGGCGTCGACCCGGGTCACGGCACGCGGTTCGCCGCCCCAGTGCCCAAGCCGACCCGACCCGATCTGATCCGGCCACGGGTGGCCAGGAGACGACGGCTGCAGGTGGGCTGCGACCTGATCCTGCTTTAGCCGGTTCAGCGGCGTAGTGGACCCTGCGACCACCAGGTCGCCGGCCGCATCGTAGTAACCGAGCACCAAAGACTCAGGTAGCTCCAGGGAACCGGTGACCGCCCCGACGACCGCCTCTGCCGTGTCGCGGATCCGGTACTTCAACCACCCACGCTTCCCGGACTCGTAGCTGGTGCCGGCGCCCTTCACGACGAGACCCTCGATCCCTATCCGCGCAGCCGCATAGTCACGTACCCAGGTCCGGGCCTGGTCAACGTCGGTGGTGTAGGGCACCAGCTGCAGCGGCGGGGCCGTGTCCGCAGCTACGGCCTCCAGCAGCCGGCGACGCTCCCGCAGTGGCCGACGGCGGACGTCGCGCCCGGCCACGGTCAAGACGTCGAACAGCATCACGCTCGCCGGCTGCTGGCGGGCGAGCTTGCCCACGGTGTGGCTGCGTGCCAGACGGCGCTGCAGCGCGGCGAAGTCGAAGCCACCTCCCGACCAGACCACCAGTTCCCCGTCGACGACCGTGCCAGGCGGCAACTGGGCCGCCGCTGCGGCGGCGACGTCGGGGAAGGCTGCAGTGATGTCATGCCAGGACACCGGACAGCCGGCCTCGACACCTTGATCCCACCGACTAGGCGACCTCGGACGGGGTCAGCCTCAGCCAGCCGACGTACCGGAACGCGCTGGCCCACCCTGACCCGCAGCTATCGCGACCCGCCCGTCCGCACCGACCAGGGCACTAGGCCCCCTTGGCTCGCCGTCGTCACCATCACCGGCATCGGCGCCGTTGCCCTGCCCAGTCCTAGCCTCGGCAGGCGCAGCCGCCTCCGTAGCGGTCTCGGTGGCCAGCCGGCGCAGCCGGGTGGCTTCCCGCGCAGAGAGCTCGTCCCCGCACCACTCCACCGCTTGGGCCAGGGTCAGCCCCTCGACGCGAGTCATTTGCGCCAGCGCGGCACCCGCGCGCCGCTCGGTGTCGGCCACGGCCGCCTCGCGCTCCCCGATCGCGGTCAGCACCTGCTCCACAAGACTGCGCACCCGCCGGTCACGCCCCTGCTGCGCCTGGCGCTGGCGCACCGCCGCTCCCAGCGCCTGCTGCCGTGCCCGCTGTCTGATCTGTTGCTTGCCCATCCGGTCGGCCCTCGCTTCCGGCTCGATTGCCTCTTACTGACCAATGCATGTCGCGGCATCTCGGCGCTCATGCCCGGTGGTCAGATTCCCAGTGTCGTCAGTCCCTCAGTCAAGCGACGACCACCGCCACCTCGGACCAAGAAACGAGGCCCGATTCCGTTACCCGACATGCCCGGCTCAGACCTTCGTTCTCGCGGCCCACGCGTCCGCCATCAGTGCACCGACCTCCCCCCACCTTCCATCGTCACCTTCATGGCCTACACAGACCCGTGAATCACCTGGACCAGGGCAGGCGCGTCAGCGCGTCGGGCGGAGCCCGACCCGTCGTAGGAGGTGGTGCCAGTTCAGGCCACTGGGTCGAGGGTGACGGTGTGTCCGAGTCGTTCGAGCTGCGCGACGAGCCGGCGGGTGTGGGCTTCGTCGTTGCGGCGGGCGAGCCAGTCAGCTCCGAGGTCGCGGTAAGGCTCGTCCTTGCTGAGCATGTGCCAGGCCGAGACCAGGATCGAGTGGGCGACCGCTACTTGCGCCCGACCGGTGCCGCGGCGTTTGGCCAGCCGAGCATGTTGTGCGGAAAGGTAGTTCGAGCTGTGCATCCGCCCGACCGAGCCGGCGGCCTCGACCAGCATCGCGGTCAACCACTTGTTCCCGTGCCGCTTGCCAGAGGGAGTGCGCTTGCCCGCCGACTCATAGATCGCCGGCGCGACCCCGGCCCAGGCAGCCAGGTGGCCGGCCGAGGGGAACCGGGACATGTCGGCACCGGTCTCGGCGACGATCACCTGTGCGACCTTCTCCCCGACACCGGGGATCGTCTGCAGCAGCTCGATCTGATGTGCCCACGGGGCGCACTTGGCTGCGATGACCTCGTCGAGCTCGGCCAGCGACTTCTCGACCATGTCGAGGCGACCGAGGATCGTCTTGGCCATCCGGGCATGGTGGGCATCGAAGTGCCCCTCGAGCGCCTGACCCAGATCCGGGATCTTGCGGCGCATCCGACCCTTGGCCATCTCGGCCAGCACCAGCGGGTCACGCTCGCCCTCGATCATCGCCTGCAGCATCACCCGCGCCGACAGCGTGGTCAGCGATGAGGCCACCGTGGACAGCTTGATCGACGCGTCCTCCAGCATCATCTCCAACCGGACCGTCTCCCGGGTGCGATCGCCCATCAGCTGCACCCGGTACCGGGTCAGCATCCTCAGCTGCCGGATCGCCGGCGGCGGGACCATCGAGGGCTGCAACAACCCGTGCTCGAGCAGCTGCGCGATCCACTCCGCGTCCCGGACGTCAGTCTTGCGACCCGGGACCGCCTTCATGTGCGCCGCGTTCAGCAGCCACACCTCCATACGTCTTCGAGGCAGTAGAACGGCGCCTTCCAATAGGTCGAGGTCGACTCCATCGCCGCGATCGTCACGCCACGTTCCACCAGCCAGTCCCGCATCACCCGCAGCGACCCCGTCGTCGTCTTGAACGTCCGCGTCTCGCTGCGCCGACCACGTCGCTCTCCCGGCGTGCGAACGCAGACTGTCAACGAGGCCTTCCCGACGTCGAGTCCTGCGACCCGCTCGAACATCACTTCCATGTGAGCCTCCCCTTCCGGTGGCCGCGACCCTCGCGGCCACGCGCCGCTCGGAGGGCTCTCTGCCAGGACACAGACCCACGTGCTCGCAGCAACAATCCACCGACACCCGAGAACCCCGCGCCATACACCTCTACGGGCTCACCCGCACCAGTGTGTGCCGACGTCGCCGAACGACACCACGATTCTCATCCCCCGCCACGATGAGCCGAAGGCTCATGACCTATACACCTCTTGCAT
>CAXSHL010000099.1:0-13860 GCA_964237315.1 uncultured Nocardioidaceae bacterium
AAGCTGCTGGAGTTCCTCGCCGACGAGAAGGAGATCTACGAGCTCTTCATGGTCGTCGACGAGGAGCTGAAGATGATGTGCGATATCTGCCACGAGGGCGGCCAGGTGCTCGGCCCGTTCCTCAAGCCGATGACGCACCTCGTGCACACCGAGTACCTCCTCGCCGGGCGCACACGACGCGACGTGCGCGAGGTGCTGCGCGACACGATGTACGCCGCCACGGTCACCGGCTCACCGGTCGAGAACGCCTGCCGGCTGATCAAGAAGTACGAGTCCGAGGGCCGCGGCTACTACGGCGCAGCCCTTGCCCTGCTGGGACGTGACGCCGACGGCAGTCCCACGGCGGACTCCCCCATCGTCATCCGTACGGCGGACGTGGGGCTCGACGGACGCCTCAAGGTGACCGCCGGGGCGACCCTGGTGCGCGACTCCGAGGCGGTCCACGAGGTCGCCGAGACGCACGCCAAGGCCGGCGGCATCCTCGCCGCGTTCGGCCTGGTGGAGCAGGCCGCCGGTGCCGCCGAGGGGCTCGACGAGCTGACCCGGGACGAGGACGTGGTGATCGCGCTGGGCTCGCGCAACCAGCGGCTCAGCCGGTTCTGGCTGACCGACCAGGGCGGCTCCCCGCCCGCGGTCGAGCTGAAGGGCCGCACGGCGGTGATCCTCGACGGCGAGGACGACTTCGTGAACATGCTCCGCCACGTCCTGGCCGTGATGGGGATGACCTCCGAGGTGGTCCGCCACGAGGACTTCACGCCCGAGGCCATCGACGGCTACGACCTGGTGATCGTGGGGCCGGGCCCCGGGGACCCGCGCGACGGCGACCACCCCAAGATCGCGTCCTTCCGTGCGGCGATCGACGGGCTGCTGGAGAAGCGGCAGCCGTTCCTGTCGGTGTGCCTGGGGCACCAGGTGCTGTGTAGCCGGCTGGGCATCGACCTCGCCTACAAGGACATCGTCTTCCAGGGCACGCAGTCGCGGGTGCAGCTCGACGGCAGGGAGGAGAACGTCGGGTTCTACAACACGTTCGTCGCTCGCGCCGGGCAGAGCACCCCCGACGGCGTCGAGCTGTTCGCGGACCCGGAGACCGGCGACGTGCACCTGGTCCGCGGCCCGCACTTCCGCGGCATCCAGTTCCATGCCGAGTCGATCCTCACCGAGCATGGCTACGAGCTGATCCACGACCTCGTGCTCGACCTGCTCTCCTGACGCTGCGAGGACGGGTGCGATGAGTGGTCCGCGGGTCGTCGTCGTGGACCACCACGACTCCTACACGTGGAACCTCGTCCACCTCGTCGCCGCTGTCACCGGCACGCTTCCCGAGGTGGTCGAGCACGACGAGGTGACCGCCACAGCCTTGCTGGGCAGGGGATTCAGCCACGTCGTCCTGTCGCCGGGACCGGGCAGCCCCGACGACGCCGCTGACTTCGCCGTCGGCGGCGAGCTGCTGCTCCGAGCTGAGGTGCCGGTGCTCGGCGTGTGCCTGGGCATGCAGGGCCTCGTCTACGTGTACGGCGGTCACGTCGGCCAGGTCGAGCCGGCGCACGGCGAGGTCGCCCTGGTCGAGCACGACGGGTCCGGTGTGTTCGACGGGCTGCCCACGCCGTTCAAGGCGGTCCGCTACCACTCCCTCGCGGCGCTCACGCTTCCCGACGTACTCAGGGAGACGGCGTGGTGCGAGGGGATCGACGGACGTGTGGTCATGGGGGTCGCGCACCGCGAGAAGCCCTTGTGGGGCGTGCAGTTCCACCCCGAGTCGATCCTCACCGATCACGGCGAGCAGCTGGTGCGGAACTTCCTCGAGGCCCGATGAGGATGGTGGGTCCGTGAGCGACGCCGGCGCGGACCTCGTCGCGACGTTCGTCGAGCTGGCCGCCACCCACGACCGGATGTTCTGGCTGGACGGCGGCGGGTCGCGGGCCTGGTCGGGCCGTCGCTCCATCCTCGGCCGGTTGGAGCAGCACGACGTGTCGCTGACCTACCACGCCGGCAGCAGGCAGGTGCTGCGGCACCAGCACGGTCGCGCCGAGGTGGTCGGCGACGATCCCTTCGAGGTGCTCGCGCAGGAGGTCGCCCGCGACGCGGGGGACAGCGCCGTCAGCTGGGTCGGCTACTTCGGCTACGCCTGCCGCACCGACCTGCCCGCGACGACGACCACGACAGCGACGACGACGACGACGACAGCGACGACGACGACAGCGGTCCCGGACGCGGTCTGGATGCGGGTGCGGGCCCCGATGTTCGTCGACCACGACCCGGGTCGTGGGGCCCAGCGCGCGCCGGAGCGCGCGCTGGCACCCACGACCGCCCGGACAGCCACCGGGACCCTCGAGGTCCCCGCTCGCTACGCCGCTGCCTTCGACGCGGTGCAGCACGAGCTCCGGCTCGGGAACAGCTACGAGGTCAACCTGACCTACCGCGAGGCGGTGACCTCCCCGGTCGACCCGGTCGCCGCCTACCTCCGGCTCCGCGACACCAGCCCGGCGCCGTACGCAGGGTTCCTCCAGCACGACGGCATGCAGCTGCTCAGCTCCAGCCCCGAGCGGTTCGCCATCGTGGACCGCGACCGGTTCCTGGAGACCAAGCCGATCAAGGGAACGACGCCCCGCGGTGCCACCCCGGAGGAGGACGCGGAGCAGCGGACCGCCCTGTCGACGGACGGGAAGTACCGCGCCGAGAACCTGATGATCGTCGACCTGCTGCGCAACGACCTGTCCATGGTCTGCGACCCGGGGACGGTGAGCGTCCCGGTGCTGATGGAGGTCGAGTCCTACGCCTCGGTGCACCAGCTGGTGTCCACCGTCCGGGGCCGGCTGCGGTCCGGCGTCGGCACGGTCGAGGCGCTGCGGGCGCTGTTCCCCGCCGGGTCGATGACCGGCGCCCCCAAGCTGCGCACGATGCAGATCATCGGAGCCGTGGAGAGCTCGCCGCGCGGGGTCTACGCGGGCGCGTTCGGGTGGATCGGTGCCGACGGGCGGGCCGACCTCGGCGTGGTGATCCGCTCGCTGGTCGCCACCCCCGCGACCCCAACGCCCGCGGACTCCTCAGGCGGCCCGAGGTGGCGCTACGAGCTGGGCACCGGCGGCGGCATCACGGTCCGCTCCGACGTGGCGGAGGAGTACGCCGAGACCCGGTGGAAGGCCGAGCGGCTGCGTGCCGCGGTCACGCCGCTGACCGACTGACCTCAGCTGCTCGCCGACCCCTCGTCGCTGTCCAGCTTCACGCTCATCGTGCGGGTGTCGTCCCCGGCCCGGACCACCGTCAGCTTCACCGTGTCGCCGGGGCGGTGACCCCGGACGGTCGCCACCAGCGCCTCCGAGCCGGTGATCACCTGTCCGTCGACCTTGGTGATCACGTCGCCCTTCTTCAGCCCGGCCTGCTCTGCGGCCGACCCGGCGTTGACGGCCTGGACCCCGGCGCCGGTGAGCAGCCCGCTGTTGCTCGAGGCGTCCGTGACCGAGACGCCCATCCGGGCGTGCGTGGCGGTGTCGCCCTTGCGCAGCTGCTGGACGATCGGCCACACGTTGTCGATGGGGATCGCGAAGCCCAGTCCGATCGAGCCGCCGGAGGACGAGTCGAGGCCGCCGCTGGACGCCGTACGGATGGAGGAGTTGATGCCGACCACGTCACCGTCGAGGTCGACCAGGGGCCCGCCGGAGTTGCCCGGGTTGATGGCCGCGTCGGTCTGGATGGCGGGGTACGTCGTGTCCTGGCCGGTGGGTGCCCCCGGTGCCGGGGCGGTCTCCTCCGGCTGGACGGACACCGGACGGTTGACGGCGCTGACGATGCCGCTGGTGACGGTGGCCTCGAGCCCGAACGGTGACCCGATCGCCACCACGTTCTCGCCCACGCTGATCTTCGCCGAGCGCCCGATGGTGGCGGGCTTGAGCCCGGACACGCCCTCGGCCTTGATCACCGCGAGGTCCGTCTGGACGTCGGTGCCGATGATCTTCGCCTTCTTCGCCGAGCCGTCGTTGAAGTTGACGGTGATGGAGCCGCCCTGGCCGGCCACCGAGGCCACGTGGTTGTTGGTGAGGATCTCGCCGTCGGAGCTGATGATGATCCCCGAGCCCGACCCCTGTTCCTGCGAGCCCGACACGTTGATCTTGACCACCGAGGGCAGCACCGAGCGGGCCACCGCCTCGACGGAGTCGGCGGCCGGTGCGACGTCCTTGCGGTTCACGACGGGGGAGCTGGCACCACTCGTCGAGGAGGGGGTCGAGGAGTCGTGGCCGACCAGGTCGTCGACGACCGTGAACCCCGCCGCGCCCGCGACACCGGCCACCCCGCCGAGCACCAGCGCGGCCGCCAGGATGCCGGCGATCACCCCGTTGGCGGGTCGACCCGAGCGGCGCGGCGGCTGGCCGCCACCCTGGCTACCGGTCGGCCCGGGCTGCTCGCCGCTGAACCCGAGCCCCCCGAAACCGGCGGTGTCTCGCTGCTGGCCACCCTGGGCGTACGGCGGTGCCGACGGCTGTCCCTGGTCCTGCGAGGGCTCGCCGTAGCGGTGCCGCGACCCCTCGCCCTCGGGGATGCGTCGGGTCCTGTCGGCGTCGTCAGGACCGGGATGGTCGCCGGGGTTCCACTGCGTCATGCCTCCAGCATGACGAAGGCGGCTTAACCACCACTGAGAGTCTCCTGGGACGTGCTTGTGTCCCTGCTGTGGCCGACCGGCTCGGGCGATCCCGGCACCCTCAGCCAGAACGCCGCTCCACCGCGGGGCCCCCGCCCGGCCCGGACCGAGCCGCCGTGCCGCTCGGCGACCTGGCGCACGATCGAGAGGCCCAGCCCGGAGCCGGGCATGGTGCGCGACTCCGGGGAACGGTAGAACCGGTCGAAGACGTGCGGGAGGTCGTCCTCGGCGATCCCGTGGCCCTCGTCGGCCACCATCAGCTCGCCGCCGGTCAGCGTCACGGTGACGGCACCCAGCGGCGGGCTCCACTTGGCGGCGTTGTCCAGCAGGTTCAGCGCAGCCCGCTCGAGCGCGGCGCCGTCGCCCACGACCCACCAGGGCTCGGCGCGGAGGTCGAAGCGCAGGCTGCTCGCCCGGCGCCGGGCCCGCTCGACCGCCCGCTCGGTGATCTCCGCGAAGTCGACCTCCTCGAGGAGCACCTGGGCGGGCTGCTCGCGGGCCAGCTCGGTCAGGTCGCCGATCAGCGTGGTCAGCTCCTCGATCTGGAACTGCACGTCGCTCAGCAGCTCCTGCCTCGAGGACTCGGACAGGCCGCCCTGGCGGTCCGCCTGGGTCAGCAGCTCCAGGTTCGTGCGCAGGGAGGTCAGAGGCGTGCGGAGCTCGTGGCCGGCGTCGGCCACCAGCTGGCGCTGTCGGTCCCGGGAGGCAGCCAGCGCTCCCAGCATGGTGTTGAACGCGCGTGCGAGCCGGGCGATCTCGTCGTTGCCCTGCACCTGGATCGGGTCGAGCTGCTCGGTGCGGGCGATGTCCTCGGCGGCGCGGGTCAGCCGGCGCACCGGGCGCAGTCCGTTGCGCGCGACGGCCCAGCCGGCGAGGGCGGAGACGATGACCCCGGCGGCGCCGTACAGGAACAGCCGCAGACCCAGCTCGTTGAGCGTCCGCTCGTTCGCCTCGAGGGACTGCGCCACCACCACCGCCACCCCGTCCGTCACGGTGGGGACGGTGGCCACGCGGTACGGCGTGCTGGAGCTCCACACGGTCCGGCACGAGTAGCGCTTCGTCCCGCGGGCTACGGCGTACTCCGGCGCACCGAACGTGATGGTGTCCTTGTTGGGCCCGCGGGTCATCACGTGCTGACCGTCGGCGAAGACGTAGCCGAACTTGGTGTCGGTGGCTCCCTGGAGGAGCGCGGGGATGTTGGTCAGGGCCGACTGCGAGGGCGTGTACTGCGCGGAGATGTAGGCGCGCCGGTGCAGCGACTCGTCGAGGGAGGCGAGCAGCTGGTGCCGGACCGTGAGGTACGCCGCCAGCGACACCAGTGCCACGGAGATGCCGACGGCGAACGTCGTGAGCAGGATGACCCGGCTCGCCAGGGACCGCCGGTAGCGGAGCCGCTCGTGGAGCCGGCCGACGGCTGTCCCGACGGGCGGGCTCATGGCCGCGTCACGACTCCTTGAGGACGTATCCCACGCCGCGGACGGTGTGGATCAGGCGCGGCTCGCCCTCGGCCTCGGTCTTGCGGCGCAGGTATCCCACGTAGACCTCCAGGGAGTTCGCCGTGGTCGGGAAGTCGTAGCCCCAGACGTCCTCGAGGATGAACGAGCGGTCCAGCACGCGGCGCGGCCTGCGCAGGAACATCTCCAGCAGGGTGAACTCGGTGCGGGTCAGCTCGATGGCCCGCGCCCCGCGTCGTACCTCCCGGGTGGCGAGGTTCAGCGACAGGTCGGAGAACTTCAGCACCTCGTCGTCGAGCCCGTCCCCGCCCGCGGGCACGTGCACCCGGCGCAGCAGTGCGCGCAGCCGGGCCAGCAGCTCCTCGAGGGCGAACGGCTTGGTGAGGTAGTCATCGGCCCCGGCGTCCAGCCCCTCGACGCGGTCGCCCACGGAGTCGCGCGCGGTCAGCACCAGGATCGGCAGGTCGTTCCCCGCCGTCCGCAGCGCGCGCGTCGTCTCGATGCCGTCCAGGCGCGGCATCATCACGTCGATGACCAGCGCGTCGGGGATGTGGCCGGCGATGCTCGCCAGGGCCTCGGCGCCGTCGCTGGCCAGGCTCACGGTGTAGCCGTTGAACTCCAGCGACCGGCGCAGCGACTCACGCACCGCGCGGTCGTCGTCGACCACCAGCACGCGGGACTGCTGCTCGGCTCCCATGCTCACTCCTCCACTGTGCCAGTAGCGCCTGAGTCACGCCTGAGAAGCACCCCCTGGATTGCCCGAGGACGGCTAGTCCCGGCGGCCGTCCGGGACCAGCAGCTCGAGGACCCAGCTGGCGACCATCACCACCAGCCCGCCGAGCACGGCGGTCCAGAAGCCGTCGACGTGGAAGCCGAGGCCGATCTGCCCGGACAGCCAGCTGGTGAGCAGCAGCATCAGGCCGTTGATGACGAAGACCAGCAGCCCGAGCGTCAAGATGATGAACGGCAGCGACAGCAGCTTGACCACCGGCCGCACCACCGCGTTGACCACCCCGAAGACCACCGCCACGAGGACCAGGGTCAGCACCCGGTCCCGGTCGGTGGCGCCGGTCAGCGTGATGCCGGCCAGCAGGTACGTCGCAGCGGCCAGCGCCAGCGCGTTGACCAGGACCCAGATCAGGAACCTCACGCCTCGATCCTGCCAGGCCCCGGGTCATCGGGCGACGACCCCGGGGCCAGGTCGAGTGCCGTCAGCATGGACAGCTCGGCGTGCTCGAGGTGGCGGGCCAGCTCGGCGGCGGCCTCCTCGAGGCGGCCGCGGTCCAGCAGGTCCAGGAGCGCCTCGTGGGAGTGCACCTGGTCTCCCGCGTTGCGCCGGATGCGGTCCACCTTCGCCAGCGCCAGGCGCAGCTCGGCGGTCAGCGACTCTGCGAGAGCGACCAGCCGTGAGGACCCGGTCAGGGCCACGAGGGCGCGGTGGATCGACAGGTGGGCCGCGGTCACCTCGGCCGGGCTGGCGTCGGATCCTGCCGCCTCGGCGAAGTCGCGGAGAGCGGCTCGGCACGCCTCGCGCGCGGCGGCGGGGGCGCGGTCCCAGGCGCGGACCCCGGCCGTCTCCAGGACGGCCCGCGCCGTGCAGACGTCGTGCACCGCTGTCGGGTCGAGCTCGGTGACGTGCACGCCCCGGTTGGGCGCCCGGGTGGCGAGCCCCTCGGCGACCAGGACGGCGAGCGCCTCCCGGACCGTGGAGCGCGAGACGCCCATCGCCTCGACCAGGGCGACCTCGCGCAGGGGAGTGCCGGCCTCCACCTCGCCGTCGAAGAGCGCCCGCCGCAGCTCACCGGCGACCCGGTCGACGGTCGAGGAGTGCGCCAACCGCAGCGTCTCGAACGAGCTCACGACACCTCCGCCCCGCGACGCGACACACAGGCCTGATCGCGGTCCGACCACCTGCTGACGTGCTCATTGTCGGACACGAGTTGACGGCCCGTCCACCCTCAGCCAGACTGGAAGTCTGATTGTCCGACAATCCGACTAAGGAGCTGTTGCATGGGGGAGTCACTGCAGTGGGGCCGGCGGTACCTCGCGGTTCCGCCCGACCACTTCCGCGTCGACTACGCCATCAACCCCTTCATGGACGTGGCCACCCAGCCCGACCGGGATCGGGCGGGCGAGCAGTGGCGCGCGCTGGTCGGCGCGCTGTGGGCAGCCGGTGCCGAGGTGCAGGTGCTCGACGCCCGACCGGACTCCCCCGACACGGTCTTCGCGATGAACCTCGGGCTGGTGCTCAACGACCCGGGCCGGCGGCGCGTGGTCATGTCGCACATGCGCTACCCGCAGCGGCGGCGCGAGGTCCTCACGGCCGAGCCGTGGTTCGCCGGGAACGGCTTCGCGACGTCGTACGTCGGCCGCGACGGTGTCGGTGCCCACCTGGAGGCCGGGGACGCCTTCGCGTTCGGTGACGCGCTCGTGGTCGGCTACGGGCCGCGGACCGAGGAGCTGGCGCTGAAGCACCTGGCTGCCGAGCTCGACGTGCGGGTGCGCGGCCTGCGGATCTCCCACCCGGGGATGTACCACCTGGACCTGGCCTTCTGCCCGCTCGACAGCACCCGGGCCCTGGTCTGCCCGGCGGCGTTCGACGAGACGTCGGCTGCCGCGGTGCTGGACCTGGTGCCCGAGCCGCTGGTGCTCTCGGAGGAGGAGGCGCTGACGTTCTGCGCCAACTCGGTCGTCGTCGGTCGGACCGTGCTGATGCCGGCGTGCCCGGACCGGGTGCGCCGGCAGCTGGAGTCCTGGGGCTTCGACGTCGTGCTGCTCGAGCTGGGTGAGTTCCACCTCGCGGGCGGCTCGGCGCGGTGCCTCACGAACCCGCTCGACGTGCTGCGCGGCCGGGACCTGCCCGAGGTGCTCGGCGGCGAGGTCGTGCTGCCCCCGGCCTGCGTCTGAGCGCTCGCCGGACCGGTGTGAGCGAGCAGTGCGGACCCTCCCCGTCCCGGGGTGCGGGCCCGCACCGGCGCACAACCGCCCACCAGCCCCCCGGTGAGCGCAGCCGTGGTGTCCCACGGCCGTGGCGTCGACGTGCTGCGTCCCCCCGGACGTGTCGACCCCGCTTGTCGTGTCATATTCAACCACATGACCGTTCGGCTGTCCGGGCGTCGTCGGAACCGGCGGTTAGGGTTCGTTCCATGACTGCCGAGTCGAGTGCCGCCACCGGGCCTGCGGTCCGGGCGGCGATCCGGGACCTGCCCGCCTACGTGCCGGGGAAGCCGCCCGAGCCGCGCGATGGGGTCACCACCTACAAGCTGTCCTCCAACGAGAACCCCTACCCGCCTCTGCCCGGCGTCCTGGAGGCCGCGGTCGAGGCCGCCGGCCGGATGAACCGCTACCCCGACATGGGCTGCACCGAGCTCTACGCGGCCCTGGGCGCGAAGCTCGGCGTGCCGACGACCCGGCTGGCGGCCGGCACCGGGTCGGTCGCGGTGCTCTACCACCTGCTGCAGGCCTACTGCTCCACCGGTGACGAGGTCGTCTACGCCTGGCGCTCCTTCGAGGCCTACCCGATCGCCGTCTCGGTCACCGGCGCCACCTCGGTGCGCGTGCCGCTGACGCCGGAGGCCCGGCACGACCTCGACGCGATGGCTGAGGCGGTCACCGAGCGCACCAAGGTCGTCATCGTCTGCAGCCCCAACAACCCCACGGGCACCGCCGTACGCCGTGCCGAGCTCGAGGCCTTCCTGGACCGGATGCCTCCGCACGTCCTGGTGGTCCTCGACGAGGCCTACCGCGAGTTCGTCCGACCTGCCGGTGACGACTCGTTCGACGGGGTCGAGCTGCAGCGCACCCGCCCGCAGGTGGTGGCGATGCGCACCTTCGCCAAGGCCTACGGGCTCGCCGGCTTCCGGGTCGGCTACCTGGTGGCCGCCGAGGAGGTGGCCGCCGCGGTCCGCGCGTGCGCCCTCCCGTTCGGCGTCTCCTCGATCGCGCAGGCCGCCGCGGTCGCCTCCCTGGCCCGGGAGCCGGAGCTGTTCGAGCGCGTCGAGGCGATCGTGGCCGAGCGGACCCGGGTGGTCGACGCGCTGACCCGACAGGGCTGGGCGGTCCCCGAGGCCCAGGGCAACTTCGTCTGGCTGAGCCTCGGGGAGCGGACCGCCGAGTTCGCGGTGGCCGCCGAGCACGCCGGGGTGATGGTCCGGCCCTTCGCCGGGGAGGGCGTCCGGGTCAGCATCGGCGAGCCCGCGGGCAACGACGTGCTGCTCGCCGTGGCGGCCGCCTTCGCCCGCTGATTACCAGGGGATGCAGGAAGTTTGGCGCTTCCCATGGGTGGTGGCCCATGGGAAGCGCCAGTTTCCCATGGGAAGCCAAGCCCTCGTGGGCGTACGACGAGCGGCCGCCGGTGCCGCGTCCGAAGCGGGTAGGAGGCGGAGGTTGTGGGCACTCCGGGGCCGATTCGGTGCTCCGATGACGGTCCTGCCGACCACAACCCGCACCCCGCCCCGGGGGAGTGACCACAACTGGGACCTGTGCTGGTCGCAGTGACCACGACTTGGATCGAGCCGCTGGCGCTGACCACAACCGGCACCCCGACCCGAGGCAGTGACCACAACCGGAACCCGACCCGGTCGCAGTGACCACAACCAGCCCCGGCGGCCCGGAGCCCTCAGCGATACCGCTCGACCCGCTCCGAGAGGCCGTGCTGCTCCACCTCGGCGATGTAGCGCCAGGCGTCCGGTCGGCTCCCGTCCACGTCGGTGACGCCGTACACCCGGGCCAGCTCGGCGCTGGTCAGCGTCATCCCTGCGTAGCGGGCCAGGCCCTCGTCGGCGGCCAGCGCGGCGAGCCCCCGGGCGACGTACGTCGGTGTCTCGGAGATCAGGAACCCGGTCAGCTCACCGACGGCGGCGTCGCGCCAGGTCTCCTCCGTCACCCTGAACTGGTCGAGCATGTTCTCCGAGCGCAGCCAGCCGGGGGTGATCGAGAGGGGGGTCACCGACGTCCCCCGCAGCTCCGCGGTGAGTCCGAGGGTGATCCGCCCGACGGCCGCCTTGACCTGGTCGTAGTAGAAGCCCACGCCTTCGCGGTAGCCGCGGTTGTAGTCCGTCGTGCCGTCCGTCATCTCCACAAGCAGGCCGCGGTCGCCGCGCAGCATCAGCGGCAGGGCCGACGCCGCTGTGACCAGGTGGGTGTCGATGCCCATCCGAAGCATCCGCAGGCCGCCCGCGACGTCGTGCTCCCAGAGCCGGGTGTGGAACTGCGCGTAGCGGTCCCCGCCGAAGATGTCGTTGACCAGGATGTCCAGGCGGCCCTGCTCGTCCTCGATCCGCCCGACGAGCCCGGCCACCTCCTCGGGCTCGGTGTGGTCCACCCGCACCGCGGCACCCTGCCCACCCGCCGCTGCCATCAGGTCCGCGGTGTCCTCGATCGTCTCCGGCCGGTCGATCTCCGAGCGCCCGTGGGATCGGCTGCTGCGGCCCGTCGCGTAGACGTAGGCGCCCGCGCGGGCCAGCTCGACCGCGATCGCCCGGCCGGCGCCCCGGGTCGCTCCGGCGACCAGCGCCACCTGGCCGGCGAGCGGCCGGCCCTCCAGCGGCCGGCTCTCGGGTACGACGTCCGCCATCTCAGCCCCCCGCCCCGGCGGCGTGGTCGGCGTGGTCGGCCTCGGCAGCGTCCCTGAGCCGGACCAGCGTCGCGGTGATCCCGGCCCGGTTGCGCTCGGGGAAGCCCGCGAGCCGCAGGCCCGCCGCCCCGACCCGGCCGTAGCGGGAGTAGTCGAAGGTCTCGGTCACCACCGTGCCTCCCGAGGCGTCCGGCTCCAGCTCGTAGCGCCACCGGTGGGCCCCGAAGTGCCGCCAGGCGATCAGCCGGTCCTGCTCGAACTCCACGACCCGGTTGCGGATCCGGTAGGGCAGCCCGAACATCCGCATCGACGCCCCGAAGACGGCGCCCTTCGTGAGCCGGTCCGGACCGTCGATGACCTGCTGCACGGACCCGGAGCCGTCGATGCGCGGGTGCGCCCGGGGGTCCGCGACGATGGCGAACACGACGCCCGGCGGTGCCGCGATCGTGGTCCGCTCGCGGACCAGCCGGCCGGGGTCGGGGCGTTGGCTCACCCGGCAAACCTAGCGAGCCGGGTCCCGGTCCGTCCGGATTAGGCGCCGCTGGACCGCCTTCGGTACCGTAGGCACGTCGACTGCAGGTGTGGTGACGGTCACAGTCGGCCGTCGAGACGAGCACCCACAGGCGGCACCACGACCCCGTTCACGACCTCGGGCACCACCTGCCCGGGGCGTCGCCGCGGCGGCCGTGACTCCACGACGAACGCTGCCGGCCGCGGAGACCCCGCGCGCCGGTCGATACGAAGGAGTGCCCGTGAGCGAGAGCCCCGACTTCGGACCAGACATCAGCGAGGTGTTCGGGCCGCACGCAGCCGACGGGGGCCCGGACCTGGTCCAGCTCCTGACCCCGGAGGGCGAGCGGGTCGAGGACCCCGACTTCGCCTTCGGCGCCGGCCTGTCCGCCGACGACGACGCGGCGATGATCCGCGGCTTCTACCGCGACATGGTGCTGACCCGGCGCATCGACACCGAGGCGACGGCCCTGCAGCGGCACGGCGAGCTCGGCATCTGGGCGCAGCTGCTCGGTCAGGAGGCCGCCCAGATCGGCTCGGGCCGGGCACTGCGGCCGCACGACTTCGCCTTCCCGACCTACCGCGAGCACGGGGTCGCCTGGTGCCGCGGGATCGACCCGCTGCAGCTGCTCGGCCTCTTCCGCGGGGTCGACCAGGGCAGCTGGAACCCCGACGACGCGAACTTCGGTCTCTACACGATCGTGATCGGCGCGCAGACGCTGCACGCGACCGGCTACGCGATGGGCATGCAGCGCGACGGCGTGGTGGGCACCGGTGACCCCGAGCGGGACGCCGCCGTGATCGCCTACTTCGGCGACGGTGCGAGCAGCCAGGGCGACGTCAACGAGGCGTTCATCTTCGCGGCCTCCTACAACGCGCCCGTCGTCTTCTTCTGCCAGAACAACCAGTGGGCCATCTCCGAGCCGATCGAGCGGCAGACCAAGATCCCGCTGTTCCAGCGCGCTCTCGGCTTCGGCTTTCCCGGCGTGCGCGTGGACGGCAACGACGTGCTCGCGTCGTACGCCGTGGCGCAGGCCGCCCTGCAGCGGGCCCGGGACGGCCAAGGCCCGACGCTGGTGGAGGCCTACACCTACCGGATGGGCGCGCACACCACCACCGACGACCCCACGCGCTACCGGCTGTCCCAGGACCTCGAGACCTGGAAGCTCAAGGACCCGATCCAGCGGGTCAAGGCCTACCTCACCCGCAACGGCCTCGTCGACCAGGAGTTCCTCGAGTCCGTCGAGACCGAGGCCGAGCAGCTCGGCGAGCACCTGCGCGAGGGCTGCCGGGCGCTGCCCGAGCCGCACCCGCTGGACGTCTTCGACCAGGTGTACGCCGAGCAGAGGGACGGCTATGCGGCCTACCTGGACTCCTTCGAGGCAGAGGGGAGCCTCCAGTGACCAAGATGACGCTGGCCAAGAGCCTGAACGCGGGGCTGCGCAAGGCGATGGAGGCCGACCCCAAGGTGCTCCTCATGGGCGAGGACGTCGGCAAGCTCGGCGGGGTCTTCCGGATCACCGACGGGCTGCAGAAGGACTTCGGCGAGGACCGCGTCATCGACTCGCCGCTCGCCGAGTCCGGGATCATCGGCACGGCGGTCGGGATGGCCATGCGCGGCTACCGGCCGGTGTGCGAGATCCAGTTCGACGGGTTCGTCTACCCGGCCTACGACCAGATCGTCAGCC
>CAXSHL010000100.1:0-13750 GCA_964237315.1 uncultured Nocardioidaceae bacterium
ATCGCAACGCTCCAATCTCATAGCGTTGCTTCGACCATATGAATCCGCCGCCCCGAAACCATGCATTCCGTCACGGATTACCCGGGGTGGTGGTCAGGCGGCTGCGCCTGCCTTGGTGGCGTCCGGGACCTCGACCAGCCGACCGGTCCGTACGTCGTACAGGTATCCGTGGATCGGGATGCGGGCGGGCACCAGGGGGTGCTGGCGGATGCGCTCGACGTCCTCGGTGACGGCCGCCTCCCTGTCGGAGATGGTAAGGAAGTCGATGTCGTTGCCGGCGTCCGAGCCCGGACCCGTGCCGACGTCGGTGAAGCCGTCGGGCCCGAGCGCGGCCGTCTCCAGGCTGCTCTCCAGCAGGCCTCGGATGACGTCGTTGGTGAAGAACTCCATGCCGCAGTCCGTGTGGTGGATCACGAACCACTCCGCGGTCCCGAGGAGCTTGTAGGAGATCACCAGCGAGCGGATGGCGTCGTCGCTGGCCCGACCGCCGGCGTTGCGGATCACGTGGGCGTCACCCTCGCCGAGGCCCGCGAGCTTCGCCGGGTCGATGCGGGCGTCCATGCAGGTCAAGATGGCGAAGCCGCGGGCGGGGGGCAGCGCCAGCTCGCCCTTGTCGCCGAAGGACGCAGCGTAGGCCTCGTTGGCCGCCAGGACCTCGTCGTGGACGCTCATGGGATCTCCCTGCAGTAGTTGTTCACTAACCCTACCGAACTACTGCAGAAAGCCAAGCGGTCAGAGGTACATGCCGCCGCGGTTGCCCGGCTCCTCGCCCGGCTGACCGGGCTGACCCGGCTGGCCGGGCTGCCCTGGCTGGCCGGGCTGACCGTCAGCCGGGATCATCCCCGGTGGGAGGGCCCGGCGCATCTGCTCGAGCTGGACCCGAGCGGCCACCTGCTGGGCGTAGATCGCGGTCTGGATGCCGTGGAAGAGGCCCTCGAGCCACCCGACGAGCTGCGCCTGGGCGATCCGTAGCTCCGCCTCCGAGGGCGTGTCGGAGCTGAACGGCAGGGACAGCCGCTCCAGCTCCTCGACCAGCTCGGGCGCGAGCCCGACCTCGAGCTCCTTGATGGAGGACTCGTAGACGCTCGCGAGCCGGGTCCGGCTGGCCTCGTCGATGGGCGCCGACTTGACCTCCTCGAGGAGCTGGCGGATCATCCCGCCGATCCGCATCACCTTGGCCGGCTGCTCGACGAGCTCGGCGACGTTGCGCTCGCCGTGCGGCTCGTCCTCGGGGGTGGGGGCGATCGGCATGCCGTCGGGCCCGATCACCACGGTGCCGGCGTCCTCCTCGGACGCGTGGGTGATCGGGTCGGGGTGGGATGAGGTCATCACCCAACTCTACGCAGACGCGGTGAGCACGATCTTGCCGATGTGGTCGCTGGCCTCCATGATCCGGTGCCCCTCACCAGCCTCCTCGAGCGGCAGGCTGGTGTGCACCAGGGTCCTCACGGACCCGTCCGCGACCAGCGGCCACACGTGCTCGACGACGGCCGAGCAGATGGCCGCCTTCTCGCTCGGCGGACGTGCGCGCAGGGTGGTGGCGATGACGGCGGCGCGCTTGCGCAGCAGGACGCCGAGGTCGAGCTCCGCCGTGGTGCCGCCCTGCAGGCCGATGACCACCAGTCGGCCCTCGGTGGCCAGGGCGTCCACGTTGCGGGCGAGGTACGTCGCGCCCATGTTGTCCAGGATCACGTCGGCCCCGGCCCCGTCCGTGGCCGCCTTGACCTCCTCGACGAAGTCCTGCTCCCGGTAGTTGACTGTCACGTCCGCCCCGAGCGAGCGGCAGACCTCCAGCTTCTCGGCCGAGCCGGCGGTGGTGACCACCCGGGCGCCCAGGGCGTGCGCCAGCTGGATCGCGAAGGTGCCGATCCCGCCCGCGCCGCCGTGCACCAGCAGCGTCTCGTCCGGCTGCAGGCCGGCGACCATGAAGAGGTTCGACCACACGGTGCAGGCCACCTCGGGCAGGGCGCCGGCGTTCACCAGGTCGACCCCGGCGGGCACCGGCATCACCTGTCCGGCCGGGACGAGCACCTTCTCGGCGTACCCCCCGCCGGCCAGCAGCGCGCACACCTCGTCGCCGACCGCCCAGCCCCGCACATCGGACCCGACGGCGCCCACCACCCCGGAACACTCGAGGCCGAGCACGTCGGAGGCGCCGGGCGGAGGCGGGTAGAAGCCCTGGCGCTGCATGGTGTCCGCCCGGTTGACGGCCGTGGCGGCCATCTCGATGACGACCTCGCCGGGTCCGGGCGTGGGGTCGGGGCGTTCGGTGACGACGAGGGCCTCGGGGCCGCCCGGCTCGGGGGCGATGACAGCGCGCATGCGCCTCACCCTAGGCCTCGTCCCTGTCGCCGGAGCAGCCCGACCGTCCCTCGCCCGGCTCGGCCACGACGGGGCCTACTGAGGTGGCGGCCCCTCCGACGTCCGACCCAGGGTCGCGATGGCGGCCACGATCAGCAGCGACCCCGCCACGCCGGTCGGGCTCAGGTGCTCGCCGAGCAGCACGACCGCGATGAGGACGGCCGTGAGCGGCTCGACCAGGGTGGCGACGACGGCGGCGCTGCTCGGTGCGCTGCGCAGCCCGGTGAAGAGCAGGGCGTAGGCGATCGCGAGCGTGAAGACGCCGAGGTAGCCGATGACGGCCCAGGAGGCGGGGTCCGAGGTCGTGAACGGGTCACCACGCAGGGCGGTGACGGCGAGGGCTGTCGGGACCAGCACCAGCGCCACGACCGCGATCGTCAGAGCGGTGATCGTCAGGGTGTCGAGTCGTTGCGACAGCGGCGCCACGACCTCGGTCGAGACGGCGTACGCCGCACCCGATGCGAGTGCAGCGAGTATGCCGAGCACCGGGTGCGACGCGTGGTCGCCGGCTCCGCCCTCGAAGGTCACCAGCAGCAGGCCCACGACGGCGATGACCACCGTCGCAGCCGGGCCGGGTCGGGGCAGCCCTCGCCGGCGGAGGCTGTCGAGGACGAGCAGCAGGACGGGGGCGAACCCGAGGCAGACCACGGTCGCGACGCTGACGCCGACGAACGCCACCGCGACGAAGAACAGGAACTGGAAGGCGGCGGTGAGCACCCCGACCACCCCGATCCGCCGCCACTCGACGAGCGCCGCGTCACCCAGCGCACCAAGCCGCCTGGACAGGACGACGACGCCGGCCAGCACGGCGACGGCTGCGATGGCGCGGTACGCGGTCACCAGCAGCGGTGAGAGCCCCGACCGGTCGTGCACCACCTGCGCGCCGGGGCCGATGGTGCCCCAGATGACGCCGGCGAGCAAGACGAGCGCGATGCCTCGCCACAGCGACCGGGGGCTCTCGTAGGTCGACACACCGGGAGTCTCCACGACGGCCTCGCCGGAGGGCCGCAGGCCCTGGCGTGGCGGCGGGGTCAGTCGATGTCGACGAGGGCCTCGTCGATGTCCGCGAGGTTCTCCAGCTCGTCCTCCTCGGCGGGCTTGCCGCCGTCCCACTTCTCGGCGAGCTCCGTGGCGGCCGCGGCGAGGCGCTCGACCTCCTCCGGGTCCGCCTTGGCGAGACCCGCGGCGTAGCCCAGGAGGTACGTCGTGATGGGTGCCGCGGGACGCTCCACGTTGTGCGCGGCGTCGCGGGCGAGGTCCAGGACCAGCGCCTCGTCGACCTCCACGTCGATGTCGAGGGCGTCGCAGAGCTCGTCTATCCAGTCGTGCAGGTTCACGCCTCAAGGGTGATACGCCGCCGCCGATCTGGCAACTGCTGAACGGTGATGCGAGACCGTCGCACAGATCACCCCAGGTCGTGTAGGTCGGCCCAGGTGTCCACGTCGCGCGCCTCGTCGCCGACCGTCGGGACCTCGGCCAGCCGCAGGTCGCCGATCAGGCGGCGCATCGGGAGGCCGTGCTCCTGTCCCGGCCGGGCCGGCCGGGCCGCGAGCAGGGAGCTGACCCGGTAGACCGCTGCCAGTGGCTGGCGACGTCCGCCCGGGTCCACCAGGACGGCGCCGTCGACGCCCGGGTCGGCCTCGACGGCCCAGGTCAGCCGGGCGAGCGTCCCCGCGTTGACCCTTGGCATGTCCACCGCGAGCACCGCGACCAGCTCGGGTGCCGTGTCGAACCGGTCCAGTGCGCTGAGCAGCCCGGCCGCCGGACCGCCCAGCGGCGGGTCCTCGACGGTCCAGGTGACCGGTCGCGACGTCGGCACCTCCGGCCCCACCACCACCACCTCGCCCGCGGCCATCGTCGCGGTGAGCGTGCGCTCCAGGAGCGTGACGCCGTCGAGCTCGAGGGCGGCCTTGTCCACACCGCCCAGCCGGGCTCCGCTCCCGCCGGCCAGCACCACCGCCGCCAGTCGAAGAGGACCGGGCCGGCCGTGTCCCCCACCCCGAGGACCAGTACCAGGACCAGGGGGCCGCCCGGGTGCCGTCACCCGCACAGTCTGGCAGGCTGGACCCGTGAGCGAACTCCGCCTTGCCCTGCTCCAGCAGACCGCGTCCCTCGACCCGGCCGAGAACCGGGACGCCCTCGCGGTCCTCGGCGGGAAGATCGAGCCGGACACCGACCTGGTGCTGCTCCCGGAGGCCTACATGCGTGACTTCGGGAAGCCCGGCTCCGACATCGGTGCGTTCGCGGAGCCCCTGGACGGACCGTTCGTCGAGCGGCTCACCGAGTTCGCGGCGGAGCACGAGACGACGGTCGTCGCCGGCATGTTCGAGGTCAGCGACGACCCCGCCCGGCCGTTCAACACGCTCGCGGTCGTGGGCCCGGACGGGCTGCGGACGTCGTACCAGAAGATCCACCTCTACGACTCCTTCGGCTACAAGGAGTCCGACCGGCTGTCCGCCGGCCCCCTGGAGCCGGTGCTCGTCGACGTCGAAGGGGTCAGCGTCGGGCTGATGACGTGCTACGACCTGCGGTTCCCCGAGCTGGCTCGCGAGCTGGTACGTCGCGGCGCCGGCCTGCTCGTCATACCCTCCGCCTGGGTGGCCGGTCCCGCCAAGGTCGAGCACTGGCGCACGCTGGCCATGGCACGGGCCATCGAGAACACCGCCTACGTCGCGGCGGTCGGCCAGCCGGGTCCGCGCTACACAGGCCACTCCCTGGTCGTCGGCCCGGGCGGCCAGGTGGTCGCCGAGCTCGGCGACGGGGACCACGTCCTCACCGCCTCGATCTCCACCGACGACCTCGAGGAGGCACGGGCGACCAACCCGTCGCTGCTCAACCGCAGGTTCTAGGCGCCGAGGCACGATCCTGCGCGGATCGGCGAGGTGTAGCGTCGCGGTCGTGCCCCGCCCACCCAAGACCGTCGACGTCGTCGCGGAGATGGTGGCCAACGTGATGAAGGTGACCGTGGCGACCGGTGAGCAGGTGGCCGTCGGCGACATCCTGGTCCTGCTGGAGTCCATGAAGATGGAGATCCCGGTGCTCGCCGAGCACGCGGGATCCGTCGCCGCGGTCCGGGTCGGCCCAGGCGACGTGGTCCAGGAGGGCGACGTGCTGGTCTCCCTGGTCCTCTAGCACCCTCGTAGACTGCGCACTCGTGGGCCGCCCGGTGGGCAGCAACAGGTGCGACCCGCACGGAGGGGTGCCGGAGTGGCCGATCGGAACCGCCTTGAAAGCGGTCGCTGGCAGAGATGTCAGTCGCGGGTTCGAATCCCGCCCCCTCTGCTCGGTCCGCGGCGGCGGCTGTCGGCTACTCCGAGCCGCCCAGCTCCAGGGACACCGAGTCATAGACGAGGTCGTTGAGCCGCTGACGGTGGTGCTCGAGGTCGGTGACGAACCGTCGCAGGTTCACGAGCACCGGGTCGACATCGGGCGCCTCCAGCACCAGCGGCCCCAAGGTGGCCAGGCGGCGCAGCAGCGCGTCGCGGTCCTGGCGCAGCATCTGTTCGCGGGACGCGAGCCAGGCGTCGCCCTCGCGCGGCAGCTCCCGCGTGAGGGCTTCTCGTACGCCGGTCATCCGGAGCCGCACCAGCCTGCGCCACACATCATGGCGTCGCGGTGCGTCCAGAGCCTGCTGCAGTCCGAGAATGGCGTGCTCGAGACCCGTCATCGGCGGCCTCCCTGCCAGTGGGGGGAGCTGTCAGTGTGACCTGCATCTCAGCCGGTGACAAGTTCGGGCCTCCACTGGTTTGGACGTGGTCCCCGGCGTTGGTCTAATTCGGAGAGTGTCGTCCCGCTACCGGTTCTCCGGCCCCTTCGCCGTCCGGCTGCTCGGCCTCGGCCTGGTCGTCGTGGCGGTGGCGCTCCTCGCCCTCGTGACGCTGGTGGCCGTGCTCTCGCTCCCCGTCGCTCTGCTGGGCGGCGGCGTCGCCGTGGCCACCGTCGTCGCGCTGGCCGTCGCGCTCGTGGTCGGACGCCGGCCCGTCGTCGTCAGCTTCGACGACGTCGGCTACCGGATCCGCCACGTCCGCGGCGCCGGGGTGCGGCAGGCCGCCTGGACGCAGGTCGAGGACGCCGCGGCGGCCACGATCGCCGGTGAGCGGTGCGTCGTGCTCCGGCTCCGGGACGGGCGTACGTCGACCGTGCCGGTGGGCGTGCTGGCCGGCCACCCCGACGACTTCGTCCGCGACCTGCAGCAGCACCTCAACCAGGGTCACGGCTACCGTCCGCTGCCCGGGGCACGCGGCTGAGCCGCTGCGTCGCCGGCCGCTCCGACGTACGCCCGTCCGATTCGCCCCGTCCGGCGAGCTGCCGGTACTCTGTGCTGGCTGCTCTGGAGGTGTCGCCTAGTGGCCTATGGCGCCCGCCTGCTAAGCGGGTTGAGGGTTACCCCCTCTCGCGGGTTCAAATCCCGCCACCTCCGCCGTCAGGTGCCAGCGGTTCCCCGGAACGCTGACACCGGCTCCTGCAGCCGGACGATGCGGCCCCCGCCCTCAGGTGGGGGCCGCATCGGTGTATCAGGGGCGCGGTGACCGGCTCCTCTTCGACGAGTGCGACCACAGGGGTGTCGCACCAGGTGCCCCGACCGGGGGGCGTCGGCACCTCGTAGGAAGTGGAGCCAGCCGGTCGCCCAGCAGTCGTCTCCGGGGGCGAGACCGGGGAGGCCGGGTGGCTCCACCGCCTGTTCGGGCCAGTGACTGTACGGTCCAGGCTCCCTATGCTCCCCTGAGGCGGCAACCGCGCATGACCAGTCGATGCAGACGCGAAGGACGAGTCACATGGTGAGCAGACCGGTCGGGCCCCGCGGAGGATCCACCCTGCCCCCGGAGCCGCCGAGGCACGGCGGCGACCCCAGCGGTGCCAACGCCGTGCTCCTTCTCGACCCGACGACCGCCTACCGCACCAAGCAGGCCGCCGACGTCCGCCCGACCACCTTCGTCAGTGGTGCGCTCCTGGTGCGCGGGCAGCACCCGCGCACCTGGGAGGCGCTCAGCGAGGTGGCCCTCGACGCCGGGTTCCTCCTCGACGAGCCCGACCGTCTCGGCCGGGAGGTCCTCGAGTCGGCAGGCCTCGAGCCGAAGCACCATCAGGACCTGTCCGAGGTCTGGGTCGAGCGGGTCACCCTGCGCCCCGACCCGGACCGCGGCGACGACGTCTTCCGCGCCCTGGACACCTGGCGGCTGCTGCAGAGCTACCGGGCGCGGGTGGGCGACGACCGGGCCCGCCTGTCCGATGTCGGTCTGGAGCACCCGGTCTCGCGTGGCGCACGGCCCAACCCCTACACCGGTCCGCACCCCTACACGGGACCCCATCCCTACACGGGTCCGCACCCGTACACGGGGCCGCACCCCTACACCGGCCCGCATGCGTCCGGTCTCGAGCTGTACGCCGAGGCCGGTTGGGGAGGCCGGCAGCCGGTCAACTGGCTGGGTCCGGAGCCGACGCCCCGTCACGGACCCGAGCAGCGGCCACGGCCCAACGTGGCCGTGCTCGACTCAGGCATCGGTGAGCACCCGTGGCTGACTCCCACGCACGTCACGCGCGAGCCGGAGGTCCTCGGCCAGCCCGTCGGCATCCCGCCCGCCCCGGGCGGCGCGGAGTCGACGGGCTCGGTCGACCGCTTCACCGGGGAGCTGGGACCCGACGCAGGCCACGGCACCTTCATCGCCGGCCTGGTCCGCCAGGCGTGCCCCGACGCCCACATCCTCGGTGTCCGGCTGTTCCACGGGGACGGAGACGTCACCGAGTCCCACATGCTGAGGGCGCTGCAGCTGCTGGCTCTGCGTCATCTCCTCGCTCTGGAGGGGCGCGGGCACGACGACCAGGCCTACGAGCCGCTGGACGTGCTGTCCCTGTCCCTGGGCTACTACCACGAGCAGCCGGAGGACGCGGCGTTCGATGCACTGCTGAGAGGTCCGCTGGACCTGCTCGGGAGCTACGGCGTGTGCACCGTGGTCTCCGCGGGCAACGACGCCACCAACCGGCCGAACTACCCCGCGGCGTTCGCTCCTCAGGACGGGAGCCTCGGAGACGCCGAGCGCGTCCCGGTCGTCTCGGTCGGCGCTCTGAACCCGGACGGAACCGTTGCGCTGTTCAGCAACGACGGGCCGTGGGTCAGGTTCTGGCGACCCGGCGCCTCGCTCGTCAGCACGATGCCGACCACCTTCGACGGCTCCGAGGAGGCCCGCACCGTCCTGGTCGGCACGCGAGGAGAGACGCGAGCCGGACTCGACCCGGATGACTTCACAGCAGGCTTCGGCGTGTGGAGCGGTACGTCGTTCGCGGCGCCCGTGTTCGCCGGTGAGCTGGCCGCCCGGCTCCTCGAGGACATCACGAAGAGGACGTCCAACAGCTCACCGGCCCAGGTGGTCCGGACGACGAGAGACGTCCTGGCGACGATGCCTGCGATCGGAGCCCGGCGGTGATCGGGACGGAGCCGAGTGGGGAGACCCTGTGCAACCAGGCGTCCTCGGCGTTCACCTCGTTCCGGGAGGGTGAGCGGGCTGCCTTCGACGACCTGGTGACGCTGCTGACGCCTCTGCTGTGGCACACGGTGCGCGGCCAGGGCATCGACCAGGTCGCGGCCGAGGACGTCGTGCAGACGATCTGGATGAGATTGCTGCACAGCAGCGCGTCGATCCGCGATCCGCAGACGGTCGTGAAGTGGCTGCTCACGGCCGCCCGCCGGGAGGCCTGGCGGGTCGGCAACCGGGCGCGTGTCGACCTGGTCAAGACGGCGTCGCTGTTCGGCGAGGAGGGGGAGGAGCTCGCCTCGATCCCCCTGCAGCGCGAGCAGACTCCCGAGGAGATGGTGTTCCGGGACGACCGCGAACGCCAGCTGTGGGGACACGTGCAGTCGCTGTCGCCTCGCTGTCGCGAGCTGATGCGGGTGATCGCCTTCGCGGACCGTCCCGACTACGCCCTCATCGCCGTGTCTCTCGGCATGCCCGTCGGCAGCATCGGCCCGACCCGCGGCCGGTGCCTCGCCAAGCTGCGCCAAGAGCTGGCGGCAGATCCCACCTGGGAAGGAAGTGAGTCGTGATGGACGACGAACGCACCCTCGCCGAGCTGGCCGCCGAGCCGCTCGACGACGTCGACGCCGCGACCCTGCACGAGGTCCGCGCTGTCTATGAGGACCTCGACCCGGTCCCCCCGGACCTGGTCGATCGCGTCAGGTTCTCATTGGCCCTCGACGAGATGTTCGACGAGGTCGCTCGGATGACCCGAGTCCCCCAGGACGCGTTGGCGACCCGCAGCGACCCCGCGCAGGGGACCCGCACCGAGACCCTGACCTTCTCGGCGGACCGCCTGACGGCCATGGTCACCGTGAACCGCGTGTCGCTGGGGATGCTCCGGCTGGACGGCTGGATCGCCCCTGCCGAGCCCTGCGAGGTCCGGCTTCGCATCCAGGGGGGTGCGGACCGGGAGGTGCTCGCCGACGCTCACGGACGGTTCAGCTTCGACGACCTGGACGAGGGCTTCGGCCAGCTGAGCTTCCACCCCGTCGCCGGCGGGCCGGCGGGCGACCCGGGTGACGGGTCGGACAACACCGTCGTGACGCCGCTGTTCCAGCTGTAGGTTCAGCTGGTGGTCACCGTCCTCGACCCCGATGCCTTGCGCGCCGAGGTCGAGGCTGCGCGTGCGCAGTCACTGGGAGGCCAGCCGCTGATCGCGCTGGCCCGCTATCGCGCCCTCCGACGGCTCATCGACCGGTCCGGGGACGCTCGGTCGGAGGTCAGCGCGCAACGGGGCAAGGTGCTCCTGGGGCTGGCCGCCGCACAGTTCGAGGTGTCGGGTCGACTCGGTCCGGCCATGACGCTGCTGGCCGACGCCGAGGAGGTCGCCCGCACAGCGGGCTCGGGTGCGCTGCTGGCCTCCATCCGGGGGCAGCGCGGGCTGCTGCTGCAGCGAAGCGGGCGTCGCCAGGACGCGCTCAGGGCGTTCAACGCCGCTGCCGAGGTCCGACACGAGGCGGACCAGTACGACGCCACCATGATCCTCCTGAACCGCGGAGTCCTGCATCTCGACATCGGGGTCCTGCACCAGGCCGAGGCGGACTTCGAGGAGTGCATCGGCCTGGCCCGCGACCGGCAGGACCACGAGGTGGAGCTGCGGGCACGTCACAACCTGGGCTACGCCGAGTTCCTCGCCGGTCGCATCCCGCGGGCGCTGGCCCTGATGGACCAGGCGGAGGCTCTCAACCGAGGCTCTGCACATCCGATCGGGATGCTGGATCGCGCCCGGGTGCTCCGCGAAGCAGGTCTGGTCAGTGACGCCGAGCGTCTTCTCGCTGTGGCGCTCGAGCTCTTCGCGGCTGCAGGGCTGCACCAGGACGCTGCGGAGACGCAGCTGTCCCACGCCGAGTGCGCGCTGGTGGAGGGTCGCGTGGTGACTGCACGCGAGCTGGCTCGGCGGGCCGAGCGGCTCTTCGCCCGCCGGGAGAACCTGCAGTGGCAGCGCCGGGCCCAGCTGCTCCTGCTGCGCTGCGACCGGCAGGCGGTCGACGTACGCCCCGTGGCTGCTCGACGAACGGCCCTCCGCCGGCTGGCCGTCCGGGCCGGGCAGCTGGCCGAGGACTGCCGTGCCGAGCGGCGCGGCGACCTCGCCCGTCCGGCCCTGCTCCTCGCGCTCGAGTGCGAGCTGCGGGCGGGGACGGCGGCCGAGGACCTCGCACCTCCGCAGATGCGTTCTGTGGACCCGCTGCCCGCTCGGCTGGCGACCCGCGAGGTGCGGGCGCTCGCGGCGCTGCACCGGGGTGACCGGGTGCGCGCCGCGTCGGAGGTGCGGCACGGGCTGGGCGAGCTCGGGTCCTACCAGGGCAGCTTCGGCTCGCTGGACCTGCGCACGGCCAGCGCCGTGCACGGGCTGCCGTTGGCCCGACTCGGCCTCGAGATCGCGGACCGCAGCGGCAGCGCCGCAGATTTCTTCGCGGCACTCGAGCGCGGCCGGGCGATCTCGACTCGTCTCGCGCCGGTCGGTCCGCCGACTGACGTGCGCACCGCCGAGCTGCTCACCGAGCTGCGGCGCACCCAGGAGGAGGCGCGCGGACTGGAGGGCGACGCCAGGGCCGCCGAACGGACCGCCACGCTGCGCAGCCGCGCGGCCCGGCTGCAGCGGGAGATCCGGGCGCGGGCCTGGGAGCTCGAGGGTCGGGCCGAGCGCACGGTCGCCACCAGCGCCCGGGTCGCCGACGTGCAGGCGGCGGCGCGCGTGCGCGGCACCGCGTTCGTCAGCTATGTCGTGCATGCGGGGCGCTGGCGGGCCGTGGTCGCCAGTGGCCGGCGGCCCACGATGTTCGACCTGGCCGGCGAGGCCGAGGTCGTCGAGCTCGTGCACCGCGTGCGCGCCGATCTCGACGCGCTGGCGATGAGCATGCTGCCGGCTCCGCTCGCCGACGCCGTACGGCGGTCGCTGGATGCCGGACTGCGCAGGCTCGACGACCTGCTGCTCGCGCCGCTGCGGCTGGACGGCTCACCGGTGGTCGTCTCCTGCAGCATGAGCCTCGCGCTCGCGCCGTGGAGCATGCTGCCCTCGCGTCGAGGACTGCCGGTCGTGGTGACCCCCGGCGCCACCGCGTGGCTGCGCACCGGGCCACGAGGCCGTCGGCCGCATCCCCGGGTGGTGGCGGTGGCCGGACCGGGTCTGCACCGGGCCGTGGGGGAGGCCGAGCAGGTGCAGGCGAGTTGGCCGGGAGCCGAGCTGCTCACCGGTCGCGAGGCGACCACCGAGGAGGTGCGCAAGGCGCTCGCCACCGCCGACGTGGTGCACGTCGCCGGGCACGGCACCCACCAGCAGGAGAGCCCGCTGTTCTCCTCGCTGCGGCTGGTGGACGGGCCGCTGTACGCCTACGAGCTGGACGCCGACGGAGGGTCGGCGCCGTGCGTCGTGCTGTCGGCGTGCGAGGCCGGGCTGGCCACCGTGCGGCCGGGGGACGAGGGGCTGGGGCTCACGAGCGTGCTGCTCCACCTGGGATCCCGCTCGGTGCTCGCCGCAGTCGCCAGGGTCCGCGACGACGTGGCGGCGCGGGTGATGGCTCAGGTGCACACGTCGATGGCAGCGGGCACGCACAGCGCCCAGGCGCTCGCCGACGCGCTCGCCCAGGAGGACCCGGGCGACCAGGTGGCCCCGTTCATGACGTTCGGGTCCACCTGGTAGCTCCGCAGAGACGCGTGGGTCAGGCCCCGAGCCGCGCCTTGAGCCCGTCCAGCTCGGTCCAGAGCACGGCGGGCAGGCTGTCGCCGAACTTCTCGAACCACTCGGTGATCTGTGGGATTTCGGCCTTCCACTCCTCGATGTCCACGGCGAGGGCGGCAGCGAGGTCGGCCTCGGACATGTCCAGCCCGTCGACGTCCAGCGCCCCGGGCGTCGGCACGTGACCGATCGGGGTCTCGACCGCCTCGGCCTGGCCGTCCATCCGCTCGACGACCCACTTGAGGACCCGGCTGTTCTCGCCGAAGCCCGGCCAGAGAAAGCCGCCGTCCTCGTCGCGCCGGAACCAGTTGACGTAGAAGATCTTCGGCAGCTTGGAGGCGTCGTTGTCCTTGCCGACCGTGATCCAGTGGTTGAAGTAGTCGCCGGCGTTGTAGCCGATGAACGGCAGCATCGCCATCGGGTCGCGGCGCACCACGCCCACCTGGCCGACCGCGGCAGCGGTGGTCTCCGAGCTCAGCGTCGCGCCCATGAACGTGCCGTGCACCCAGTCCCGAGCCTCGGTGACGAGGGGGACGGTCGTCTTGCGGCGTCCGCCGAACAGGATGGCGTCGATCGGGACGCCGCGCGGGTCGTCGTACTCGGGAGCCAGGATGGGGCACTGCTTGATCGGCGTGCAGTAGCGGCTGTTCGGGTGGCTCGACAGCTCGTCGCTGTCCGGCGTCCAGTCCTCGCCCTTCCAGGACGTGGCGTGGTCGGGCATGTTCTCCAGGCCCTCCCACCAGATGTCGCCGTCGTCGGTGAGCGCCACGTTGGTGAACACGGAGTTGCCGATGTCGATGGTGCGCATCGCGTTCGGGTTGGTCTGCTCGTTGGTGCCGGGGGCGACGCCGAAGAAGCCGAACTCCGGGTTGACCGCGTAGAGCCGGCCGTCCTCGCCGATCCGCATCCAGGCGATGTCGTCGCCGAGGGTCTGCACCTCCCAGCCGGGGATGGTCGGCGCGAGCATGGCGAGGTTGGTCTTGCCGCAGGCGGAGGGGAAGGCCGCCGCGATGTACTTGGTCACGCCGGTCGGGCTGGTCAGCTTGAGGATCAGCATGTGCTCGGCCAGCCAGCCCTCGTCACGCGCCATCACGCTGGCGATGCGCAGGGCGTAGCACTTCTTGCCGAGCAGGGCGTTGCCGCCGTAGCCGGAGCCGTAGGACCAGATCGCCCGCTCCTCGGGGAACTGCACGATGTACTT
>CAXSHL010000101.1:0-13264 GCA_964237315.1 uncultured Nocardioidaceae bacterium
AGGCCCGGCACATCGCCGAGAAGGTCGGCGCGCCGCTGGTGGCCGGCACCAAGGAGCCGGTCGCGGGTGCCGAGGAGGTCGTCGACTTCGCCAAGGAGCACGGCCTGCCGATCGCCATCAAGGCCGCGTTCGGCGGGGGCGGCCGTGGTCTCAAGGTGGCGCGCACCGAGGACGAGGTGACCGACATGTTCGAGTCCGCGGTCCGCGAGGCGGTCAGTGCCTTCGGCCGTGGCGAGTGCTTCGTGGAGAAGTACCTCGACAAGCCCCGGCACGTCGAGACCCAGTGCCTGGCCGACCAGCACGGCAACGTCGTGGTCGTCTCCACCCGCGACTGCTCGCTGCAGCGACGGCACCAGAAGCTGGTCGAGGAGGCACCCGCGCCGTACCTCACCGAGGAGCAGGTGCAGATCCTCTACGACTCCTCCAAGGCCATCCTCACCGAAGCCGAGTACGTCGGGGCCGGCACGTGCGAGTTCCTGGTCGGCCAGGACGGCACCATCTCGTTCCTCGAGGTGAACACCCGGCTGCAGGTCGAGCACTGCGTGTCCGAGCAGGTCACCGGGCTCGACCTGGTCCGGGAGATGTTCCGGGTCGCGGCCGGCGAGGAGCTGGGCTACGACGACCCGGAGGTCGTGGGCCACTCGATCGAGTTCCGGATCAACGCCGAGGACCCCGGCAGCAACTTCATGCCCGCACCCGGGACGCTGACCCGGTGGCACGCGCCGGCCGGGCCGGGCGTGCGGCTCGACGGTGGCTACGACCAGGGCGAGACCGTCCCCGGCGCGTTCGACTCCCTGGTCGCCAAGCTGGTGATCACCGGCCAGGACCGCACCCAAGCGCTCGAACGCTCACGCCGGGCGCTCGAGGAGTTCGTCGTCGAGGGCATGCCGACCGCCATCCCCTTCCACCGCGCGGTGGTCGAGGACCCCGCCTTCATCGGCGACGGGGAGACGTTCGGCGTCTACACCAGCTGGATCGAGACCGAGTTCGACAACCAGATCCCGCCGTACGACGGAAGCGCGGACGACCCCGAGGCCGAGACCGACGGCGAGCGCCACGCGGTGACGGTCGAGGTGGACGGGCGTCGCATCCAGGTCGTGCTGCCCGGCGGCCTGGCCGTCAGCGGAGCCGGGGGGGTCGCGCCGGACGGCAAGGGCGGGGGGCGCGGCAGGAAGCCGAAGCGGGAGAAGAAGGCCGGCAACGCGGTCAGCGGGAACGCGGTCACCTCCCCGATGCAGGGCACGATCGTCAAGGTGGCCGTCGAGGACGGCCAGCAGGTCGCCGAGGGGGACGCCATCGTGGTGCTGGAGGCGATGAAGATGGAGCAGCCCATCAAGGCCCACCGGGCCGGCACCGTCACCGGGCTCACCGCGGCGGTCGGCGACAGCGTCACCAGCGGTGCGGTCATCTGCGAGCTCACCGACTGACCGACCGGCCGACCCACCGACTGAGACTTGTTCTCGCCCCCGAAACCAGCGACCACTAGCCTGCTGTCCATGTTCTCCAAGGTGCTGGTGGCCAACCGTGGTGAGATCGCGATCCGCGCGTTCCGGGCCGCCTATGAGCTGGGTGCCCAGACGGTCGCGGTGTTCCCGCACGAGGACCGGAACTCCGAGCACCGGTTGAAGGCGGACGAGGCGTATGAGATTGGGGAGCGTGGTCACCCGGTGCGGGCCTACCTCGATCCCGACCTGATCGTGGCGGCGGCGGTGCATGCCGGTGCGGATGCGGTGTATCCGGGCTACGGGTTCCTCTCGGAGAACCCGCAGCTGGCGGAGGCGTGCGCGAACGCCGGGATCACGTTCATCGGGCCGACGGCCGAGGTGCTGACGTTGACCGGCAACAAGGCGCGGGCGATCGCGGCCGCGAAGGCGGCCGGTGTCCCGACGCTGGCGTCGGTGGAGCCGTCGACGGACGTGGACGCGTTGGTGGAGTCGGCGGCCGAGATGCCGTACCCGCTGTTCGTGAAGGCGGTCTCCGGTGGCGGTGGTCGGGGGATGCGGCGCGTGGACTCCGAGGACAAGCTTCGCGAGGCCGTGGAGACGTGCATGCGGGAGGCGGACGGCGCCTTCGGGGACCCGACGGTCTTCATCGAGCAGGCGGTGGTGGAGCCGCGGCACATCGAGGTGCAGATCCTGGCCGACGCGGCTGGGAACGTGATCCACCTGTTCGAGCGGGACTGCTCGGTGCAGCGGCGGCACCAGAAGGTCGTGGAGATCGCGCCGGCACCGAACCTGGACCCGGCGATCCGGGAGCGGATGTGCGCGGACGCGGTCCGGTTCGCCACCGAGATCGGCTACCGCAACGCGGGCACGGTGGAGTTCCTGCTGGACCCGCAGGGGAACTACGTCTTCATCGAGATGAACCCGCGGATCCAGGTCGAGCACACGGTGACCGAGGAGGTCACCGACGTGGACCTCGTGCAGTCCCAGATGCGGATAGCGTCGGGTGAGACGCTGGTCGACCTGGGCCTGTCCCAGGACGTGGTCCGGCTGCGTGGCGCGGCGCTGCAGTGCCGGATCACCACCGAGGACCCGGCGAACGGGTTCCGTCCGGACACCGGGATGATCACCACCTACCGCTCCCCGGGCGGTGCGGGGGTGCGGCTCGACGGGGGCACGACGTACTCCGGCACCGAGGTCAGCGCCCACTTCGACTCGATGCTGGCCAAGCTGACGTGTCGCGGTCGGGACTTCCCGACCGCCGTGGCCCGCGCGAGGCGGGCGGTCGCGGAGTTCCGGATCCGTGGCGTCTCGACCAACATCCCGTTCCTGCAGGCGGTCCTCGACGACCCGGACTTCCGGTCCGGGCACATCACCACGGCGTTCATCGAGGACCACCCGCAGCTGCTGACCGCGCGGTCGTCGGCGGACCGCGGCACCAAGCTGCTGACCTACCTCGCCGACGTGACGGTCAACCAGCCGAACGGTGCGGTGCCGATCTCGGTGGACCCGGTCAGCAAGCTCCCGGACCTCGACGTGAACGTGCCGGCGCCGGACGGCAGCCGGCAGGCGCTGCTGGCGGCCGGTCCGGAGGGCTTCGCGCGGGCGCTGCGGGAGCAGACGGCGGTGGCGGTCACCGACACCACCTTCCGCGACGCCCACCAGTCGCTGCTCGCGACCCGGGTCCGGACCCGTGACCTGGTGGCCGTGGGCCCGCACGTGGCCCGGATGACCCCGCAGCTGTGGAGCCTCGAGGCGTGGGGAGGTGCGACGTACGACGTGGCCTTGAGGTTCCTCTCCGAGGACCCGTGGGAGCGGCTGGACAAGCTGCGCCAGGCGGTGCCGAACATCTGCCTGCAGATGCTGCTGCGCGGGCGCAACACGGTCGGCTACACGCCGTACCCGACCGAGGTGACCGAGGCGTTCGTCCAGGAGGCCGCCGACTCCGGCATCGACGTGTTCCGGATCTTCGACGCGCTGAACGACGTGGAGCAGATGCGCCCGGCCATCGAGGCGGTCCGGGCCACGGGTACGACGGTCGCCGAGGTCGCCCTGTGCTACACCGGCGACCTGTCCAGCCCGGGCGAGAAGCTCTACACCCTCGACTACTACCTCGGGCTCGCCGAGCGGATCGTCGAGGCCGGGGCGCACGTGCTGGCCATCAAGGACATGGCCGGCCTGCTCCGGGCCCCGGCGGCCCGGACGCTGGTCACCGCCCTGCGGGATCGGTTCGACCTGCCCGTGCACCTGCACACCCACGACACCCCCGGCGGCCAGCTCGCGACGCTGCTGGCGGCCATCGACTCCGGAGTGGACGCCGTGGACGCCGCGTGCGCGGCGATGGCCGGCACCACCTCCCAGCCGGCGCTGTCCTCGCTGGTCGCCGCCACCGACCACACCGAGCGGGAGACCGGCCTGGACCTGGAGGCCGTCTGCGACCTGGAGCCCTACTGGGAGTCCACCCGCCGGGTCTACGCGCCCTTCGAGTCCGGGCTGGCCTCCCCCACCGGCCGCGTCTACACCCACGAGATCCCCGGCGGGCAGCTGTCCAACCTTCGCCAGCAGGCGGTCTCCCTCGGCGTCGGGGAGAAGTTCGAGCAGGTCGAGGACATGTACGCCGCCGCCAACGACATCCTCGGCAACATCGTCAAGGTCACCCCGTCCTCCAAGGTGGTCGGCGACCTCGCCCTGCACCTGGTCGCGGTCGGCGCCGACCCCGCCGAGTTCGCCGAGGACCCCAGCAAGTTCGACGTCCCCGACTCCGTGATCGGCTTCCTCTCAGGCGAGCTGGGCGACCCGCCCGGCGGCTGGCCCGAGCCGTTCCGCACCAAGGCGCTCGCCGGGCGCACCGTGAAGCCCTCCGTCACCGAGCTCGACGAGGACCAGCGCAAGGGCCTGTCCAGCGACCGACGGCTCACCCTGAACGCGCTGCTGTTCCCCGGCCCCACCGGAGCGTTCGCGGAGTCCCGGGAGAAGTACGGCGACCTCTCAGCGCTGCCCACCGCCGACTACCTCTACGGGCTGCGCACCGGCGACGAGCACCAGGTCGACCTCGAGGAGGGCAAGCGGCTGTTCTTCGGGCTGCAAGCCGTCAGTGAACCCGACGAGCGCGGCATCCGCACCGTGATGTGCACCATCAACGGCCAGCTCCGACCGATCAACGTCCGCGACCGCTCCGTGTCCGCGGACGCCGCCACCACCGAACGCGCCGACCCCGGCAAGCCCGGACAGGTCGCCGCACCCTTCGACGGAGTGGTCACCATCCAGGTTGCCGAGGGCGACACCGTCGAGGCCGGCGCCACCGTCGCCACCATCGAGGCCATGAAGATGGAGGCCTCGATCACCGCACCCGTCTCCGGCACCGTCGAACGCCTCGCCCTCGGCGGCACCCAGCAGGTCGAGGGCGGCGACCTGGTCCTGGTGCTCAGCTCCTCCTAGCCGTTCCAGCCGAGGCGTCCCGTTCTGCGATTCGCAGAACGGGACGCCTCGGCGCTGGGAGGCGGCGGTCAGGTCTGGGTCTGGTCAGGGTCTGGTTCAGGGAGCGAACCAGGTCGAGCGGAGACCAAACGCCGAGCGGAACCGGTCGCCGCTGAGCGTGACGTCCCTGCGGGTGCCGTCGAGCACCACGGTGAGGACCCGGCCGCCCCACTGGCCGTGGCCGTCTCGGTGCGTGACCAGCAGCCGCTTGAGCCTGCCGATGCGGGGGTAGGCACGGGTGACGCGAGAGGCCGGCAGGCGCATCGTCCAGCTGTGCACCGGGTTGGCCGGCTGGGCGTCGTACACGTCGGGCTGGGCGACCAGGTACGGCTGGCCGCCTGCCGCCGTCCAACCGCCGCTGCTCGCGGAGAACTGGGTGAACGCCGGCCGGCCGCCGAAGGTCAACATCTGGCCCGCTGTCTGCGCGACCGCGGCGTCGGTGCGCGGGTCCTCAACGGCCACGCCCCGGTAGACCTGGCAGGACGAGGTGTCGCAGATCTGCCACGGCTCGCGCGCTCGCTGGTCGCGGGACCACACCGCGTAGGTGCGGGCGGCCACCGCCTGGGCCTTGACCGCCTCCGGGCTCCAGGAGGCGGACATCTCGGCGGGCACCACGGCGCGCAGGTAGTCCTCGAGCGACACCACGTCCACGGTCTCCCGGGTCCTGGAGCCGGGCGTGGGCGAGGCGGCCCGGAGACCGCCGCGATAGGCGCGGCCACCCGACGGCGTCCACAGGATCAGCGGGACGCCCGCGGCGAACTGGCCGTCCCCGACCAGCGTCGGCCGCCCACCCGGGGAGAAGCGGTGCCAGCCGTTGGTCAGGTAGTCGAGCACCGTCCGGGTGCCCTCGACGCCGAGCCGCCACCGGGTGGCGCCGGGGACGACCGGCAGCGGGTACGTCGTACCCGACCCCAGGTCGTGCACCACGAGGCCGGCGGCGGGGCTGACCACCAGGTCGGGCGTCGTGTCGGAGGTGACCAGGACGCGCAGCTGGCCACCCGCGACGGCGGGGGTGGTCCCGGGGTAGTAGAAGCGAAGGATGTCCTGGTAGCCGACGCCTCTCGTGGCAGCACCGTCGGCGCCGTACTGCGACATGCCGTGGCCGTGGCCGAAACCGTGGCCGCGCACGGTGTAGGTGCCGCCGGCGGGGACGGAGTAGGACTGGGGCCGGGCGGTGCTCCCGGCCGCTGCGACGGGAGGCGCGAGGCCCGACAGGGCCAGGACCGCGACACCCACCGCAGCGGTGGCTGCGACACGGGGCTGGGTGCGGGGCCACATGCAGCCCAGTATGGGCAGACCCGCAGCGGGTAATGTGTCGCAATGACCCTTCTGGTGCTCATCATCATCGTCGCCGTCGTGCTCGTGACGATGTCGGCGGTCAAGTCGCGGCAGGAGAAGCGGTCGGTCGAGCAGCGCCGCGTCACTGACCTCGAGGCTGTCCGCAGGGTCGCCGACGAGGACGTCACGCGCTTCGGCGAGGAGCTGCAGCGGCTGGACACCGACCTGCTGACCGACAACCTCGACGAGGCCACCCGGCAGGACTACCAGCGGGCCCTGGACTCCTACGAGTCCGCCAAGGAGTCGCTCACGAAGGTGACGAGGTCCGAGGAGATCAAGCACGTCACCGAGGCTCTGGAGGACGGCCGCTACGCCGAGGCGTGCGTGCGGGCCCGGGTCGCCGGCCGACCGCTGCCGACGCGTCGGCCTCCGTGCTTCTTCAACCCCGCGCACGGGCCGTCGGTGACCGACATCCAGTGGGCGCCTCCCGGCGGTCAGGAGCGACAGGTCCCTGTGTGCGCCGCTGACGAGGACCGGGTGCGCCAGGGTGCCGAGCCGGACGTCCGGACGGTGCCCTCGGGTGCGGGCCGGGTGCCGTACTGGCAGGGCGGTCCCGCCTACTCCCCGTGGGCGTCCGGCTACTTCGGCGGCTACGCGATGTCCGGTCTGCTGCCCGGATTCATGCTGGCGACCCTGCTCTCGCCCGGCTGGGACGGCGTCGGCGGCGACGGGTTCTACGGCGACGACGGGTCGGGTGACGGCGACGGATCCGGTGACGGCGACTCCGGTGACGGCGACTCCGGTGACGGTGGGGGCGACGGTGGAGACAGTGGTGATGGGGGCGGCGGCGACATGGACTTCGGCGGCGGCGACGGCAGCAACTTCGGCTTCGGGGACGGCGGAGGCTTCGACTTCGGCGGTGGCGGCGACGGTGGTGGGTTCGACTTCGGCGGAGGCGGGGACTTCGGGGGCTTCTGACCCTTCTGACCCTTCTGACCCTTCTAGGGCTTGAGGCTTAGAACTTAGGAGCCCAAGCCTCAGGCCCAGACCCGGGTAATCCGTGACCGGGCGCAGGTTTTCTGGGCGATTTGTCCTGCGTTCCGTCACGGATTATCCCGGGAGGCCGGAGGGAGGCTGCCGCAACGAGGGCCGCAGGGTCAGGTGTGCCGGGGGTCAGGTGTGGAAGCGGTGCAGACGACGCGCGGCCTCGGCGACCGAGCCGCTCATCGAGGGATACACCGTGAAGGCGTGCGCGAGCTGGTCCGCGGTGAGGCTCTGGGACACCGCGATCGCGACCGGGTGGATCAGCTCGGAGGCCCGGGGCCCGACCACTACCCCTCCGACGAGGATGCCCGTGCCCGGCCGCGCGAACAGCTTCACGAAGCCGTCCCGCACCCCCTGCATCTTCGCGCGGGGGTTGCCCGCCAGGGGCAGCGTGAACGCCTCGGCCTCGATCTCGCCGGCGTCCACCTGGTTCTGCGTCCACCCCACGGTGGCGATCTCCGGGGCGGTGAACACGTTCGAGGAGACTGCCTTGAGGTCGAGCGGCGCGACGGCGTCCCCGAGGAAGTGCCACATCGCGATGCGGCCCTGCATGGCGGCGACCGAGGCGAGCATCAGCACCCCGGTGCAGTCGCCGGCCGCGTAGACGCCACGGGCCGACGTACGCGAGACCCTGTCCACGGTGACGAAACCGCCCCTGCCGAGCTCGACGCCGGCCTTCTCGAGTCCCAGGTCGCCGGTGTTCGGCACCGACCCGAGGGCCAACAGGCAGTGGGAGCCGACGACCGTGCGGCCGTCGGTCAGTGTCACCGTCACCGAGTCGCCGTCGCGGGTCACCGACTGCATCCGGGACGTGCCGAGGACCGTCATCCCCCGGCGCTTGAAGACCTCCTCGAGGACCTCGGCGGCGTCGGCGTCCTCGCCGGGCAGCACCCGGTCGCGACTGGAGACCAGGGTGACGTCGACCCCGAGCGCGTTGTAGGCACTGGCGAACTCCGCTCCGGTCACGCCCGACCCGACCACGATCAGCTTCTCGGGGACCTCGTCGAGGTCGTAGACCTGCTCCCAGGTGAGGATCCGCTCGCCGTCGGGCTCGGCGGTCTCCAGCGTGCGGGGAGCGGCGCCGGTCGCGAGCAGCACCGCGTCGGCCTTCAGAGTCTCCTCCTCGGAGCCGTCCACCGGCGTGGCTATCACCCGCTCAGGGCCGTCGAGCCGGGCGCGAGCACGCAGCACCCGCACGCCCTCCCGGGTGAGCCGTCGCTCGATGTCCTCGGACTGGGCGAGGGCGAGGGACTTCACGCGGGTGTTGACCCGCAGCAGGTCCGCCACGACTTCGCCGTCGCCGTGCAGGCGGATGCCGAGCTCCTTGGCGTCCTCCATGTCCGACATCAGCTCGGCGGTCGCGATGAGGGTCTTGCTGGGCACGCAGTCGGTGAGCACCGCGGAGCCACCGATGCCGTCGGTGTCGACGACGGTCACCTGCGCCTCGAGCTGGGCCGCGACCAGGGCGGCCTCGTAGCCGCCCGGCCCGCCTCCGACTACCACCACATGGTCCACCGCGTCATTCTCGCAGGGCGGACCGGCCGCCCGGCGAGGGCCCCGGATCGCGACCCGGGAGATGCCCTAGGCTGCGCCCGTGCCTCTGTATGCCGCCTTCGGGTCGAACATGGATCCCCGTCGGATGGGCGACCGCTGCCCGCACTCGCCGCTGCGGAGCACCGGCTGGCTGGTCGGCTGGCGACTGACGTTCGGAGGTGAGGACCACGGCTGGGACGGTGCTCTCGCCACGATCGTCGAGGACCCCCTGGAGCAGGTGTTCGTGGCGATCTACGACGTGACGGACGAGGACGTCTCCCACCTCGACGTGCTGGAGAGTGCCGACACCGGGCTCTACCGCAAGACCAACGTGCGGGTCTCCACCATGCTGGGTGAGCAGCTGGCCTGGGTCTACGTGCTGGACGCCTACGAGGGCGGGCTGCCCTCGGCGAGCTATCTCGGGATCCTCGCCGACGCCGCCGAGGCCGCGGACGCCCCGCAGGACTACGTCGCCGGGCTGCGCTCCCGTCCCTGTCGCTCGGTCGGCCTGTGACCCCCGTCGAGCTGGCCGCCGACGCGGCCGCCGTACTGCAGGAGCGCACCGGCGTGGAGCACCACGACGTCGCCCTGGTGCTGGGCTCGGGATGGCTCCCGGCGGTCGACGCCCTGGGTGAGCCGACCGCCGAGCTGAGCACGACCGACCTGCCCGGGTTCGCGCCCCCCGCCGTGGCGGGCCATGCCGGCCGCATCCGGTCGGTGCGTGCCGGCGACCGCAACCTGCTGGTGTTCCTGGGGCGCACGCACCTCTACGAGGGCCTCGGGGTGCGTCCCGTCGTGCACGGCGTCCGCACCGCCGCGGCGGCCGGGTGCCGGGTGGTCGTGCTCACCAACGGCTGTGGCGGCCTCGACGAGACCTGGCAGCCGGGCACCCCGGTGCTGATCAGCGACCACCTCAACCTGACAGCCACGTCACCGCTCGAGGGCGCCAGCTTCGTGGACCTCACCGACCTCTACAGCAGCCGGCTGCGCGCGCTGTGCCACGAGGTCGAGCCCGGTCTCGCCGAGGGGGTCTACGCGCAGTTCCCCGGCCCGCACTACGAGACGCCGGCCGAGATCGCGATGGTGCGGGTCATCGGCGGCCACCTTGTCGGGATGTCCACGGCCCTGGAGGCGATCGCCGCACGGGAGGCCGGCATGGAGGTGCTGGGCATCTCCCTGGTCACCAACCTCGCTGCCGGGACCACCGGTGAGCCGCTCGACCACGCGGAGGTTCTCGAGGCCGGCCGTGCGGCGGCCGCCCGCATGGGCGAGCTGCTCAGCCGGGTCGTGCCGCGGATCTAGTGGGGCCGGTCCGTGCTCTCCCAGTAGGGCCTGCGCAGCTCACGCTTGAGGATCTTGCCGGTCGGGTTGCGCGGCAGGGCCGGCACCACGTCGACCGTGCGCGGGCACTTGAAGTGCGCGAGCCGGTCCCGGCACCAGCTCACCAGCTCCTGCTCGTCGGCGTCGGCCTCCGGCCGCAGTGACACCACGGCCTTGACGGTCTCGCCCCAGGTGTCGTCGGGGACGCCGATGACCGCCACCTCCAGGACGGCCGGATGCTCGGCGAGGACCCGCTCGACCTCGGGTGAGTAGATGTTCTCCCCGCCGCTGATGATCATGTCCTTGAGCCGGTCCTCCACGAACACGAATCCGCCGTCGTCGACCCGGCCGAGGTCACCGGTGCGGAACCAGCCGTCCTCGGTGATCACGGCAGCCGTCTCGGCGGGCATGCCGAGGAAGCCCTTCATCAGCTGCCTGGTGCGCAGCCAGATCTCCCCGTGCTCCCCGACGGCCACGTCCTCGCACGTCGCCGGGTCCACGATGCGCACCTCGACGCCGGGGAGCGGCCGGCCTGCGGACGTCAGCCGCTCGGGATGGTCGGCGTCGCGGTGCGCCTCCGGCATCAGGTGGGTGGCGACCCCGGCCACCTCGGTGAGTCCGTAGACCTGGATGAAGTCGGTCTCCGGCCAGGCCGCCATGGCGGCGCGCAGCAGCGGCAGGGGCATCGGCGCAGCGCCGTACGTGTAGGTGCGGAGCGCGCCGAAGAGCCGCACGGCGTCCGGCCCGCTCTGCAGCACCTGGGCCAGCACCGCGGGGACCAGGAACGTGCGGTTCGCGCCCTTCGTGATCGCCCCGGCGAGGGAGGCGCCGTCCGGCTCGCGGGTCATGATGCTGGGGATGCCGTCGTGGATCCCGAACAGGACGTACGACGACCCGCCGACGTGGAACAGCGGCATCGCCACCAGGTTGCGGTCCCCGGGCTCGAACTCCCAGCCGTCGTGGGCGGCGAGCGTGTGCGCGACCATGTTGGTGTGCGTGAGCATCACGCCCTTGGGCCGACCGGTGGTGCCGGAGGAGTACATCACCAGGCACACGTCGTCGGGGTCCACCTCGGCCGGCCGCCGCACCGGCTCCGAGGCGGCCAGCCAGGACTCGTAGTCGTCGCCCTCGGCGCCGTCGGGCGTGACCTCGATGACGGTGTGCACGTCGCTGAGCCGGTCGCGCACCTTGTCGACGGTCGTCACCAGCTCGCTGCCCACGAACAGCACCCGGGCGCCGCTGTCGTTGACGGCGTAGTGGATCTCGTCCCCTGCCGAGCGCCAGTTGACGATCGCGTTGGCGGCGCCGAGGGAGGCTGCCGCCATGCTGATCTCCACGCACGCGGGATGATTCTTGTCCAGGAAGGCGACCACGTCACCGCGCCCGATCCCCAGTGCCTGCAGGCCTCCTGTCGCGCGACGCACCCGGTCGTCCCACTGCGCCCAGGTCCACGTGCGGTCGCCGTACGTCATGGCCTCGGCGTCCGGCGTCTCGCGTGCCCAGTGGGACAGGCGGTCGTCGACGTACTGCGGGGCGGGAGCGGTCATGTCCGCAGTGTGACCCACGTCATACCGGGTCACAAGCGCATCGATGCTCTAGCCTGCACGGCATGCGCGTACTCGTCACCGGAGCCGCCGGCGCCATCGGCACCGTGGTCTGCAGCGGTCTCACCGACCGCGGGCACGAGGTCACCGGGCTCGACCGGGTGCCGGAGCGTGAGGGCTTCACGGGCCAGTGGTTCACCGCCGACTGCGCCGACCCCGACGCGGTCGAGGCGGTGTTCGCGGCGCTGGCCACCTCCGGGCGCCCGGAGGCCGTCGTCCACCTGGCCGGCAACCCCGACGAGGCCTCCCTGCCCGAGGAGCTCGAGTCGCACGTGGTCACCACCGCCGCGCTCCTCGACGCGATGGTCGCCCACGCGGTGACCCGCATCGTCTACGCGAGCAGCAACCACGCCGTGGGCTTCACCCCCCGCAGCTCGTCATGCAGCTCGTCGGCGAGCGACCTGCTCACCGTGGAGACCCGGCCGCGACCCGACACCTGCTATGGCGTCGCGAAGGTCGCCGCGGAGGGCCTGCTCAGCCTGTACGTCGACCGGCACGGCATCGACGCGGTGGCCGTCCGCATCGGCAGCTTCCTCCCCCAGCCCGAGAGCCGCCGCGCGCTGGCCACCTGGCTCTCCCACGACGACGCCGTGCGACTCTTCGACGCCTGCCTCACCACGCCCGACCCGGGGTTCGCGGTGGTGTACGGCGTCTCGGCCAACACCCGCGGCTGGTGGGACCTGGAGCCGGGGCGCGCGCTGGGCTACCACCCCGAGGACGACGCGGAGCGGTATGCCGAGCAGGTGCTCGCGGTGCCCGAGACCGAGGAGGACCGGCTCGAGGCCGGCCACGTCGGAGGAGAGTTCGCCACGGACGCGTTCGCCCGGCCGGCGCTCGACCGGGCGCCGCTGTGAGCGACCTGCTCGCGCGGGCTCGCGCCTGGGCGAGCGCCGACCCGGACGAGCGCACGCGTGGCGAGCTCCTCGACCTGGTCGGTGCGGCCGAGCAGGACCCCTCGGGCGAGGCGGCCGTCGACCTCGCGGACCGGTTCGCCGGACGGCTCGAGTTCGGCACCGCCGGGCTGCGCGGGGCGATCGGCGCCGGCCCGAACCGGATGAACCGCGTCGTGGTCATCCGTGCGGCGGCCGGGCTCGCGTCGTACCTCCGCAAGCAGGGCGCCGGCAGCCAGGACACCGTGGTGGTGGGGTACGACGCCCGGCACTCCTCCGACGTCTTCGCCGAGGACACGGCTGCTGTGATGGTGGGCGCCGGGCTGCAGGCGGTGCTGCTCCCTCGCGCCCTGCCCACTCCACTGCTGGCCTACGCGATCCGGCACCTGGGCTGCGTCGCGGGCGTGATGGTGACCGCGTCGCACAACCCCCCGCAGGACAACGGCTACAAGGTCTACCTCGGCGACGGCACCCAGATCGTGACGCCGGCGGACGCCGAGATCTCCGCCGAGATCGACGCGGTGGGTCCGCTGGCCGACATCCCCCGGTCCGACGGCTGGCGACGGCTCGGCGAGGAGATCGTGGAGGCGTACGTCGACGACGTCGTCGCCCTCGTCGACCCGAGCGGCCCCCGTGAGCTGAGGACCGTCTACACGCCGCTGCACGGGGTCGGCGG
>CAXSHL010000101.1:13274-13648 GCA_964237315.1 uncultured Nocardioidaceae bacterium
AGCGCTCCGCATGTCGTGCCCGCACAGGAGCGACCCGACCCGGACTTCCCGACCGTCGCGTTCCCGAACCCGGAGGAGCCTGGCGCCATGGACCTCGCCATGGCGCTCGCGGCCGAGGTGGACGCCGACGTCGTGATCGCCAACGACCCGGATGCCGACCGGTGCGCCGTCGCTCCGCGGGCGCCCCTCCCCGGTCGTCCGGCCGTGCCCCCTCGGCGTCCAGGTGCTCGCGGCGGAGATCCGCGTCGACCACGTCGAGGTCGCCCTCGTGGGGCTGGGTGGCACGCTGCTGCGGCACGTCACCCTCCCGCTGGCCGACCCCTCGCCGGAGGCGGCCGCCGACCTGCTCGCCGCCTCCGTCGCCGAGCTCCTCG
>CAXSHL010000102.1:0-12832 GCA_964237315.1 uncultured Nocardioidaceae bacterium
GCGGCTGCTCGCGAACTCGCGCCCGGGCAAGCCCGTGGTGATCAGCGAGACCGGTCCCGCAGCGTTCCTCAGCTACCTCATCACCGGTGTGCTGATCGTCCTGGTGATGCGGATGCTGGGTGAGATGGCCACCGCCAACCCCTCCACCGGCTCGTTCGCCGACTACGCCCGCAAGGCGCTCGGTGGCTGGGCAGGCTTCTCCGTCGCCTGGCTGTACTGGTACTTCTGGGTGATCGTGGTCGGCTTCGAGGCGGTCGCCGGCGCCAAGATCCTCACGTTCTGGTTCGACGCCCCGCTGTGGCTGCTGTCTCTGGTCCTGATGACGTTGATGACGGCGACCAACCTGATCTCCGTCGGCTCCTACGGCGAGTTCGAGTACTGGTTCGCCGGCATCAAGGTCTTCGCGATCATGGCCTTCCTGGTGCTCGGGACCCTCTACGTGGTCGGGCTGTGGCCGAACCACGGCTTCGACGTCTCGAACATGACCAGCCACGGCGGCTTCCTGCCGCACGGCGTCAGCGCGATCTTCTCCAGCATCGTCGTCGTGGTGTTCTCGATGGTGGGCGCCGAGATCGCCACCGTGGCCGCCGCCGAGTCGCACGACCCGGAGAAGGCGATCGGCAAGGCGACCCAGTCGGTGATCTTCCGCGTCGCGACCTTCTTCGTCGGCTCGATGATCCTGCTGGTCTGCATCGTGCCGTGGAACGACGGTGAGCTCGGGGCCTCGCCGTACGTCGCCGCGTTCAAGACGATGGGCATCCCGTACGCCGACCAGATCATGAACGCCGTGGTGCTCACCGCGGTGCTCTCCTGCCTCAACTCCGGGCTCTACACCGCCTCCCGGATGCTGTTCGTGCTCGCTGCCCGGCGCGAGGCGCCGATGCGGCTGATCACGGTCAACTCCCGCGGCGTGCCCGTGTGGGCCATCCTGGCCTCCACCGTGATCGGGTTCCTCAGCGTCATCGCGGCCTACGTCTCTCCGGACAAGGTGTTCCTGCTGCTGCTGAACTCCTCAGGGGCGGTGATCCTGTTCGTCTACCTGCTGATCGCCGCGTCTCAGTTCGTGCTGCGTCGCCGCACGCCGGATGCGGACCTCAAGGTGAAGATGTGGTTCTTCCCGGTGCTGACCATCCTCGCCGCCGCGGGCATCATCGAGGTGCTGGTGCAGATGGGTCTGACCAAGGCGACCCGGTCGCAGCTGCTGCTCAGCCTGCTGTCCTGGGCGGTGGTGCTGGTGCTCTACTTCGTCACCAAGGCGCGGGGCGGCTCGGTCTCCCCCGAGGAGCTCGAGTCGTCGAGCTCCGAGGGCCCTGTGCACCGGGTCGTGGTGCTGGCCAACCAGACGATGGGCGAGAGCGAGCTGCACGACGCGCTCAACGACCTGCAGGGCAGCGAGCAGGCGGAGTACCTCGTCGTCGTGCCGGCCAACCCGGTGGACACCGGACAGGCCGACAGGGAGGGTGCCGCGTTCGTCTGGCAGGCCACCACCGAGGCCGCCCAGCAGCGGCTCGACCAGACCCTGTCCGACCTCGGGTCGATGGGCCTCACCGTTCGCGGCGAGCTCGGCGACTACCGGCCGAAGGTGGCGCTGGACAAGGCGATGCGCGAGTTCGAGCCCGACCACGTGGTGATCGCGACCCAGCCCGAGGACCGGTCGGCCTGGCTGAAGGACCGGGTCGTGTCCGATGCTCGAGCGAAGTACGACGTGCCGGTGCAGCACGTCGTCGTGCACGCGGCCGTGGCGCAGCGATGAGCGACGCACCACAGCTGCCCGAGGACGGGGCGGTGCTCGCCAGCGGCGCGCGGATGCCGCTGCTCGGGTTCGGCACCTGGCAGATCAAGGGCGGCGACGCCGTGCGCGCGACCGAGGCGGCGCTCGAGGCGGGCTACCGGCACCTCGACACGGCCATGATCTACGGCAACGAGGGGGAGGTCGGGCAGGCCCTCGCCCGGAGCGGGGTCGCGCGCGACGACGTGTTCGTCACCACCAAGTGCCCGCCCAACCGCGCGGGCCGCGAGCTGGACACCCTCAAGCAGAGCCTGGACCTGCTGGGGACCGACCGCGTGGACCTGTGGCTGGTGCACTGGCCCGCCGGCGGCGACACCGACGCCTCGATGTGGCAGGCGTTCACCGAGGCGCGGGAGTCGGGCCTGGCCCGTGACATCGGGGTCAGCAACTTCGGCGTCGACCTGGTCGACGAGGTGACTTCGGCGACCGGCACCGCACCATCGGTCAACCAGGTCAGGTGGAGCCCGCTGCTCTTCGACGCCGCGGTCCTCGAGGAGCACCGCACCCGCGGTGTCACGCTCGAGGGCTACAGCGCCCTGCGCGGCGGGACGCTGAAGGACCCCACGATCACCGAGGTCGCCGACCGGCTGGGGCGTACGCCGGCCCAGGTGGTCATCCGCTGGCACCTGCAGCACGGCGTCGTGGTCATTCCCAAGTCCAGCAAGCCCGAGCGGATCCGGTCCAACGCCGAGGTGGGCGGGTTCGAGCTGTCGGCGCAGGACATGGCGGCGCTCGACGCGCTGGGGCGGCCATGAGCCGCCGTACCGCGGTGGTCGCTGTCGTCGCCGCGCTGCTGGCGGCCGCGCTCGGGGCGGCGCTCGTCGTCAGCCGGCGACGCACCGGGGCCCTGCTGCCTGCGCCGGTGCGACGTCGCATCCCGGGAACCGAGACCCGGGCCCCCGTCGAGCAGGACGTGACCGGTCGGCCCACGCCTCGGTCCGTCACCGCGCTCTCCACGCCCCCGCACGTCGAGCAGACGCCCGAGGCCGCCGTCGAGGACTGACCAAGGCTGCATCCCCTGCTGATTACCAGGGGATGCAGGAAGTTCGGCGCTTCCCATGGGCCGTGACCCATGGGAAGCGCCAGTTCTCCATGGGGAGTACGTCGATCCGCCACCCGCGCAGGCGAGGCACCTGCCGTGCAGACGGGCCGACTCGACCGGGTTCAGGCGTGCACACTCGCCGGGTCGGCGGGGTCACCGAACCGTCACTTCACGGCGATCGGGTTCACCGGGGACCCCACCGCCCCGGTGACCGGCAGCGGTGCCGCGGTCAGCCAGAACTCGTGCACGCCGTCGGCGGCGCAGTCCTCCGCCAGCGCGTCGAGGTCCCACATCTCCCCCAGGAACAGGCCGAGGTGCGGGATCGCCACCTGGTGCAGCGGCTGGAAGGCGTCGTCGAACTCGTTCGGGCGGACCTCGAAGCCCCAGGTGTCGGTGGCGATCGCGGCGATCTCGCTGTCGTGCAGCCAGTCGGCCGTCGTGAACGACAGTCCCGGCGAGGGCCCCCCGGCGTACTCCCCCCAGCCGTCGCGCCGGGCCCGGGTCAGCCGGCCGGTGCGCACGAGCAGGATGTCGCCACGCCGTACGACGGAGGTGGGACCCTGCGCCTCGATGGTGGCCAGCAGGTGCTCCTCGGTGATCGCGAAGCCGTCGGGCAGCTCACCGTCCGTGCCGACCACCCGGCCCACGTCGAGGAGCACGCCGCGGCCGGCGACCACGTCGGCGATCGTCTCGATCCCGGTGACGGCGTCACCCAGGCTGGTGACCCTCTGGTCGGCGGGGCGGCCGTTCCAGGCCACCCCGTGGTCGAAGATGTGCCCGAGCCCGTCCCACTGCGTGGAGCACTGCAGCGGCATGAAGACCACGTCGTCGGCCCCGCCGAGCCCGTGCGGGAAGCCCTGGACGCCGGCGACCGCGTCGACGCCGGTGTCCAGCATCGTGTGCACCGGGTTGGTCCGACGCCGCCAGCCCTTCTGCGGCCCGTCCATGTCGAAGGACTGGGACAGCGAGAACGACCTGCCCCGCCGGATAAGTGCCGCGGCGTCCCGCCGGGTCGTGTCGTCGAGGAAGTTCATGGTCCCGCGGACGTCGTCGGGTCCCCACCTGCCCCAGTTCGAGACCCGCTTCGCGGTTGCCGCGATCTCGGCCGCGGGGTCGGTGCGGTCCAGCTCGCGGCTCACGAGAGCTCCGCGAACGTGTCGGTGACCCAGTCGGCGATGTAGCCGCCGACGTAGGGCAGGTGGTCCAGCCCGATGTGCTCGGCGCCGCCCTCGGCCGGGGTGAAGATCCGCAGGTCCCGCTTCGGGCTCGCGGTGGCCTGCTCGTAGGAGCGGTGCGCGTAGGCGACGGGGATCTGCCGGTCGTTCTCCCCGTGCGCGACGAGGAAGGGGACGGTGATCTGCTCGACGACCCCGTCGAGCCTGACCCCCTCCGCGAACGAGATGAACTCCTCGACGTCGTGGTGTCCCCACACCCACAGCACGTGGTCCCAGTAGTGCGGCACCGGGTTCTCGCCCTCCCGCTCGAGGCGGCGCTTCTGCACCGCGCCCCAGTCGTGGTTGGCTCCCCACGCCACGCACAAGGCGAGCCGCTTCTCGAACGCCGCCGCGCGTGGTGCGTAGTAGCCACCCAGCGACCAGCCGACGAGGCCGATGCGGTCCGCCCGGACGTCGTCGCGGCCCTCGAGGTAGTCCACGCAGGCAGCCGCCCAGTCCTCGGTCTCGATCCGCGACGTCAGCCCGAGGAACCGCAGCGCCTCACCGCTGCCCGGGCAGTCCACCATCAGCGTGGAGATGCCGCGGGCGGCCAGCTCGGTGGAGAAGCCGGAGAGGTACATGTGCTCCTTGGTGCTGTCCAGCCCGTTCCACATCACGATGCACGGCACAGGTCCCGTCTCACTGCGTCCGTGGGTCGCGTCGGTGAAGTACGCCGGCAGCAGCGACCCCTCGAACGGCACCGCCACCCGGGTGGTCGCGGGGTCCAGGTGCTCGAAGGTGCTGGCCATCAGGTCCAGGCAGCGCTGGTAGATCGCCTTGCGCTCCGGGGAGTGCGCGCTCTGCATCCGCTCGGCCTGGGTGAGGTAGTTGGTCGCGCGCAGGAGCTTGTGCCCCGCCGACCGGTCGTGCCCGGCTGCCAGGTCCGCGCGTGCGCTCGCCTCCAGGTCGTCGACGACGGCGGTCCAGGCGGCCATGAACTCGGCGGTGCCGACGTCTGACCCCTGCGCCGCGAGCTCGCGGATGGGCCGGCACGCCCGGTCCACCTCGTCGATGAGCCCGCCGCTGTTCAGGGCCGCGACGACCCCGAGGTTCCAGACGTAGTTGCCGGGGAAGTAGGAGAACATGATGATCCTTGTCTGCGCTGAGATGGGCTGAGGTGAACGGTCAGGTGAGGGTGCCGGCGGGCTCGCCCGCTCGGAGAGCAATGGAGCCGGGGGGACAGACGTCCGGTGGCACGTACGACGGGCGCAGCGCATCGGACACGCTCTTGGCGCCGCCGTGCGACCCGGCTCCTCCGTCGACGGGGATCTCCGCGCCCGTGACGAAGGCGGCCGCGTCGCCGAGGAGGAAGGTGACCACGGAGGCCACGTCCTGCGGCAGTCCCGCCCGTCCGAGCGGTGTCTCGGCGAGCGAGCTGGCGCGGAACGACTCCGCAGCGCCGGCGGTCATGGGTGTCTCGACGAAGCCCGGGTGCACGATGTTCACCCGGATGCCGGCCGGACCCAGCTCCAGCGCTGCAGCGTGGGTGAGCCCGCGCAGCGCCCACTTGCTGGCGGTGTAGGCGACGGGGTAGTGCCCCTGGCGCGCCGCCAGCGAGCCGATGTGGACCACCGAGGACCCGCTCGTCATCAGGGGGGTGAGCGCCTGCAGGCCGAGCAGCGGGCCCAGGACATTGACCGCCTGGACGTGCGCGAAGGCGGCCGCGCTGACGTCTCCGAGCCGGGCGCGCCACGTGGTGCCCGCGCAGCTCACCAGTCCGTGCACCGTGTGGCCGGCTTCGCGCAGCTCGGCAGCCAGGGCAGCCCAGCCGTCCTCGTCGCGCACGTCGAGGACCCGGATGCCCGCACCGGGTCGGGAGTCCAGCGCCATCACGTGTGCGCCCGCTGATGCTGCCGAGGCTGCGACGGCCGCCCCGATCCCCGAGCCTGCCCCGGTGACCACGACGGTTCGGCCGGTGAGCGAGGTCACGTCGTCGTCCCGGCGTGCGTCTCCAGCCGGTGTGCCGACCGGGCCTGCGCGGCGTCACGACGACGCACCGGCGGCAGTGCCGGAGCCGGCGCGGCCACAGCCACCCGGTTGGTGAGGCTGCCGATGCCCTGGACGGTGAGGGTGACGACATCGCCGTGCTGGAGCGGCGGCGGGTCCTGGCGGCCGTTCCTGCCCCACAGCTCCGCGAGGCAGCCGCCGTTGCCGGTGGTGCCGGAGCCCAGCACGTCACCCGGCACCAGGCGGGTGTCCCGGGATGCGTAGGCGACCATGGCCTCGAACGTCCAGCCCATGTTGGACAGCAGGTCGTGCCCGAGCTCGGTGCCGTTGACCTCCACCGAGCACCAGAGGTCGAGGAAGCCGTCACTGTCGCGGTGCGGCTCGAGCTCGTCGGCCGTGACGATCCACGGGCCGAGCGAGCTCGCGAAGTCCTTGCCCTTGGCCGGTCCGAGGCTGACCTGCATCTCGCGGCCCTGCAGGTCCCGGGCCGACCAGTCGTTGAGGATCGTGTAGCCGAAGACGTGCGCGGCTGCCTCCTCGACGGCGAGCGACCGGCCCTCGCGCCCGACCACGGCGGCGACCTCGAGCTCGAAGTCCCTCGCGGTGCTGGCGGCGGGGAAGACCGCGTCCTCGTCCGGGCCGATCACCGCGTGCGGATTCGTGAAGTAGAACGTCGGTGCGTCGTACCACGCCTCGGCGACGCCACTGACGCCGTCGATGCTCCGTCGTACGCCCTCGACGTGCTCCTCGAACGCCACGAAGTCGCGCAGGGTGGGCGGTCGCAGCGGCGCCAGCAGGCGTACGTCGGCCAGGTCGGTGCCCGGCGACCGGAGCGCCTGCTCGCCGAGCGCGAGGGCGCCGTCGAGGCCCAGGCCGACCACGTCGAGCATCGTCAGGTCCGCGTCGAACGGGTGCACGCGCCCGTCGGCGACCACGCCGGCGTGCTCGGTCCCGTCCTGGAGGTACGTCGCGAGCCTCATGTCACACCGGCGGGGCCACGAACACGCCCCGGTCCACGTCGTTGAAGGACTGCTTGGCGACCAGCTCGTTCATCGGGTTGGCCGTGCCCCACTGGTCGGTCACCTCGGGGTCGGAGAAGTCGTAGAGGTGTGGGTGCCAGGTGTCCTCGTCGAGCTCCTCGAGCTCGGTGGTGTACTCGATGGTGTTGCCGTGCGGGTCGAGGAAGTAGCTGAAGGTGTTGTTGCCCGCCATGTGCCGGCCGGGTCCCCAGATCTTCTCGACGCCGGCGCGCATCAGCCGGCCGGTGCCGCGCATGTACTCGTCGATGCCCCGCATCTCGAACGACGCGTGGTGCAGGGCCACGTGCGGGCCGCGGGCGATCGCCAGGCTGTGGTGGAAGGTGTTGGTGCGCAGGAACCACATCACCTCACCCATGTGCGGGGAGGTCAGCGTGTCCGAGAGCGCGAACTGGAGGTACTCGTCGTAGAACGCGACGGTGGCCTCGGGCGTCGGGGTGTTCACCACGACGTGCGAGAGCTTGACCGGGATGGACTCGCCCTCCTCGACCTTGCGGTGCGCACGGACCTCGACGTCGCAGGAGACCTCGATGGTGCGGCCGTCGATGTCGAAGAACCGGAAGCCGTAGCCGCCCCCGGGGGTCGAGAGCTTGTCCGGCTCGCCGACCAGCCGGATGCCGGCGGTGCCGAGCCGCTGCGCCAGGGCGTCCACGTCGGTCTGGTTGGCGGCGCCGAAGGAGATCAGGTCCAGGCGCTTGTCCTCTGCCCGCCGCAGCCGCACGGAGTACTGCTCCGGGGACCCCTCGGCCGCCAGGAACGCGAGGCCGTCGTCGGTGGTCTCCGCGGACAGCCCCCAGGTGTTCGTGTAGAACTCCAGCTGCCTGTCGTAGTCGGGCACGGCCAGGTCGACGTGTCGCAGGTGGGTGATCAGTCGTTCACTCATGGTCTTCTCCTTCTCGGGACTCAGGCGGGTTGGGCGAGCATCGTGGAGATGGCGAGCATCAGGCCGGGCACATCCCCCTGCTCGTGGGCGAGCATCCAGTCGCCGATCTGCAGCGAGCCGTCCACGACGGCCCGGGCACGAGGGGCGCGACGGACGGCGTAGCCGGCGAGCAGGTCGTCGTCGAGCCGGTCGGCGCCGAGGAGCAGCTCGCAGAGCACCGACGCGTCCTCCAGCGCCTGCGCGGCGCCCTGGGCGAGGGTCGGCGGGCAGGCGTGCACGGCGTCCCCGGCCAGCACGACGCGGCCGCGGTGCCACGGGCCCTCGAGGAAGTGGCTCTCGAACCAGGTGTAGTTGATCCGGGAGGGGTCGGTGAGCCGCTCGCGGATGTCGTCCCAGGGTCCGTGGTAGGCCTGGGACAGTGCGCGCATCACCTCGAGGGAATCCTCGGGCGTCAGCATGCTGCGGTCGGTGGCGTCCTCGACCAGGTAGGCGTAGAGGCTGTCGCTGCCGGTCGGGCAGTAGCCGGCGATGTAGCAGGGGCCGCCGTAGTAGAGCTCGGTGCGGACCACGCTCTCCGGACGAGCGGTGAAGGCGCGCCAGATGCCCATCCCCGTTCCTTGCGGCTCTTGCGGGATGCCCAGGGCCCGACGGGTCCAGGAGCGGATGCCGTCCGCCCCGACCACGAGGTCGTAGCGCTGGACGGAGCCGTCCGCGAAGGTCACGTCCACACCGGTCTCGTCCTGCTCGATCGCCGTGCACGTGGTGCCGAAGCGGACCTTCGCGCCGGCGTCCGCTGCCCGGTCCAGAAGCACTCGGGCCATCGTCGGCCGGTGCATCCCCAGTGTCGCCGGTAGGTCCGGGCCACCGGTGCGGATGTCGTGCAGGTCGGCGACGATCGTGGCGGCGGGGCCGGGGATGCGGATCCCGAGGGTGTCGAAGCCGTAGCCGTGGCGGCGCATCTCCTCCCAGACGCCCAGCTCGCGGAACACTCGCAGCGCGTTGCCCTGCAAGGTGATGCCGGACCCGACGGCGCCGATGTCGGGCTTGACGTCGACCAGGTCGACCGAGATCCCTCGCTCGGCGAGCAGGATCGCGGTGGCTGCGCCGGCAGCACCGGCGCCCACGACCAGGACGTTCTCGACAGCGGGCACGACGTTCTCCTCGAGCGGGTGGGGGGCTGTGACTGTGACCACTGTGCGGGCCCGTCCGGCCATCAGGCAACGTCGATCTGTTGATGCTTCCCATCTGTCGTGTCTATGGCGAGCGGCTTATCGTGGGGCGGTGCCCACCGACCGGATGCTGATCAACCTGGACCTGAACCTGCTGGTCACCCTGGACGTCCTGCTGCGGGAGCGGAACGTGACGCGGGCCGCCGAGCAGCTCGGCCTGAGCCAGCCGGCCGTCAGCGCCGGCCTCGGGCGGTTGCGGCGGCACTTCGGCGACGAGCTGCTGGTCCGCCGTGGCAACAGCTACGAGCTGACGCCGCTCGCCCTGCGCCTGGCCGAGCGCACCCCGCCCGCTCTGGCCAGCGTGACCAAGGTCTTCGACGCCGCCCCCGACTTCGACCCCGGCACCATGGAGCGCCAGTTCACGCTGGTGATGTCGGACTACGCCGCCGCCGTGCTGGGTCCGGCGCTCGTCGCGGTGGTCGCCGAGCAGGCCCCGGGGGTCCGGGTCCGGTTCGAGCAGACGTCGCCGTACGCCGTCGACCATGCGCAGGACACCCTGCGCACGGTGGACGGGATCGTGCTCCCGCACGGGTTCCTGCGCGACCTGCCGCACCTCGAGCTCTACGAGGACACGTGGGTGTGCCTGGTTGACGACTCCAACGACCAGGTGGGCGAGGAGCTCACCCTCCACGACCTCCGCACGCTGCCGTGGGTGGTCCTCTACAACCTGCCCACGGCCTTCGCGCCGGCCGCCCAGCAGCTGCGGCTGGCGGGCATCGAGCCGGACGTGGACGTGGTCGTCGACACGTTCCTGTGCATGCCGTTCCTGGTCGCCGGCAGCAACCGGATCGCCCTCCTGCAGTCCCGCCTCGCGGACCGGCTCGCCGGTCCGGCCGGCCTCCGGCTGCTGGCCAGCCCGGTCGAGACGGTGCCGCTCAAGGAGGCGTTCTGGTGGCACCCGATGTATCGCGACGACCCGGCGCACCTGTGGCTCCGCGGGGCACTCAGGACGGCCGCCGGACGGCTGGACCCGGAGCCCGCGACTGACTGAGCCATCAGCCTCATCTATGGCGGTCCTAAACGATCGCTATTTCACAACTACCGCTGCGAACGCCAGGCTGAGGGCACTCCGGTGAGCCCCGTCACAGACGGGCACCCGGTCCGGACCGCCACCCGATCGGAGACCCTCCATGGCCGACGTCACCCTGCCCGCGCCGACCTCTGCTGACACCACGCGCCGACCCGGCGTCGACCAGGGCGTGCTGCTGGTCCTGATGAGCTGCCTGGCCGTTCTCGGCGCGGTGCTGCTGTCACCGGTGCTCCCGGCGATGCAGGACGCGTTCGCCGGCACGCCGGGGGTGAAGGTGCTGGTGCCGGTGACCCTGACCATCCCGGCGCTGATGATCGCCGTGCTGGCGCCGTTCGCCGGCAGCATCGTGGACCGGCTCGGCCGCAAGCGGCTGCTGGTGGGCTCGCTCGTCGCCTACGGGTTCCTCGGCATGGCGCCCCTGCTGCTGGACTCGCTGCCGGCGATCGTGGCCACCCGTGCCGGGGTGGGCATCACCGAGGCGGCCATCATGACCTGTTGCACGACACTGATCGTGGACTACTACGAGGGGGACGCGCGCAACCGCTGGCTCGGCATGCAGACCGTCGGTGCGGCCCTGGCCGCCACGGTGTTCTTCGCGGTCGGCGGCGCCCTGGGCTCGCTCACCTGGCGGGCACCGTTCTGGCTGTACTCCTCGGCCTTCGTCTTCGCCGTCCTCGCCACCGTGCTGATCTGGCAGCCTGTGAAGCCGGCGGCCGAGGCGCACCGGGTGATCCCGCCGTTCCCCGTCAAGGTCCTGCTGGTCCCAGTGGTCGTCACCGTCTTCGGCGGAGTGGTGTTCTACGCCCCGGTCGTCGAGGTCTCCTACGTCCTGGACAACGTCGGCATCACGTCCACGGCCGCCATCGGCGTGGTCGGTGCGGTGGCATCGCTGTCCACGGCCATCGGTGGCCTGGCCTTCGCGCGGCTCACCGGGCTCAGCACCCGCACGCTGCTCACCATCGCCTTCGCCCTCGCCGGCGTCGGCCTGATCGGCTTCGCCGTGGCGACGCCGCTGCCGCTGATCATCGTCAGCGTCCTGGTGGCCTGCGCCGGCACTGGCCTGCTGCTGCCCACGCTGCTCACCTGGGCCGTCTCCCAGCTGTCCTTCGACGAGCGCGGCCGCGGCACCGGGCTGTGGACCGCCTCGCTGTTCATGGGCGAGTTCCTGTGCCCCCTCCTTGTCCTCGGGCTCAGCGGTCTGCTCAGCGGCCTGTCCGCGGCGCTCGTCGCGATCGGAGCCGTCTCGCTGCTGATGATCCTGCTGAGCCGGCGGATCGTCCGCGATGTCTGAGCCGGCTACCCGCGACCTCGCCACGCAGGTGCAGTGGCTCGTGGACCGAGCCACGATCAGTGACCTGCTCGTCGAGTTCGCCCGCTCCCTCGACGAGAAGGACTGGGACACCCACGTCGCGCTCTACGTGCCCGACGGCGTCTTCATGGCCGGTGACGTCTTTCGGCTCGAGGGCCACGAGGAGCTGATGCGGACGGCCTCGCCGCGAGCGCTGGGACAGTACGCCGGCACGTGGCACCTCAGCTCCAACCACGCCATCACGATCGACGGCGACACGGCTCGGGTCCGGTCCTACCTCATCGGCGTGCACGTCCTCGGCGAGGACCCGGGCGGCCACGCCGATGGTGGCGGCTGGTACGACAGCACTCTGCGCCGTACGCCGGAGGGGTGGCGGTTCGTCACCGTCCGGATCACCGAGGTGTGGACCGCCGGCGCCCCCCTGCCCCACATGCGGCCCCCGGAGCCCGTCAGCTGATCGCTCTCCGGACCCCGCCGACCAGCGCGGGAGGCAGGCAGTGGAGACCCGCGCGTCAGGTCCGCCCGCGCGGAGCTATCGCCGTTCCGGTTGCGCCGCGGCCTGGGAGCCGTGCTCCGACCCTGCGGTGCAAGGAATCTGAGGCCAGGCATGCGTCTCGGACCACCGACCCCTCACTCGCGACGCGAGGCGCTACCGTACCTACTTCGCCGGGCTCGCTGTGCAAGCTCCCGAGTGACGTCCCCGAGCACCGAGGAGACCCGACATGCGGAAGATCGTGACCACCACCTGGGTGAGCCTGGACGGCTTCATCGCCGGTCCCAACAACGAGATGGACTGGATCGGCCGCTACTACGACGAGACGATGGGCAGCTACGAGACCGAGCTGGTCCAGGGTGGTGACACGCTCCTTCTCGGGCGCAAGACGTACGACAGCTTCGCCGGCTCCTGGCCCACCGTCCCCGAGCGGGAGGGGGTGTCCGACGGCGAGAAGGTCTACGCGCAGCTGCTGAACGCGATGCGCAAGGTCGTCGTCTCGACGACCCTGACCGACCCGTCGTGGGAGCACACCGACGTGCTCACCGACGTACGACGCGAGGAGATCGAGCAGCTCAAGGCGGAGCCCGGAAGCGACATCATCGTCTACGGCAGCGCCAGCCTCGTGCGGCAGCTGACGGACCTGGGACTGGTCGACGAGTACCACCTGCTCGTGCACCCGGTCGTGCTGGGCGGCGGGAAGCCGTTGTTCGGCGGGGTGACCGGCAGCACCGACCTCGCGCTGGAGAGCGTCACGCCGCACCCGTCCGGAGTGGTGAAGATGATCTACCGGCTCGGCAGCCTCGGCTAGCTGTGATGTCCAGGGAGGTTGGTCAGTCGGGTGACCGGTGGCTTGCCT
>CAXSHL010000103.1:0-12809 GCA_964237315.1 uncultured Nocardioidaceae bacterium
CCGAGCAGTACGTCGGCGGCGTCGAGCACGCGATCCTGCACCTGCTCTACAGCCGGTTCTTCACCAAGGTGCTGCACGACATGGGGATGGTCGACTTCGTGGAGCCCTTCACCGCGCTGATGAACCAGGGCGAGGTGATCAACCAGGGCCGCGGGATGAGCAAGTCGCTGGGCAACGGCGTGGACCTGGGCGAGCAGATCGACGCGTACGGCGTCGACGCGGTGCGGCTGACGGTGGTGTTCGCCGGCCCGCCGGAGGCTGACATCGACTGGGCGGACGTCTCACCGGGTGGCTCCCTGCGCTTCCTGCAGCGCGCCTGGCGGCTGAGCGGCGACGTGACCTCGGCTCCGGGCACGCCTGCCGAGGGCGGTGACGTCGCGCTGCGCACCGCCACCGCACGCACCGTCCACGAGGCCGAGCAGCTGCTGGAGTCCCAGCGGTTCAACGTGGTGGTGGCCCGGGTGATGGAGCTGGTCAACGTCACCCGCAAGGCCGTGGACTCCGGCTGCGGACCGCAGGACCCCGCGGTCCGCGAGGCGACCGAGACCGTCGCGATCCTGCTGAGCCTGGTCGCGCCGTACACCGCGGAGGAGATGTGGGAGCGGCTGGGTCACTCCCCGACCGTGGCCCGCGCCGGCTGGCCGGCCGTCGACCCGGCGCTCCTGGTGGAGGAATCGATCACCGCGGTCGTGCAGGTCCAGGGCAAGCTGCGGGCCAAGCTGCAGGTCAGCCCGGACATCTCCGAGGAGGACCTGGAGACCATGGCGATGGCCGATGCCCGCGTCCAGCGGTCCCTGGAGGGCAAGACGGTCCGCAAGGTGATCGTCCGGGCTCCCAAGCTGGTCAACATCGTGGCCACCTGACCCCCTCGTCACCCCCCGCCGATTACCAGGGGATGCAGGACGTTTGGCGCTTCCCATGGGCCGTGACCCATGGGAAGCGCCAGTTCGCCATGGGGAGCGCCGGATCGGCCCCGTGAGCCTCGCATCCCTGGCCCACGTCGCCGGAGCCGACTTGTGGTCATTCCGGGGCCGGTACGGCGCTCCGTCGGCCCTCCGGTGACCACGACTGCGTCACGGGCCCGGGTCAGTGACCACAACCTCGTCGCATGCAGCGCTCAGTGACCACAACCGTGCCGGACGCCGTACCGGGTGGATTCGCCAGACGTCACAGACCGGCGAGCGCCGCTTCGATCGTCTGGTTTCCGCCGAGGAGGTCGAAGGTCGTGCCGATCGTGCCGTCGGTGGTGAGCACCTCCGCGAGCACGGCGGCGACGTCCGCACGCGACACGTCGCCCCGGGACAGGGAGCCCACCTGGATGCGGCCGGTGCCCGGGTCGTCGGTCAGCCGGCCCGGGCGCACGACCGTCCAGTCCAGGTCCCGGGCGCGGAGGTCGTCGTCGGCTGCCTTCTTCGCGCGCAGGTAGACCGCGAACACCTCGTCGCTGTCCGGGTCGGCGTTCTCGGTGCCCATCGCGGAGATCATCACGTAGCGGCGTACCCCCGCCAGCTCGGCAGCGTCCGCGAGCAGCACCGCGGCGCCCTTGTCGACCGTCTCCTTGCGCTCGACCCCGCTGCTCGGGCCGCCGCCGGCGGCGAAGACCACGGCGTCGGCGCCGGCCAGCACCTCGGCCAACGTCGCCGCGTCCGTGTCCTCGAGGTCGAGCACCACGCTCTGCGCGCCACGGCGCTCGACGTCGGCGACGTGGTCGGGGTTGCGCACGATGCCGACGGGAGTGTCCCCGCGACCGGCCAGCACCTCCTCGAGCAGAAGGGCGATCTGACCGTGGCCTCCGGCGATGACGACGCGCATGAGCTCTCCTCCGAGATGGGGCCGGGACCCTCCCGGCAGCGATGAGTGCACCGGGCCAACCCCCGGTCGGCGTGGAAAGATTCCCGATCCGGCCCCGATAGCCTGACGCCATGGCTCGCACCGTGGCGCTCGTCACCGACTCGACGGCGATGCTGCCGCGCGAGGTCGTCGAGAGTCGCGGCATCGTCGTGGTCCCGCTCCAGGTGGTGGTCGGCACCACGTCGTACGACGAAGGCGTCGACGCCGAGGTCACCCCGACCACCATCGCGGAGGCCCTGCGCGCGAAGGCGCCGGTCAGCACCTCGCGGCCGACGCCTGCCATGTTCCTCGAGGTCTACGAGCGAGCTCACCGCGAGGGAGCGCGCGAGGTGCTCTCGATCCACCTGTCGGGGGAGATGAGCGGCACCTTCGAGTCGGCGCTGCTGGCCGCCCGCGAGGCGCCCATCCCGGTCCGCGCGGTGGACACGCGGCAGCTCGGGATGGCGTCGGGGTTCGCCGTGCTCACCGCCGCTGACGTGCTCGACGCCGGCGGCACCTGCGACGACGCGGCACAGACCGCCCTGGCGCGGGCGGCCGCCACCACGTCGCTGTTCTACGTGGACACCTTGGAGTACCTCCGCCGGGGCGGCCGGATCGGGCCCGCCGCCGCCCTGCTGGGCTCCGCGCTCGCCGTCAAGCCGCTGCTGGAGATCGTGGACGGCGCCATCGCCCCCCGCGAGAAGGTGCGCACGACGGGCCGGGCGCTGAGCCGGCTCGAGGAGCTCGCGGTGGCGGCCGCCGGCGAGCGACAGGTGGATGTCGCGGTCGCCCATCTCGCCAATCCGCAGCGGGCCGAGGCCCTCGCCACCGACCTGCGGGCGCGCCTGGCCGCGAACCTGGCGGACCGCGCCGTCAGCGTCGGCGAGGTCGGAGCCGTGATCGGGGCACACGTCGGGCCGGGAATGGTGGCGGTCGTCGTCTCGCCCTGTCCACCGTCGGTGGACGGTCCGCCTCCCGGCTGACCGCGGCTGCTGGCCAGGAACCGTCCACCGAGGACAGCCGGCATCGAGTTGTGCACAGGCGGGGGAACGCCGGTCGCGATGACACCGTCGGCCTCCTAGGTTCACATGCATGCGCAATCGCAGGTCCGACAAGGAGGAGGTCGCCGAGGTGGCCCGGCGCCGGCTGGAGCAGCTGAGTGCCGAGCTCGCGATGATCCGTCCCGATCGGGGCGAGCCCTCGTCCTCCGGGCCGTGGCACCCTGCGGGTGCGGGCGCCAGGCCTGCGGCGGACGCCGGGCCTTCTGTGGACGCCGGGCCTTCTGTGGACGCCGGGCCTGCTGCGGACGCCGAGCCCGGCGGAGCGCCGGGCTCCGGCGCCTGGACCGGACGGCATGCGCACCGATCGGTGGGCGCCGCAGCCGGCATCGCCGGCTGGTTCGAGGACCGGTTGCCCCCGACGCTCCAGGGCAGGGTCCGGATGTCCGTCGCCCATCTAGGGGTGGTGGCCGTGCTGGTGCTCGGAGGTCTCGCACTCACCGCCTGGTGGGTGTCGCGGGCGGACGGCGGCGAGACCGTCCCCCCGCTCGCCGCTGGTGCGTCGACTCCGTCCGCCACCGGGTCGGCCGCCGGGTCGGCCCCTGGCGCCGAGGGCGGCTCGACCGGTGCCGGTGCTGGCGGGTCACCTTCGGCCGGAGCCTCCTCTCTGGTGACGCCGGCTCCGGCCGCAGGCGCGGTCGCGTCGGGCACGGCCTCCTCGCCGAGCGGAACCATCGTCGTCGACGTGGCGGGCAAGGTCCGCAGACCCGGGATCGCCACCCTGCCGCTCGGGTCCCGGGTCGTCGATGCACTCGAGTCGGCCGGAGGCGCCCGGCGGGGCGTGCGGCTGGGAACGCTCAACCTGGCGCGGGTGCTCGCCGACGGTGAGCAGATCGTCGTCGGCGTCCCTGCGCCCGGGGGAGTGGCGGCCGAGGCGGCGGGAGCTCCCACCTCAGCGGGTGGCACCCCGATGGTGAACATCAACACGGCCACCCAGACCGAGCTGGAGGAGCTGCCAGGCGTCGGACCCGTGACAGCACAGTCGATCCTCGACTTCCGGACCGAGAACGGCACCTTCACGGCGGTCGAGGATCTCCTCGAGGTGTCCGGGATAGGTGATGTCACGCTGGCCAAGATGGCGCCCTACGTCACCCTGTGATGCCGCCGCTGCCCGGGCGGGAGGTGGTGGCGGGCCGGCGCACCGACCTGCGAGCCGTCATCCTGGGCGCGTCCGGCTGGCTCGGCGGGCTGGTCGCCGTCGGGATGCCCGGCTGGGTCGGCCTGGTGCTGCTCGGCATCGGCGCCTGCACGCTCGCCCTCCGGGCCCACCACCGCAAGTCGGTCGTGACCGGGGTGATCTGCCTGCTGGCGGCCGCGGCCGTCGGTGGGGCACTCGCGGCTCGCCTGGAGGCCAACCGGACCAGCCCGGTGGCGGAGCTGGCGCGCGAGGGAGCCGCCGTGACGATCACCGGACGCGTCACCTCGGACCCGACGCTTCGCAGCGGACGCTTCGGTGGCTACACCCTGACCAGGCTCACGGTCACCGAGGTGGTGGGGCGTGGTCGCGCGCACCGCACCCGGGTGCCGGTGCTCGTCATCGGCGACCGGGAGTGGGTGGACGTCCGGCTGGGCGCCCGGGTGACGGTGACCGGTCGGCTGGGCCGGCCAGACAGTCCCGACCTGGCAGCGGTGGTGTCGACCAGGAGCCCCCCACGGGTCCGGACGCAGCCCGGCCGGCTCTTCGCGGCCGCGGCGCGAGTCCGCACCGGCATCCGGTCGTCGGTGACGACGGCGTCGCCGGACGCCCGGGCGCTGGTTCCCGCCCTCGTCGTCGGGGACGACCAGCTGATGTCGCCGCGGGTGGTCGAGGACTTCGCCACCTGCGGGCTCACCCATCTCGCCGCGGTCTCGGGCACCAATCTCACGCTGGTCGTCGGCTTCCTCCTCATCGTGGCGCGCTGGCTCGGCGTGCGCGCCCGTGGCCTGATGCTCGTAGGTGTGGTGGGTGTCGTCGGGTTCGTGGTGCTGGCCCGCCCCGAGCCGAGCGTGCTGCGCGCGGCGGCCATGGGGTCGGTGGCCCTGCTCGGGATGACGTCCCGCGGTCGGGACCAGGGAGTGCGAGCTCTCGGGATCGCGGTGTTCGTGCTCCTCCTGATCGACCCCTGGCTGGTCCTCTCCTGGGGTTTCGTGCTCTCCTCCCTGGCGACCGCCGGCATCCTGCTCCTCGGTCCGCCGTTCCGGGACGCCCTGCAGAGCTGGATGCCGCGGTGGGCCGCCGAGGCGCTCGCCGTCCCGTTCGCAGCCCAGCTCGCCTGCACCCCGGCGGTGGCTGCGCTCTCCGGTCAGGTCAGCCTGGTGGCAGTTGCCGCCAACCTGGCGGTGGCCGCCGTGGTGGGTCCGGCAACGGTCTGCGGGCTGGTCGGCGGTGTCCTGATGCTGGTCGCCCCCGCGCCCGGACGGATCTTCGGCTGGGCGGCCGGTGTCTGCGCCTCGTGGATCATCACCGTCGCCACGCACCTGGCCCGGCTGCCCACGGCCGCCGTCGACTGGTCAGCGGGCATCGTGTCCCTCGGCGTGCTGGCTCTGGTCTGCGCGGCAGTCGGGCTGGGCGCTGCGGCGGTGCTGCGTCGCCCGAGCTGGTCGATGGGGCTTGTCGCCGTACTCGTGGTGGTGATGCTGCGCCCTCTGCCGTCCCCGGGGTGGCCGCCCCGGGACTGGGTGCTCGTGGCCTGCGACGTCGGTCAGGGTGACGGTCTGGTGCTCAACGCCGGCAGCCGCAGCGCGGTCGTGGTGGACACCGGCCCCGACCCGGACGCCATGAACCGCTGCCTGAGCCGGCTCGGCGTGCGCGCGCTTCCCGTGGTCGTGCTCACCCACTTCCACGCGGACCACATCGACGGGCTGCCGGCGGTCCTACGGAGTCACCGGGCCGCCGAGATCGACGTCACTGCAACGCAGGACCCGCAGTCCGGGGCGGACGAGGTACGCCGGTGGGCAGCGGCCGCTCAGGTGCCGGTCCGCGTGCCGGCTTACGGCGAGGTCCGGCACGTCGGCGGGCTCACCTGGCAGGTCATCGGTCCGGTGCGAGCGGCGCCCGTCTCGCGGGGTCAGGAGGAGGAGGGCTCGCTCGCCAACAACGCCAGCCTGGTGCTGCTGGTCGAGGTCCGGGGCGTTCGCCTCCTGTTGTCGGGAGACATGGAGCCCGAAGCCCAACAGGATCTGTGGCGGTCGCTGCCGGGGCTGCGGGTGGACGTGCTCAAGGTGCCGCACCACGGAAGTCGGCACCAGGACGCCGACCTGCTCAGCGGTCTCGGGGCCAGGCTCGCGCTGGTGTCGGTGGGAGCCCAGAACGACTACGGTCATCCGGCCGCGGCGACCCTGGCGCTGTTGAGGAGGTCCGGCATGAAGGTCGAGCGCACCGACCGCGACGGGGACGTCGCCGTCATCGTGCGGGACGGCCGGCTGGAGGTGCGCGACCGGGGCTCCTTGTGAAATGTCTGACGTGAAGTGTCCGCTGAGCTCAGGAGGAGAGGGTGCGCGAGCTCAGCACGTCGTCCTCGTCGATCAGGAACCCGTCGCCTGCCGTGACGAGGGACAGCCGCTGCCGCTCCTCGACCACGCGTCCGTCGGAGTACCGGTATCGGATCGTCGCCTCCACGGTGTCGCCGTCACCGCCGTTGCTCACGTCGCTGACGCTGGCCGAGTCTATAGTGCCCCAGAAGCGGTCGTAGGAGGCGCGACCGACCGACCTCTCGTCACTGCCGAGCTTGGCCCAGCCCTCGTCCGTCCCGGCCACCTGGAAGTAGCCGCGGAGGAACGCCGCCTTCGCCGCCAGGCTAGGGGAGCCACTCGCGCCGGCGGATGAGCCGCTCGCGCCGGCGGATGAGCCGCTCGCGGGCGCGGATGCGCTCCGGCCGGCGCCCGGGCTGGTGCTCGGCGACCCGCTCCCCGAGCTCGTGTCGACGGACGCGGACGTGCTCGACGACGCGCGAGGGCTGCTGGTCGGGCCTTTCGAGGCGGTGTGATCGCTGCCGTCGGAGGCCTGGTGCAGGAGGGCGTAGCCGACTCCGGCGAGGACCAGCAGCGCGACGATCGCGAGCAGCACGTAGGGGCCGCGTCGGCTGCGGCCACGACCGGCGGATCTGCCGCGGATGGCGTCCCCGGAGGCCCCGCCAGATGCGCCGTCTCGACGGACTGCTCGGACGTCGTTTCCGCCAGATGCGCCGTCTCGACGGACTGCTCGGACGTCGTTTCCGCCAGATGCGCCGTCTCGTCGGACCTCTCCGGCGTCGTGCCCGCCGGAGGCGCCCTCGTCCCGACCGACCCGTTCGACGCCGGCCGGACCCGGCCGCGTCCACGCCCGCGTCTGGGCGAGGGTCTGGGCAAGGGTCTGCCCTGTCCGGTGCTCGTCGGCCAGTCGGCGCAGTGCGTGCGCCGCGTCGGTCATCGACCATCGCGACTCGGGGTCCCGGTCGAGCATCCGGAGCAGCAGCGGCTCGAGGTTCCCTGCTCGGCCCGGAGGAGGGGGCTGCCGGCTGGCGATGTCGTGCAGCATGGCGATCGGGTTCGCGTGCAGTGGGTAGGGCGGCTGCCCCTCGACCGCGGCGTACAGCGTGGCCCCGAGCGCCCACACGTCCGAGGCCGGCGTGGGCGCCGCTCCACGGGCCAGCTCGGGAGAGAAGTACGACGGGGTGCCGGTGAGCAGACCGGACTGGGTCAGGGCCGGGTCACCGGCGGACCGGGCGATGCCGAAGTCGCTGACCTTGGCCAGTCCGTCGTCGCGGACCAGCACGTTGCCGGGCTTGACGTCGCGGTGCATCGTGCCGACGGCGTGCGCGGCAGCCAGGCCGTCGGCCACCTGTGCGCCGATGTCCGCGACGACCGCGGGCTCCAGCGGACCCTCCTGGGCGACCAGGTCGGCGAGCGATCGGGAGGGGACGTACTCCATCACCAGCCAGATGCCGTCCTGCTCCACCACGTCGAAGACCGTGACGACGTTGCGATGGCTGAGCGCTGCCGACGACCGGGCCTCGCGCAGGGCCCGCGCCGAGTCGGTGACGGACTCGCCGGGGAGCAGCCCGACCTGCTTGACGGCGACCTCGCGATGCAGCAGCTCGTCGCGCGCGAGCCAGACGGTCCCCATGCCGCCCCGTCCGACGGCTCGCAGCACGCGGTAGCGGCCGCCGATCAGCTCGGGCTGCATGCGTGCTCCTCTCGGTCGGTGGGACGGGGGTCGGTGGACGTTACCCAGGAGCGGGGGCGAGCACGCGTCCGGAAGGGTCGAGCAAGCCGGAGCGGGGGTGCGCTGTGGCAGGCTGGCGCTCATCATGGCGACTCCCCAGGCATCCGACGTCCTCGGTCACGTCACGCTCGTCACCGGGCCGGAGGAGCTGCTCAACCAGCGCAACGTCGACACCGTCGTCGCCGCCGTGCGGGCCTACGACGCCGAGTCGGAGGTCACCGCCACCACGGCCGACCAGGTCAGCATGGCGGCGCTCGGTGAGCTCTCGGCACCCTCGCTGTTCTCCAGCATCCGGTGTGTCGTGGTCAGCCGGCTGGAGGACCTGCCGGAGGACGCTCAGGAAGGGCTGCTGGGATATGCGGCGCAGCCGGCCGAGGACATCGGGCTGGTGCTGGTGCACTCGGGCGGCGCCAAGGGCAGTGGCCTGCTGACCCGGCTGCGCAAGCTGCCGACGGTGACCGAGCTCAAGTCCGCCTCGCTGCGACCCTCGGAGTTCTCCCGCTTCGTCTCCCAGGAGGTGCGCAGCCACGGCGGCCGGATCGCGGAGGACGCCGCCGACCTGCTCGTCCAGGCCGTCGGCCAGGACCTCAGGGCCTTGTCCGGCGCGGCGCACCAGCTGACCAGCGACTTCCCCGGAGAGCCGCTGACCGCGGCCGGGGTGCGTCGCTACTTCGGGGGGCGGGCCGAGGTGAAGTCGTTCGCGATCGCCGACGCGGCACTGGCGGGGCGCACGTCCATGGCCTTGGAGGAGCTCCGCTGGGCGCTGGACAACGGCACCGCCGCAGTGCTGGTGACCAGCGCGTTCGCGACCGGACTCCGAGGCCTGGCGAAGGTGGCCGCGGCTCCGAGGGGACAGCGCGAGGGTGATCTGGCCCGCGATGCGGGCGTGCCGCCGTGGAAGGTCCGGACGTTGCGGGAGCAGGCCCGCGGCTGGGACGACCGCGGTCTCGCCGACGCGATCACCGCGGTCGCGCGGGCCGATGCGGACGTCAAGGGCGCCGCCGGTGACGCCGCCTACTCCCTGGAGCGGATGGTGCTGGCGGTGACGTCGGCTCGGGCCCGCTGACCAGCGCAAGACACAGCGAACGAGGCGCCGACCCTGGTGGGGACGACGCCTCGTGACGGGCGGGGAAGGGCGCTCTAGAGCGCGGAGGCCCGCTTGCTGATCGCGGACTTCTTATTAGCGGCCTGGTTCTTGTGGATCACGCCGGCGGACGCCGCCTTGTCGAGCTTGCGGCCGGCGACGGCGGCCAGGGTGCGCGCCTCGTCGGCGTTGCCCGCCTCGGCGGCCTCCCGGAAGCGGCGGACGGCAGACTTGAGCGCGGACTTCACGGACTTGTTGCGCTCATGGGCAGCGGCGCTCTGTCGGTTGCGCTTGATCTGGGACTTGATGTTCGCCACGGGGCAGGCCTCGTTCGGGTTGTTCGTTCGGTGGGTGATGCTGAGTCGGAGCGGGCGGCTGGGCCCGCCGACGTGCGGGCGCGCTGACGCCCGAGCACGCGAGGCCCAATGTTACCAGCGGCGGCGTTCTGCTCCCAAATCCTCGCCCCCGGGCTCCCGTCAGGTCCAGCCGCGGCGCCGGGCCAGCCAGGCCCAGGTGGCCTCGGCGCACCAGTCCTGGTGCCGGCGCAGGTGCGGGGAGGAGTGCGGCACGGGCTGGTCGCGCCGGTGCAGGAAGTATCCCGCAAGCAGGGCGAGCAGCGCGTCCACCCGACCAGGATCCACGTCGCGGGTCAGTCGGCGCTCGGCGAGCAGCTCCTCAGCGTCCAGGCCGTCGCCGTACGCCGTCATCAGCAGGCACACGGTGTCCACCCAGGCGGCGCCCACCACCGGCCAGTTCCAGTCGCACAGGTAGGCCCGCCCGGCGGCCAGCACGAAGTTGTCGTCGCGCGCGTCGGTGTGCACGAGCGTGTGGCCCGCCGTCGCGGCCGCGAAGCCACCGGCGAGCGCGGCCGCCTCCTCCAGGTGCGGCCACCCCGGAGCGGTACGTCGGACGTGGTCCCAGCACCCGACCTCACCGGCGAGCTCCTCGGCGAGCGAGCGGAGCGCCATCGGGGGAGGGGTCAGCCGCTCGGCCAGCGACTCCAGGGTGTCCAGGCACATCGCCAGCTGCTCGGGGACCCAGGGCCGGGCCGGGTTGACCCCGTCGACGTACTCCAGCGCGAGCACGACCCACAGGTCGTCCTCGTGGGACCACAGCAGCCGCGGGACGCCGATCCCACCGGGCAGCGACCGCAGCTTGCGGGCCTCCTCGGCATAGGCCTCCGCGAAGGGTCGCTGCGCCCTCCGGCTCGCCGCCTTGAGGAACAGGCGACGGCCGTCGGCGCCGACCAGCACGCTGGCGCACCCGGGGGTGTAGCCGGCGCCGGCGGAGCGGGTGCGGACCACCCGGGTGCCGAACCGGTCCTCGACGAGGCGCCGGAGCATCGGGGGCAGCAGCAGCCAGTCCAGGCGCTGCGCCGTCCGGCCGTGCGGGACCGGCTCCACCGCGGACACGCCACGGGGGCCGTCCGTGCGGAACGGGAGCGGCGGGCCGGTCATGCCCGCCATTGTGCTGCTGCATACCCGCACCCGCACCCGGGCACTGGCAGGCGCGGGCAGCGGCCCGCCCGCCGCCAGCACCCACCACCACACCACCGGGAGACCAACGAGATGACGACCGTCGCCGAGATGATGATCGAGGCCCTTGCCGAGCACGGGGTCCGGACCGTGTGGGGAGTGGTCGGGGATGCGCTGAACCCGGTGACCGACGCCATCCGGCGCGAGGACCGCATCGACTGGGTCGGGGTGCGGCACGAGGAGGCCGGCGCCTTCGCCGCCGGCGCGCAGGCGCAGCTGACGGGTCGGCTGGCGGTCTGCATGGGGACCGTGGGTCCCGGCTCTCTGCACCTGCTGAACGGGCTCTACGACGCGGCCAAGTCCCACGCTCCCGTCCTCGCGGTCTGCGGCCAGGTGCCCCGCGAGGACATCGGGACCGAGTTCTTCCAGGAGGTCGACAACGACGCGGTCTTCGCCGACGTGGCCGTGTTCAACCGCACCGTCACCACGGTCGAGCAGATGCCCGGGCTCCTCGAGCAGGCGGTCAACGCTGCGCTCGCGCAGCAGGGTGTGGCAGTGTTGACGCTGCCCGGTGACGTGGGCGGCCTCGACCTGCCCGAGGACTCGCCGGCGCCGACGTTCGTGGACCAGCAGCCGCTCGCCGCCCCCTCGGTCGACGCGGTGAGGGCGGTGGCGGAGGCCGTCAACTCCGTCGGCGCCGTGACCCTGCTGGTCGGGCTGGGCGCCCGGCACGCGCGTGCGGAGGTGCTGCAGCTCGCCGAGCTCCTGTCCGCGCCGATGGTGCTCACGCTCAAGGCCAAGGACGGCTTCGAGGACGACAACGACTACGAGATCGGCCAGTCCGGCCTGCTGGGCAACCCCGCCACGGCCACCGCCTTCGAGGGCTGCGACGTGCTGATGATGCTGGGCACCGACTTCCCCTACCGCGACTTCCTGCCCGCCGGCAAGGTGGTCGTGCAGCTCGACGTGCGCGGCGAGCACATCGGCCGTCGTACGGCGGTCGACCACCCGCTCGTGGGGGACACCCGGCTCGCGCTGCAGCAGCTGCTGCCCCTGCTCACCGAGAAGCCGGACCGCGGACACCTCGACAAGTCGCGCCAGGAGTACGTCGAGTGGCGTGAGCGTCAGGCCGAGCTTGCCGACCCGTCGTACGAACGGAAGCCCAAGGGACTGCTCCGCCGGACGGTCGACAACCCGGACCACCTGATCCGGCCGGAGGCGCTGGCGGCGGCGATCGACCGGCACGCGACCCAGGACGCCGTCTTCACCAGCGACACCGGGATGGCCACCGTCTGGCTCTCGCGGTTCCTCCGGATGACCGGGACCCGCCGGCTGATCGGCTCCTACAACCTCGGGTCGATGGCGAACGCGATGCCGCAGGCGCTGGGCGCCGCCGCGCTCGACCGCGGCCGTCAGGTGGTGGCCTTCTGCGGTGACGGCGGCCTGTCGATGCTGATGGGCGACCTGATCACCGCGGTGAGCTACGACCTGCCGGTGAAGCTGGTCGTCTTCGACAACTCCCAGCTCGGGATGGTCAAGCTCGAGATGGAGCAGGTGGGGCTGCCCGAGCACGGCACGGCGCTGGCCAACCCGGACTTCGCGGCCGTCGCCCGGGCCGTCGGGCTGCACGGCGTGCGGGTCACCGACCCCCAGGACGTCGACGACGCGGTGCGCGACGCACTGGCGCACCCTGGTCCGGTGCTGCTGGACGTGGTCACCAACCCCGACGAGGTGGCCCTCCCGCCGAAGCCCACCCTCACCCAGGGCTGGGGCTTCGCCATCGCCAAGTCCAAGGAGTTCCTGGAGTCCCACGGCTCCTGATCACAGAACGGGACGCCTCGGCGGGGTCGGCGTCGCAGAACAGGACGCCTCGGCGGGGTCACCGTCGCAGAACGGGACGCCTCGACGGGGTGCGGGGCTGTGGGAGGATGGAGCCCGACCCCCGCACGCTACCGAGAGTCACCTGTGCCCATCTCCACCTCCGCGCCCGCACCGGGCAGAACCGATCCGGCGATCATCCGGAACTTCTGCATCATCGCCCACATCGACCACGGCAAGTCGACCCTTGCCGACCGGATGCTGCAGCTCACCGGGGTGGTCTCCGAGCGCAACGCGCGGGCGCAGTACCTCGACCGGATGGACATCGAGCGCGAGCGCGGCATCACCATCAAGAGCCAGGC
>CAXSHL010000104.1:0-12686 GCA_964237315.1 uncultured Nocardioidaceae bacterium
TGATGGATCCCTTCTGACACCTCCGGAGGTGTTTGTGAAGGACTACTGACCTATATCAGCCCGCGACGCCATCAACCGGCTCCAGCAGTTCCCACTCGCAGTCCCGGCTGACGCCAACACCGACCGTCCCGACAACCCCGGCCACACCCCGGACCCGTGGAACCCCGCCCAACCCGAGCGACACCGGGCTGGACTGTCCTACCCACCTGTCACACTCAACCCCACGACGGCAGAGGGTCGCGATCAGACACCGACCTCGGGCGCCGACGTAGGGTCGGGGGCTGGCGCGGTGCGGCAGGACGTGCGCGCCCGTTTCCAGCCCCGCCCGTCGAACCGTGCATGCGGTTCTCCCGCACACGGCTCACCGACGTCGTTGACCGCCGGCATTCGGTGTGGGTATGTCCGACTCACTGTGTAAGCGGCGGTTCTCATCAGTGCTGCTCGGCTTTCGGCATCCGGTCACCGAAGGTGATGGCGAACGCGTTGAGCGCTGGCTTCCAGCGCATGGTCCATCGTTGCTGCCCGGTGCCCTTGGGGTCCAGCGACCTGGTCACAAGGTAGAGACACTTCAGGGCAGCTTGCTCTGTGGGGAAGTACGCCGGCACGCCCGTAGGCGCGTCGGAGTCGATCTTCTCGATGATCGCCCCGGCCACCGGTCTGGATCTCGTGACTCCGCTGGGTTTCCTCACCGCCATCAGCGAAGGGACCGAACCGACCGCCGGGGACAAGGCCAAGATCGACGCCCAGATCAAGACCAAGACCATCAAGGTCTACGTTTACAACACCCAAAACGCCACCCCTGACGTGCAGCGACAGGTGGATGCGGCCAAGGCGGCCGGCATCCCCGTGTCCACGATCACTGAGACCATGACCCCGGCGACCGCGTCCTGGGAGCAGTGGCAAACGGCACAGCTGGTGGCCTTGCGGAAGGCTCTGGCCGAAGGCACGAGACGATGAGCGCCATGACCCGACAGCCGCCCGGCACGACATCTGATGCGGTCCGAGCATCCGCCGGCGACGACGTGGTGGTCGACCTGTGCGGCGCGGCCGTCCGGATCGGGCGGCGAACCCTGTGGAGCGGAGTGGACCTCAGCATCCGCTCGGGTGAGTTCATCTCGATCCTCGGTTTGAACGGGGTGGGCAAGTCGACGCTGGTCAAAGTCGTCCTCGGGCTACTCCCGCTGGCAGCGGGAACCGGTCGGGTCCTGGACGCCGATCCCGGTGCCAACAACAACCGCATCGGGTACCTGCCGCAACGCCGAAGCTTCGAATCTGGCCTCCGGGTCCGCGGCATCGACGTGGTCCGGCTCGGTCTGGACGGCAACCGGTGGGGTGTCCCGCTGCCAGGAGCCCGCTGGTGGAGCGCCCGCAGCCGCGCCGCCGACACCCGGGTCGCCGAAGTCATCGACCTCGTCGACGCCGGTGCTTACGCACATCGACCCATCGGGCAGCTCTCGGGCGGTGAGCAGCAACGGCTGCTCATCGCCCAAGCACTCGCAGCACGGCCCCGCCTGCTGCTTCTCGACGAGCCGCTGGACAGCCTGGACCTGCCGAACCAGAGTGCCATCGCGGCCTTGATCTCCACCATCTGCAAACGGGACAACGTCACCGTCCTCCTGGTCTCCCACGACGTGAACCCGATAATCGGCTACCTGGACCGAGTGGTCTACATCGCGGCCGGAGGAGCCGTGACCGGCACCCCGGCCGAAGTGATCACCAGCGATACCCTCACCCGGTTGTACGGGCTGCCGGTCGAAGTGCTGTCCACCTCCGATGGACGTCTCGTCGTAGTCGGCCAACCCGAGGCGCCCGCACACCACGCGGACCGGCACAAGCGATGAACCGCCACCGCCGATGATCAGCGCTGGTGGAACGCTGGACCCGCAGCTGACCTGGGACCTCAAACAGAACATCAGCCAGGTCCTGGAGTTCCCGTTCATGGTCAACGCGTTCCGAGCCGGACTGATCGTCGCGGTCCTGTCCGGACTGGTCGGCTGGTTCATGGTGCTGCGCCGCCAAACGTTCGCCGGACACACCCTCGCCGTCGTCGGCTTCCCCGGTGCCGCCGGCGCCATCCTGATCGGGGTCAGCGCCACCTACGGACTCTTCACGTTTGCCCTGGTCGCGGCGGTCCTGATCGCGGCCGTCCCCACAGCTGGCGCCCACAGCGGTCGCGCCCACAGCGCAGAATCAGCTGTCACCGGGACGATCCAGGCGTTCGCCCTCGCATGCGGGTTCCTGTTCGTCAGCCTCTATGGAGGGTTCCTCAACGGCGCGAACGCGCTGCTGTTCGGCAGCTTCCTCGGGATCACCGCCGCCCAGGTCCAGATCCTCCTCGTGGTCGCCGTAGCCGCCGTCGCGGTCCTCGCAGTCATCGCCCGACCCCTGATGTTCGCCTCGGTCGACCCCGATGTCGCGACCGCCCGCGGCGTGCCGGTGCGGGTCCTCTCGGTCACCTTCTTGGTCCTCTTGGGTGCGACAGCGGCAGAGGTCAGCCAGATCACCGGCACGCTGCTCGTGTTCGCGCTGCTGGTGGTCCCAGCAGCCACAGCCCAGACCTGGACGGTGCGACCAGCCGGCAGCGTGGCACTCACCGTCCTTTTGGCGGTCACCGTCACCTGGACGTCCCTGTTCGTGGCCTACTACTTCGCCACCTTCCCCATCGGGTTCTTCCTCACCTCCTTCGCCTTCGCCTCCTACCTAGCCGCGACCATGTCACGCCGGCTGCGCTGGACCGCTCCGAGCGCCCCGATTCAGGCGAGGACATGACTCCCATCCTCGCCGCTGACCCCGGACTGGGCGACCTGCTCGCCCACGACTTCATGCGACACGCATTCCTAGCCGGCATCCCGATCGCCGCCCTGTCCGGGCTGGCCGGCTACTTCATGGTCCTGCGCAGCCAGGTCTTCACCGCAGACGCCCTGAGCCACGTCGCCTTCACCGGAGCACTGTCCGCGCTCGCACTCGGGATCGACCCTCGGCTCGGGCTGTTCGCCGCGACCACCGCAGTAGCGCTGATGCTGGGATGGCTCGGAAACCGAAGCCGCGTCGACGACGTAACGATCGGCACCGTGTTCGCGTGGGTCCTCGGCCTCGGCGTGCTCGCCCTGTCGCTCTACGCCGCCAGCCCCCACGCCACAGCCGACGGTGCCGCCGGCGTACACGTCCTGTTCGGGTCGATCTTCGGGCTCAGCGCTGCTCGAGCCTGGACCGCTGCGCAAATCGCCGTCGCGACCCTCCTGGTGATCCTGGTCATCACCCGACCGCTGCTGTTCGCCAGCCTCGACCAAGCGGTAGCGACAGCTCGCGGCGTGCCCGTACGTGCGCTGGGGACCGGATTCCTGGTCATCGTCGGAGTCACCGCCGCCGAAGCCTCCCAGGTCGTCGGCGCGCTCCTCCTCCTCGGCCTGTTCGCGGCCCCCGCCGGCGCCGCCCAGCGACTCACCGACCGGCCCTACCTCGCCCTGTCGCTCTCAGCCGGCCTGTCGGTCACCGCGATGACCGTCGGTCTGACCGCCAGTTACCTGCTGCCCACGGTGCCGCCGAGCTTCACGATCCTCGCGGTCGCCTCAGGCAGCTACGCGACAACGTTCCTCATCCACCCAGGCCGAGCCGACACCACCGACACCAAGCGCACGAAGGGACCCGGTCGAGCTCCTGTCGACAACCACGCCGACGTTGCGCACTGACCCTGCGCCCAACGAGGACGTCAGCGGTGACGTACGCCTTTTCCGTGACCTAGGAGTCATCCCCACCCGTCCCAGGCTGCTCGTCCTGTCCGCACTCACCGGACGCGACAGCCTCGTCTCCGCGCAGGACCTACACCGTGAGCTTCGCTCAGCGAACGCATCCATCGGACTCAACTCGATCTACCGGACCTTGCACCTGTTGACCAGGGCCGGTGAACTGCACGAACTGTCACTGCACGGACAAATGCTCTACCGCAGATGCAGCCGTACACCGCACCACCACCTCATCTGCACCGACTGCGCACGAGTCTGGGAAGAGAACCCCCTCGCGATCCAGACCTGGGTCGACGACGTCGCCTCCCGCCCCACCGGGCAGGTCCTCGAATCCCACGCCCACATCCTCCTCCGCTGCAACGACTGCCAGACCGTCGAGTCCACTCACGCACATCGGGCCACTCGAACGCATGTCGAAGGCCGGGATCCCTGACCAGCGCGCCGACACACTCCGGTGACCATGGGCTGATCAGAAGGTCAGCTCCCAAACGAAGAATCGCCGTCAAGACCTTCACCGGAGCAAGCCAGTCACTGCACTCCCGACGAAAATTTACTCACAGGGTGAACATGGCGCCTCGATCGGCTCGACCAGGCTGGCCCGGAGGTCCGGTTCGTCGGCCGGCACTGCTGAGACGGGTCGACCCACAAGCCGGTGACTCGCACCCACGAGTCCTTGGGTGGTGAACCTCTTCCGATCACATGCACTCGGTAGGCGACTCCGTCTGCAGCACAGCAGCCGATCGAGATGCGGGAGACATACCATCGCTGTCGCTTGCCAGCGTGATGGGACCACCGGGTTGCCAGGAGCATGGGACCACCTGGAGATGTGAGTGAGCATCATTGGGCCTCGCCCTCGGCGTCAACGGCGGCGCGCCGGTGGGGGCCTCGTTGCCGGTAGGAGGGGCCTTCAATGACCATGGTGTGTGCTTCGGAGGTGAGCCGGTCGACGGCTGACTGGGCGAGCAGCGCGTCGCTCATCATGGCCAGCCACTCAGCGGGCTCCCGGTTCGAGGTCACGATCGTGGATGCCCGTCGGTGCCGCTCGACGACGATCTCGTAGAAGTCGTTGGTCTCGGTGGCGTCGAGTGTCCTGAGCGCGAAGTCATCGAGGATGAGAACGTCGACCCGGGCGAGCTTGCGGATCTCGGCCTCGAGGGAGTTGTCCAGCCTGGCGGCGCGGAGCCGGGTGAACAGCTTGTCGGTCCGGGCGGCGTGCACCGACAGGCGGCGGCGGATGGCGATGTGCCCCAAGGCCGTGGCCAGATGTGTCTTCCCCACTCCGACCGGCCCGAGGACCAGGACTCCGTTGCCGGCCTCGGTGAACCGCAGGCTGGTCAGGTCGCTGAGCAGGGTTCGGTCGTAGGTGAGGTCGTCGAGCTCGTCCCAGGTGTCCAGGCGCATGGATGGATCGAGCCCGGCGGTCTTGGCGCGGAGCATCGCCGAGCGGGACTCGCGTCGGGTGATTTCGTCGGCGAGCACGAGCTCGAGGAACGCGGCGTGGCCCATCTTGCGAGCTCGGGCCAGCGCCAGCCGCTCAGGCAAGGTGTCCTTCAGCCCGCCGAGCTTGAGCGCCTTCAACGTCTTCATCAGGTCGGTCCCGACTGGGTCGAGCGGTCCGGTCCTGGTGCTCGTTGCGGGGTCGGTCGTGGTCGTGCAGGTCACTGGCTTGGCTCCTCGTCGAGGGTTGGTCTGGTCGCGGCAGCGCCGCCGGGGATGAGGGTGAGCTGGACGCTGCCGCCCTTGCCGCATTCCTTGCCGGGTGCGGTGTATTCGCTGGGGTCGCGGGCGAACCGGCCGCCCTGGGAGTTGTGGCCAGTGCCGGCCGCGGCGGGCAGCACGGGCCGCTCGCGTTCGGTGGCCTTGGCCAGCATCGAGGCGATCTTCGACACCGAGACGACCTCGAGGTCCAACGACCGTTCGCAGGCGGCCTCCACCGGCCCGTGGCCGTAGCGGCGGACCAGCCCGAGGAGCCGATAGACCGAGCGCATCCGGGTCCAGGGCAGCGGGTCGTCGAGCAGCCGCTCGGCATAGATGCCGATGTTCTGACCGTGCTCGGCGCAGATGGCGATGAGCCGAGTGAGGTCTCGCAGCGCATAGCCGGCCTTCTCCGCGGGCAAGTCCTCACGGTCGGTGGACCTTCCACCGGGCGGCTGCCGAGGATGGGTCTTGACCAGCTTCCCGCTCGAGTAGAGCTTGACCAGCTCAGAGTCAGCGCGAGCGTCGAGGTGCTGGCCGATCCACTGCTCGGGGATCGAGTACAAAGCTCGGGCGACCTCGACGTGGCAGTCGCGGTGCACCTTGACCCGAGTGAACACCGGGACGTCGTAGGGCTCGGGAACCTCCAGCAGGCACTGTGCTTCGAGCTGGGTGAACATCTCGGCCGGGCGTTGCGCGGTGGTGCCGTGAATCCGCATCCCGGCGCGGTCCCGGCACCAGACCTCGACCCGGGCCTGGGCAGCGGCGAGGTCGGCGAAGGTCTCCCCGGCCCAGAAGTTGCCCCGCACGTACTGCACGGCCCGCTCGACCCGCGGCTTGTCCTGAGGCGAGCGGACCCGGGCCGGGTCGGTCCCGAACCCGACGTGCTGTGCGTAGTCCAACCAGCCCTTGCTCAGCTGAGGGTTGACCGCATCAGCGTTGGTCACCACCGGCTTGAGGTTGTCCGGGATCAGCACCTTGAAGCATCCGCCGAAGAACCCCCACGCGGCCTCACAGCCCGCGATGACCGCGGTCAGGGTCTGGGAGTAGGTCAGCCACACGAACATATGCCGGCTGAGAACCGCGGTGAAGATCAACGCGTGCGCCCGTCGCTTCCTCCCGGTCTCCGGGTCGAGGATGAACCCCATCTGGGCCAAGTCGATCTGACACTCCACCCCAGGCTCACCGTCGACGATGCGGACCGTGGTGTTCTTGGCCCGGAACCCGCACCGCTCGACCGCGAACCGGTGCAGCGTCCGATACGGCACCCGCACTCCCTGCCGGGCCAGCAGCTCCTCGATCTTCACGATCGACAGCGGGTCCTGACCGTTCCCGCCGGAGACCCAGCCCTGGATCTGCTCCTCGTGGACCACCAACACTTCCCACGACGCACCGTGTCCGTTCGGTCGTGCCGGGCGGACCGCGTCGACCACCAGCCCGACGAGCTCATCGGTGACCGCCTCCACACCGGCCTCGCGGGACAGGCCCGCGGCTTCGGCTGCTGCAACATACCGGCGAGCGATCTTGCGGTCCACACCCGCGCGCTCGGCGACCTTGCGCAGCCCACGTCCCTCCAGCCACGCACGTAGTACCTCACGCACCTCAACCACGCTGACCTCCCTGAAACCCACCGACGACCTCCGCGTCTGCTGACATGACGCGAGCAGTCAACGAGCGGATCGAGGCACCACCGGTCAGGCACGCCGGGTGGTCCCATGACTGGCAATCCAGGCGGTCCCATGAAGCTGGCAGAAAACCGCTCAGGCCGGTCCCATGCTCATGGCAGGCGACAATCGCTTTGCACTTCCGCTGACGAAGCCTGTCAGGCGCACCGGTCGACCCTTGACTCGCCGCCCATAGTCATAGGTCGTCCACCCGACGAAGTCAGACACCTTCATCACCAGAGGCGGCAACCTCACCCTCGAAGCCCGTCGATCGCCTCGGGCGCCGAATCAATCTCGGCCTTCGCTTCGTCACTCAACGAAGGCGCTTTCGAGTGACCTTGGCGATCTGCGACGAAGCTGCCCCAGCGCCGGCGGGCTGATCACGAAAACCACGAGGACAGGCAACAGCAGGAGCCAGGACGCCCGACTGGCCGCGTGCGTCGCCACCCTCTCTGTCGGCCCCACAGCTTGGGTGTCGGCGCTCCCGGACGCGGGGTCGCGCGAGAGCTCCGAGCTCCACCAGGTTGAGGTCAACGCGAGGACGACGAGCGCGACACCACTGATCACGAGCGGGATCCAAGATGGGCACGGTCCCCCGCGTCCTCGGCGACCAATCAAGCTGCTCGGCTATGCCCCCGAGACAGTCTCTCGCCGAGAAAGGAGTCACGCTCTTGGAGCGGTCACCACCAGCACCCGCTGGCGCGACTACGTCGACATCGTCCGCCTTGCCGAGATACACGACAATCCATGGTCAGTCAGGCACCTGTGCTCCGTCGATCCTGGACTGGGCCTGGTCGAGGTGCTGTGGCTGTCGTCTCAGCAGCTGCAGATGGACGTTTGGTCATTGGCGCGGTGGCAGACCGCGTGCACCAAGTCGATTTCGCGGTGGCGGCTAGGAGCGGTCGCGCTCCGCACTAGAAGACGCCCGGTCCGCTGCGCAGTCATTGTGCGCTTTGGCGCCAGGAGTCCCCGGGTCGTGCGCGGCATCGCCACAATGCCGGAGACGGCACAACTCGAGACCGTGCGGACGTTCTTGAGTGCGTTAGGCCTAGGTCGGCTCGACTCGGAGGGATCGCCCGCTTCACGACCCTCATTTGCTCAGCGAAGCCCGTTGTCCCGCCGCTTGGGACCCTATTCGGGATGGGACTTACGTTGTGGCGTCAAGCGGGATAGCCATTCGCGGAGCATCGCGGTTTCGGTCGGAGTCAGTTGTGACCTACTTGAGTCGAGCAGTCCGTGGAGTTGAGCCGCGGCGCCGCTCAGGGCTCGCTGGGGGGACTCGACCTGCTCCGCATTTGTCGGGGGGTGTCTGATTGCGTCGGTGGTCAGGACGGCTCGGTGGACTGCGTCGCGGACGCGGCTGGACAGCTGAGGGTCGGTGTAAGTAGTGGGTTGGGCGACTAGGCTGAGCGCCACCCCGATGTTGGCGGCCATGATGACTTGGGCGGCGACGTGGACGTCCACCGCAAGTTGTCCGGTCGCAGCGCACCGCTGCAAGACGGCCTCCAGTAGTCGCAGCGCCTCGGCAGCCGAGCCGGGCACCTCGGAGAGGGCCGGTGAGTACATCAGGCGGTAGATCGCCGGGTTGTTGAGGGCGAACGCCACGTGACTGTCCCACCCTTTGCGCAGATCCGTCACCGGATTGCGGCTCACGCCCGCGGACCGCTTGCCCTCCAGGTAGCGATCGAATCCATGGTCGACCACGGCACCCAGCAGGGCGGCCTTGTCACCGAACAGCCGGTAGAGCATAGGAGCCCCGACGCCGGCGGCCTGGCAGACCGCTCGCGTGGACACGTCGCGATCCGGGGAAGAGTTCAGCAGTCGTTCCGTGACCTCGATGATCCGGTCCCGCTGATCCATGTCCGATCGTAGCACCGCAGTCAGATACGCGTAGCGGTGGTCAGGTCCACGCAGTCGGCGCTCTATTGCCACCAAATATCAATGCTACTATCACGTGTAATCATCGTTACGACCGAGTTGGAGCGCATCATGAGCATCACCGACGCAGCACGTTCGACCCCGCCGCGGGTCGCCCTGGTCACCGGCGGCTCGGGTGGGATCGGGAGGGCGGTGAGCCAGCGCCTCTCGGCCGACGGCATGTCCGTGCTGGTGCACTACGCCGGCAACGCTGCCCGGGCCGAGGAAGTAGTCGATGCCGTCACCACGGCGGGCGGCGTGGCCTCCGTTGCCTCAGCCGACATCGCTGAGGTCGATCAGGTTGAGAAGCTGTTCGACGTCGCCGAGGCGCGTTACGGCGGTGTGGACGTGGTGGTCAACACCGCGGGGATCATGCTGCTGTCGCCCCTCACTGACCTAGACCTCGATGACTTGGACCGGATGCACCGCACGAACATCCGCGGGACGTTCGTGGTCAGTCAGCAGGCCGCCCGCAGGGTGCGGTCCGGCGGAGCGATCATCAACTTCTCCTCCTCGGTGGTGAAGCTCGCCCTGCCGACCTATACCGCCTATGCGGCCTCCAAGGGTGCTATCGACGCGATCACGCTGACCCTGGCCAAGGAGCTGCGAGGTCGCGACATCACCGTCAACGCTGTGGCACCGGGACCGACGGCCACGCCGCTGTTCCTGGACGGGAAGGACCAGGAGACCGTCGACGGTCTGGCGGGCATGGCCCCGCTCGAACGACTCGGCACTCCCGACGACATCGCCGAGGCCGTCGCCTTCCTCGCGGGCCCGGCCCGCTGGGTCAACGGCCAGGTGATCCACCCCAACGGGGGCGTCATCTGACCCGGGATCGAAGCGACGAGCGGCCGACCCACCCTCACATACAAGGAGTACCAGCATGAGCTCCACCATCATCGTCACCGGCGCCTCAAGCGGATTCGGCGCCCTCACGGTCAGAGAGCTGGCTCACCGCGGTCACCGAGTGTATGCCGGCATGCGGCACCTGACCGGTCGAAACGAGCAGGCCGCACAGGACGCCCGTGACCACGCCGCGACCGGAAAGGTCGACCTGCGACCGATCGAGCTCGACGTTTCCTCGCAAACGTCGGTCGACGAAGCCGTCGAGCACATCCTGTCCGAATCCGACTCCATCGACGTAGTCGTCCACAACGCCGGGCACATGGTGCTGGGGCCGACAGAGGCATTCACTGTCGAGCAGCTAGCCGACGCCTACGACACCAACGTATTGTCCACGCAACGACTCAACCGTGCTGTTCTGCCGCACCTGCGTGCGCAACGGCACGGGCTGCTGGTCTGGGTCGGGTCGACCAGCACCCGCGGTGGCACGCCCCCCTACCTAGCGCCGTACTTCGCAGCCAAGGCAGCCGAAGACTCGCTCGCGGTGAGCTACGCAGCAGAACTGACCCGGTTCGGCATCGACACCACCATCATCGTGCCCGGCTCGTTCACCACCGGCACCAATCACTTCGCCAACGCCGGTCACCCCGCCGACGAGCAGGTCGCCGCGGACTACGACGAGGAGTACCCCAACCTCATGGACCAGGTGTCCGCACGTCTAGCAGAGCTCGCCCCCGCCGACGCCGATCCAGGTCAGGTAGCCGTCCGCATCGGCGAGGTCGTCGACATGCCCGCCGGACAGCGACCGTTCCGGGTGCACATCGACCCCGCCAAAGACGGTGCCGAAACCGTCAACAACCTCGGCGACCGGGTACGCCGCGAGTTCTACGAACGGATCGGCCTCTCTGACCTGCTCTCCAGCAACACCAGTCGAGACTGACCCGCCGAAGGCGGAAGAGCCGGCCAACGGTCCGGGTCAATATCTTCGACGAGATCAGGGACTGTGGATCTAACGGTGTTTCCGGCCCGACGCGCCGACTGAGTCGGCGGGGAAGGTGCCGTGATGCTACGACACTGAACGACATACCTTCGAAGAAGAAGCCCGACCCCTCAGCTGAGGAGATCGCGGCGAAGGACCTGGTCCGGCTGGCCCAAGAGCAGGGGTTCGTCCCTGACTGGGCCGGACGGGCTGCTCAAGCAGTTCACCAAGAACGATCTGGAGACCGCGCTGAACAAGGAGATGACCGAGCACCTGGGGCATGAGAAGAAGGCCAGGGGCCACTTCCCGACCGAGCAGGCCGCCCTCAAGTGTCTCTACCTGGTGACCAGATCCCTCGACCCCACGGGACGAGGCAGGGCACGATGGACCATGCGATGGAAGCCAGCGCTCAACGCGTTCGCCATCACCTTCGCCGACCGCTGGCCAGCAGCAGAAACCTACTGATGAGAACCATACGTTCCCTCGCGTTCTTCAATGGAGTCCCCTGCGTGGTGAGATGGCTGGTTGGCACCGCCACCGTCACCACGCAGGGCTTCACGGCTCGCTACGACACGACGAACGAAGAGTGGGGACTTCCAACTGGCCAAAACCGGGGACTTCCACTTGGCCACCAGTGGGGACTTTTCATGGCCACGGACACGCCGTACGCCGAGGGCTTTCACCGGGTCGCGCTGAGCGGATCAGCGCAGGAGCCGGGGGAGTCAGCCGATCAGTTCGTTAAGGGGCTCTTCACAATCCAGGGTATAGTGGCGGCCTGAACCCACCGGTCTCGAGCAGGCATCTGGCGATGTAGTTGGTGAGGTTTCTGAAGCCGAGGGCGGATCCGCGGAGGTGCTCGAGCCGGCCGTTGGTGGCTTCTGTGGGACCGTCGCTTGTGCCGGCTCTGTCGAAGTAGGCCAGCACGTCGTTGGCCGTCTTCTTCAGCGTCCGGCCGAGTGTGATGACCTCGATGAGCGCGGACGGGACGCCTTGGCTGACGGAGTCGATCAGCTTCACCATCAGCTCCCGCCCTCGACGCCGATCCGCCTCGCGGGAGGCGACGATCATGCGCTGGTAGATCCCCCAGGTGGCCTCAACTTCGACATGCTCATCGGTTGCGAACAATGCGCGTAGTCGGTCCTCCTGCTTGTCGGTGGGCAGACCGGCACCGGTGTGCAGCGTCCTGCGGGCGGAGTAGAGCGGGTCGCCTTTGTGGCCGCGGTGTCCGTGATGGCCTGCTGGACGCGGCGCCGGCACCGGTCGAGGGCGTCGCCGGCCAGGCGGACCACGTGGAAGGAATCCATCACGGCCACCGCGTCGGGGACTTCCTCGGCGGTGGCGGTCTTGAAGCCGGTGCAACCGTCTATCGCCACCACCTCGATGCCGTCGCGCCAGGCTTCCGGGCGGACGGCGAGGAGCTCCCTGTCGAGAACTGCACCCTCAAGCGATGGGCGCCTGAGCCCTGAGCATGATCAGCGGGAGAGGACCCGCAGAGGACCCGCAGGCTCACCCAAGGGTCCCCCATTCTAGCGAAGACCGACTATGGAGCCTGCTTGGCATCGGCGGTGGCCGGCCCTACCGACACAGGCGCACCGACGCCTCATTCCTAGAAGCTGCTTTCGGAGTAGTCAACTCGCGCCGAAAGGAGGTGCACACCGCCTGCAGTGAAGGCAGCCTCCAAGGTGGGGACGAGGTCGTCGGTGGCTTCGACCCGCCAGCCTGTCGCTTTGTGCGCCTTGGCGTAGCTGACGAAGTCTGGGTTGTCGAAGGTCAACCCGTAGTCGGGGAAGTTGTCGACGGCCTGTTTCCAGCGGATCATGCCGTAGGCGTTGTCTTCCAAGATCA
>CAXSHL010000105.1:0-12578 GCA_964237315.1 uncultured Nocardioidaceae bacterium
GCACAGCGCCCCCTCGACCACCACGAGTGCGGGGCCGGTCGGCTCCTGTGGGCCGGTCACGTCGTAGGCGATCCGGGTGCCGTCCGCGGATGTGGCGTAGCGGGTGTCACTGGTCGCGGTCATGGTGGCCACGTGGCCTCCTCGGGGTCGGGGTCCTCTGAACCTAGCGTCGAGTGGGCCCGGCCGATCTCGACACGGCGCGCGCTTTTTCTTGGGCCGCCACCTCGTAGCGGCGGGCTTCCCCGCGTTTCCCCCGGAGCCCCGACTTCCGACCCTGTCTTCTCCGTCTCACCCAGCCACGGGACCCTGCACCACTCTCACGTTCCGGCGGGCGCAGTGCTGCTCCGCGACCTGCTCGGGTCGCGCTCGGCCTCGAGAGTCATCCCGGCTGGGGTCGGCCGGCGTTGGGCCGGACGAGGCCATATGCGGCGCCCGCACAGCTGGTGCCGGGACGCTCGGGAGATGGCGAGAGCAAAGTGAGCGGGATCCCGCTCACGAGCGCCGAACGGTCAGCTCAGAACTCCGACATCTTGTCCCAGCCGTCGCGGTCCGCGGCGTCGATGTAGAGGATGTCGGGGCGCTCGGCGATGTACTGCTTCGCGTCGCCGTCGACCCCTTGCTGGAAGTGTTCCGAGTTGACGTGCGCCTCGCCGGCCGCGGCGTCGTCGAAGGCCTCGATCGTCAGAATCGTGTCGGGGTCATCGACGCTGCGGTAGTGCTCGTACCACTTGTTGCCCGGCTCGGCGCGGGTCGCGTCGGTGTAGGCCTGGCTCGCCGCGAGGTAGGCGTCCGCGGTGCCGGGCTTGAGCTTCTTCTTGACGGTGATGTAGATCAAGGCTCTCCTCGTTCGGGGTGGGGTGGCGCCGTTACCCGCCTGAATCTCCGGTGGGCGACGTGGTCGGTTGCGCACTCTCGCAAGGTGAGCAGGTTGTCACCTGGACGGCATCGCGCGCCACTCACCCGTCTCGCGAAAACCCGGGCTTCGCTAGGACCGCCGCGACGCGAGGTTCCCGCCCGGACACGTGCCGACATCGCGAGGTCGGGTGAGCACCTCGCCGGAAGGGCCCTGTCGTGGACGGTCTGCTTGACGTACGCCCGAGGCGCGGGCAGGGTCATCGTCCGTGGCAGCTGCACCTGATCTATTGAAGAAGACGACAAACGGCTCGGGGCACGCCTCCCGGTCGATGGCGCTCACCCTGTTCGCGCACGCGGACGGTCACCATGAGGCCGCCTGGCGCCGCAGCGGGCACGACCCGCGCGCCTCGCAGGACATCGAGCACTACCGGGGGATGGCGCGTACGGCGGAGGACGCGGCCCTGGATGCGGTGTTTCTCGGCGACAACCTGGCGCTGCCCGAGCACGCGGGCCGGCGGTCGGTACATCCCTTCGAGCCGCTGACGCTGGTCGCGGCCCTGGCCGGGGTGACCCGGCGGATCGCCCTGGTGGCGACGGCCTCGACGAGCTACCACCCGCCGTACCACCTGGCGCGTGCGTTCGCCTCGCTCGACTGGATCACGCAGGGACGGGTGGGCTGGAACGTGGTGACCTCGGCCTATGAGGGCGAGGCGCGCAACTTCGGCCGGGACGCGCGCGCCGACCACGAGTCACGCTACGCCCGCGCCGAGGAGGTGCTCGCCATCACCGAGGCGCTGTGGGCCGGGTTCCCGCCGGGCGCGGTGGTGGCCGATGCCGCGGCCGGACTGTTCGTGGACGCCGGCGTCGTACGCCCGCTGGACCACGAGGGCGAGTTCGGCTCCGTCGCCGGCCCGCTCAACCTGCCCGGCCCACGGAGCGGACGACCGCTGATCGTGCAGGCGGGCTCCTCACCCACCGGGGCGGCGTTCGCGGCCCGGCACGCCGACGTGGTGTTCACCGCGCAGGCCGACCTCGACGACGCCGTCGCCTTCCGGCGCGACCTGCGCGCGCAGGTCGCCGCCGCAGGGCGCGACCCCGACGCGGTGGCGGTGCTTCCGGGCCTCGGACTGCTCCTGGACGCGTCCGAGGCGGCGGCACAAGCGCGCCAGCAGGAGCTCGACGACCTGGTCCAGCCGGAGTACGCCGTGGCGCAGCTCGGCCACGTGCTCGGCACTGACGTCTCCGATCAGCCGCTCGACGTACCCCTCGACAAGTCCGCGGTGCCGCCGACCGAGGGGATGCAGAGCCGAGCCGAGCTGCTGCTGCGCACCGCTGAGCGTGAGGGGCTCACGCTGCGCCAGCTAGCGGTCCGCGCCGCCACGGCCCGCGGCCACCTCAGCATCGCCGGCACGGCGACCCAGGCGGCCGACCTGATGCAGGAGTGGGTCGAGGCGGGCGCCGCCGACGGGTTCAACCTGATGCCGGCCACCCTGCCCGACGGGCTCGACGAGGTGGTCGTGCTACTGCTGCCCGAGCTGCGGCGACGCGGGCTGTTCCGCGAAACCCACGACGCCAGCACCCTGCTGGCCCGCCGAGACCGACCCGCTACCGAGGAGACCTCACGATGACCCCCTCGACGCCGGACACGAACGTCGCCCCCACCCGCGAGCGGATCGTGATCCGTACGCCAGAGGATGTCTGCCGCCTCGTCGACTCCGGCCGCTTCCGGCCCCGCCGGGCGCAGCTGGTGATGGCCGTCGCGCTCGGCAGCATCTTCGTCGATGGGTGGGACCTGAGCAGCTTCGGCCTCGGCGCCGCCTCCATCTCGGCCGAGTTCGGCCTCGGCCCATCACGCTGGGGCCTGGACAGCCTGGCCTTCGTCAGCGCCACCGTGTTGGTAGGAGCCCTCGTGGGAGGCCTGGCCGGAGGGTTTCTCACCGACCGGGTGGGGCGCCGCCGGATGTTCTTGGTCGACCTATTCCTGCTGGTCGGCGCAGCGATCGGCTGTGGCTTGGCTCCCAACATCGAGCTGTTCGTGCTCTTCCGGTTTCTTCTCGGCTTGGGCGTCGGCCTCGACGTCCCGGTCGCTCTCGCGTTCGTCGCGGAGTTCAGCGCCATCGCCAACAAGGGCCGCAACGTCAACCTCGCTCAGGTGTTCTCCACCGGGGCGTCCGCCGTAGCGTTCCTGGTCGTGGCCGGGCTCGTCCAGGCCGGGCTCGGCGAGCAGGACGTATGGCGGTGGGCCATCGGCCTCGGCGCGGTCCCCGCCCTGACCGTCCTGGTGCTGCGCTTCCTCTCTGCGGTCGAGAGCCCCATGTGGGCGGCTCGGCACCAGTCGCTGCCCGAGGCAGCCAGCATCCTCGAGCGCAGCTACTACGTCGACGCCGACCTGGTCGTCGAGAGCGACGGCGACACGCGGCACCGGCAGACGCGCGTCCGCGACCTCGCACAGCTCTTCCGCCCGCCGTTCGAGAGCCGGACCACGCTGGTCAGCGTCCTCGTGGTGATGCAGGCGGTCGAGTTCTACGCAATCACGCTCTACACCCCGATCATCTTGACCACCCTGCTCGGTGATGCCTCGCTGACCCAGGTGCTGCTGGTCTCCGCACTGGCCAACACGGTCGGCGCGCTCGGGGCGTGGACCTGCACACGCGTCACCCAACGGCTCGGCCTGCGCCGCCTCGCCGTGATCGGCTATGTCGGCACCGGCACCGCCCTGGTCGGGGCCAGCGCGGTGTACGACGCCGTCGCCGGCCTGTCGGCCGCCCTGATCCTGGTCTTCTACTTCATGCACAACTTCGGACCGGGCTACGCCGGCACCGCGATGGGCACGCTGTCCTTCCCGACCTCCATCCGCGGCATCTCCGGCGGCTACACCCAGGCGATCACCCGCGTCGGCGGCGTGGCCGGCGCCTACACCTTCCCCGTGCTCAGCGCCGCGACCAGCGAGCGCTTCACGATCGGCGCCATCGTCGCCGCCCCGATCATCGCGCTCATCGCGCTCGCACTGATCCCCTGGGACCCGATCGGCCGTGACGTAGAGGTGGACGAGACCGCCGTGGCCTAGGGATCCCGAGGTCGCCTGCACAAGAACGGGGTGAAGTCGGTCGCCGACGATGACGTCGTCCACCCGGCGGCCCGCAGCCGGCGCCCAGACGCCTGTGTGCGCACGCATTCACGGATCGACACGCCGGCGGCCAGGAGCTTCGGGACGAGCAGTCGTCCTGGTTGCCGTTGGCGGCGGTCACGAGCACCAAGCCCGGCCTCGCCCAGGCCTCGGCAGCGACCCGAACGCCAGGAGGAGAGATCCCGATGCACGACCAGCTCGAGGTGCAACAAGCGCTTCAGCTCTTCGGCTACTCCACCGGAGTCAAGACAGTTTCGACTACGTGATCCTCATCACGACAGCTGGCAAGGTTGGCTCAGCGGCAGCCCACACTCTCGGCGATCGACAGGTCCCGGTGCGGATCGTGAGCCGCGACCCGCACGAGGCCGAAGAGCTGACCCGGGTCGGCGTCGCCGTCGTCCAAGGCGACCTCACGGTTCCCGCCTCGCTGGACCAGGCGCTCCATGGCGTCACGTCCGTCGTCCTTGTCAGCCCAGCCGTACCCGCCGACGAACGCAACGTGGTGGACGCCGCGGTGCGCGCCGGTGTCGATCATGTCGTCACGATCACGAGCAAGTCTTCCGCGGACTCCCCCATCGCCAGACGGCGTGACCAGCACGCGATCGAGGCGGCCCTGATCGGCTACACGCTACTGAGAAACAACGCCTACATGCAGAACCTCCTCATGCTCGCACGCTCGATTGCCCAGACCGACAGCTTCGGTTCGTCTACCGGCGAAGGCCGAATCGGCGCCCGGTCGACACCCGCGACGAGGGAGCGGTCGCAGCCCAGATCGCGGCATCACCCGCTGGGCGCGCATGCCGCACGTGTTGGCCAAGCGGCCCGAGAAGCCTCTCCTACACAGATGCAGCAGCAACGCTCTCACGCGTCGTCGGCCGTCTGATCACCTTCCGTCCGGTGACGTTCGAGCACAAGAAGCAGGCCATGATCGCCGCCGGGCTCCCTGCCCCCGTGGCCTAGAGAACGACCAGGCCCTTCAGCTCTTCGCGCACGGCGACTCCGACTGGGTCACCGACGACGTGCCACGCCTCCTGGGACGCCCTGCCCGAACGTTCGAACAGTTCACCCATGATCACGCGTCGGTCTTCTCCTGGCAGCCGGCACGGGGACCACGCAGCATCCAGACCGCTCACCTACCGAGCACGCCAACCACAGGAGTCACCATGACCGAAGCACCTGAGACCGACGACCGGACCCAGCACCTGCTCAGGCTGATGAAGCAAGGGGACGACGCCTTCAACGACCGAGACCTCGCCGCCATGGATGCGGTGCACCACCCCGACATGATCGCCCACGTCACCGGCAACGCCCAGCCGATCTACGGCAGGCCGGCACACGCCGAAGCGATGAAGGCCATGTTCACGATGTTCCCCGACGTCCACGTGGACAACAACCCCTACACCGTCCAGTTCGGCAGTGGGGACTGGACCACCGTCATCAGCCAGGTCACCGGAACTTTCACCGGAGAGATGGCAATGCCGGACGGCACCGTCGTCCCGGCAACCGGAAAGTCCTTCGACGTCGAGTTCGTCCAGACCGTCAAGTGGGACGCAGACCGCGTTGTCGAGATCGCAGCCTACTGGGACGCCTCGCTCCAAACCCAGCAGCTTGGTCTCGCCTGATCCCCCAGCCAGCCCCACCGAACGCCGCAATTGCTGTCGCCGGCAACTCAACCGATGGGCCTGGGCCTCTTTGACTTTGCATCAAGACTTGGCGAGCTCAATCGGTCGTTTCGACACCGCTACTGATTTGAGGTGTTGTGCGTGTGGTCGAAGAAGGGAGTGATCGACAAGCAGGCCCGGTTCCAGGTGCTGATGGTCCACGGCTCGACGCTGCAGGCGGCCTGTGGTGAGGGCCAAACCGGGTGGAGGGCCGCGTTCATCCGTGACTATTGGCGCCGCAGTCGCTCGGCGGGAAGGCAGCCCACCAGTTCGTGAACACTCTTGACGTCCGATCAAACACGAGTAGTGTTTATTTGGACAGGGGAACCACACATCCCGGCCCGACCTGAGGAGCCACGCGTGACCGTCCAAGACCCGGCCTCGGCCCTGCGCCAGACCCCCACACGCCATACCGAGCTCAGGACCGGGACGATCGGCCCGGTCGGCGTCCTCATGCAGTCCATCGCACAGATCTCCCCGACGCTGGGGGTCTTCTACACGATCGCGTTCACGACCGGCCAGGCCGGTAAGGCGGCACCGCTGACCTACCTGGCTGCCTTCGTGGTGTGCCTGATGCTGGCGGTGCCGATGGTCGGGCTCGCCCGCCACCTGCCCTCAGCCGGCGGGTTCTACACGTTCGTCTCTGCCGGGATCGGGCCTCGGGCGGGCTTCATCACCGGCTGGCTGTACGCGGTGATGGTCACCGTCGTGCCGGCGGCACTGGCCGCGTTCACCGGCGCCATCATCTCCGAGGAGCTCGACACCCAGATCGGGCTGAACCTGCCGTGGTGGCTCTACGCGCTGCTCATCCTCGCGATCTGCCTGGCCGCCGCCTACCGCGGCATCTCGATCTCCATCAAGGCGCTGGTCGTGATGACCACCTTCGAGATGATCGTCGGCCTCGGCCTGGCGCTCACCGGCGTCCTCAACCCAGGCCCGGGCGGGATCAACGCCTCCGGATTCAACCCGGGCAGCATCACCGACGGCTCCGCGTTCTTCCTCGCCATCGTGCTCAGCATCTTCGCCTTCACCGGCTTTGAGTCCGCCGCGGCCGTGGGCGAGGAGTCACGCGACCCCAAGCGGCTGGTGCCCTTCGCGATCGTCGGCTCATTGGTCCTGATCGGCCTGTTCTACTGCGTCACCGCCTGGGGTCTGCAGATCGGGTGGGGCACCGACAACCTGAAGGCGCTCGCCGACTCCCCGTCCGCACCCGCGTTCGTCCTCGCCGACCGACTCTGGGGCAACCATGCGTCGATCATCGTGCTCATCGCGTTGGTGAACAGCGGCCTGGGTGTCTGCATCGCCTGCACCACCAGCGCGACCCGGACCCTGTACGGGATGGCGCGCACCGGGGCACTGCCCGACGTCCTCGCCAGGGTCCAGCCGAGCCACGGCACACCGATTGTCGCGGTCTTCGTGCAGAGCGCCGTGGCACTGGTCGTGCTGCTCGCGGCCGGGCTCCCCATGGGCGCCTTCAACCTGTTCAACCTGCTCGGCACCACCGGGACCTTCGTCTACATCCCGATCTTCATCCTTATGAACATCGCCGCGTTCCGGTTCATCCGCACCCAGCATCCCGAGGAGTTCTCGGTCGCCAGGTACGTGGTCGCGCCCGTCATCTCGACCGTCGCGCTCGCGCTCATCGCCTACAACAGCCTGCACCCGCTGCCGGACATGCCCATCCGGCTCGCCCCGTTCATCGCGCTGGTCTACCTCCTCGCCGGTGTCGCCGTCCTGTACGGCCGCAACCTGAGGCCGGGTAAGACCGACTGGATGGCCCGCGCAGGCCAGCTTCCAGATGTGGACTGAGGATCAGGCACCATGCACACGACCAGCAGAGCCACCACCACGACATGGCGAGCAACGCCGAGACCGGAGGCCGAGGACGACGTGAACGCCGACGACAGGCACCAAGAGATGCTGCAGCTCCTCGGGGAGAAGGGCACGCTGTCCATCGGCGAGCTCGCCGTCCGCTACGAGGTCTCCGACATGACGATCCGCCGGGATCTCAACCAGCTCGCCGCCCAAGGACTGCTGGTGCGGACCCGTGGAGGCGCCGCCGCCTCGTCCAGCGGCAGCTTCGAGCCGCCCTTCGCCCTGCGCGAGCGCACCCGCACTGCTGCCAAGGTCGAGATCGCTGCCGCAGCGGCCCGCGAGATCGTCGAGGGACAGACAGTCCTGCTCGACGGTGGCACCACCGGGCTCGCCATCGCCGACGCGCTCGCGGGCCGCAACCTCACCGTCTGCGCGTTGAACGTCCGCATCGCCGAGCGTCTGGCGACTGACTCCTCGATGCGGGTGATGATCCCCGGCGGGACCATCCGCCCCGGTGAGTTCAGCCTCGTCGGACCGGAAGCCGAGGCGATGCTTTTCCGGTTCCGGTTCGACGTCTACCTGATGACCGCCTCCGGTGTCTCCGTCGACGCCGGGGTGACCGAGTGGAACGCAGACGACGCCGCCGTCAAGCGGGCCGCCCTGACTGCATCGCGACGCACCGTGCTGGTCGCCGACGCCGGCAAGTTCGGCGCCGAGGCCTTCGTACGGGTCTGCCCGCTCTCGCAGGTCGACATGCTGGTCACCGACGCCGCTCTGGCAGCGGCCGACCGCAAGCAGGTCGCCGCCACCGGCACCGAGCTGGTGGTCGCGTGAGCACCCCGCTGAGGACCCCCCTGCCCGACCACGCCGACACGATCGTCGTGGGTGCCGGCACCGGAGGGACCGCATTCGCGGCCACCCTGGCCCGCCACACAGACGAGCACGTGCTGCTCCTCGAGGCCGGCCCCGACTACGGTCCCTTCGAGAGCGGCAACTGGCCCGCGGACATGCTGGACGCGCTCGCAATTCCCGTCTCGCACGACTTCCAGCTGCCCCACGCAGGCGGCAGCCCCGGTCAGACCATGGACACCCCACGTGCTCGGATCGTCGGAGGCTGCTCATCGCACAACGGCTGCACGGCCTCGGTCAGCGCCGCGTTCGACTACGACGAGTGGGCCGCCCAGGGCAATCCCGGCTGGACCGCGGGCGAGGTGCTGCCGCTGTTGGAGTGGGCACGAGAGAAGTTCCGCGTCCGGCGGTACCGCGACGAGGAGCTGACCCCACCGCAGGCAGCGTTCGTCGCGGCCGGCCAGGCCATCGGGCTTCCGTGGGCCGACGACCTGGACGCCATCGAGGCCGCCGAAGGCATCGGACCGATGCCGGTGAACATCATCGGGGGTGTCCGCTGGAACGCCGCGTTCGCCTTCCTCGACCCGGTCCGACACCTGCCCAACCTCACGATCGCCGGAAGTGCCCCCGTGGGAGAGGTGCTCGTCGAGGACGGCACCGTCACCGGAGTGACCGTGGTGCGAGACGGCACGTCGGTCACGGTCGCCTCGCCGCGAGTCGTGGTCGCGGCCGGCGCCTACCACTCACCCGCGCTGCTCCTCGCATCTGGCATCGGACCCAGGGCCGACCTCGACACGCTGGGCATCGAGGTCCGCCGCGACCTCCCCGGCGTGGGACGGCACCTGCTGGACCACGCCTGCGTGGCGCTCGACTTCACCGGCACACCAGGGCTCCCCGCACAGCTGGAGGCGATGGCTTGGGGTCCCGACGAGCAGAGCCTCGGCCGCAAGCGGTCCAGCATGTGCGACGACGGTCCCTACGACATCCACGTGTTCATGGTCGCCGGCGCCAACTCCGGTCACCCCGGGCTCCCGCCGGTGTCCCTGTACGGCGGCGCCATGCGGGCCCGCTCCGAGGGCACCGTCACCCTCGGTCCCGACCGGGACTGGAGCAGGCCCCTCATCGACCACGCCTACGGCACCGACTCCCAGGGGCACGACCGCACGGTCCTGGCAGAGGCGCTCGACCTGCTGCGCAGCATGGCCGAGCAGCCTGTCCTCGCCGAACAGCTCGGCGAGGCGGTCGCCCGAGGAGGCGACCCACTCGACGCGATCGCGTCCTACTGCCACCCGGCCGGAACCTGCAAGATGGGCCCGGCCACCGATCCCACCGCCGTCGTCGACCACCGCGGCGAGGTCCACGGCATTCACGGCCTGCACGTGGCCGACGCCTCGATCATGCCGGCCATCACCCGAGGCAACATCAACCTGCCCACCGCCATGATCGGGGCCCGCATCGCCGCCGCCCTCGCGGACGTCGCCCCCGCGGACGCCGTCAGGTCCCCCGCGGCGTTCGCCAGCGCAGGCATCCCGACCACGAAGTCTTGAGAGGACGACGCATGACGACCCACACCGCAAGATCGCAGGCAGCACTGACGCCGTTCGAGTGCGACATGCGCGACCAGCCCACGGCACTGGCTGCACTCGTCGGATGTGGCATCGACGCCGAAACTCGGCGGCTGCTCACCCGCCCGTGGGAGCGCGTCGTGCTCACCGGCATGGGCAGCTCCCACTACGTGGCTCTGCCCACCTGGCGCGCGCTTGTCGGAGAGGGCCGGGCCGCCTGGGCAGTGGACACCGGTGACCTGCTCGAGAACCCGGGTCTGCTGACCCCGCAGACGCTGCTCATCGCGACGTCGCAGTCGGGCGCCAGCGGCGAGATGGTCGAGCTCCTGGACCGGATGGTCGAACCGCGCGGTGCCCGGGTGGGCGCCGTCGTGGGGATCACCGCGGCCGAGGCCAGTCCGCTGGCCACCCGATCGCACGCGTTCGTCGCGCTCCGCAGCGGCGCCGAGGCCACCGTCAGCACCAAGAGCTACCTCAACAGCCTGGTCGTCCACCACCAGCTGATCGATGTGTTCCGCGGGTCCGACATCACCCAGGACGTCCTCGAGGGTGTCATCGACGACGTCGCGGCCGTCCTCGAGGAGGGCGAGGTGGCGGGCATCGGCCAGCGGGTACTCCGGGGCGCTCGTCCGCGGACCGTCGCCATTGGCAAGGGCGACTCCGCGGCGACGGCGCTGTATGCGGCGCTCATCACCAAGGAGAGCTCAAAGGTGCCCCTCGAGGGATTCGTTGGCGGTGAGTTCCGCCACGGGCCCTATGAGCTCGCCGGACCCGGCCTCACCGCGTTCCTCTACACCGCGGGCGCGCCAGCCGGCGACACCACCCTGCCAACCCTCGCCGAGGATCTCGTCACCTCGGGCGCCACTGTCTACTCGGTCGGCGGACCAGCGCAGCCCGGCGTGGATCTGATCCACGTCCCTCAACGCTCGCAGCTGGGCGCGCTCGCCTGCAGCGCGGTCGTCGCAGAGCAGATCGCAGTCTCCCTGGCGCGCGCGAACAAGGTCGTGCCCGGGAACTTCATCTTCGGCAGCAAAATCACCACCGCCCTGTGACCAGCCGACTGCTCGGCGCCGACCTCGGCGGCACCGGCACCCGCATCGTCTTGAGCGACGAGATCGGGACGGTGCTCGCCCACCGGTCGTTTCCCACCTGGTCCGACCCCACGACGGCCGTCCAGCACCTGGCCACAGCCCTGGCGGAGGTCGCCGACGGACCAGTGCACGGGATCGGCATCGGCGCGTCCGGCCCGATCGACGCCGGCGGTATAGTGCGCAACCCCGCCACGCTGCCCGCGTACACCGGTGTCGACCTCGTCGCTGGCCTTCACGATCGGTTCGGGGTCCCGGTCGTCGTCGACAACGACGCCGTCACCGCGGCATACGCCGAGACCCGGCTCGGCGCCGGCAGCGGCGCTCGCGCGGTCCTCACGGTCACTCTCGGGACCGGGATCGGCGTCGCCATGCTCACCGACGGGCGTCCGCTGCGAACCCCCTCCGGGACGCACCCCGAAGCCGGACACCTGTCGATGCCCGGCGAAGCAGCCTGCTACTGCGGACGCAAATCCTGCTGGGAGCAACACGCGTCCCGGGCTGCTTTGCAGCGCCAAGCCCAAGCTCTCGGGGTCGACCTCGACACCGCCCATGCTCACGCGAAGGACGGCGAGCCGAGCACGGCAGCACTCTTCGCCGTCTACGGCACCGCGGTGGGCGACGGCCTTGCCGACCTCCTCACCGTGCTCCGACCGGACCTGGTCGTTCTCGGTGGCGGCGGCGCTCGGTACCTCGACGTCTACCGGCCCGCCCTGGAACAAGCCCTTGCGCAGGTCGTCGACTGCTACGAACCGACCCGGGTCGTCCCCGCTGTCCTCGGCGACCTCGCCGGCGCCATCGGCGCCGCCCTCTCATCAATGCCGGCGAATCCCCTTCCGACTTCAACCAAGCGGTCAGCGGCCGCACGCTGAGAATAGCCAGCCTCACGTATAAGAGACCGTGACGACGTCCCCGAGGCAAACTACGACCGCGACGACACTTCATCGGCTCGCATGGATGCTCTCCGGCAGACCGCTGGTTTCGGTTTCACGACCGACGGGGACGCATTCAGATGACGATGGAAGCGGAACGAGGTGCCGAATCCCGGCGTGCTGGCAGGCCTTGAGCCCCAGTCCGGGGACCACCGTCTGACACGCTCGGCCTAATGACCGTGGTGTACCACCCGTCAAAATGCTGTGGCTCACGAGGATGACCCAACGAACTGGCGCGATCGGCGTTCGGCTCGCTACGTGGTAGCGCTGGGGCGGGCTATCGCCCGACCCTGGCACGGCCTAACGAACATTGCCAGCGGACCCTTGGTCCGTCGGCGTTCGATACGCCCACCCACACGAGGCCGCAGCTCAAGGCGCCCAACGGCTGCCCCAATTCGCTCGCCCACGGCCAACTTACCCGCGTACTCCCCGCGACCGATGGAACGCTTGCGACCGCCGACGCAAAACGTGCAGGTCAGAGCTTGCACGGCACAGGAGCAGCATCGGCTCGCAAGGCACCTCATCCGGATACGCCCTGGGGGTATGCGAGATGTACGACAACCGCATGAAGTTGCAGGTCAACGGCCTAGCGATGGTGTGTGGCAGGTGAAGGATTCGAACCTTCGAAGGCATAAGCCGACGGATTTACAGTCCGCTCCCATTGGCCGCTCGGGCAACCTGCCGTG
>CAXSHL010000106.1:0-12193 GCA_964237315.1 uncultured Nocardioidaceae bacterium
ACGCCCACCCCGTGGCTCTGCAAAGCTGGCTGGTGCACAGTGACGGCAAGAACATCCTGATCGACACCGGCGGCGGCAACGGCAAGACGCGCCCGACCAATCCGGTCTTCGACCACCTGAGCACCGACTATCTCGAGCAGCTAGCCGCCGTCGGTCTCCACCCCGACGACATCGACGTCGTCGTCAACACTCACCTCCACATTGACCACGTGGGCTGGAACACCGTCCAGCACAACGACGCGTGGACTCCCACGTTCCCAAACGCCACCTACCTGATGCCCGAGCGGGACCTCACCTACTACGACGGCCCCAACATCGACCCCGCGGCCCGGCTTCACATCGAGGACAGCGTCCTGCCAGTCCTCCAAGCAGGACAAGCAACAACCTTCACCGACACCTTCCGCATCGACCAACACCTAACCCTGGAGAGCGCAACCGGTCACACCCCCGGCACCAGCGTGATCAAGCTCGACACCGGCACCAACCACGCCGTCTTCGTAGGCGACGTCATCCACAACCCAGTACAAATCATCAACCCGGACAGCAACAGCTGCTTCTGCGTAGACCCCGCCGCCGCACGGACCTCCCGCCACCAGCTACTGAACTGGGCCGCCGACAACCACGCGCTCATCCTGCCCGCCCACTTCGGCGGAGCCGGCGCCGCCGAAGTCGCCCACCATGGCAACAGCTTCAGCATCGAACGATGGGCACCATTCACCGCACCACCACCTGTATGAACCACCGGATTGTGGTTTGTTCGCAATGGGAAGGAACCCAACTCCTCTGCCGTTGCGGTCGACCCAAAGCCAAATTCCTCGGTCTGGCGCTCGGTGATCTTTCAGCCGTCTTATCGAGTCGACGACCGATGAGCGAATCGCAGGATGGACCCATGCGAACCCTCGGGATCTGTTCGAGATCTTCACGCCCGGCCGGACGCCAAGAGGCGCGCCGACGACGTCCTCGCCTCGGTCGACCGGCCCGGCACAGTCCGTGTGGTCACGCCGGATCGTTGGCCACCGGGCCATCGGGCGCCACAATCGTGGCTTCAATCGCTCCGAGCTGCTCGATCTCGAGTCTGACGACATCGCCCGCCACCAGCCACGGGAACTTCTCGAGCCCATGGCTGCGAGACAGCTCCAGTATGCAGCCAGTGCCCACCGTCCCGCTGCCGATGATGTCGCCGGTGCGGAGTTGGGTGCCCCGAGCGGCATACTCGACCAGTTGAGGGAAGGACCAGTAGATCGCGGAGAAGTTGCCTCGGCTGTACGGCTTGCCGTTGACGCTGGCGGTCATCTCGAGGTCGTAGGCGTTGCCCGCTCGCCTGGTCTCCAGCTCATCCGGCGTGACCAGGAACGGACCCAGGCTGGTGGCTGAGTCCTTGCCCTTGGCCGGGCCCAGATTCAGTCGCATCTCGCGTTCCTGAAGGTCCCTGGCACTCCAGTCGCTGAGCACCACGTAGCCGGCGATGTGTTCCTCAGCTTCCGCCACGGAGATGTCCGCCCCCGGCCGGCCGATGACGGCGGCTACCTCAAGTTCGAAGTCGAAGGCCGACGAACCCGGAGAGACCTTCACCTCGTCGCGCGGTCCCAGCACGGCGGCCGGATTGGTGAAGTAGAAGACCGGAATCTCGTACCAGTCCGGATGCACCTCGAGTCCAAGAGCCTGTGACGAAGTGACGACGTGCTCCTCGAAGGCCATGAAGTCGCGAATCGACGGCGACACGGGGACCGGCGCCAGCAGACTGACCTCCTCCAGACCGAGCACCTCGACCGGCTTGGCGAGGGCCGACTCCGCGGCCCGTTGAAGCTCCTCTGGGTCACCGAGCAAGTCGAGGAGTGCACGGTCCGAATCCAACGCGTAGACCTGGTCGTCGTGGACGAGGGCCACGCGGCTGCCCGACGCCGTTGTCGCCTTGTAGGTGCACCAGCGCATTCGAGTCTCCGTCCCGAGTTGGGTCTCTGCCCCTTGCCGCCGCTAAACATACATGCTTAACATGCTGGTAACTTCCTTCTAGACCCCACTAAGGTATGCGAAAATGTATCGGCAGCGGCTCACGAGGACCAGGGCATTGGGGATGGGCGTGCTGACAGCCACCCTCCTCCTGGCCGGCTGCCGCGTAGGCGGCCCCGGGACGACATCGGGGCCAGACACTCTGACCGTGCTGGTGGCTGCGGACGGGGGCCAGAACTACGATCCGCAGACGAATGCCTCCCCTTCGAGCGGTGAGTTCATCATGCCGGTCTTCGAGCCGCTGCTGACCGAGAACAGTGAGGGCGAGATCTCCGGGGGGCTGGCTTCGGCGTGGCGGTTCTCGGCGGCCGGCAAGACCCTCACCCTCACATTGCGCAAGGGCGTCACGTTCCACGACGGCACCGCGTTCGACGCCAAGGCTGTCAAGAGCAACATCGAGCGGGGACAGACGAACGACAAGTCTGTCGTGGCTGGGCAGCTGGGTCTGATCTCGTCGATCAGGACCCGGGGGCGACGTACCGTCGTCCTCAACCTCAAGTCCGCCGGTGGAGCGCTGCTCGGGTTTTTGGCGGGGCCGGCAGGGATGATGGGCAGCCCGAAGGCGTTCGCCGGGAAGAACTATCCGACTCACCCCGTCGGAACGGGTCCATGGGAGGTCTCGGATGCGTCCCAGCCCGGCAGCGACATGGTCTACACCAAGTTCGGCAAGTATCACGGGCCCGCCGTCGCCAAGGCGTCCACCATTCACATCCGCAACAGCGCGGAGTCGACCTTCGTGGCGAGCCTCAACGGAGGAAGCACCCAGGCAGTGATGCTCACCGGTGCTCCGACCGACACGCAGACGCTGAAGGACGCCGGCTTCCCCGTGCACACCGCGGGCACGACCTACCTGCATCTGCTCTACCTCAACAAGTCGGGCGTCTTCGCCGACCCCAAGGTGAGAGAGGCGGTCTCGCTCGCCATCGACCGGCAGGCCATCTGCACCGCACTGCTCGACGACGCCTGCACCGTGACGGGTCAGCCGCTCAAACCAGACTCGTGGGCCTACGACACCTCGAAAAAGGCGCCCGCCCAGGACAAGGAGCGAGCAAAGGCGCTGTTGGCGGATGCCGGACACGCCGACGGGTTCGAGTTCAAGGCAGTGGTGTCGAGCACGGGGACGCAGTTGCAGACCGAGCTGACCGCGATCCAGCAGATGCTTGCGGACGTCGGGATCAAGATGTCGATCACCCCGATGCCGGTGGCGCAGCTGTTGCCCACCTTCGGCTCGGGGGACGCAGAAGCCTACTACTCGGTGAACACCGGTGGAGCCGACCCAGCGATCCCGCTGGCCACCATGGCCGGTCCGGCCTACAACCCAGGTGAGTACGATTCAGCGGCTCTGTCGTCTCAGCTGGCCGAAGCCGGCACCAAGACGTCGACCCATGCTCGGGCGGTGGCCTACCGGAAGGCGTCCTCGGCCTACCAGGACGTTGCGTTCAACGTTGTTGTCCTGAACCAGGACTTGAGCTTCGCGGTAGGGAAGAAGGCCAAGGGCCTCGTCGCGCGTGATCCGCTCGTTCTTGACGTACGGGGTGCGGAGAACCGATGACCACGATCCGATCTCGCTGCCACGAACCAACGAAGGGACGGCCCAACAGATGCCGCTGATGGTCGTCCGCAGAATCGCGATCGCCATTCCCTTGCTGCTGCTGGTCAGCTTCGCGATCTTTGCTCTGACTGCGCTGTCCACCACCGACCCCGCACGCACCATCCTCGGCGAGGGCGCTACTCCTGAAGCGGTCGCGAAGCTGCATAAGTCCTTGGGGCTGGACCAGCCGCTCATCGAGAGATACTGGCACTGGCTGACCCAACTGTTCTCCGGCAGCCTGGGGAACTCCTGGTATGGCGACGTGCCAGTGACCACGAAGATCGGTCAGGGCCTGCCTGTCACCATTGTTCTGGTGCTCTCGGCGGTGCTGCTCACCGCTCTGGTCGCGATGCCGCTGGGACTGTATGCCGGCTTGCACGCCGGCGGAAAGACCGACCGGATCGTCAGCGCCATCGCCGGACTGTTCCTGGCCATCCCGGAGTTCTGGCTGGCTCTGCTGCTCATCTTGGTGCTGAGTGTCAAGCTCAAGCTGCTCCCCGGCACCGGCGCTCAGATGATCACGGGACATCCCTGGTTCGACTTCCGGCACTTCGTTCTGCCCGTCGTCGCGATCGCTCTCCCCCAGACGTGCGCGCTGTTCCGGCAGACCCGAGCGTCGGCTGCAGCGACCGCAGAGCAGGATTTCGTGCGGACGGCCCGGGCCGGTGGTATCTCAGACCTGTCGTTGCTGCGCACCCATATCGCCAAGAACGCCCTGGTGCCGTCCGTGACGCTCCTTGGCCTGCAGATCGGGCGGATGATCGGCATCGCTGCGGTCGTCGAGTCGGTCTGTGGCATGTACGGCCTCGGCTCGATAGCCGTTCAAGCGGCCTTGGGCTCCGACCTGCCGATCGTGGTCGGCGTCGTCTTGATCACGGCAGCGGTGGTGATGGCGTCCAATCTCCTCGCTGATGTGACGGTTCACGTGTTGGCGCCTAGGACGAGGAAGGCCTGATGACGCAGATAGAGGAAGCCACGACGCCGCTGGGAGCAGAGCCAGAAGCGGTCCTGCCCAGCAGCGGCCTGATGACCACGATCCGTGACTTCGCCCGGCACCGGATCGCCACAGTCGCCCTGGTGGTGTTCGTCGTCTTCGTCCTGACCGCCTGTCTCTCCTCGGTGCTGCCGTTCCCGGACCCGAACCGGACAGAGATCACTCGACGCCTGCTCGGGCCCAGCTCGTCGCATCTCTTCGGCACCGACGAGCTCGGTCGCGACCAGCTGTCGCGCATCCTCGCGGCTGCGCGGATCTCGCTGTGGGCGGCGCTCCAGGCGACAGTTGTCGGCGTGCTCCTCGGAGTGCCGCTCGGGCTGCTCACCGGTCTGCTGGGTGGACGGCTCGATGCGGTCGTCAGCCGGATCTATGACGCGATCCAGAGCATCCCCCCGTTGATTCTGGCCATCGCCGTTGTAGCGGTTCTCGGTCGCAACCTGACGCCGGCGATGCTTGCCATCGGGATCGTCTTCTCGCCCGGCTTCTACCGGGTCTCGCGCGCCGCCTCCTCCACCGTCGCGCACGAGACCTACATGGAAGCCAGCCGCTCGATGGGGCAGACAACCGCCAAGATCGTGGTGACGCATGTGCTCGGCAACGTCTCGGCCGCGCTGATCGTGCAGACCTCGACAACCTTGGCGTTCGGCATCCTCGCCGAGGCGGCATTGAGCTACTTGGGCCTCGGTGTCCAACCTCCCTCCGCCAGTTTGGGGAGCATGATGACCAGCGCCGCGAACCTGCTCAACTCCTCCCCTCAGCTGACCATCGTCCCCGGCTTGGTGATCTTGTTGCTCGTCTTGTGCATCAGCCTGGTCAGCGACGCCATCGGTGACGTTACCTCTGTCAAGGCAGGCCGCTGACGTGTCGACGAGAACGCACTCAGGCACCCCAGCCGAAGCGCCGGGCACCAATCTCGATGACACCCCCCTGATCATCGAAGGCCTCGAGATCTCCCTGCTGTCCGCGGGCGGACCGCGGCCGCTGGTGACCGATGCCAGCCTCCGCCTGCAGAGGCGCCAGGTCCTCGGTCTGGTGGGTGAGTCAGGGTCCGGCAAGTCTCTGACCAGCCTGGCTGTCGCAGGACTGCTGGATCCACGCTTCGTGCGCGTGACAGCCGGCTCGGTCCGCCTGTTCGGACAGAATCTGGCGGAGGTGTCCGAGTCCCGGATGCGTCACATCCGAGGCAAGGAGATCGGGATGATCTTCCAGAATCCGATGACCTCGCTGGACCCTTCGTTCACCATCGGCTACCAACTGAGCGCACCGCTGCGCCGTCATACTGATCTGCGCAAGGCGGCGTTGCGCGAACGCGTTCTTGAGCTGCTCAACCTGGTGGGGATCGGCGATCCGCGCCATCGCGTCAGCCAGTTCCCGCATCAGCTCAGCGGAGGGATGCGGCAACGGGTGATGATCGCTCTTGCGGTCTGCTGCGAACCGAAGGTGCTGATCGCGGACGAGCCGACGACAGCACTCGATGCGACTACTCAGGCCCAGATCCTGGAGCTCATCCGGAGCCTCGGGCAGGCGCTCGACATGTCGACGATCATCACGACCCACGACCTCGGCGTGGTGGCCGAAGTCTGCGACAGCGTCGCAGTTATGTATGCCGGCCAGGTGGTTGAGAACGCCACTACCCACGACATCTTCTACAACCCTCAGCATCCGTACACCGAGCGGCTGCTGCAGTCGCTCCCGCGGTTGGGAACAGGTCGGCAGTTCGGCGGCGGCATCCCGGGACAGCCTCCCGTGGCCGGCAGCTTCCCTCCGGGCTGTCGGTTCGCCCCACGGTGCGGACACGTCCAACCGCGCTGCACCGAGTCGCAACCCGAGCTGCTTCCGGTCCCAGGTGACCGCCGGGTCCGCTGTATGCGGGTCGACCAGCTGAACCTGGAAGGAGTGAACGGATGAGCCATGTGGACGGGCACCACCACGACCGTGTCACGAATGAGGTGCCGGAGTCTTCCGGGCATGGGATCGGCGGTAGCAAGGAGTCCCGGGACGGTGGCAGTGGGCCGCTGCTGAGAGTGCACGAGGTCAACCGCACGTTCGTGACCAAGCGTTCGCCCCTCGGCAAACCGCTGCAGGTCGTGCACGCCGTCGACGACGTCAGCATCGAAGTCGAAGCCGGAGCGACGCTCGGGATCGTCGGCGAGTCCGGCTCCGGGAAGTCCACTCTCGGTCGGGTTGCCCTGGGACTCATCACCCCGGACAGCGGTCACGTCTCGTTCGAGGGCCAGGACCTCTCCACCGTGAGTCCTCGCGCAATGCGTGGCATGCGGGCCCAGATGACGATGATCTTCCAGGATCCCTACTCCTCCCTGGATCCTCGCTGGACGGTCGGACGCATCGTTGCCGAGCCCCTGCGTGTCAACGGCGGCATGGGTGCGGCCGAGCAACGCTCAGCGGTCGCCGAGGCTCTGGACCGGGTTGGGCTCGACGCCGACACGCTGGACCGTCGAGCCGGGTCGTTCTCCGGGGGGCAGCGGCAACGCATCGGCATCGCCCGGGCCCTCGTCACCCGACCGCGACTGGTCTTCTGCGACGAGCCGGTGTCTGCGCTGGACGTCTCCACGCGGGCCCAAGTCCTCTCCCTGCTGAGCGAAGTACAGGCGGAGTTCCAACTCGGCTATCTCTTCGTCTCCCATGACCTAGGGGTCGTGGGCTCGGTCAGTGACCGTATCGCGGTGATGTACCTCGGCTCGGTCATCGAGGTCGGTAACGCTGACACGGTCGAGGAGACCTACCGCCACCCCTATACGGCGGCCCTGGTCTCGGCCTCGCCGGCGCCGGACCCGCTCGCTCAGAGAGACCGTCAACGGCTCGTGCTCGCCGGCGACCCTCCGTCGCCGATCAACCGCCCAACGGGCTGTGCGTTCCACCCGCGCTGCCCACTGGCGGAGCAGATCTGCGTGGAGGAACGACCGCCTCTCACGATCGACGCCGATGGACACGGGGTGGCCTGTCACGTCACCTCGCGCGACGCGGCCCTCTTCGGTGAGGCTCTCCACGAGCGGATGATCGCGCTGGCCCCAGAGCCGGTCTCGCCGGCACACTCTTTGACCGGAAGGAATCGTTCATGAAGCTCGCAACCATTCAAGTAGGGACGGGAACGTCGGTTGCCGTACGACAGGAGGACGGTTCACTCATCGAGTTGTGGCGCGTCGGTCCTGAGGTCCCGGATGACGTGGGCTCGCTGCTGGCGCTCGGTCCCGAAGCCGTCGACGACATCGTGCGCCGGGCCCAGAACGTCGGCGAGCGGGTGAGCGTCGATGACGTGGTCTTCAAGCCGCTGGTGACCCGTCCGCATGCAGTGTGGTGCGCCGCGCTGAACTATCCGAACCACGTGTCGGAGGGCAACTGGGAGCGGCCGTCGTACCCTCCGTTCTTCCTGCGGGTCGCAGACAGCCTGTGCGGTCACCTGGAGCCGATGGTTCGGCCCAGCGTGTCCGACCGGCTGGACTACGAGGGCGAGCTCGCCGTGGTCATCGGCAAGACCGCCCGCCATGTGCCGGAGGCCGATGCCTACGACATAGTCGCCGGCTACTCGTGCTTCAACGACGGTTCCGTGCGTGACTGGCAGCGCCACACCCAGCAGATCACCTCGGGGAAGAACTTCACCGCCACCGGGGGGTTCGGTCCTTGGCTGACCACGAAGGATGAGGTGCCGGACATCGAGGCCGCCGAGCTGTCCACGAGGCTGAACGGCACATCGATCCAGGAGACCAAGATCGGCGAGATGATCTTCGGCATTCCGCAGCAGATCAGCTATCTGTCCACGATGTGCGAGCTTCGCCCGGGCGATGTCGTGGTGACAGGCACGCCCGGAGGTGTCGGGGCACGTCAGGATCCTCCTGTCTTCATGCAAGCAGGAGACGTCGTGGAGGTCGAGATCTCCGGTGTCGGTCTCCTGAACAACCCGATCGTCGAGGAAGGAAGATCATCATGACAAATGCCTCGGAGCGCACGACCGAACAGCCGCCCGACAGGCCCGACGCCTATGAGCGCCAGCCGGAGCTCACCGCCGAGTCCGACGGGTCGATCGATGTCGGTGGTGTGCTGCTGCCACGGCCCTTCAAGATCCGCAGACTCGGCCATTTCGGCTACAACTGCCTCGACATCGACGCGATGCTGAAGTTCTACGTCGACGGGCTCGGTCTCATCATCTCCGACCAGTCGGCGACCATGCCCTCCAGACTTCCTGCCGAGGAGCAGGATGGCCTCGAACCCAACGACAAGCTGCTGCACTTCACGCGGTTCGGAAGCGATCATCACCAGCTCGTGTTCATCAGCCAGCGAGTGTGGGACTGGGTGGGTCAGGACAACGGTTCGGCCGGTGCGTCCATCAACCAGATCACCTGGCAGGTCGGAAGTCTCGCGGAGGTGGTGAACGGCTCGGGCTGGATCTGGGGCCAGAGCGAGAGGCTGCTCCGCTCCGGCCGAGACATGCCCGGGTCGAACTGGCACACCTATCTGTTCGACCCGGAGGGGCACATCAACGAGCTCTTCTATGGGATGGAGCAGGTCGGGTGGGACGGTCTGAGCAAGCCGCGAGAGATGTGGTCCGGGGTGATGGGCGAGAAGCCGGATCTGCCGCAGCCCTCGGAGTCTCGCGAGATCGCCGAGGCTCAGCGCTCCGGCGTCGATGTGGACTCCGGGCACCGGGTCGGCGGCGAGGCCGAGGACGAGGAGGGCCGCTCGTTCGAGGTGGACGGCGTGACGATGTCGCGTCCGTTCAAGGTCGTCGGACTCGGTCCGGTCAGCATCTTCGTCGCCGACCTGGCGCAGGCCGAGCGCTTCTACACCGAGATCCTCGGCTTCACGGTGCGCACATCGGTGGAGTCGGGCGGCTACCGCGGCCTGCTGCTCAGCAATGGACTCGAGCATCACACGTTGGCCCTTTATGAGAGTGGTCTGCGCGACTCGCTCGGGATGGACGAGCGACTCGACTCCATGGCGCTCGGCTTTCGGGTCGCCAACTACCGTCAGCTGCGGGCAGCCGTCGCATTCATGGTCTCGCGAGGCGCCGAGGAAGTGCCCGTGCCTGCGGCGCTGGTGCCGGGGTTCGACTACGTCAGTCATCTTCGCGATCCGGACGGCAACCTTGTGCAACTCTACTACTATCAGCGGACGTTCGGTCCCACGGACGCGCCGCCCACCACGGTCTCCGGCAGCGCGGCCGACTGGCCCGACCTCATCGAAGCGCCTGAGGACGTCTACGGGGGGCAGCACTTCCTCGGCCCCTGGGAGTGAGACCCTCGACGATCGAGGAACTGCTCGCACACCGAGACATCGAAGACCTGGTGAAGCGGCGGGGAAGAGCCGCGGACGCGAAGGATCCTGAGCAGATCGTCGCCCAGCACGTCCCAGGTTCTCGAGACTCCCACGGGATCTTCGACGGCACCATCGAGGACTTCGCCGAGCATCTGAGGACACACAACTATGCTGACGATCGCTACGGCTTGCAGCGGCACACCGTCTCGAACATCATGACGGTGCTGCACGGGCCGGATCTGGCGCAGGTCGAGTCGATGCACGTGGCCTACCACCGGCTCAGGCTGGCCACCGGTCACTTCGACGTCTATATCGGGGGCCGGTATCTAGACGTCTGCCGGCGCACTCAGGGTCGCTGGCTGATCGAGAGTCGCTCGGTCGTCTACGACTGGTCTCGGTCAAGTCCAGCAGTCCTGCCCGCCGTTCACACCCACGTCGACAACCTCGAGGAGACAAGATGACCGACCAACTACACACCGACCGCGACGCGGCGGTGGCGGCACTGCTGGCCAAGCAGGAGATCACCGAGGTGCTTTACCGCAGAGCCCGTGCCGGTGACCGTCGCGACGTGGATCTCGCACTCAGCTGCTATCACGAGGGGGCGACCGAGGACCACGAGGGATTCGCAGGCACAGCGGCGGACTTCATTCGCGACGTGTCGATGATCTCCCCCGGGTCGAAGGCGCCGGTGGTGCAGCTGTGGCACCTGATCGCCAACGTCCTCATCAACCTCGACGGCGACGAGGCACAGGTGGAGAGCTATCACGTGGCTCTCGTGGTCCGCACGGACGGCGGCGAGGAGAAGCAGTCCTGGATCGGTGGCCGCTACCTCGATGTCTTCGCCAAGCGTGACGGTCGATGGGGCATCACGAAGCGTGCAGTCGTCTTCGACTGGAGCCGCGTGGACGCGCCGACCGCGCCGTACTGGGATCTGGTGGGGCTCGACGCGTCGAAGCTGCTGCGTGGAGAGTTCGGGGCAGGCGACCCGCTCTACACCCAGCTCGATGTCAGTCGTGGTTGACGACGTGCTGGATCTCATCATCGTCGGCTGTGGGCCCGTCGGAGCGACGGCAGCGAACCTGGCAGGCAAGGCAGGCATGTCAGCGCTCGTTGTCGAACGCGAGCGCGAGGTGTTCACCCTGCCTCGAGCCATACACTTCGATGCCCACGTCATGCGCATCATGCAAGAGGCAGGGCTCGCGGAGCGCATGCTGACGGAGACCCGCGTCTGGCGCCGGAGCACCTTCTATGGCGCCGACTCGCAACCGATCCGGGTCCATGACTGGCCGGAGGACCGGCCCTACGGCTGGGACCCTCATTACCTGTTCTACCAACCCACCTTCGAAGCGACCTTGCGCGAGGGACTGATCGGTTTCGACGACGTCGAGGTGAGGCTGGGCACCGAGGTCGTCGACATCACCGAGCATGACGACCACGTCACCGTTGCCGTGCACGAGCTGGCTACCGGCCAGGTCGAAGAGGTGTCCGCCCGGTTCCTCGTCGGGGCGGACGGCGCTTCGAGCTTCGTGCGTGCTCATCACGGCATCTCGCTGGTCGACGGCGACTTCGACGAACCGTGGATGGTGATCGACGTCCGGTGTGACCACCAGCTGGGCCGTCCGGACGAGTCGGAGATGTTCTGTGACCCGAGCCGGCCAGCTACCCGAGTTCCCGGCCCCGGCAACCATCACCGATGGGAGTTCATGCTTCTTCCGGGCGAGTCGCCCGAGGAGATCGCAAGCCCGGAGTCGGTTGCCAAACTGCTGAAGCCCTGGGTGGCGATGTCAACCTGACTTGGCCCCAGGGTGACGGTCTGAGTTGGCCCCATCTGGTTGTTCGGGGGTGAGTCGTCGGCTTCGGCCGCCGTGTGGTTGGAGTGGTGTGTCTTCGGCTGCTGCGGCTTGTCGGCGGCGGTAGGCGGTTTGGCGGCAGGCTGGGGTGCAGAAGCGTTGCTGGCTGCCTCGGGCGGTGGTGGTGAAGAGGCCTTCGACGGTGAGGACGATCTCTCGTCCGCAGCATTGGCAGTGCAGGCCGGTCCGGTCGAGTCCGTCGCTGTTGGGTGGCAGCGGGGAAGCGTCACGCATTCGGGCTTACCGGGGTGCGTTGGCTGCGGGCGTGGGCGAGGCGGTAGCTGTGGGTGCCGGTTTCGATGATGTTCCCGCCGAAGGTGAGGCGGTCCACGATCGCGGCGCAGAGTCGTGGGTCGGTGAAGGTCTTGGTCCAGCCATCTGGGGCGGGCTCATGTTCATTTCGAGGAATCCTGCCTGCTACTTGCATGAAAGAGGGTCCGGAGCGCCTCGTTGATCTGCAAAGTCGAAGTCTGGTTT
>CAXSHL010000107.1:0-12097 GCA_964237315.1 uncultured Nocardioidaceae bacterium
CGCCGAGGCGTCCCGTTCTGGGATCCTCCGCCCGCCGAGGCGTCCCGTTCTGCGATCCTCCGCCCGCCGAGGCGTCCCGTTCTGGGATCCTCCGCCCGCCGAGGCGTCCCGTTCTGCGAGTGGTCAGAGGACCAGGTAGTGCAGCAGCAGCCAGGTGGGCGCGGCCGTGGCGAGGATCGAGTCGAGCCGGTCCATGAGGCCACCGTGCCCGGGGATGATCTGGGACATGTCCTTGATGCCGAGGTCGCGCTTGATCACCGACTCGCACAGGTCCCCGAGGGTCGCCATCACCACCGCGATCAGGCCGAGCAGCACCCCGACCCACCAGCGGCCGTCGAGCAGGAAGTCGACGGTCAGCCAGCCGACCAGCACACAGGACAGGGCCGACCCGGCGAAGCCCTCCCAGGACTTCTTCGGTGAGATCACCGGGGCCATCGGGTGCTTGCCGGCGACCACCCCGACGGCGTACCCCCCGATGTCGGAGGCGACGGTGACCAGGACGAACGTCACGATCGCGAGCGCACCGCGGTCCTCCCCGAGCATCAGCGCGACGAAGCCGCCGAGGAACGGCACGTAGACCACCGTGAAGACGGACGCGGTCATGTCCCTCACGTAGCCGCTCACCCCACCCCGCAGCCGCCAGAGCATGCAGGCCAGGGCGGTGACGGCGGTCGCGGTGACCAGGGCGGGCGCGCCGTAGAGGAAGGCCACCAGCACCATCACCACCCCGCCGGCCATCACCGGCTCCCGGGTGATCTTGATGCTGCCGGTGGCGAAGGCGTGGGCGAGCTCCCACACCGCGACCAGGACGGCGACCACCACGATGAGCATGAACGCCGGCTTCCAGAAGGCCAGCGAGGCGATGACCGCGACGCCCAGCGCGACACCGGAGGCGATGGCCGCCGGCAGGTTGCGGCCGGCGCGGCTCGTCGTCGGTGGTGCGGGCGTGGACGCCATCAGACCTCCAGCAGCTCGGCTTCCTTGTGCTTGAGCAGGTCGTCGATCTCGTCGGTGTGCTTCTTGGTGATGCCGTCGAGCCGCTTCTCGGCGCCGGTGACGTCGTCCTTGCCGACGTCGCCGTCCTTCTCCATCTTGTCCATCGCCTGCTTCGCGGTGCGCCGGATGTTGCGGATGGCGATCTTGCCGTCCTCGGCCTTGCCCTTGGCCATCTTGATGTAGTCCTTGCGGCGCTCCTCGGTCAGCTCCGGCAGCGTCACCCGGATCGTCCGGCCGTCGTCGGTCGGGTTCACGCCGAGGTCGGAGTCGCGGATGGACTTCTCGATCGCGGACATCGCGCTCGCGTCGTACGGGCTGATGATGATGACCCGCGGCTCCGGTGCGGTGAAGGAGGCCAGCTGCTGCAGCGGGGTGGGTGAGCCGTAGTAGTCGGCGGTGAGCTTGTGGAACATGGACGGGTTCGCCCGCCCGGTGCGGATCGCCGCGAAGTCCTCGCGCGTCACCTCGACCGCCTTCTTCATCTTGGTGTCGGCGTCGTTGAGGGTCTGGTTGATCACGGCTGCTCCTGGTTCTCGGGTACGGCGTGCGGCGCGGGCGACCCGGACGTCCGAGGCACGCAGATCACGCTAGGCGTCGCGGGCGACCGTGGTGCCGATCTTCTCACCCGCCACGACGCGGGCGATGTTGCCCTCGTCGGAGAGGTTGAACACGATCATGTCGATGTCGTTGTCGCGGGCGAGGCTGACCGACGTGGCGTCCGCGACCTTGAGGCTGCGGTTGAGGAACTCGTCGTAGGTGAGGTGGTCGAACTTCACCGCGTCGGGGTTCTGGTGCGGGTCGGAGTCGTAGACGCCGTCGACACCCTGCTTGCCCATCAAGATGACCTCGGCACCGATCTCCAGGGCCCGCTGGGCGGCCACCGTGTCGGTGGAGAAGTAGGGCATGCCGGCGCCCGCGCCGAAGATCACCACGCGACCCTTCTCGAGGTGTCGCATCGCGCGGCGAGGGATGTAGGGCTCGGCGACCTGCCCCATCGTGATCGCGGTCTGGACCCGCGTCTCGACGCCCTCCTTCTCCAGGAAGTCCTGCAGCGCCAGGCAGTTCATCACCGTGCCGAGCATGCCCATGTAGTCCGCCCGGGCCCGGTCCATGCCGCTCTTCTGCAGCTCGGCGCCGCGGAAGAAGTTGCCGCCGCCGACCACCACGGCGACCTGGACCTCGCTGCGGACCACGTCGGCGATCTCACGGGCGATGCCCCGCACGACCACGGGGTCGACGCCCACCCGACCACCCCCGAAGACCTCACCGGAGAGCTTGAGCAGGACGCGCGTGTATCCCGTCACAGGGAGTCCTTTCCAGGTGGTCCAGGTGTCCAACCCTAGAGGATCGGGTGCCGTCGGCTCGGTGCCTTCGGGGTTCTCGCGGCTGCCCGCGGCACCCCTCCGGCACCTGCCGGGGTGCTACTGGCCGACCTCGAAGCGTGCGAACCGCTTGACGCTGACACCGGCGGCGTCGAGCAGCGCCTTGACGGTCTTCTTGGAGTCCTGCACCGACGGCTGGTCGAGCAGCGCGACCGTCTTGTAGTAGCCGTTGAGCCGGCCCTCGACGATCTTGGGCAGCGCCTGCTCGGGCTTGCCCTCCTCGCGAGCGGTCGCCTCGGCGATCTCCCGCTCCTTGGCCACCACGTCGGCCGGCACCTCGTCGCGGCTGAGGAACTGCGGACGCATGGCGGCGATCTGCATCGCCGTGCCTCGGGCGACGTCCGCGGCGTCGGCCACGGTGTCGGCGGCGGAGTACTCCACCAGCACCCCCACGGCCGGCGGAAGGTCGGAGGCCCGCCGGTGCAGGTACGTCGCGACCGGGCCGTCGAACACCGCCACCCCGCCGAGCTCGATCTTCTCGCCGATCTTCACCGCCAGGTTCGCGACCGTCTCCCCGACGGTGGAGTCACCGAGCGACACGGCCTTGAGGGCCTCGAGGTCGGCCGGCTTGGCCTCCGCCGCGGCGTCGGCGATCCGCTGGGCCGTGGCCACGAACTCGTCGCTCTTGGCGACGAAGTCGGTCTCGCAGTTGAGCTCGACCAGGGCCGCGCCCGCGGTGGCGACCAGGCCGTTGGACGCGGTGCGCTCCGCGCCCCGCTGCTGGGCCTTCGCCTGGCCCTTGGTGCGCAGGATCTCGATGGCCTTGTCGAAGTCACCGTCGGACTCGGTGAGGGCCTTCTTGCAGTCCATCATGCCCGCGCTGGTGAGGTCGCGGAGCTTCTTGACGTCGGAGGCGGAGATTGTCGCCATGTCGGTGCACTCCCTCGTGCTGGTGGTGGGTCAGGTCAGAACAGGTGCGGTCACGTCTGGTCACGTCTGGTCACGTCTGGGCACAGGGGTACGGCGCCGGTGGCGAGCACCAGCGCCGTACGCCGTGCAGGTGCTCAGGCAGGTGCGCCGGGCTCGTCCGCGGAGGGCTCGGCAGGTGCCGGCGCCTCGGCCGGGGCGTCGACCGCGGACTCGGCCGGGGCCGGGCTCGCGGCGGTGACGGCTGCGTCGGTGGGGACCTCGCCGGCGGGCTGCGCCTCGGCAGCGGCAGCGCCCTCGGAGGACGCCCCGGTCGCCTCGGCGGCGGGCACCGTGGGCTCCGTGGCGGTCTGGCTGGCGGGCTGGGTCGCGGCCTCGCCACCGGTCGCCGCGACGGCGGCCTGGTCGGCGTCGCCCTGAAGGAGCTCGCGCTCCCACTCGGCCAGCGGCTCCTCGGCCCCGATCGCGGCGGCGTCGCCGTCGCCGGTCTTGGCCCCCGAGCGCGCCATCAGCCCGTCGGCGACCGCGTCGGCCACCACCCGGGTGAGCAGGCCGACCGCACGGATCGCGTCGTCGTTGCCCGGGATCGGGAAGTCGACCTGGTCCGGGTCGCAGTTGGAGTCCAGGATGCCGATGATCGGGATGTGCAGCTTGCGGGCCTCCTCGACGGCGAGGTGCTCCTTGTTGGTGTCCACGATCCAGACCGCCGACGGCGTGCGGGTCATCTCGCGGATGCCGCCGAGGGTCTTGTTGAGCTTGTCGCGCTCCCGCTTCATCTGCAGGAGCTCCTTCTTGGTGCGGCTGCTGCCGGCCACGTCGTCGAAGTCGACCTCGTCGAGCTCCTTGAGCCGGTTGATCCGCTGGTGCACCGTCTGGAAGTTGGTGAGCATGCCACCGAGCCAGCGCTGGTTGACGTAGGGCATCCCCACGCGCGTGGCCTGCTCGGCGATCGCCTCCTGCGCCTGCTTCTTGGTGCCGACGAACATCACGGTCCCGCCCTTGGCGACGGTGTCCTTGACGAACGCATAGCTGCGGTCGATGTAGGCCAGCGACTGCTGGAGGTCGATGATGTAGATGCCGTTGCGCTCGGTCATGATGAAGCGCTTCATCTTGGGGTTCCAGCGACGGGTCTGGTGCCCGAAGTGGACGCCGCTCTCGAGGAGCTGGCGCATCGTGACGACGGCCATGCCGGTCGTCCTTCCTAGTCGTGACTCGGGCCCGTGGGAGCGCGCTGCGCGGCCAGGGGAACGGGTCTTCTCAGTTCGACGCAGGAGACGGGTGCCTCCTGCCCTGACGCCCGACGCGTCCGGACCCCACCAGGTGGTGGAGACTGAGGGACGTCGCCCGCGGTGACCAGCCGACCTGGAAGGGATCGACAGCTCGATGCGGAAGGGGCGTGCGAAGTACGAGCCACATGCATGGCCCGCCGGGACCATGCTAGCCGGTACCCGGACCCATCCCCAACTTCCCGGCCCTCACCCCGCGCCGATTACCAGGGGATGCAGGACGTTTGGCGCTTCCCATGGGTCATGGCCCATGGGAAGCGCCAGTTTTCCATGGGCAGGTGGCTTCTCCCGACGTACGACGACCCCGGGCGACCCGCCCAGACCAGGTACCGTCCACAGGCACCAGCGCCGCCAGGTCGTCCACAGGCAGCCCACGTACGGCGTCCTCGGCGGGCAGGACGCGACAGCCTGCTGCGATGCAGCCACCCTCATCGACGCCTCCGCACCCTCGACGCACGTCGACGCTGGTGGCGCTGCTTCGCTTGGTCGTCGCCGCCGTGGTGTTCGCGCTGCCCCTGACGAGCGCCGGGGCACGAGCCGACGAGGTGCCGACCGGGTCCGGCCAGTGGCCGTTGAGCCCGAGGCCCCAGGTGGTCTCGGGCTTCGACGCGCCGGAGACGCAGTGGAGCACGGGCCACCGTGGGGTCGACCTCGCGGGCGGCCCGGCCCAGTCGGTGCTGGCGGCCCTGGCCGGCCGGGTCAGCTTCGCGGGTCGCATCGCCGGCACAGGTGTCGTGGTGGTGGATCACGGCGGCTTCCGGACCACCTACGAGCCGGTATCGGCGACCGTGGCTGTCGGCGACCCGGTCCGTGCCGGCGCACAGATCGGCGTGTTGGAGCTGTTCGGCTCGCACTGCTTCCCCGCCTGGTGTCTGCACTGGGGGCTGATCCAGGGACGCGACCACTACCTCGACCCGCTCACCCTGGTCGGTGCGACACCGGTGATCCTGCTGCCGCTCCACGCCGACGCCCTTCCCGCTCTGGACCCGAGGCCGTCGGCCCGGTCCCCGTCGACACCGGGATCGTCCCCGGCGGCACCTGGACCGTTCCACGACCGCCCGCTGGTCCTGAGGCCCGTGCCGGCGGGACCGTCGCTCTACCCGGGTCGGCTCGCCGGTGACCCGCCACAGGAGGCCGGCGATCACGCACGCGGATGGGCTTGGTGGTAGGCCCGCCGGAGCCGGTCGGCGCTGACGTGCGTGTAGATCTGCGTGGTCGCGAGCGAGGCGTGTCCCAGCAGCTCCTGCACCGTGCGTAGGTCGGCGCCTCCTTCGAGCAGGTGGGTCGCCGCGGTGTGCCGCAGACCGTGCGGTCCGAGATCGGGCGCGCCGGGCACCTCGGCGAGCCGGGCGTGCACCAGGGTGCGCACCGCCCGCTGGTCGATCCGGTTGCCTCGGGCCCCGACGAAGAGCGCTGACCCGGCGACCGGCTCGGCGAGCGCCGGCCGTCCGTGGACCAGCCATGCCTTCAGTGCGCGGTCGGCCGGCTGACCGAAGGGCACGGTGCGCTCCTTGCGGCCCTTGCCGAACACTCGGACGACCCGTCGCTCGTGGTCGAGGTGCTCGACGTCGAGCCCGCACAGCTCGCCCACCCGGATGCCCGTCGCGTAGAGGAGCTCCAGGACAGCCACGTCGCGGAGCCCCACAGCGCTTCCGTCGTCGGCGTGCACGGCCGCCGCCGCCAGCAGCGACACGGCCTCGTCGGCACGCAGTGCGGGGGGAAGCGTCCGGTGCGGCCTGGGCGACCCGAGAAGGGCTCCCGGGTCGGTGGCGATCAATCCGGACCGGTGCGCCCAGGCAGTGAACACCCGCACCGCCGTGGCTCGACGCGCCATGGTCGCCCGGGCTTTGCCCAACGACTGCTGGGTCGCGAGCCAGCTGCGCAGCGTTCGTACGTCGATCGTGCTCACGCTGCGGTGCCCCAGGCGGGCCGCCTGCTCGAACAGGCCGGTCAGATCCCCCACGTAGGCGCGCACGGTATGGGGCGCGAGATCACGCTCGAGGACCAGGTGCCGCTCATAGCCGGCCAGCACGCGTCCCAGCTCCCCGGGAAGGCTGACCGGACCATCGGGACGAGCCGGCGGCGCTGCAACCGGCTCGGGCAGCCGGCCGCCGTCCACGTCTTCCCGCTTCGCGCCGGACTCAACCGCTGCCACCCCTCGAGGGTACGAGGGATCGACCGTCGGTCTCGGTACCGCGCGCCCCGGGTCGGTCGATGTCCGCGGCGAAGTCAGGCGGGACGCAGTCGCCTCTGGCCCGTCGGAGGACTCGACGAAGCCGCCCGACCTCAGGCGGGACGGAGTCTCCACTGACCGTCGGAGGACTCGACGAAGCCGGCCGACCGCAGTCGGTGCAGCGCCGCGACGACTGCCTGCTCCCCGACTCCGGCGGTCCGGGCCACCGAGGCGGGCGGCACCGCGGCCGCGACCGGCACCGCGTCGAGCACCTGCTGCTCCAGCTCCGTCAGCCGGTCGCGGGGCTGTTCGACGGCGCGGAGCTGCTTCTGCACGTAGGAGCCGGTCGGCGACACCAGCTCGAGGACGTCACTGCCCCGGGTGACCAGCTGCGCGCCTCGGGTGCGCAGCAGCTCGTGCACTCCCTCGGACGGCGCACTGGTCACCGGTCCGGGGACTCCCATCACCGTGCGGTTGAGCAGCGAGGCCCAGTTGGCGGTGTTGAGTGCTCCGCTGCGGACCGCGGCCTCGACCACGACCGTGCCGCGTGAGAGCGCGGCGATCATCCGGTTGCGCGCCAGGAACCTGAGCTTGGTCGGAGCACATCCGAGGGCCACCTCCGCGACCACGACCCCCGACTCGGCGATGTAGGCGAGGAGCTCACGGTGGGCGGTGGGGTAGGCACGGTCGACCCCGCAGGCCAGCACCGCGACCGTGGGTCCTCGCACCGCGAGAGCCCCACGGTGTGCGGCCTGGTCGATGCCGAAGGCCGCGCCGGACACCACGGCCACCTGCTCAGCCGCGAGGTCCGCGGCGATCGCGCCGGCGACGGAGGCGCCGTAGGTCGTCGCCGACCGGGACCCGACCACAGACACTGAGCGCTCACACATCTCGTCGAGGCGACCGGCTCCCCGCAACCACAGTCCGAGCGGTGCTCCGCCCCGGCGGTTCAGTGTCCCGACGTGGTCGAGGTCGCTCAGGCGAGCCGGCCACTCCGGATCACCGGGGCACACGAACCGGACGCCCTGCGCAGCCGCTCGCGACAGGTCACCCTCCGGATCGATCCCGCGCAGCCGCGCAGCCACGTCGGTTGCCACCCCGGTGTCGTCCTCCTCCTCGCGCAGGTAGGCGTAGACCGCGGACGCTCCGAGCTCGGTGACCAGCCCCGCGAGCCGGGGATCGCCCGGCTCGCCGAGCCTGCCCAGGGCGACTCTGGCCGCGCGGTCGGTCAGCGCTGTGGTCACGACGCCCCCGGGAGGGCCAGCGAGCTCACCAGCAGGGGGTCGCCGGTGCGCAGCCGCAGCGCCACGTCGAGCTCGTCGAGTCCAGGTCGGTCGACACCGCGGAGGTCGGCCACCGTCCAGGCCAGCCGGTGCACCCGGGTGCTGCCTCGCCTGGTGAGGCTGCCGGAGTAGACACGGTCACCCAGCATCCGCGTCGCTGCCACGGTCAGCGGCCAGCTGACGTGCAAGGTGGGCCCCGGGACGTCCGCGTTCAACCGCCACGGTGTGCCGGCATAGCGCAGAGCCTGCCGCGCCCGCGCGCTGGTGACCCGAGCCCTGATCGCCGCAGTCGGCTCCGGGCGAGCCAGCGGGTCGCGCGCCTCGTGGGCGGTCACCGGCTCCACGTGCCGGGTGATGTCGATCCGGTCGGTGATCGGGCCGCCGAGCTTGCGCCGGTAGTCCCGGCGACGCACCTCGGTGCAGGTGCAGCGGTTGTCCCGGTCGGTCGGATGATAGTCGCCGCACGGACATGGGTTGCAGGCGATGACCACCATGGCCCGAGCGGGGAAGGTCGCAGACTCCTCGCCCCTGGCGATCGTGATCTCGCCGCTCTCCAGAGGCTGGCGGAGCGCCTCGATGATGTCGGCGTTGAACAGGGGGAACTCGTCCAGGAACAGAGCACCCGTGTGGGCCCTGCTGACCTCTCCGGGACGCACCCGTCCGGTCCCGCCCCCGAGCAGGCTCGCCCGCGAGGCCGAGTGGTGCGGCGCCCGGAACGGAGGACGGCTGATCATCGCCTGTCCCCGAGGAAGGCCGCCGGACAACGAGTAGATCGCGCTCAGCTCGAGGGCCTCCTCGACGCCGAGGTCGGGCAGCAGGCCGGGCAGTCGCTCGGCGAGCGTCGTCTTGCCTGCGCCCTTCGGCCCGCTGAGCATCAGGTGGTGGCCGCCCGCTGCGGTCACCTCCAACGCGTAGCGGGCGTCGGCCATCCCCAGCACGTCTGCCATGTCCAGGTCCGCGACCCGGTGGTCCCCGCGCCAGGACAGCAGGGACGCGCTCGCCACCGGCTCGACCGGCGGAGCGGTCGGCACCTCGTCGCCGCGCAGATGGGACACCACCTGCAGCAGTGAGCGGAGGCCGATGACCGCCATCCCGGGCACGAGGGCGGCCTCGTCGGCCTGCGGCTCGGGCACCACCATGCAGGAGATCCCGCGGGCCCGCGCTGCCATGGTCATCGCCAGCACCCCGGGCACGGAACGCAGCCGGCCGTCGAGCGTGAGCTCGCCGACGAAGACCACCCCCTCGAGCGACGGGCGCGGGAGCTTGCCGGCGGCCGCCAGCACCCCCACGGAGATTGCCAGGTCGAAGTGCGACCCGCTCTTGGGCAGGTCTGCCGGCGACAGCAGGATCGTGACGCGTCGGGTGTTGGGCCACTCGAACCCGCTGTTGGTGACGGCCGCCCGGCACCGGTCCCGCGCCTCCATGATCGAGGCGTCCGGACGGCCCACCAGCGAGGTCGCGACCACGCCGTGCGCCAGGTCGACCTGTACGTCGATCAGGTGACCGGTCGCGCCGGACAGGGAGATCGTCCGCGCTGTCGCGAACCCCACGTCAGCCGACCCCGATGAGATGGTCGACCTGCGGGGACTGACCCGCAGGGACCAGGACTCCGACCAGGTCGATCCGCACGTCGTCGGGGTGCACGTGGTGCTCGGCGAGCCAGCGTGCGGCCAGGCGTCGCAGGCGGGCGGCCTTCACGGCGGTCACCCCCTCGAGCGGGGAGCCGTAGGCGCTGGAGGACCGGGTCTTCACCTCGCACACCACGAGCACCCTGCCGTCACGCAGCACGAGGTCGATCTCTCCGGCGTCACAGCGCCAGTTGCGGTCGAGCACCACCATGCCCTGCTCCACGAGGTGCCGGGCGGCGTACGCCTCGCCGAACCGTCCGAGCGCGAGGCGATGGTCGGTGGTGGAGCCGGGCGGGGGCTGAGCTTGCTGGGTCATCAGGGTGGACCTCCTGACCCGAACGCTGCCGCAGCCGAGCCACCGACGAGGGCAGGGCGGGGGCCGCTGTGCACAACGCGAGGAAGACCGCCGCTGTGGACGGTTTCTGGCCCGCAGAACCGGACGCCTCGGCGCCCTCCGGCTCGCAGAACCGGACGCCTCGGCGCCCTCCGGCCCGCAGAACGGGACGCCTCAGCGCGTCAGGGCTTCGGCAGCTCGATCTCCGCGGGGCTGAGCTCCTCGACGTTGACGTCCTTGAAGGTCAGCACCTTCACGTTCTTGGCGAACCGGGCCGGGCGGTACATGTCCCACACCCACGCGTCTGTCATGGACACCTCGAAGAACACGTCGCCCGCCTCGGTGCGCGCCTTCACGTCCACCTGGTTGCACAGGTAGAAGCGGCGGTCGGTCTCCACGACGTACTTGAAGATGCCGACGACGTCGCGATACTCGCGGTAGAGGTGGAGCTCCATCTCGGTCTCGTACTTCTCGAGGTCCTCGGCGCTCATCGACCCACCTCCAGCTGGCTCATCATCGTCTCGTCATTGTCCCCGAAGTCGTCCGGCCACTCCGTCACCGGCTCCCCGGCGAGCAGCTCGGTCGAGCCCTCGGCCCGGCGTACGTTGACGAACCTCCGCCGGTGGATCCGGCACGGGCCGTGCTGCTCGAGCGCGGTCGTGTGCGTCGGGGTGACGTAGCCCTTGTGCGTCGAGAAGTCGTAGACGGGGTAGTCCTCGTGCAGCCGGGTCATGATGCGGTCCCGGGTCACCTTGGCGATCACCGACGCCGCCGAGATGCAGGCGGCGACGCGGTCGCCCTTCCACATGGCCAGCCCGGGCACCTCCAGACCGTCGACCGGGAACCCGTCGGTGAGGACGTACGACGGACGCACCTCGAGCCGGGCCAGCGACCGCCGGAGCGCCTCCACGTTGGCGACGTGCATGCCGAGCCGGTCGCACTCGGCAGGCTCGATGACCACGACCGACCAGGCCAGCGCCCGGCGCAGCACCTCGGCGTAGGCGCGCTCGCGGGCCTTGGGCGTGAGGAGCTTGGAGTCGGCGAGCCCGGGGACCTGACCGCGCTTGCCGTCGGGGAGCACCGCAGCAGCCGCGACGAGCGGCCCGGCGCAGGCACCCCGGCCGGCCTCGTCCACTCCCGCGACCGGGTCGAGGCCCACGCGGCGCAGGGCCCGCTCGTAGCCGTAGAGGCCCGCGTCCTTGCGGATGGTGAGACCTCGGGGCAGCGTGCTCATGACCACTTTTCTACCTCTCCTCGCCGACGGCTGGTCTACCGCACCGACGAGAACGTGGCCGGGGTCCGCAGCACCGTGGCATGGCCGAGCGGCCACACGACCGCGAACACCTTCCCGACCACGTCGTCCACCGGCACCTGACCGCCGCCGGGGTCACCGAGGTGCACCCGCGAGTCGGCGGAGTTCGAGCGGTTGTCCCCCTGGACCCACACGTAGCCGTGCTGCACCTTGACGTCGAACGGGATCGTGGACGGCTGAACGCCCGGCTTGAGGTAGGACCGCTCGTTGAGCGGCACGCCGTTGACGCTCATCCGGCCCTGACTGTCGCAGCACCTGACCTCGTCGCCGCCGACGCCGATCACCCGCTTCACCAGGTGCCCGCCCGTGGGATACAGACCCACCTTCTCCAGTCCCCGGGCGACGACGCTGCCCGGCGGCTGGGACTCCTGGGCGTTGAGCCAGCCGCCCGGGTCCGCGAACACGACGACGTCACCTCGGTGCGGACCCCTGCCGACCCACGAGGAGACCTTCTGGACCAGGATGCGGTCGTTGCGCACCAGCGTGTCGTTCATCGAAGCCGAGGGGATGTAGAAGGCCTGCACGACGAAGGCTTTGAGCAGGATGGCCAGGACCAGCGCGAGGCCGAGCAGCAGCAGCGTCTCGAGCCACACGGGCAGCGGCGCCGGGCGTCGGGACCCGCCGCGGGACCTGCCGTCCGATGTGCCGACCCGGACCCCGTCGGCGGCGGGCTCGACCTGGTCCTCCGACGTGTGGGTCACCGCCAGAGCCTAGCCCGGCGAGGCGTCCCGGAGACCGAGTCGCGGCCTCGGGCCGCGGACCGGCGGGTCAGCTCGCGTCCCGCTTCTCCTTGATCTTGGCGGCCTTGCCGCGCAGGTTGCGCAGGTAGTAGAGCT
>CAXSHL010000108.1:0-11738 GCA_964237315.1 uncultured Nocardioidaceae bacterium
TGTACTCGACGCGGTCCTCGGCCAGCGGCGCGTAGAACGACGGCCAGCCGCAGTGCGAGTCGAACTTGGTCTCGGACTTGAACAGCTCGGCCTGGCAGGCGCGGCAGCGGTAGACCCCGACGGTCTTGGTGTCGGTGTACTCACCGGTGAACGGCCTCTCGGTGCCGGCCTTGCGCAGCACCGCGAACTCCTCGGGGGAGAGCTTCTCGCGCCACTCGGCGTCGGACTTGTCGACCTGGTAGCTCATGCCCCCATCCTACTTTCGCGGCCAAGGCAGGCAGCGGCGCGCAAGCCCGCCCGCTAGATTGACGCCCATGGCCAGCCCAGCGACCGAGGTCGACGCCGGCGGACGGGCGGTCCGCGTCTCCAGTCCGGACCGGGTCATCTACGAGGCGACCGAGCGCACGCCCGAGGTCACCAAGCTGCAGGTGGTGGAGTACTACCTCTCCGTCGGCGACGGCATCATGCGGGCTCTGCGCGACCGGCCGACAGCGCTCGAGCGCTGGCCCAAAGGGGTCCGCGAGGGCATCACGCTGGCCACCCGGACCGGTGAGCACGGCGACGCGTTCTACCAGAAGCGGGTGCCCAAGGGAGCGCCGCCGTACCTCGAGACCGCCGGCATCACCTTCCCCTCCGGCCGCACCGCCGACGAGATCTGCCCGACCGAGCTGGCGGTGCCCGCCTGGTGCGCGCAGATGGGCACGCTGACCTTCCACCCCTGGCCCGTACGGCGGTCCGCCACCGACCACCCCGACGAGCTGCGCATCGACCTGGACCCCTACGGCGCCACGGACTTCCACGACGCGGTGCGGGTGGCCGGCGAGGCGCGCGCCCTGCTCGAGGAGCTCGGCCTGGTGGGCTTCCCGAAGACCTCGGGCAACCGAGGGGTGCACGTCTACCTGCGCATCGAGCCGCGGTGGGAGTTCACCGAGGTGCGGCACGCAGCCATCGGGTTCGGGCGCGAGCTGGAGCGCCGCACCCACGGGGTGACCACCAAGTGGTGGAAGGAGGAGCGCGGCGACTCGATCTTCGTCGACTACAACCAGAACGCACGGGACCGCACGATCGCGTCGGCCTACAGCCTGCGCCCGAAGCCGGGTGCTCCGGTGTCGACGCCGATGGAGTGGGACGAGCTCGGGGAGGTGGCCGATCCCTCCGACTTCAACCTGTTCACCGTCCCGGAGCGGTTCGCCGAGCGCGGCGACGTGCACGCGGGCATCGACGACACGGCGTACTCCATCGAACCGCTGCTGGACCTCTACGCCGAGCAGGACGAGGGCGACCTGCCCTACCCTCCCGACTATCCCAAGATGCCGGGCGAGCCGCCCAGGGTCCAGCCCAGCAAGAAGAATGCGGCGAACTGGGACGACACGTGACGAAGCCCCGCCTCTGACGGGGGACGCCGGACTCAACCCCGGGTCGGCTCGAGCGCATCGCACCCCTCTACACTGAGCGGCTCCTGACCGCCGACGCAGTTCCCACGGAGACCACGTGACCGAGCTGAGATTCACACCGACCGAGGTCGTCGTGGTCGGTCGGACCGTCGCGGAGCTCGAGCCGTTCATCAGGTACGCCATCGACTCCGGCCTCAGCGCCCAGGTGGACCGTCGCCGGTTCAGTGCCGAGCGAGGGGCCGGCTCCTACCCCACGCTGGCGATCAGCTGGGGCGGCGCGTTCGAGGACGTCGTGGACCTGCTGACCTTCCACATGACCCTGATCAGCATCGAGCGCCCTGCCGAGCTGGTGCACATGATGCAGGAGGTCCAGCGCCGCATCGCCAAGAACCTCAAGGAGATCGACACCGTCCAGTAGCACCCTGTCCGGCTCGGAGAAGCCTCGGGTCAGAGCCCGGTGACGCCCTCGCCGCCGTAGTGCTCGGCCTGCTCGTCGAAGTTCTCGTGCTCGAGCAGGTGCAAGATCGGCACGCCGAGCTTCCGCCGGGCGCGCGAGGTCCAGTCCACGTGGAAGAACTCGGCGACCACGTGCTTGCGGGTCAAGATGATCGCCTCGGCGGCGTCGACCTCGGCCACCTTGGCGGTCAGCGCCTCGACGGGCTCTGCGCTCACCACCTCGCCGGTGACGTTCGCCCCGGTCTTCGCCAGCTTGTCCACGCACCCCGTGCAGTCGGTGCGCGCCTGGGCCAGGAGCTCGCGCTGCACTGCCTGGATGTCCTCGCTGTCCATCACCAGCGCGGGGGAGGCGAGCACCTCGCTCGCGGCGATCGAGCCCATCGCGGACTCGACCCGGGCGGCGGCGTCGTCGACGGGCAGGAGCACGTGGTAGCGGACCGGCTCCTCGACGTCCTGGTGCAGGCTGCGCACCTGGGCAGCGTCCTCCACCGACAGCGGTTGTTCGACCAGCAGCACCACGTCGTACGTCGCCGACTGACTCATGGTCGACAGCGTAGCCCCGCTGGGGGCGGTCAGCCCCCCAGAACTTCCGCGAGGTCGTAGCCCACCGGCTCCTCGAGCTGCTCGTAGCCGCAGGACTCAGGGTCCCGGTCGGGCCGCCAGCGCTTGAACTGGGCGGTGTGCCGGAACCGGCTGCCCTCCATGTGGTCGTAGCCCACCTCCAGCACCCGCTCGGGCCGCAGCGGCGTGAACGAGAGGTCCTTGCCGGCGCTCCACCGGCTCTGCGTCCCGGGCACCCGGTCCGGGTTGGCGATCGCCCACTCGCTCCAGTCGCCCCACGGATGCCCGGACAGGTCGGTGACGACCAGCGGCTGCAGCTCCGCGACGAGCTCCGCGCGCCGCTGGGCGGTGAACGACGCGGACACCCCGATGTGCGCGAGGCGGCCCTGGTCGTCGTACAGCCCGAGCAGGAGCGACCCGAGCAGCGGCTTCTCAGGCGTCGAGGTCTTGTGCAGCCGGTAGCCCGCGACCACCACGTCGGCGGTGCGTTCGTGCTTGATCTTGAGCATCGTGCGGGCGTTCTGCTGGTACGTCGCCCGCAGCGGCTTCGCGACGACCCCGTCCAGACCCGCCCCCTCGAACCGGCTGAACCAGTCAGTCGCCACCGCCGGGTCCGACGTGGTCCGCGTCAGGTGCACCGGGGGTACGGCGTCCGACAGCGCCTCGACCAGCCGGGCCCGCCGCTCCTCGAAGGGCTGACCGACGAGCGACTCGTCACCTACGGCGAGCAGGTCGAAGGCGACCAGCCCGGCGGGCGTCTTCTCCGCGAGCATCCGCACCCGGGAGTCGGCGGGATGGATGCGCTCCTGCAGCTTCTCGAACTCCAGTCTGTCTCCCAGCGCGACGAAGATCTCGCCGTCCACGACGCAGCGGCGGGGCAGCGAGGCCTTGACCGCCTCGACGACCTCGGGGAAGTAGCGGGTCAGCGACTTGGTGTTGCGGCTGGCCAGCTCGACCTCGTCACCGTCCCGGAACACGATGGCCCGGAAGCCGTCCCACTTGGGCTCGAAGCTCAGCCCGCCGTGCTTGGCCGGGTCGGGGATGCCCTTGACCGCCTTGGCGAGCATCGGCTGGACCGGAGGCATCACGGGGAGATCCATCCTGGCAGCCTAACGAGCCGGAGGCTTCGGGCACCCGCACCGGCCACCGGAACATGCAGCTCGCAGCGAACGGCCCGCCGAAGCGCCTGCGAGAGCGGAGCTGCATGTTCCGGTGGCCGCGACGCCCGGATGACCTGACGAGATACGCGGGTATGCGCACCAGCGTGAGGGAACGCAAGTACCGTCGGGAGTCGGGATTTGACACCCCGATGGTCAGCGAGGACTGTGTGATGAACAGGCGACGCTCCGGTCTTCTCTACAGCCTGCTCGTCTGGACTGTGCTCTGGATCGTCCTGGCCCTCGCCACCGCCAGCAGCATCGGACCGGTCGAGCTGCTCCTGTGGCTGGTCGGCGTGGTGATCCTCCTCGCGCTGATGCTGACCTGGGGCAGGCACGCGACCGCGCGCAGACCGTAGAGACCGTGGGGTCCTCTCGGCGAGGCGCGACCACCCCGGCATCGTAGGGTTGAGCCGTGCCGATCCAGCTGACCGACCGCGACCCCCGGGTGCCCGCGGACCGTCTTGTCGGGGAGCTGGTCCCGCCGCCTCGGTTCGCCGGGGTCAGCTTCGACTCCTACCGGCCCGACCCGGCGCAGCCCACCCAGCAACAGGCCGTGGACACCCTGCGGGCGTTCGCCACGACCGTCGGGCAGAAGCCGCGGAAGCGGCTGTTCGGCCGGGCGAAGGAGCAGGCGCCCGGTGGGGTCTACCTCGACGGCGGCTACGGGGTCGGCAAGACGCACCTGCTGGCCTCGCTGTGGCACGCGGTGCCCGGGCTCAAGCTGTTCGCCACGTTCGTCGAGCTGACCCATCTGGTGGGGGCGCTGGGCTTCCACGACGCGGTCGACGCGCTGTCGTCGTACGCCCTGGTCTGCGTGGACGAGTTCGAGCTCGACGACCCCGGGGACACCGTGCTGGTCTCCACGCTGCTCACCCGGCTGCGCAAGTCCGGGGTGCGGCTGGCCGCCACGTCGAACACCCTGCCCGGGAGGCTGGGGGAGGGCCGCTTCGCCACCGACGACTTCCTGCGTGAGATCCAGGGGCTCGGCGCGCACTTCGAGTCGGTGCGCATCGACGGCGAGGACTACCGGCACCGCGGCCTGCCGGACGCGCCACCGGCGCCCGACCTGGACACCGTCAAGCGCGCCGCGGACCTCGAGGGCGCCAGCCTCGACCACTTCGTCGACCTGTCGCGGCACCTCGCGCAGGTGCATCCCTCCAAGTACGGCGCCCTGCTCGACGGTGTGCGCGTGGTCTGCCTGGAGGACGTGCGCACCGTCGAGGACCAGGCCGTGGGCCTGCGGCTGGTGGTGCTCGCGGACCGGCTCTACGACCGCGACCTGCCCGTCGTCGCCAGCGGGGTGACGTTCGACCGGCTGTTCGCGGCGCCGCTGCTCGAGGGTGGCTACCGCAAGAAGTACCACCGGGCGATCTCGCGCCTGGTCGCCCTGGCTCGCGACGGCGCCGGTGTGGTCGGGCCGTAGCAGCTCACAGAAGAAGGAGTGCCGAGATGGCCCAGGTCGTGCTGTTCCACCACGTGCAGGGACTCACCGACGGCGTCCGGGCGTTCGCCGACGGTCTGCGCGGAGGCGGGCACACCGTGCACACGCCCGACCTGTACGACGGCGCGGTGGCGGCGAGCATCGAGGACGGCTTCGCCCAGCTGGAGACCATCGGCGAGGACCAGCTGCGCTCGCGCGTCGAGCAGGCGGTGGCCGGCCTGCCCGAGGCCGTGGTCTACGCCGGTGTCTCGTGGGGAGTGCTCACCGCGCAGCGGCTCGCGCAGACGCGACCGCGGGCCCGCGGGGCACTGCTCTACGAGTCCTGCATCCCGATCAGCGGGGAGTGGGCGTTCGGCCCCTGGCCGGCCGGCGTGCCCGTCCAGGTCCACGGCATGGACGGCGACCCCTTCTTCGCGAAGGAGGGTGACCTCCAGGCCGCGCGCGACCTGGTCGAGACGGTCGGCCCCGAGCTGGCCGAGCTGTTCCTCTACCCCGGTGACCGGCACCTGTTCACCGACAGCTCGCTCCCGTCGTACGACGCGGACCCGGCAGCGCTGGTGCTGCAGCGGTCCCTGGTGTTCCTGGACCGGCTCGGCTGACATGGCCGTCCCGCTGATCGCCCCGCGGAAGGCCGCAGTCGGGGACCGGGTGGCGGTGGTCTCGCCCTCGTTCGCGGCGCCCGGCTTCGCCCCCGAGGTGCACGAGCAGGCCCTGCGGCGACTGACGGAGGTCACCGGACTGGTGCCCGTCGAGTACCCGACCACGCGGGCCCTCGGCGCCTCTGCCCAGGACCGGGCCGCCGACCTGAACGCCGCCTTCGCCGACCCGGACATCCGGGCCGTCCTCGCGACCGTCGGGGGCGAGGACCAGATCACGGTCGTCCCGCACCTGGACCCCGCGCCGGTCCGGGCCGACCCCAAGCCGTTCCTCGGCTACAGCGACAACACCAACCTGCTCACCTGGCTGTGGACCCACGGCGTCGCCGGGTTCTACGGCGGGTCGACGCAGGTCCAGCTCGGCCCCGGACCGGCCGTCGACGAGATGCACGCCCGGGCCCTGAGGGCCGCCCTGCTGACTGGGGAGCGCCTCGAGGTCACCGAGCCGGGCGAGTCCGAGGACATCGGCAGGGACTGGTTGGATCCGAGAGCGCTGACCGAGTACGGCGACCGCGAGCCGACCGAGCCCTGGACCTGGGCCGGTCCTGCGAGGTCGGTGACCGGACCGACCTGGGGAGGCTGCGCCGACGTGCTGCAGTGGATCCTGACGGCCGGCCGCTTCCCGTCGGATCCGGCGGTCGTGGAGGGCGGCGTCCTGCTCCTGGAGACCTCGGAGGAGCTGATCCCGGCCCGCGAGCTCGGCTGGATCGTGCGCTCCCTCGGCGAGCGTGGCCTGCTCACCGCGGTCGACGCCGTGATGGCTGCGCGTCCGCCGACGTCCGACTTCGAGACCTGTCCGAGCTCCCAGGAGCGGGCCGCGCGTCGGGCCGAGCAGCGGGACGTGGTGATCGAGACGGTCCAGCGCTACAACCCCGAGGCCGTGATCGTGGTGGGCGTGCCGTTCGGCCACACCCGGCCGCAGTGGATCCTCCCCTACGGAGGGCGGGTCACGGTCGACGGAGCCGCACAGCGGGTGTGGGCCGACTACTCCTGACCAGCCTCGCGGAGGATGACCATGACGGTGCGCACCCCGGCGGAGCGCGTGCCCAGCCACGGCACGCCACCTCGGAGGTCAGACCTTCGCCCTCGACTTCGTCGGGGTCGGTCCAGGTCGACGTACGGCCTCGAGGAGGGACTGGCGCACCTGGCTGGCCACCGAGCCGGCAGACCGGTTCGTCGGGTTCGGCAGGCCGGTCCTGGCACCCGCGCGCGGACGGGTGGTCGCCGTCCACGACGGTGAGCCGGACCACGCGGGTCGTCGCTCGCCGCTCACGCTGGTGCCGTGTGCCGCCACCCAGGGCGCCCGGCTCCGGCGAGGGATCACCGCCGTCACGGGTGGGTGCGTGCGGCAGCTCGGGCAACAGCACGCAGCCGCACCTGCACGTGCAGGTGATGGACTCCCCGACCCTGATCGGTGGAGGCCCGGCGGCTGCCCTTCAGATGATCGGGCCCTCAGCGTCCTCCTCGACCCTGGTGCCGGGCGAGTGGGCCGTGATCTCCGACAGCACCGCCGCCGCGTCGTCGGGAGTGATGAAGGGGCGGACCGCGCGGCCGAGGTCGAGCACGAGCCCGGTCTGCTTGCCGGGTCGGGCGGGGTCCAGGCTGGCCCAGTACCTCAGGTTGGCCGTGCCCCAGATCCGGCCCCGGCCCCGCAGCGCCTGCAGCGCGACCCGGCTCACCGACCGGATGTCGGTGTAGCGCACCCGCTTCGTGCCCCACGGGAAGTAGTAGCCGCGGATCCGCAGCTCCTCCTCGGTGCACTCGATCCAGCGGTCCCGGTAGACCACCGCCACCATCTCCTCCACCATCAGCTCGAGGATCGACACGTCGCTCCCAGACTAGCGCCGGGTCCGACTGGCTAGCATCGGCTGCATGCGGGACCTCGACGTCGACGACGGTGAGCTGGGGTGAGGACCTCTCGGGCAGCGGTCGTCCTCGGCGTTCTCGCGTTCGTCCGCAACGCAGCCGTCGGTGGCGTCGTGGTGCTGTTCCTGGCGCTGTCCGGCGCGGTGAGCCGGGGTACGACGGTCCGGCTGGCCGTTGCCGTCCTGGTGTCGGCTCTCGCCCTGAGCCTCGGCAGCCTGGCCCTCGCCCGGTCGGGGAATGCGGACGGCGGCACGTCGGACAGGGCATAGTCCTCGTCATGGCGAAGTCCGAGAAGCACCAGCAGTCCACGATCGAGGCGCTCATGGTCCCGCGCGGACCGGTGGACCTCGCGGACCACGACACGCGGGCGACGCCGTGCTTCTCGGGGAAGAAGAAGAAGGGCGAGGCGGCGCTGGCAGCCCTCGGCGACGAGCTCTCGGACCTGCAGGAGCGGCTGTTCGCCGAGGGGATCAGCGGCGGCCGACGTCGGGTGCTGCTCGTGCTCCAGGGCATGGACACCTCCGGCAAGGGCGGGATCATGCGGCACGCCCTCGGTCTCGTGGACCCGCAGGGCCTGCACCTGAAGTCGTTCAAGGCACCCACGCGGACCGAGCTGCGGCACGACTTCCTGTGGAGGGTCAGGCGCGAGCTCCCGAGGCCCGGCATCATCGGCGTCTTCGACCGCTCGCACTACGAGGACGTGCTGATCGGGCGGGTCCGCAGGCTGGTCCCTCGCACCGAGATCACCCAGCGATACAAGGCGATCAACGACTTCGAGAGGAGTCTGGTCGAGGACGGCACGGTGGTGGTGAAGTGCATGCTGCACATCTCGGCCGCGGAGCAGAGGAAGCGGCTGCTGGCCCGACTCGACGACGCGGAGAAGCTCTGGAAGTTCAACCCCGGTGACATCGACGAGCGACGGCTCTGGCCGTCGTACCAGCAGGCCTACGAGGTGGCGATCGAGAAGACCAACACCGCCCACGCCCCGTGGCTGATCGTGCCGAGCGACCGCAAGTGGTATCGCAACCTCGCGGTCGCCACCATCCTGCGCGAGACGCTGGGCGCGCTCGACCCGAGCTGGCCGGGACCCGACTACGACGTGGAGGAGCAGCGTCGCCGACTGCTGGAGGAGGAGCCGCTCGGCTGACCCGTCGACTCAGGCCCACCGGTAGGGTCACCGGGTGATCCGCACCGTCGCCGCGACGCGCTACGTCACCCCGCTGCGCGAGGGGGGCTCGCTGCCCGGACTGGTGGAGGCCGAGGACCTGGGCACCTACGTCTGCAAGTTCCGTGGGGCCGGTCAGGGCGTGAAGGTGCTGGTCGCCGAGGTGGTGGTCGGCGAGCTCGCCCGGCGGCTCGGCATCCGCACACCGGACCTGGTCGCCATCGAGCTCGACCCGGTGATCGGCACCTACGAGGCCGACCAGGAGGTCCAGGACCTGCTCACCGCCAGCATCGGGCTCAACCTCGGCGTGGACTTCCTGCCAGGGTCCTTCGGGTACGACGCCGGCTACGCGCCGGACAGAGAGGTGGCCGCCTCGATCCTGTGGCTGGACGCCCTCACCGCCAACGTGGACCGCAGCTGGCGCAACCCCAACCTGCTGATCTGGCACCAGCAGCTGTGGGCCATCGACCACGGCGCCTGCCTGTACTTCCACCACGGCTGGTCCGGCGGCATCGGTGCGCCGGAGCGGTTCGCTCGTCAGCCCTACGACGCGTCCGACCACGTCCTGGCCGCGCACCGCTCCGGTCTGCCGGCGGTCGACCGGGTCCTGGCCCCCCGCGTCACCCGCGACCTGCTCGTGGACGTGCTGGCCCAGGTGCCCGACGCCTGGCTCGAGCCGGTGCCCGGCGCCGAGACCCCCGAGGAGCTCCGGGCGGCCTACGTGGACTTCCTGCTCGCCCGGCTCAGCGACGGACGACCCTGGCTGCCCGTCGCCGGTGCGGCATGAGCGCCCGGATGGGGTTCCAGTACGTCGTCCTGCGGTGCGTGCCACGCGTGGACCGCGAGGAGTTCCTCAACGTCGGGGTGGTGCTCTACTGCCAGCAGGCCGACTTCCTCGCGGCCCGCTGCGTCGTGGATCCGGATCGGCTGGTCGCTCTCGCGCCCGACATCGACGTGGCGGCGGTGCGCTCCGCGCTGGCCGCGGTCGAGGCGGTCTGCCGCGGTGACGAGTCGGCGGGGAAAGCGGGCCGGGCCGCGATGGGCACGCGCTTCGGGTTCGTCAAGGCACCGAGGAGCACCGTCGTACAGCCGGGGCCGGTGCACGGCGGCACCACCGACGACCCGTCCGGCCAGCTCGACCACCTGGTGCAGCGCCTGGTGCAGTGACCCCAGCCCCCAGGGCGCTGGTCAGGCTCAGTCCTGGGTGGCCGGGTCGCCCGCGGTGTCGGGGACGGCCGAGCCGGCGTCCGAGGAGGCGGGCGGCGCGGAGCGGGCGCCCATCTCGATCGCGCCCGCGGCGGCGGCTGCCCCCAGCGCGAGCGCGCCGAGGCCCCACTTCACGCCCGAGCGCTCGATGCCGAAGGCGTGGTCCAGCGAGGCGGCACCGGGGCCCTGCTCGGCCAGCACGGTCAGGGCCGCGATCAGCACGGCGTTGTACTCCCAGCCGCCGTTGGCCGCCCACGGGCCGTTGGCGCCGTGCACCTTGCGGATCGCCACCACCATGTTGCCGATCAGCGCGGCGCTGGCCAGCTGAGTCCCGAGCCCGAGCGCGAGCATCGGTCCGCCGACGGTCTCGACGAGGCTGCCCAGCAGCGCGTTGCGCTTGGGCGGGTGCATGTTCAGCGACGACATCATGCCCGCCGCGCCCTCCAGGCCGGGACCACCGAACCACCCGGAGAGCTTCTGGGTGCCGTGCCCGAACATCAGGCCCCCGATGAGTGCGCGCGTCGCCAGCTTGCCAACAGTCATGTCCGTCTTCCCCACCTTGTTGAAAGAACAACTTACTTCGTCGAAGATACCCCAGCCGGGGCTGGGCGGCCACGCATCGGGCCGACATACCGAGGGGTGGGCAGCCCTCCACCCACCCAGAGTCCTACCGCCCTCAGCGGGGACTTTCCCGCGGTCTCACAGGTTGATCATGTGCCCCGCGATGCCCTCGACGGCCTCCTTGACCGCCTCGGACAGGGTCGGGTGCGCGAAGACGTTGCGGGCCACCTCGTCGGCCGTCAGGTCCCAGCGCTGGGCCAGCGTCAGGACGGGCAGCAGCTCGGTGACGTCCGGCCCGATCAGGTGGGCGCCCAGGATCTCGTTGTACTTGGCGTCCGCGACGATCTTGACGAACCCGATCCCGTCGCCGAGACCCTGCGCCTTGCCGTTCGCCGAGAAGGGGAACTTGGCGACCTTGACGTCGTAGCCCTTGTCCTTGGCCTGCTGCTCGGAGTAGCCGAAGGAGGCCACCTGCGGCTGGCAGTACGTCGCCCGCGGGATGAAGTCGAACGCGACCGGCATCGTCTCGGCGTCCGCGATCGTCTCGGCCGCGACCACGCCCATCGCCTCGGCGGTGTGCGCCAGCATCAGCTTGCCCGTGCAGTCGCCGATCGCGTAGATGCCCTCGACGTTCGTGCGACCGAAGTCGTCGATCGCGACCGCGCCACGCTCGGTCAGCTCCACCCCGGCGGCGTCCAGACCGAAGCCCTCGACGCGCGGGGCGAACCCGATCGCCTGCATCACCTTGTCGGTCTCGATGACCTGTTGGTCGCCGCCGTCGGCGGGCGACACGGTGACCTTGACCTTGTCACCGGAGTCGTCGATCGTCTCCACCTTGGTCTTCAGCAGCACCTTGACGCCGAGCTTCTTGTAGTGCTTGAGCAGCTCCTTGGAGATCTCCTCGTCCTCGGTGGGGACCATCCGGTCCAGGAACTCCACGATGGTGACGTCCACCCCGAAGTTCTTCATCACATAGGCGAACTCCACCCCGATGGCACCCGAGCCGGCGATGACGATGCTGTCGGGCAGCTCGGCCTCCATGATCTGCTCCTCGTAGGTCACCACCCGGTCCGAGAGCTTCGTGCCCGGGGTGAGGCGGGTGGTGGCGCCGGTGGCGATGATCAGGTTGTCGAAGGTGACCTGGCTGGTGTTGCCGTCGTGGTCCTTGACGTCCATCGACTTGGCGTCGGTCAGCGTGCCCCAGCCGTCGATCTCCTTGATCTTGTTCTTCTTCATCAGGTAGTGCACGCCCTTGACGATGCCCTCGGACAC
>CAXSHL010000109.1:0-11693 GCA_964237315.1 uncultured Nocardioidaceae bacterium
GCGCGGCCACCGAGGTCGAGCTCAAGGAGCGCAAGCACCGCATCGAGGACGCCGTTCGCAACGCGAAGGCGGCCGTCGAGGAGGGCATCGTCGCCGGAGGTGGCGTCGCCCTCGTGCAGGCCACCGACGCGGCGTTCGAGAAGATCGACCTGACCGGTGACGAGGCCACGGGTGCGCAGATCGTGCGCTTCGCGACCGAGGCCCCGCTCAAGCAGATCGCGGTCAACGCCGGCCTCGAGGGCGGCGTCGTCGCGGAGAAGGTGCGCAACCTGAAGGCCGGTCACGGTCTGAACGCTGCCACCGGTGAGTACGTCGACATGGTCGCCGAGGGCATCCTCGACCCGGCCAAGGTCACGCGCTCGGCCCTGCAGAACGCTGCCTCCATCGCGGCGCTGTTCCTGACGACCGAGGCGGTCGTGGCGGACAAGCCCGAGAAGGCCCCGGCCGGCATGCCCGGCGGCGACGGCGGCATGGGCGGCATGGACTTCTAGAGTCCCACCCGGCACCATCTGTCTCACTGCTCCACAACGAAGGGCCCCGGCGATGCGCCGGGGCCCTTCGTCGCGCTCGCTGCACTCAGCCGGGTCCGAGGTCGAGCAGCACCTTGCCCGCGAAGAACCCCTCGGCGTAGCGGGCACGACTCTCCACGCCGCGAACCCGCATCAGGCCCAGGAACAGGTCCTCGTCCCACCAGTCCCGGCCCAGCTGGGAGGGGAAGCTCGCGTTCAGCAGGTCCACCTTGCGCCTGGCGTCGTCCTCGCTCACGTGGACGTAGTGCGTGGGCGTGACCAGGTCCCCGTCCCACTTGGGGATCTCGTAGTGCAGCACCAGGGCGTCCCGCCACACCGTGGTGACCAGTCGGCCGAGCAGTCGGTGGTCCTGGTGAGCGTCCTCGACGCGTGGGGCGAGCACGACCGTGGGACTGCACCGCCCGGCCAGCGCCTCCAGCGCCTCCTTGACGGCCCCCCAGTGCTCAGGCAGCCGGCCGTCGGGCAGCCCGAGCACCTCGACGTCGGCCCCGGGGAAGAAGCGGGGCAGAGCCGCCTCCGCCTCTGCCTGCCGATCGCCCTGTCCGGTCAGGACCAGGCCGGTGACGGTGGTGGCGGGACGCCCGGCCAGACCGATCAGGGTGCCGCCGCAGCCGATCTCGATGTCGTCGGGATGGGCACCGAGGCACAGGACGTCGAGGGGGCCGTCGGCGAGGTGCAGACCGATCATCCCCGGTCGATGCCCCTAGTGGTCGACATGGCCGACGACCGGCTGGAGCAGGTCCACCGGGGTCATCAGAGGGCGGGGGTCGACCGGCTTCTCACGCCACAGGGTCCAGGGGCTGACGCCGCGGCGGTACTGCTCCTCGAGGGAGGCCCGCTCCTTCAGCGTGTCCATCGGCGCCCAGTAGCCGTCGTAGCGAACAGCTCGCATCCGGCCGTCGGCCGCCGCCTTGGCGAAGGCGTCCATGACCAGGTCGTCGCCCTCGTCGAGATAGTCGAAGATGCCCTGACGCAGGATGAAGTAGCCGCCGTTGATCCGCATGGCCATGTCCGCCACCGCGGCCAGCCCGGTCACGTTCCCGTCGGCGGCGATGTCGACGACGTGGAAGGAGTCCTGGGGCGGGACCGCCAACAGGCTGCCCACCGCTTCGGTCTCCGCGAACTCGTCGATCAGGTCGTTCATCGGCGCGTTGGTGAGCACGTCGCCGTAGTTGGCCAGGAACATCTCGTCGCCCTCGAGGTACGGCCGGACGCGACGCAGACGCTCCCCGATCGCCGTGTCCACACCGGTGTCGATGAACGTGATGCTCCAGTTGCTGATGTCCGTGCTGAGCATCTCGATGTGCTCACCGCCCTTGGTGAGGACGAAGTCGTTCGAGCCGGTCTCCCGGTAGCTGAGGAAGTAGTCCTTCACGGCCTCCGCGCCGTAGCCGAGGCACAAGATGAACTCCGTGTGCCCGAAGTGCGCGTAGTAGCGCATCACGTGCCACAGCACGGGTCGGCTGCCGATCAGCATCATCGGCTTGGGCAGCGACTCGGGTCCGGTGCGGATCCGCATCCCCAGCCCGCCGCAGAACAGGACCACCTTCATGCCAGCACCCTCGTGTTCGTGGACTTGTCGGTGAGGATCTCGAGCCGGGGCAGCGCGACCACCAGCTGCCCGCCCCAGTCGCTGACGTGCTCGAGCTGACGGGCGATCTCGTCGCGGAGGTTCCACGGCATGACCAGCACGTAGTCCGGCCGCTCCGCGTCCAGTCGCTCCGGTGGGTGGATCGGGATGTGGGTGCCCGGCAGGAACTTGCCGTGCTTGAACGGGTTGCGGTCCACGGCGAAGAGGACCTGGTCGGGACGCACCCCGCAGTGGTTGAGCAGCGTGTTGCCCTTGCCCGGTGCGCCGTAGGCGACCACCGACTTCCCGGCCCGCGAGCACTCGACGAGGAACTCGACGAGGTCGTTGCGCACCCGGGCCACCGAGGCTGCGAACCCGCTGTGGCCCTCCAGGGTGTGCAGCCCTGCTGCCGACTCTGCGGCCAGGACCGCCGAGACGCTCTCGCTGGGCCGGTCCGCGTGCTCGGTCGGCATCGACCAGGTGCGCAGGGAGCCACCGTGGGTCGCGAGCTCCTCGACGTCGACGACGGTCAGCCCGGCGGCGGCGAGGACCCGCTGGGTGGTCAGCAGCGTGAGGTAGGAGTAGTGCTCGTGATAGATCGTGTCGTACTCGTTGCCCTCGACCAGCCGCATCAGGTGGGGGATCTCGATGCTCACCATCCCGCGATCGGCGACGAGCCGCCGCAGGCCCTTGGCGAAGTCCACGATGTCCGGGACGTGGGCCAGCACGTTGTTCGCCGCCACCAGGTCGGCGGAGCCGTGCTCCGCTGCGACCTTCGCCCCGGTCTCCTCGCCGAGGAAGAGCACCTCGGTGGGGACGCCCTTGGCCTCGGCCGCCTCCGCCACGTTGGCCGCCGGCTCGATGCCCAGGGCGCGGATTCCTCGGCGTACGACGTGCTGGAGCAGGTAGCCGTCGTTGCTGGCGACCTCCACGACGAACGATCCCGCGTCGAGCCCGAGCCGGTCCACGGCCTTCGCCACGAAGGCGTCGGCGTGCTGGACCCAGGAGTCGCTGTAGGAGGAGAAGTAGGCGTAGTGGCTGAAGATCTGGTCGGCGTCGATGTAGGCCGGCAGCTGGACCAGCAGGCACTCGGCGCAGACGCGGACGTGGAGCGGGTAGAACGCCTCGGGGCTGTCGAGCTGCTCGGCACTGAGGTAGCTCTCGCACGGCGGCGACATGCCGAGGTCGACGAAGGTGTGGGTCAGCTCGGCCGAGCAGAGCCGACAGCGCAATGGGGCCACGACGGTTTCCTTGAGCCTAGTTCGGCGGGGACGTCGTGCCGGACGCATGACGTCCTTCGTGCGGGACGTGCGAGAACCCGCTCCTGTGCGTCAAGGTTCCCCCTAGTTGGATAATACACCCAATTGAGCTTCAACCAGAACTGGCTACGGTCATGATACCGGTACGAAAGGGCAGATGAATGGTGGCGACGCTGAGCAGCCGGGTTGACGGCTTCCGTGACGGCGGAGCGGACGAGGAGCTCACCGCACTCGGTGCGTCCATGCATTCCGACATGACGCGGATGTACCCGCTGTGCCGGAGCCTCAGCGGGGACGGCGTGCGGGCGACCCTGGACATCCTCGAGGAGTCGCTGGACCTGCGGCGGCACCAGGTGCCGTCGGGGACCCGAGCCTTCGACTGGACGGTCAACGACGAGTGGAACGTCCGCGACGCCTACATCGCCGACCGGCACGGGCGTCGGATCGTCGACTTCCGGGAGCACAACCTGCACCTGGTCGGCTACAGCACTCCGGTGCGCGCCCGGATGACGCTCGAGGAGCTGCGGCCCCACCTGCACTCGCTGCCGGACCGCCCCGACTGGATCCCGTACCGCACGACCTACTACAACCGCACGTGGGGGTTCTGCCTCCCGCACCGCCAGCTCGAGGAGCTCGACGACGGACCGTACGACGTGGTCGTCGACAGCACGCTCGCGCCGGGCCACCTGACCTACGGCGAGCTGGTCGTGCCCGGGGAGACCGCCGACGAGGTGATGCTGACCGCTCACCTGTGCCACCCCTCGATCGCCAACGACAACCTGGCGGGCATCGTCGTCGCCACCCAGGTCGCGCGGCTGCTGCAGTCCCTCGAGCGTCGCCGCCTCACCTACCGCTTCCTCTTCGCGCCCGGGACGATCGGGTCCATCACCTGGCTCAGTCGCAATCCCGACGTGCTCCCGTCTCTGCGGCACGGACTGGTGCTGACCGGGCTGGGCGGACCGGGTCCGCTGGTCTACAAGCGGACCCGGCACGGCTCGCGGGACATCGACGGTGCGTCCGGACACGTCATCGGCCGGCGAGGCGGCGAGGTCCGGGCCTACTCGCCCTACGGGTACGACGAGCGACAGTTCAACTCGATCGGCTTCGACCTGCCCTTCGGACGGCTGTCGCGGACCCCGCACGGCGAGTACCCGGAGTACCACACCTCGGCTGACGACCTGTCCTTCGTGAAACCTGCCGAGCTCGTCGACGCCTACACCGCCGTGCTCGAGATCATCGACGTCCTGGAGAACGACCGGGTCTACCGCAACCTCAACCCCTACGGCGAGCCACAGCTGGGCAAGCGCGGCATCTATCCGACGACGGGAGGCAGGAACGCCAGCGAGGCGGTGATGGCGATGCTGTGGACGCTCGGCTACTCCGACGGCTCCACCTCGCTGCTGGACATCGCACAGGTGGCCGGCATGGGCTTCTCCGACATCCGCGCGGCGGCGGCCACCCTGGCCGGCGCCGAGCTGCTGGGCGATCCCTGAGCCGCCCTCGAGGAGGTCCGGGGCGGTGTCACCGGACGTCGTGGGGCCGGAACTGGACGCTGATCCGGGGCCCGACGGCGCGGGCCGTCTTGAGGACCGCGTGCTCCCAGGTGCGCTGGCAGGAGCCGCCCATCACCAGCAGGTCGCCGTGGCCCAGCGGGAACCCGATCGACGGGCCGCCGGTGCGCGGGCGCAGGGACAGCCGACGCGCCTCGCCCAGGGACAGGATCGCCACCAGGGTGTCGGAGGTGCTGCTGCGCCCGATGGTGTCGCCGTGCCAGGCGACACTGTCGCGCCCGTCGCGGTAGAAGCAGAGCCCGGCGGTCGTGAACGGCTCCCGCAGCTCGTCCCGGTAGTGGGCCCCCAGGGCCTCGCGGGCCTCGCCCAGCAGCGGGTCCGGCAGCTGCTCGCCCTCGCCGTAGAACTTCAGCAGGCGGGGCACGTCGACCACGCTGTCCCACATGGTGCGCCGCTCCGCGTGCCACGGGACGTCGCGGACCAGGCGCACGAACAGCTCCTCGGAGCCGGACACCCAGCCGGGTCGCACGTCCACCCACGCGCCTCTGGTCAGCTCGTGCCGCTGCACGGTCCCGCCGAGGGGGCCGAGCCGCGCCCGGGGCTCAGGGCCGGCGGTGTCCTCGTCTACCGCGGAGGTGTCGAAGAGCGAGGCCTGGAACTCGACGGTCATTCCAGCACCCTACCCCGATTCGAACGCCTGTTCTAGGAGGGCGGAGGTGCCGGTGAGGGCGTGGGCGTCGGGACAGGCGTCGGGACGGGGGCCGCCTGTGGCGTGCGCGGACAGGGTCGCCCGGTCCTGGGGTTGATCCAGGGGGTGCCGTCGCCGCAGAGCGGAGCGTGGTAGGCCCACCGGGTCATCCGGTGCACCGTCAGCCGGTAGGCCAGGACGTCGTTGCGACGCCCGTCCTGCCAGCCGTTCTGCACGCCCCACTCGGAGGCGGCGATGTTGCAGCGGTGCAGGTGCTCGCCGGGATGCGGCACGCCGTACATCGATCCGCACCTGCGGGTCCAGGCGTAGCGCTCCCAGAAGCGCAGGCCGATCTGGTTGCCGATCCAGTCCGACCAGTGGTAGCCGTTGTGCAGGTACATGCTCACCCCGACCAGGTCGGCGCAGGCCGCGAAGTAGTCGCTCGGCGTGCCGCGGCCTCTCGACGTGCCGTGGTTGAGGCCCAGGACCCAGCGCACCCGGGACCACTGCTCGGGAGTGGAGTTGGCCTTCCACAGGCGCTTGAGGGCGCAGAAGTCGTGGCGGAACTGGTACGGCGTGCGCTGGGACCAGGGGGACCAGTCGCCGTTGATCTCGTGCATCGGCCGCACGTAGACCACCGAGCGCCGCTCCGTGCAGCTGTTCACCTGCTGGATGTAGGCGGCTCGCTGGGCGACGGTCGGGAGCCGTCGCTGGATGTCGCCGACGGCGTAGTCGAGCGGCCGGGTGCGGTTGATCGAGGCGTGACAGATCTCGTAGTTGTCGCCGCCGTCCCAGAGTCCCTGTGCAGAGGGGGGGACGCGCAGGGCCGCTGCCGCGGACGGCACGAAGGCCGCCGCGGGCCCGAGCACCGCGACCAGCAGGCAGAGAGCGACCAGCACCGACCGGCGCCTCACGTCGTCGCCCGGCGGATGCGGATGGGGCCGCGCGCCGAGGCGGGGTCGACGACCTCGCCGCCCTGGGTGACGACGACCTGCTGCTGCTCGACGAGTCGGCCGGCAGCGCGTCGTACCGGCTCCATGAGGTGACGCCATCCGTCCGAGTCCGCGGTGCGGGCTACCTCCGACGGGCAGATCGTTGCACCGACGGCGCGACCATCCAGCAACTCGATGATCAGGCTCTCGAGCTGGTCCGTTGTGCGCATGGTGCTCACCCCCTGGCTGTAACCCTAAGGCTAACCTTGAAAAAGAACATTTCACAATGTGACACGAATGGTACAAACCTTTTCAAAGAGGGCAGCGAGAGGGGAGTCTCGGAGTGGCCGGCTCGGGAGTGGGGACGTCCGCGCGCCGGGCGGCGGCGCGCGCTGTCGAGCTCACCAAGACCTACGGCACGGGGGACGCGGCGGTGACCGCGCTGGACGCGGTCAGCGTGGATCTGTTCGCCGGTGAGTTCACCGCGGTGATGGGCCCGTCGGGGTCCGGCAAGTCCACGCTGATGCACTGCTGCGCCGCCCTGGACAGCGCGACCAGCGGTCAGGTGTACGTCGGGGACACCGAGCTGACCCGGCTCAAGGACAAGGAGCTCACCCGGCTGCGGCGCGACGAGATCGGCTTCGTCTTCCAGTCCTTCAACCTGGTGCCGACCCTGACCGCCGAGGAGAACATCACGCTGCCCCTGTCGATCGCCGGCCGCAGGCCGGAGCCGGAGTGGTACGCCACGGTGATCGACACCGTGGGCCTGCGGGACCGCCTCGGGCACCGGCCCAACCAGCTCTCCGGAGGCCAGCAGCAGCGGGTCGCGGTCGCCCGCGCCCTGGCGGCCAGGCCGTCGATCGTGTTCGCCGACGAGCCGACCGGCAACCTGGACTCCCGCTCCGGCGCGGAGGTGCTCACCCTCCTGCGCCGCTCGGTCGACGAGTTCGGGCAGACCGTCGTGATGGTGACCCACGACCCGATCGCCGCCGCCTACACCGACCGCGTGGTGTTCCTCGCCGACGGTGCCCTGGTCGACGACCTGCGCCGGCCCAGCCGCGACTCGGTCCTGGAGCGGATGACCCGGATGGACGACCGACTGGCCTGATCGGCTCCTCACCCGCCATCGGGTGACCCTCGAACTCGTCAGGCGCCGGGCCCCTCACAGCCGCTAGGGTGACCCCATGAGGGGGTAGGAGGGACAGTGGCCGACGTGATCACGCCTGACCGGACTCACCCGGGCGTGCGCAAGCACGTCCAGGTGCGTGAGTACGTCCGGGGGCTGATCCAGGGCGCTGACCCCGGCAGTCCCGCGCCCTCCGAGCGGGAGCTCGTGCAGCACTTCGGCGTCGCCCGGATGACGGTCCGCCAGGCGCTCGACGCACTGGTCTCCGAGGGACTGCTCGAGCGGGTCCCGGGCCGGGGGACGTTCGTGGCCCGGGCCAAGGCCGACGTCGCGGTGCGGCTGTCCAGCTTCACCGAGGAGATGAGCCGGCGGGGCCTGAAGTCCGACGCCCGCACCCTGGTGGCCCGGATGGAGTCGGCGGGGCCGGGGGTGGCGCGGGCCCTCGAGATCGGCGAGGGCGACAAGGTCGTGCACTGGCAGCGACTGCGGTTCGCCGACGGTGCCCCGATCTGCATCGAGGACGCCTACCTCGCCGACAGCATCGTGCCCCGGTTCCTGGAGCAGATGCTCCCGACCAGCCTGTACGTCGAGCTCGAGCGACGCGACCTGATGCCGACCTGGGGCGAGGACTCGGTGTGCGCCGCGACCGCCCGCGCCGACGAGGCCGAGCTGCTGAGCATCACCGAGGGCGACTCCGTGCTGCGGATCTCCAGGCGCGCGTTCGCGGCCGAGATCGCCGTGGAGGTGTCCCGGTCGACGTACCGTGCGGACCGCTTCACGCTGTGGGTGCCGCTGACCAGGGCCGCGACCCCGGCCGCACCCCGCCCGTGACGACTCCCGTCCTGGACGGGCACAACGACCTGCCCTGGGCACTGCGCGAGCACTGCGGCTACGACCTGACGCAGGTCGACCTGGCCGGCGGCGCCCCCGCCGTGCACACCGACCTGCCACGGCTGCGCGAGGGCGGGGTGGCCGGCCAGTTCTGGTCGGTGTTCGTGCCGTGCTCGCTGTCCGGTGACGCCGCCGTGACGGCGACCCTCGAGCAGGTCGACTTCGTGCACCGGCTGGTCCGGGCGTTCCCCGACGACCTCGTCCTGTGCCGCACGGCGGCCGAGACCGAGGCCGCCATGACCCAAGGTCGGATCGCCTCACTGATGGGCATGGAGGGCGGCCACTCGGTCAACGGCTCGCTCGGCACGCTGCGGATGATGCACGCGCTCGGGGTGCGGTACATGACGCTGACCCACAACGAGAACCTCCCGTGGGCCGACTCCGCCACCGACGAGCCGGTGCTGCACGGGCTCAGCGACTTCGGGCGCGACGTGGTGCGCGAGATGAACCGGATCGGGATGTTCGTCGACCTCTCGCACGTCTCGGCCGAGGTGATGCGCGACGCCCTCGCGGTGACCTCGGCGCCGGTCATCTTCAGCCACAGCTCGGCTCGGGCCGTCACCGACCACCCGCGCAACGTCCCCGACGACGTGCTGGCGGACCTGTCCGCGAACGGCGGGGTGTGCATGGTGACCTTCGTGCCGCAGTTCGTGAACCAGAGGTGGGCGGACTGGTCCTTCGAGGCTCTCGCGGTCGTCGCCGAGCGCGGTGGTGATCCGCGCCGGTTCGCCGACCTCGACCCGGTGCTGGAGGAGCGGATGCACCTCGCGCCGCCCCCGGCGACGGTCACCGACGTCGCGGACCACGTCGACCACGTGCGGGACGTCGCCGGGATCGAGCACCTCGGGATCGGCGGGGACTACGACGGGTCCGTGTCGTTCCCGGCCGGGCTGGAGGACGTCTCGGGCTATCCGCGGCTGTTCGAGGAGCTCCGGGGGCGCGGCTACTCCGAGGACGACCTGCGGCGGATCGGGTGCGGCAACGTGCTGCGGGCGATGCACGACATGGAGGCGGCGGCCGGTGCCTGACCCGGCGGTGAGGACCGTCGGCCTGCTCCTCGCGGCGGGCGCCGGGCGTCGGATGGGCCGGCCCAAGGCACTCCTGCGGGACCGCGACGGCGTGCCGTTCCTGCAGCGGGGCGTCGGGCTGCTGCTCGAGGGTGGCTGCGAGCGGGTGACCGTGGTGCTCGGGGCGTCCGCCGAGGAGGCGAGGCAGCTGCTGGGCGACCGGGGCGCCGAGACCGACGTGGTCGTCGCCGAGGACTGGGACGAGGGGATGGGGGCCTCGCTGCGGGCCGGCCTCGGGTCCCTCGTCGGCGGCGTGCTCGACGCCGCCCTCGTGTCGCTGGTGGACCTTCCCGACCTCAGCGCGGCCGTGCTCCGTCGAGTGCTGGAAGCGGGGGAGCCGGCCGGTCCGAGGGCGCTGGTGCGGGCGACGTACGACGGGCGTCCGGGGCACCCGGTGCTCATCGGCCGGGAGCACTGGGCGGGGGTGGCGGCCACGGCCCACGGCGACCAGGGTGCCCGTGACTACCTGGCGAGCCACGGCGCCACCGCGTGCGAGTGCGGCGACCTCGCCACCGGTCGCGACGTGGACCGTCCCGAGGACCTCTGAACCCGATGGGCCCCGTCAGGCCATCTCGTCAGGCCAACTCGTCAGGGGAGCGGGAGCGGTCGCGGAGGCACGGGCGTCGCGACCACGAACGAGGAGACGGTCTGCCCGTGCAGCAGGAACCGGTCCAGCACCTCCTCCAGCGCGTCGACGGCGGCCGCGTGCACCCGGATCAGGAAGCAGTCCTCACCGGTGATCCGGTGGCACTCGGAGACCTGGGGCAGCTGCCGGGCCAGCTCGGCCACCCTGCTGAGCTGACCGGGTGCCGGACGCACCCGGACGAAGGCCGAGACGGGCAGGCCCAGCGCCGCGGGGTCCACATCCATCGTGAAGCCGCGGATGACTCCGGCCCGCTCCAGGCGCTCGACCCGCTCGGTCAGGGCGGGCGGGCTCATCCCGACCGTCCTGGCCAGCTGCGCCCTGCTGGCCCGGGGGTCGTCGTGCAGCGCCCGGAGGATCCGCAGGTTCACCTCGTCGAGCAACGGGTGGATGTCGGCACGAGGGTGCTCTGACCGTTCATTCGCAGGCATTTGCTCACCCTAGCCTTCGATCGCTCCTTCCGGTGCCGCTGCTGCCTTGCCAGACTGGTGCGGTGCCAGCGCCCGCCACCTCCTCCCTCGACCGGCTCGGCCACCGGGTGACCCGGCTGCCGCCGCTCACCTACTTCCTGACCAGCGCGGTCTTCCACTACCTCGGGCCGTCCCTGGCGGTCCTGCTGTTCGTGCACGTCGGTGTGCTCGGCGTCGCGTGGCTGCGCATCGTCTCGGCCGCCGTCGTGCTGGCACTGTGGAGACGGCCGTGGCGGCTGCTGGCCCGTCTCGACGGCCCGCAGCGGCGGCTGCTGCTGGCCATGGGGGTGGTGCTGGCGACCATGAACGCACTGTTCTACCTCGCCGTCGACCGGCTGCCGCTCTCGACGGTGGGGGCCATCGAGTTCCTCGGCACAGTCGTGGTCGCCGCGGTCGGGGTGCGCTCGCGGCGCAACGTGGTGGCGCTGCTCCTCGCTGTGGGCGGGGTCGCGGTCCTGGTCGACGTACGACTGTCGGGCGAGCCGCTCGGCTTCGTGTTCGCCTTCGCCAACTGCGTCGGCTTCATGGCCTACGTCGTCCTGGGGCACCGGATGGCGAACCAGAGGGCGGGCGGGGGCGAGCCGCTCGCCGGCCTGGACCTGCTCGCGGCCGCCATGGTCGTCGCAGCCGTCGTCGTGATGCCGTTCGGCCTCGGTGAGGCGGCCCGGACCGTCAGCCATCCGATGTGGCTGCTCTGGGGCGTGGGTGTCGGGGTCAGCTCGTCGGTCGTCCCCTACGTCACCGACCAGCTGGCGATGGCCCGGATGCGACGGGCGAGGTTCGCCCTGATGCTGGCCCTGCTGCCCGCCTTCGCGACCCTCATCGGCCTGCTGGTGCTCGCCCAGGTGCCGACCCTGCGCGACCTCGCCGGCATCGCCCTGGTCGTGATCGGGGTCGCCCTGCACCATGAGCCCCCAACCCCGGATAATCCGTGACGGAATGCATGGTTTCAGGCCGGCGATGTCAAGGGGTCTTAGCAACGGGGGTTCACGCTGCTGTGCTCAGC
>CAXSHL010000110.1:0-11525 GCA_964237315.1 uncultured Nocardioidaceae bacterium
GAGACACCTCGCCACCCTCCTGCTCACCACCCCCGGAACCGGCCAGGACCGGTGAGCCAGGGTCGGGTCAGTCCCGACGCATGGGGATGTGCAGGATGCCGTCGTCCAAGAACTCGTCGCCGTCCTGGCGGTAGCCGTAGCCGGCGTACCAGCCGGCCAACGGGGCCTGGGCATCCAGCCGGGATGGCCGCTCGCCGACCACCTCGAGTGCCCGGCGCATCAGGAGGTCGGAGACGCCGTGTCCCCGGTGCGGCCGGGCGACCACGACGCGCCCGATCTTGAGGTACGCACCGTCGTCCAGCACCCGGAGGTAGCCGGCCGGGCCGTCGGCGGGCCCGACCCACACGTGCCGGGTCGCCGGCTCCAGGTCGCGGCCGTCGAGCTCGAGGTAGGGGCACTCCTGCTCCACCACGAACACCGCCACGCGAAGCTGCCACAGCAGGTACGCCGTGCGGGCGTCCAGGTCCTCGAACGCGTCGACGTGGACGTCCACCTCGAGACGAGAGGGACTCACGCCAGCGGCACGACGTCCGGTGCCCCCAGGCGCGCCGCGTCGGCGGTCTGGTCGTCCGGCATCTCCTGGCTCTCGCGCTCGGCGGCCACCCGCTGCAGGTAGTGCTCCACCTCGCGGTCGCGCTGCTCGTCGCTCCAGCCCAGCGGGCCGGCCATCAGCACGGCGGTGTCCTCCGCCGAGGCCGTGCCCCGGTGGAAGGTCTCGATGGACATCCGGGTGCGTCGGGTCAGCACGTCGTCAAGGTGCCGGGCGCCCTCGTGGGTGACGGCATAGACGACCTCCGCGCGCAGGTAGTCGTCGTTGCCCTCGAGTGGCTCACCCAGCGTCCGGTCCTCGGCGATCAGGTCCAGGAGCTCATCGATGAGGGTGCCGTAGCGCTGCAGCAGGTGCTCGATCCGCACCAGGTGCAGGCCACTGCTCGCGGACAGCCGGTGCCGGGAGTTCCACAGCGCCTCGTAGCCCTCGGCGCCCAGCAACGGCACGTCCTTGGTGGCCGACTCCGGAATCCGCCGGTCCATCGACCGCTCGAGGCCGTGCACCGCCTCGTCGACGGCGTCCTTGGCCATCACCCGGTACGTCGTGTACTTGCCGCCCGCCACCACGACCAGGCCGGGCACCGTGTGCGCGACCGCGTGCTCGCGCGACAGCTTCGACGTGGCCTCGGTCTCGCCCTTCAGCAGCGGCCGCAGCCCGGCGTACACCCCCTCGACGTCGCCGCGGGTGAGCGGGATCTCCAGCACCCGGTTGACGTGCTCGAGCACGTAGTCGATGTCGCTCGAGCTCGCGGCCGGGTGCGCCTTGTCCAGCTCCCAGTCCGTGTCGGTGGTGCCGACGATCCAGTGGTGGCCCCACGGGATGACGAACAGCACCGACTTCTCGGTGCGCAGGATCAGCCCGGAGTCCGAGCGGATCCGGTCCCGCGGCACCACCAGGTGCACGCCCTTGCTGGCCCGCACGTGGAACTGGCCGCGCTCGCCGACCAGCGACTGGGTGTCGTCGGTCCACACGCCGGTGGAGTTCACCACCTGCCGGGCCTGCACCTTGATCGTGCGACCGCTCTCCAGGTCCTGTACGACGGCCCCGCAGACGCGCTCACCCTCCTTGAGGAACTCCACGACCCGCGCCCGGCTCGCGACGTGCGCGCCGTAGGCGGCGGCCGTGCGGGCGATGAACATCGTGTGCCGCGCGTCGTCGACCTGCGCGTCGTAGTACTGCAGCGCCCCGATCAGGGAGTCCTTGCGCATCCCCGGGACGATCTGCAGCGCCTTGCGACGCGACAGGTGCCGGTGGTGCGGGACGCCCCGCGCGGTGCCCGAGAGCAGACCTAGCGTGTCGTAGAGCGCGACGCCCGCGCCGGCGTACAGCCGCTCCCAGACCCGCCCGTGCAGCGGGTAGACGAACGGCACCGGGCGGACCAGGTGCGGGGCCAGCTTCTGGATCAGCAGGCCGCGCTCCTGGAGCGCCTCGGCGACCAGCGCGAAGTCCAGCATCTCCAGGTAGCGCAGGCCACCGTGGATCAGCTTGCTGGACCGGCTCGAGGTCCCCGAGGCGAAGTCACGTGCCTCGACGAGACCGACCTCGAGGCCGCGGGTGGCCGCGTCGAGCGCGGCGCCCGCCCCGACGACCCCGGCTCCGACGACGAGGACGTCGAGCTGCACGGACTCCATCGCGTGGAGCGCGTCTTCACGTTGCTGCGGCGACAGGGCCACGGACTTCATGTTCGATCCTTCGGGTGTCGGGTGCGGACGCTGCCAGGTTACGACGCAGGCCAGGCGGGCGTCAGTCCACGTCCACCCAGTCCAGCGTCTTGGAGACCGCCTTCTTCCACTTCTCGTAGCCCTTCTCGCGCTGCTCGTCGCTCCAGGCCGGCTCCCAGCGCTTGGCCTCGTTCCAGTTCTCCCGCAGCTCGTCGGTGTCCTTCCAGAAGCCGACGGCCAGCCCGGCGGCGTACGCAGCGCCGAGAGCGGTCGTCTCGGCGACCACCGGACGGCTCACGCTGACCCCCAGGACGTCGGCCTGGATCTGCATGCACAGCTCGTTGGCGGTGACGCCGCCGTCGACCTTGAGCACCTCGAGCTTGACCCCGGAGTCCTTCTCCATGGCCTCCGAGACGTCCCGGCTCTGCCAGCAGATGCTCTCCAGGGTGGCCCGGGCGAGGTGCGCCTTCGTGTTGAAGCGGGACAGCCCGACGATGGCGCCACGTGCGTCCGAGCGCCAGTACGGCGCGAACAGACCGGAGAACGCGGGCACGAAGTACATGTCGCCGTTGTCCTCGACCTCCTTGGCCAGGGTCTCGGACTCGGCGGCGTCCTTGATCAGCCCGACCTGGTCGCGCAGCCACTGCACCGCGGACCCGGTCACGGCGATCGAGCCCTCGAGGCAGTAGACGGTGTCCTCGTCCCCGAACTTGTAGCCGACCGTGGTCAGCAGCCCCGACTTGGACCGGACGATCTCGGTGCCGGTGTTGAGCAGCATGAAGTTGCCGGTGCCGTAGGTGTTCTTCGCCTCGCCGGGAGCGAAGCAGACCTGTCCGACGGTGGCGGCCTGCTGGTCACCGAGGATGCCGGTGAGCGGCACCTCGCCGCCCAGCGGTCCGTCCTCGAGCGTCTTGCCGTAGCCGTCGGCGAACGAGGACGGCTTGATCTCCGGCAGCATCGCGCGCGGGATGCCGAAGATCTCCAGCAGCTCGTCGTCCCACTCCAGGGTCTCCAGGTCCATCAGCATGGTGCGGCTGGCGTTGGTGGGCTCGGTGATGTGCACCCCGCCGTCCTTGCCGCCGGTCAGGTGCCAGATCAGCCAGGAGTCGGTGTTGCCGAACACCGCCTCGCCCTTCTCCGCGGCCTCGCGCACCCCGTCGACGTTGTCGAGGATCCACTTGATCTTGCCGCCGGAGAAGTACGTCGCGGGCGGGATCCCGGCCTTGTGCTTGATGGTGTCGGCGTGCCCGTCCCGCTCGATCTTCGAGGCGATCCGGTCGGTGCGGGTGTCCTGCCAGACGATCGCGTTGTAGTAGGGCTCGCCGGTCGACTTGTTCCACACGACGGTCGTCTCGCGCTGGTTGGTGATGCCCAGCGCAGCGAGGTCGCTGTGGGTGAGGCCGGCGTTCTCCAGGCCCTTGGAGATGACCTCCTTGGTGTTCTCCCAGATCTCCACCGGGTTGTGCTCCACCCACCCGGACTGCGGGAGGATCTGCTCGTGCTCGAGCTGGTGACGGGCCACCTCGTTGCCGCCGTGGTCGAAGATCATGAAGCGGGTGCTGGTGGTGCCCTGGTCGACTGCGCCGACATAGTCCGGCATGGGTTGTCTCCTCGAGGTTCTCAGAAAGCGTGGGGGTGCTGCGGGTGCGTGCGGGTGGTGCGGGCCGGTGCGGTCGCTCTCAGGCCAGCCGGTCGTGGGCCGCGTCGTGCTCGGGCTCACCGACGGTCGGGTCGCCGTACTCCTCGGTCGGGTCCTTGGGCAGGTGCGCCTCGATCAGCACCTTGAACAGCCCGCCGCCGACGAGACCGCCGACGAGGGGCCCGACGATCGGCACCCAGAAGTAGGGGTAGCCGTTCTGGTCCTTCAGGGCGCCGCCGTAGCCGGTGATGATCGAGGCCAGCCGCGGCCCGAAGTCCCTCGCGGGGTTGATGGCGTAGCCCGCGTTGACGCCCCAGGCCATCCCGATGCCGACCACGAGCAGTCCGATGACCACCGGGCCGATGTTCGCCATCGGCGGGTTGTTGGTGGCGGTGGTGAGGGCGAAGACGACGAAGACCAGGATTGCGGTGCCGACGACCTGGTCGAAGAACGCGTTGGTCACGCTGACGTCGTAGGCCCCGTTGCCGGGCAGCGTGGAGAAGATGCCCTGCGTGGCGATGGTGTGCTTGGGGTCGATCGAGTTGATCAGGTCGGTGTAGGTGAACCGGACGACGAGGGCTCCGGCGAAGGCGCCGACCAGCTGCGCCAGCATGTACGGCGCCACCTTGCGCCAGGAGAAGCCCTTGAAGGCGGCCAGCGCCAGGGTCACGGCGGGGTTCAGGTGCGCGCCGCTGAGTCGAGCGGCGGCGTAGATGCCGAGGGCCACCCCGATGCCCCAGGCCCAGGTGATCGCGTCGTGGCCGCCGGCAGGCGCCTTGGTGCCTCCGGTGGTGACGACCTGTGCGACCACGGCGGTGCCGAACAGGATGATGATCATGGTGCCGACGAACTCTGCACACAGCTCGCCGACCAAGTTGTTGCGCAACGTATGTCTCCGTCCAGGGAAGATGCCGGGATGTCCGGGCTCCGTTATTCCACACCTCTGTGGTTTGCGCCACACCCCACTCGCCGACGAGCCGGATGTTTACTTCCGGTGTAAGGTCGCGGGCGAACGACAGGGGAGCGCCACCGGGCGCTGAGAGTGCGGGATTCGCCGCAGACCCTCGAACCTGATTCGGTTAGCACCGACGAAGGAAGTCGAGTCTCGACCGCCGTGTGCGGTCCCCTCCCAGAACGAGCGGGAGACGAACCATGCCAGATCTGTCACCACCACACCCACTCACCCCTCGGCGCCGGTCGTACGCCGCGGCGCTCGTCGCGCTGGCCCTGCTGGCCTGCTTCTCTCTGGCGTCCTGCTCGCTGGGCGGAGCCGAGGAGACGACCACGGCGGCGGACAAGACGGTCGTCGTCGCCACCCACGACTCGTGGGCGATGTCACGGAAGGTGCTGCAGGCCTTCATGCGCCAGACCGGGTACACGGTCAAGGTCGAGCCCAACGGCGACGCCGGCCAGCTGACGAACAAGCTGGTGCTCACCAAGGCGTCGCCGATCGCCGACGCGACCTACGGCATCGACAACACCTTCGCCTCCCGCGCCGTCGACCAGGGGGTGCTGGCCCCCTACCGCCCCGAGCACCAGGCGGCGTCGGCGTCCGCCTACGCGCTCCGGGACCCCGACGAGGCGGCGCGCCTGACCCCGGTCGACTTCGGGGACGTCTGCGTCAACGTCGACGACGTCTGGTTCGCCAAGCACCGCCTCGCCCCGCCCCGCACCCTCGGGGACCTGACCAAGCCGGCTTACCGCGGCCTGTTCGTCACCCCTGGTGCGACCAGCAGCTCCCCGGGGCTGGCGTTCCTGCTCGCCACCATCGCCAAGTACGGCGCCGGCTGGCCGACGTACTGGAAGCGGCTGATGGCCAACGACACCAAGCTGACGTCGGGGTGGTCGGACGCCTATGAGGTGGACTTCACCGCAGGCGGCGGCCACGGGGACCGGCCGATCGTGCTGTCCTACGCCTCCTCGCCGCCGTTCACGATCCCCAAGGGCGCGACCCGGCCCACCACGAGCAGCCTGCTCGACACGTGCTTCCGGCAGGTCGAGTACGCCGGTGTGCTGACCGGCGCACGCAACACCGCCGGGGCGAAGGCGTTCGTGGACTTCATGACCAGGCGGCAGTTCCAGGAGGCGCTCCCGGACAACATGTACGTCTTCCCGGTCGACCGGCAGGCCACCCTGCCGACCGCCTGGGCGAGGTTCGCCCGCACCGCGACGAAGCCGTTCACCCTGCCCCCGGCGCAGATCGCTGCGCAGCGGGACGCCTGGCTGCGCGAGTGGGGGGACATCACCAGCCGATGACCCGGTCCGCGAGCACGCCGAGGAGGGTGGCCGGGCTTGCCGCGCTGGCCGCCGTACCCCTGGCGGTGCTCGCGGTGTTCTTCGTGCTGCCGGTGGCCGGCATGGTGGGGCGCGGCTTCTTCACCTCGGGCTCCTTCGACCCGGTCGGCGTGCTGGAGATCCTGGGTCGCCCGCGCGTGCACCGGGTGCTCTGGTTCACGCTGTGGGCCTCGGCGGTCGCCACCGCCTGCACCGTCGTCCTCGGACTGCCGGTCACCTTCGTGCTGCACCGGCTGCGGTTCCCGGGCCGGCGCGTGGTGTGGGTGCTGGTGCTGGTGCCGTTCGTGATGCCCACGGTGGTGGTCGGCGTCGCCTTCCGCACCCTGATCGCGACCTCGGGCCCGCTCGGCGGCCTGCACCTGGACGGCACGCCGGTCGCGATCATCGCGGCGATGGTGTTCTTCAACCTCGCCGTGGTGGTCCGGACCGTCGGGGCCTTGTGGGAGGGGCTGGACCGCCGCCGCGAGGAGGCCGCCGCCGCGCTCGGCGCGTCCCCGCTGCAGGTGCTGCGCACGGTGACCCTGCCAGCTCTGCTGCCGGGCATCGTCTCCGCGGCGAGCGTGGTCTTCTTGTTCTGCGCCTCGTCCTTCGGTGTCGTCCTCACCCTCGGCGGGCTGCGCTACTCGACGGTCGAGACCGAGATCTACCTGCTCACCACCCAGTTCCTGGACCTCCGTGCCGCCTCGGCGCTGTCGGTCCTGCAGCTGGTCGTCGTCTGCGTCCTGCTGTACGTCGCCGGACGCACCCGGGCCGCGCGCGTGCAGGTGCTCGACCGGGCCGGGGAGCGGGAGACGACCCGGGCTCCGCGGCCCGGCGACGGACCGGCCCTGGGCGTCACCGTGCTCGTCATCGCGTTCGTCGCCGCCCCGCTGGCGACCCTGGTGGTGCGCTCGCTCCACGACGACCGCGGCTGGAGCCTCGACGGCTACCGGGCGCTGGCCACCCGTGGCGAGGGGGGTGCGCTGCTGGTCCCCGCGTCCCAGGCGCTGGCGAACTCGTGGCGGGTGGCCGTCGACGCGACCCTGCTGGCCATGGTGCTCGGCGTGCTGGTCTCGCTCGTCGTGTCCCAGCGCCCCCGGGCCCGGCTCGAGCGCCGCGGGCTGGCGCTGCTCGACGCGCTGTTCATGCTGCCGCTGGGGGTGTCCGCGGTGACGCTCGGGTTCGGCTTCCTGATCACGCTGGACCGTCCGCCGCTGGACCTGCGGAGCTCCGCGCTGCTGGTGCCGGTCGCGCAGGCGATGGTCGCCCTGCCCCTGGTCGTCCGCACCCTGGCACCGGTGCTCGCCTCGGTGGACCCCCGGCTCCGGCAGGCGGCCGCCTCCCTGGGCGCCTCCCCGCTCCGGGTGCTGGTGACCGTCGACCTGCCGGCGGTATGGCGTCCGCTTCTCGCCGCGACCGGGTTCGCGTTCGCGGTCTCGCTCGGTGAGTTCGGGGCGACCAGCTTCCTGGCCCGGCCCGACCGGCCGACGCTTCCCGTGGTGATCTACCAGCTGGTCTCGCGGCCGGGGGAGCAGAACTTCCAGATGGCGATGGCGGCCTCCGTGGTGCTCGGGCTGCTCACGGTCGTGGTGATGGGCCTCGTGGAGCGGCTGCGTCTCGGGTCCGTGGGGGCGTTCTGAGTGGGGGCCCAGCGAGTCGAGCCCCCGACCGGGCTGGCGGTGCGCGACCTGACCGTCCGCTTCGACGACGCGGAGGCCCCGGCAGTGGACCGGGTGAGCCTGGACCTGCCCACGGGCGAGGTGCTGTCGGTGCTGGGCCCGTCCGGCTCGGGCAAGTCGACGCTGCTGCGGGCGATCGCCGGGCTGGAGCGTCTGGACGCCGGCTCGGTGTCCTACGCGGGACAAGACCTGGCCGCCGTACCGGTGCATCGGCGGGGGTTCGCGCTGATGTTCCAGGACGGCCAGCTGTTCCCGCACCGCACCGTGGCCGGCAACGTGGGCTACGCCCTGCGGCTGCGCGGCACCAGGCCGAGGACGGTGGCCCACCGGGTCGAGGAGCTGCTCGCGCTGGTCGGCCTGCCGGGGTTCGGTGAGCGCAGCACCACCGGCCTGTCCGGCGGCGAGCGGCAGCGGGTGGCGCTGGCTCGAGCGCTCGCCGTCGAGCCCCGGCTCCTGCTGCTCGACGAGCCGCTGTCCGCACTGGACCGGACGCTGCGCGAGCGCCTCGCGAGCGACCTGCGGACCATCCTCGTCGCGGCCGGCACCACGGCGCTCCTGGTCACCCATGACCAGGAGGAGGCATTCGCGGTGGCGGACCGGATGGCGCTGATGCGGGCCGGCCGGCTGGTCCAGGAAGGCACCGTGGAGCAGGTGTGGCGGTCACCGGTGGACGCGGAGGCGGCCCGGTTCCTCGGCTACGCCACCGTGCTCGAGGGTGCCGCGGCACGGCGGGTGCTGGATGCCGCAGGGGCCACCGCCGGCCCCGGTGTCGGCGAGCACCTGGTGCTGGCGCTGCGGCGGTCGGCCCTCCGGGTCGCGACTGCCGGCGCACTGGTGGGGCGGGTGCTGTCCGCACGCCTCACCCCCGACGCGGTCCGGCTGACGGTCCACGTCGACGGGGTGGGGGAGGTGCACGCCGTGGGCGACCTCGACGCCGACCTGCCGGCGGTCGGGAACGCCGTGCACCTGGTGCTGGACCTCACGCGTGCCGCACGTCTCGACGCTCCTGGAACGGTGGGCAGAACACCATAGACTGTCCCAGGTGAGACGACGTCCGTATGCCCTCCTGGTCGGCGTCGCGATCGTGATGGGCATCGCAGCCGTGGTCACCAGCCTGGCCCTCGGCGAGGGGCTCAAGGACCCGGACGGGTCGCTGGGACCGTCGTGGTTCCGGCTGCCGATGATGGTGCTCGGCGCCTTCGTCGTCGACGTGGTGCCGCGGTCGCTGTGGCGGTCCCGCACCAGCCCGCGCTCGTTCGTCTCGAACGTCCGGCGCGTCGTCTCCGAGCACTGGACCCGGGAGCGGATCACCCTGGTGGTGGTCGGCCTGGTGACCTTCTACGTCACCTACGTCAGCTACCGGAACCTCAAGAACTTCCTGCCGCGCGTCAACCACACGCTGCACGACACCCAGCTGCACGCGATCGACAAGGCCCTGATGTTCGGCCACGAGCCGGCGGTGCTGCTGCACCAGCTGCTCGGGGAGACCTACGCCGCGCACGTGCTCGCCCTGATCTACCTGATGTTCCTGCCCATCTCGCCACTGTCGCTGATCATCTACCTGGTCTGGGCCCGCGACGTGAGCATCGGCTACTGGTACGCCACCGCCCAGTGCCTGGCCTGGGCCTTCGGCACGGTCAGCTACTACCTGCTTCCGACCCTGGGCCCGAACTTCGCCTACGTCTGGCTCTACAAGGACCTGGACCAGACGAGCGTCGCGGCGATGCAGGAGTCGCTGTACTACTCACGCGGCGACGTGCGCTTCAACCCGCTGCACACCGACTCCATCCAGAGCGTCGCCGGGTTCGCCTCGCTCCACGTCGGTATCATCTTGACCCTCGCCCTGGTCACCCACTACACCGTCCGGCACGCCTGGATCCGGCGCGGCACCTGGCTGTACTTCGGACTCACGGTGCTCTCCACGCTGTACTTCGGGTGGCACTACATCGCCGACGACGTCGGGGGCGCCACCATCGCCGTCGTCTCGGTCTGGCTCGGCGGGCTGGCGACCGGGCAGAAGTTCTACCGCCACCGCAGCGGCGGCGCAGGACGCACCACCGGCTCGGACGTCAGCGTCGAGGGCCCGGACCCGTCGCAGGCGCCCGCCTCGCGCTGAGGGCTGGGTTCGGCGATCCCCTTGCGCTGCTCGACACAGCGGTGTCATCCTGAGGCCCTCAGGAACGACCTGGCCTGGTGACGCACGACAGGTCCTGACGCAGGTCCGCGGCCCCGCCCCAACCTCCCAATGGGACGGGGCCCTTTGGTCTCTAAGAGCCGCCGACCCGGCGCGTCTGCGCGCTGAGACCCTGTCGAGTCGGCGCATGTGCACGCCTCCCGTTGCGGCCTGGATGAGTTACATCTTTGTAGTTTGTCAAGGCGACGCGCCGTGTGACAGAAGGTTTCTTTGGTGTTCGTGTTCCCTTTGTGACTGATGAGCACTAGCGTGCAACCGGTCGCCGGAATCCCGGCGCCACAGAGCCCCTCGAGCCGAAGGGAACCGGCTCGGATGACTCGCACCAGCAGCCGAAAGGGCCGAGGAGTGCCAGGTACCCGCCGCGTCGCCGCTCCACTGGCCACGCTGCTGCTCAGCCTGGCCTGTGGGGTGTCGTCCCTCCCGGCTGCGGCCGCCGACCCGACCCCACCCGCCCCGCCGACCGCCGGAAGCCCTGGCAGTCCTGCCTTCCCCAGCCAGGCCCAGGTCGACCGGGCGCGGACGCAGGCCGCCGGCAAGGCCGCGGAGGTCAGTGCCATCTCGACCCGGCTGCTGCTCGCGGACCAGCGCCTCGACGCGGCGGCCGTCCGCGCGGAGGAGGCCTCCGAGGCCTACAACGGAGCGCAGTGGCGGTTGCACCAGGCGACGGTGGCCTACCACGCTGCCCGGACCGATGCCGCTCGCGCTCGTCGCGCCGTCGTCGTGCAGCGGGACTTGATGGGCGCGCTGGTCGCGCAGTCCTACCAGAACGGCGGCGACATCTCGTCGGTCACCGCGATGCTCGGTGCCAGCGGCCCCGAGGGCGTCCTGGACCGGTACGCCGCGTTCCAGAGTGCATCCACCTCGCTGCAGGCGGACTATCAGCGGTTCAGCGCCACCGACTCGCTGGCCCGGGTCTTCGAGACCAGGGCTCGGCGCGCCGAGGCCCGGCAGACGCGGATGGCCGCCGAGGCCGAGCGGGCCCGGGCGGCGGCTGCCACGGCAGCGCAGGCGGCCCAGCACGAGGAGTCGGCGATCGCCGCGGAGAAGACCGGCCTGATCAGGGAGCTGGCGCGGGCCCAGCACGTCTCAGTGGCCCTGGCCGGCAGGCGGCAGGCGGCGCTCGTGGAGATCGCCCACCGCCGAGCCGAGGAGCGGGCTCGCCGAGCCGCGATCGTCGCGGCCCGGGCGCAGGCGCGCAGGCAGGCCGCCCAGAAGGTAGCCCAGCAGGCCGCGAGGGAGAAGCAGGCCCGGGACCAGGCCGCCGCCGCGGCGCAGCAACAGGCGGCCCAGGCGCAGGCCGCGAGCAGACCGCCGCCCGCCAAGCCGACCCCGACCCCGCCCTCGACCCCGGCCGCCAGCACAGCGCCCACTCCATCGGCCACGCCCAAGCCGACAGCCACCCCGACCCCCTCGGCCACCCCGACGCCTTCGACGAGCCCGTCCGCCACACCGTCGACGTCCGGTCCATCGGGCACGCCGTCGACGACGCCGACCGGGTCGGGCACGACCACACCGACCAGATCCCCCC
>CAXSHL010000111.1:0-10603 GCA_964237315.1 uncultured Nocardioidaceae bacterium
TGTGCTACCGGCTGCCGCGGTTGTGGGCACTGGTCCAGGCCGGTCGGCTGCAGGCCTGGAAGGCCCGCCGGGTCGCCCGCGAGACGATGATCTTGTCGACCGCAGCCGTCGACTTCGTGGACCGCCACCTCGCCGTGACCGGGGTCCGCAACCACATCCCCGCGAACCTGAACCAGGTCATCACGCTGGCGATCAACCGGTGCGACCCCGACCTCGCCGAAGGCCGCGAAGAAGCCGCCCTGACCGGGCGGCACGTGACCTTCGACTACTCGACCTCGACCGATTCCGGTGCCACCGCTGATGTGTCTGCTCGGTTGGACATCCTGGACGCCCTGGACCTGGACCACCAGCTCACCGACCTAGCAGCCGCCATGAGCCGCCTCGGGGACACCACCCCCCTCGGGATCCGACGTGCACACGCGTTGGGGATGCTGGCCAACCCCCAACACACCCTCGACATCTTCGCCCACACCCCCACCCCCGACACCGACACCAGCACCGGCGACACCGGCGACACCGACGACACCGACGACACCGACGACACCGACGACACCGACGACACGGACGACACGGACGACACGGACGACACGGACGCCGACGAGACCGGCGTCGTGCGCCGCCCGACTCGGTCCGGGAGGTCGGGTGGGTTGGCGGAGCGGGCGGTCCGGGGCGGGATCGGCGGTCAGCTCGCGGCGACCGGTGCCACCGTCTACATCCACCTCACCCTCGCCGACCTCACCGCCGCTACCGGGGCCACTGACGGCACCGGATCCGGGTCTGGTGTCACGGTGGAGAGGTTGAACTCGGTCAGCCTGACCGTGCTCCAGGACTGGTTGCAGCGCTCCCACCATGTGAGCATCCGCCCGGTGGTCGACCTGAACCGCACCACCGCCGTCGACGTCCACGACCCACCAGCCTGGATGCGGGAAGCCGCCATCCTGCGCGACCGCACCTGTGTGTTCCCCGGATGTACGACCGACGCCCGCAGATGCGACCTCGACCACATCACCCCCTACGCGCCCGTCGACACCGGTGGGCCACCAGGACAGACCAGCCTGACGAACCTGGCCTGCCTGTGCAGACGTCATCACCGCCTCAAGACGAGGACCGGCTGGCGCTACCGACGCCTCCCCGACCACACCTATGAGTGGACCAGTCCCTACGGGCACGTCTACACCACCCGACCCGGCGACCGACCCGACCGGAACTGACCCTCAGCGACCGAGCTCAGCCCCACAGCAGGCGCCACCCCGACACCCAGCCTGGGTGCTCGGGGCACTGGCGCCTGTCCCGGTGAGCCCGGCGGCCGCCAGACCGGTCGGCCGCACGCGAGCCGCGGAACGCCGCTGGCCAGGCGAGGGGCGGTAGTCGGCGCCTAGACCGCCCCGACGGCGAGCGTGGACCCGCGAAGCCGCTCGATCTCGCTCTCCGCGGCACCGGCCGCCGTGGCCAGCAGGGCCGACACCTGGTCCGCCGTACGCCTCGGCGCGTCGTTCCAGCGAGTGAGGTCGCGCAGGTGGGCCGTCCGGATCGAGGGCGCGGGGCACCACCGCACCGGCTGACGGGCGTCCTCGTGCAACGAGTGCCACAGCAGGTCGAGAGTTCGCTGCACGAGCTGCGAGCGGACAGTGGTCGGACCACCGGCAGCGTGCACGACGGATCCGACGAGGCACCCGCCGGAGACCGGGTGGCTGTTCAGCTCATCGAGGTGGTGGGCGTCGATGCGCCGCGGTGCGCCCTGCCCGGCGTCGACGGTGAACCAGCCGTGCTGCACCCAGCCGCTGCTGACCACCACGACCGCCGAGCCGAGCAGGTCCCGCATGCGGTGCAGCTCGGCGAGCCGGGCGCTGACCAGGTCCTGCCGGGCGAGCCGGGCACGCTCGCCGCGCCGGCGGGTGCTCCGATGCGGACGCATCTCGAGTCCTTGGCGGGTCAGGTCGACACTCACGACGTCTCCCTCGGTGGTGCGGGTCGGGGTTCGTAGAATCCTCCCCGCCTCCTGCCGTTCTCGCAATGGGTGAACGGCTGCGGTCAGGCAGTTCGATGACCTGGATAGGGTCTCCCGCATGTGGACCGTCCCCACGATCGACGACTCGTGGCTGCGACCGCGCCCGAGTCCCGAGCGGATCCGCAGGGACCTGCTGCTGGCCGTCCTGCTGGCGGTCGCGGGACTCGTGAGCGTCGAGCTGATCCGGTCCACGCCCGGCGGCGACGGCCTGAACCAGCGGCTGGCAGAGAGCTACGTCTACTCGGTCGCGATCACGCTGCCCCTCGCCCTGCGCCGGGTGTTCCCGGTCGCCGTCATGGTCGTGTGCTCGGTGGTCTTCTTCGTCGCCGGTGTCCGGGTGCCGGCGGCCATCGCGTCCGTGGTGGTCCAGGTGGCGCTGTTCATGGCCATCTACGCCGCCTGGGCATGGTCGCGGCACCGCCAGCGGCTGCTCGCCGCCTCGGCCCTGGTGGTCGTCGGCATGTTCGTGTGGCTCGCCACGCTGATCGCCGCCGTTCCCCCGGCCGCCAAGTCGCCCGGCATCGTGCCGCCGAACGTGGCGATCGCGGTGGCGACGCTGGCGATCAACGTGCTCTACTTCTTCGGCGCGATCGCCTGGGGGCTGGTCGCCTACCGGGACGCGAGCCGCCGCCAGCAGCTGGTCGAGCAGGCCGACGCCCTGCGTCGCGAGCAGGAGCGCAACGCGCAGCGCGCGGTCGCCGAGGACCGGCTGCGGATCGCCCGCGACCTCCACGACGCGGTCGCCCATCACGTGACCGGCATCGGGATCCAGGCCGCCGCCGCGGGCCATGTCCTGGAGCGCTACCCGGCCAGTGCTGCGACGGCGCTGACCGCGATCGAGCAGTCCAGCCGCACGGCGGTCCGCGAGATGCACCAGATCGTCGGCCTGCTGCGGGACGAGGACGAGCACTCGTCGGCGCTGCGACCGGGCATCGCAGCGCTTCCGGTGCTGGTCGAGGAGGCGGAGAGGAACCGGCTCACCGTGCACTTCCGCGAGGTCGGCGAGCCCTTCGACGTACCCGACCCGGTCGGCACCTCGCTGTTCCGGACGGCACAGGAGGCGCTGACGAACGTACGGCGGCACTCGACGGCACGGGAGGCCGAGATGGTGCTGCGCTACGTGCACACCGACACCCGGGCCGTGGAGGTGGAGGTGCTGGACTCCGGCAGCCCGGCCCTCGCGCCGGACCGGACGCGTCGCGGGTTCGGCCTGCTGGGGCTTCAGGAACGTGCCGACGTCCACGACGCGACGGTGGACATCGGTCCCCGTCCCGAGGGCGGCTTCCGGGTGCGCGTCCGCTTCCCGGTCGGGAGCGCCGCCACGTGATCTCCGTCGTGGTCGTCGACGACCAGGACCTGGTGCGCAGCGGCTTCCGGATGCTGCTGTCGGTCGAGGACGACATGCAGGTCGTCGGCGAGGCGGCGAACGGCGAGGCCGCCCTCGAGGTCGTCGCGGCGGTCGCGCCCGACGTGGTCCTGATGGACGTCCAGATGCCGGTCCTCGACGGCATCGAGGCCACCCGGCGGATCGTCGTGGACGGCGGGCCGCGGGTGGTCATCCTGACCACGTTCGAGCGCGACGACTACCTGTTCGCGGCACTGGAGGCGGGTGCGTCGGGGTTCCTGCTGAAGAGCTGCACCGCCGACGAGCTGGTGTCCGCCATCCGCAACGTCGCCGGTGGTCACGCCCTGCTGGCACCCTCGATGACCCGGCGCGTCATCGAGCGGGCCACCCGCCGCCCCGCGGTCGCGCGCGACGACCGACTGCTGCAGCGCCTCACCGACCGGGAGAGCGACGTGCTCACCCTGCTGGCGGGGGGACTCAGCAACGCCGAGATCGCCGAGGAGCTGGTGCTGGGGACGGCGACGGTGAAGTCCCACGTGTCGGCGATCCTCACCAAGCTCGACCTGCGCGACCGGGTCCAGGCCGTGGTGGTGGCCTACCGCTCCGGGCTGGTCCCTCCGTCGGAGGGTTGAGAGCGAAGTCCCGTCTCGCGGCGGAAGCGCAGCCGCCACCTCAGCGCCTAGGTTCGTGGACATGTTGAGTGTCAAGGACCTGACCAGGGCGTACGGCGACCACACGGTGCTCGACCGCGTCACCTTCGACGTCAGACCCGGACGGATGACCGGCTTCGTCGGCGCCAACGGGGCGGGCAAGACCACCACGATGCGGATCATCGTGGGCGTGCTGTCGGCCACCGCGGGGACCGTCAGCTGGAACGGCGCGGAGATGGGGGTCAAGCAGCGCCGCTCGATGGGCTACATGCCCGAGGAGCGCGGGCTCTACCCCACCATGTCCCCGCTGGACCAGCTGGTGTTCTTCGGGCGGCTGCACGGCCTGACCCAGAAGGTCGCTGCGGACCGCGCCCGGATGCTGCTGGGCCGGCTCGGGCTCGAGGGCCGGCTCGACGACCCGCTCGAGAAGCTCTCGCTCGGCAACCAGCAGCGCGTGCAGATCGCCGCTGCCCTGGTGCACGAGCCGACCGCCCTCGTCCTCGACGAGCCGTTCAGCGGTCTGGACCCGCTCGCCGTGGACTCGATGGTGAGCCTGCTGCAGGACGAGGTCTCCCCCGAGGTGCCGATCCTGTTCTCCAGCCACCAGCTCGAGCTGGTGGAGCGGCTGTGCGACGACCTGGTGATCCTCTCCAACGGCTCGCTGGTGGCCGCCGGCACCGTCGAGGAGCTGCGCGGCCGGCAGGACACCCGCTTCCGGGTCACGCTCGCCGGCGACCAGGACGCCGGCTGGCTGCGCGACGTCGACGGCATCGACGTGCTCGACACCACGGGGCCGCGCGCCCTGCTGTCCCTCGGTCCGCGTCAGCCCGACGACGTGCTGGCCGAGATCGTCAACCGGGCACGGGTCGCCGAGTTCGCCCACGTGACCCGTCCCCTGTCCGAGGTCTACCGGGAGGTAGTGGCATGACCCCGTCCATGTCTTCGTCCAGGCAAAGGCCCACACCCACCTGGCGCATCGTCGCCGAGCGCGAGGTCAGCACGAGGCTGCGCGACAAGACGTTCCTGTACGCCACCGCGTTCACCCTGCTGCTGATCGTCGGGGCGTTCGTGGTCACCGCGATCATCGACGGGCACACCAAGTCCTACGACGTGGCGGTCACGTCCCGGGACGGGACGTCGGCGGTCAGCAGCGCCCAGGCGTCGCTGCGCGCGTCCGGGTCGGAGGACGCCGTGGTCAAGGCGAAGGACACCGACAGCCGCGCGGAGGCCGAGCGGCTGGTCCGCAGCGGCGACGTGGACGCGGCACTGCTGCCCAGCGGCCAGGGCTTCGAGGTGGTCGGCAAGGACGAGGTCGACGACGACCTCGAGAACGCGCTCACCGCAGGGGTGGGGCGCGACGTGCTGGACCGCAACGCCGCCAGCCAGGGCGTGGACCTCGACGCGCTGCAGGACGGCACGACCGCGAAGGTGCGGCTCCTGGACCCGGGGCCCTCGGACGCCGGCGCCAGGTCGATCATCGCGTTCGGCTTCGCGATCATCTTCTTGTTCACCGCGCTCGGGTTCGGCATGACGATCGCGCAGAGCGTCGTGCAGGAGAAGGAGAGCCGGATCGTGGAGATCCTGGCGGCCGCCGTACCCATCCGGGCGCTGCTGTGGGGCAAGGTGCTGGGCAACACGCTGCTGGCGCTGATGCAGATCGTGCTCATCGCGGTGGTGGGGATGGTCGGCCTCGCCGTCACCGGTCGCGGCTCGCTGCTGGCCGGGCTGGGTCCGGCGGTCGCGTGGTACGTCGCGCTGTTCGTGCTCGGCTTCGTGTCCCTGGCCAGCCTGTGGTCGGTGGCCGGGTCGCTCGCCTCCCGCCAGCAGGACCTGCAGTCGACCACCGTGCCCGGTCAGATCATCTTGTTCGTCCCCTACTTCGTCTCGATCTTCGGCAGCGACCAGGTGAAGACGGTCTTCTCCATGCTGCCGATCGTCTCGACGATGACGATGCCGGGACGGATCGCCGAGGGCCACGTCCCGGCCTGGCAGATCGCCGTCGCGATCGCCACGACGGTGGCCGCGGCGGCGCTGTTCATCCGGATCGGCGAACGGCTCTACGAGCGGACCCTGCTGCACACCTCGAGCCGGGTCAGCTACCGCGAGGCCCTGCGGGCCGATGCCTGAGGGAGGGTGCCTGAGGCTCAGCCCCAGAACACCCGCTCGACCACGGCCCGGGCGCGGCGGGTGACCCGCAGGTAGTCGTTCAGCAGCTCGTCGGACTCGCCCGGGCCGTAGCCGCGGATGTGCGCGACCGCCGCCCGCTCCCGGATGTCGTGGGGCAGGGCGTCGGCCGGCCGTCCGCGGACCTGCGTCACCGCGTTGCGCAGACCACTGGCCATCCGCCACGCCGTCGCCAGCGCGTCTGCGTCGTCCGCGGGCAGCAGCCCGGCGGTCACCGCTGCGGAGAGTGCCTCGAGGGTGCGCGTGGACCGGAGGCCCTCGACGGCGCCTGCGTGCTGCATCTGCAGGAGCTGGATGGTCCACTCCACGTCGGCCAGCCCACCCCGCCCGAGCTTGAGGTGGGTGGTCCGGTCGGCGCCGCGCGGCAGCCGCTCGTCGTCCACCCGGGCCTTGAGCCGCTGCACCTCGCGTACGGCGTCCGCGCTGATCCCCCCGGCGGGGAACCGGAGCGGGTCGATGAGCTCGGTGAACCGGCGGGAGAGGTCCTTGTCGCCCACCACCGCACTCGCCCGCAGCAGCGCCTGCGCCTCCCAGACCGCGGACCACTTCGCGTAGTAGGTCGCGTAGGACTCCAGGGTGCGGACCATCGGCCCTTGGCGGCCCTCGGGGCGCAGGCCGGTGTCGATGGTGATCGCGGGGTCGGAGCCGGGGAGCTCGAGCAGCCGACGGAACTCGTTCGCGACGTCGCGGGCCGCACGTGTCGCGTCCTCGCCAGAGGCGCCCGGGAGCGGGTCGTGGACGAACATCACGTCGGCGTCGCTGCCGAAGCCCAGGTCCCCGCCGCCGAAGCTGCCCATCGCCACGATCGCCAGCCGGGTCGGCAGGGGGTTCCCGCGCTCGGCCTCGACGGCCAGCCGAGCCACGGTGAGCGCGCCCTCGAGCGTCGCGTCCATCACGTCGGTCAGCGCATAGGCCACCTCTGCTACGTCGAGGAGGTTGAGCAGGTCGCCCACCGCGATCCGGAACAGCTCGCGACGCCGCACCGCACGCACGGCGGTGACCGCCTCGACGGGGTCGGGGTGCCGTCCGGCGGCCGAGGTCATCTCCCGGTCCAGCGCGGCCCGGCTGAGCGGCGTGAGCGCCTCGTCCGAGGCAAGCATCCGGACCCCCTCGGGCTCGCGCTGCAGGAGGTCGGTGGCGTAGCGGCTCGAGGACAGCAGGGTCGCCAGCCGCTGGGCGACCTGCCCCTCGTCGCGGAGCGTCTGGAGGTACCACGGCGTCGACCCGAGCGCCTCGGAGATCCTGCGGAACCCGAACAGCCCCGCGTCCGGGTTCGGCCCGTCCGCGAACCAGCCCAGCATCGCCGGCAGCAGGGTCCGGCGGATGCTGGCCGTGCGGCTCACGCCCGTCGTCAGCGCCTCGAGGTGCCGCAGGGCGGCGACGGGGTCCTGGTAGCCCAGCGCCGCCAGCCGCAGCTTCGCCGACTCCGGCGACAGCCGCGCCTCGGCGGTGGGCAGCTGGGCGACCGCCGCCAGCAAGGGACGGTAGAACAGCTTCTCGTGCAGCCGGCGCACCTCGCGGCTGTGCCGGCGCCAGGCCTGGTTGAGGGTCTCGACCGAGTCCCGCATCATCCCCATCGACCGGCCCAGCCGGCGCAGCGAGTCGTGGTCCTCGGGCAGCACGTGGGTGCGGGTCAGCCCGAACAGCTGCATGCGGTGCTCGAGGGTCCGCAGGAACCGGTAGGCCTCGTCGAGCGCCGCGCCGTCCTCGCGACCGACGTAGCCCTCGCGCGTGAGGTTGGCCAGGGCCGACAGGGTGGCCCTCCCCCGGACCTGCGGGTCGGAGCGGCCGTGCACCATCTGCAGCAGCTGGACGGCGAACTCCACGTCGCGCAGGCCACCGGCACCGAGCTTGATCTGCCGGGCCGCCTGGGCGGCGGGGATGTTCGCGAGGACCCGCCGGCGCATCGCCTGCACCTCGGTGACGAACCCGGGCCGCTGCGAGGCCGACCACACCATCGGGGCCACCAGCTCGGTGTAGGCGCTCCCCAGGGCGAGGTCGCCCGCGACCGCACGGGCCTTGAGCAGCGCCTGGAACTCCCAGGTCTTCGCCCACTTCTGGTAGTAGCCCTCGTGGCTGGCCAGGGTGCGCACCAGCGGGCCGGACCGGCCCTCGGGCCGCAGCCCCGCGTCGACCGGCCAGATCGTGCCCTCTCCGGTGTGGTCCGAGCAGACGGTCATCAGGTTCGACGCGAGCGCGGTGGCTGCCCGCAGCGCGGTCGACTCGGCACTCCCCTCGGCGGCCTCGAACACGAAGATCACGTCCACGTCGCTGACGTAGTTCAGCTCGTGCCCGCCGCACTTGCCCATGGCGACGACGGCGAGCCGGGCGGCCGACGCAGCCTCGCCGACCCGGGCGCGCGCGATGGCGAGGGCGGCGTCCAGGGTGCCGGCCGCCAGGTCCGAGAGCTCCGCGGCCACGTCGTCGAGCGCCACGTCGTGGGTCAGGTCGCGGGCGGCGAGCCGCAGCAGCTGCCGGCGGTAGGTGACCCGCAGGGCGTCCACGCAGGCGGAGTCGTTCCCACCGGCGACGGGTGCCACTGCCGCGGGGTCGGCGCCCACGGCCGTCAGCAGCTCCTCGCGCAGCGCGGCGGCCGTCGGCCGGGTCGAGCCGAGGAGCGGGTCGGTGAGGTCGCGCCAGTGGTCCGGGTGCCGCAGCAGGTGGCGGCCCAACGCCCTGCTGGCCCCGAGCACGCACAGCAGCCGCATCGCCGTGCCCTCGTCGTCGACGAGCCCGCCGACGAGCTCGTCGCGGTCCTCGACCAGGTCAGCGAGGTCGGCGAGGTAGGCCGCGGCCTGGTCGGGGTCTGCGGTGGTGGCCACCAGGTGCACCAGGGGGCCGGCCGACGGTCCCAGGCGCGCGAACGAGGCGGCCGAGCCCTCCGCGTCCTCGAAGCCGAGCCGGGCCAGCCGGCCGGCGGCCGTCGCGACCCGGCCGGCGGTCATCGGCCGGCCCGCGCCCCGGCCTGGAGGCAGAGGCCGGCGAAGCCCTCGGCCAGGATCCGCCAGGTCGCCCGCAGCTCCTCGCCCGCCGCCGCCACGTCTGCGACGTAGGTGTCCAGGTCCACGCCGCGCTCGGCTGCCGCGTCACGGTCGTGCTCCGCCCAGGGCCGGACGATCTCCTCGCCGGCCTCGGGATGCCACTGCACGCCGTACACCGAAGGCGCGAAGCGGACCGCCTGCAGCTCACCGCGGCCGGTGCGGGCGAGGACCGTGGCACCCTCGGGCAGGCCGGTGACCACGTCGTTGTTCCACTGCACGGCGGGGCACGTTGCGGCGCGGGCGACTAAGGCGCCGACCAACGGGTCGGAGACCGCCGCAGAGGTCCAGCCGACGTCGAGGACGCCGATCTGCTGACCGAGCGGGTTGCGCGCGACCGACCCGCCCAGTGCGACCGCGACGAGCTGGTGACCCAGGCAGATGCCGAGCACCGGGGTGGCCTCCGCCGCGGCGGCGGCGATGAGCCGCTTGACGTCCGTCAACCACGGAGAGGACGCGTCGTCGTTGGCGCCCATGTCTCCGCCCAGCACGAGCAGCCCGCTGTGCGCGTGCAGGTCGGCCGGGAGGGCATGCCCGTCGGCGTACGGACGGCGTACGTCGAGCACCGCACCCGCCGCAGTCAGCCACTCGCCGAACCACGCCGGCGGGGCGTCGTCCTCATGCTCGACCACCAGCAGGGGCAGGCGTTCGGTGCTCACCTGGCTGAACCTACCGCGCCGCGACGACGTGGCTCAGAGGAGCGGCAGCATCCGGTCCCGCTCGAAGGCGGAGACCTGCACGCGGTACTCGTCCCACTCGGCGCGCTTGTTGCGCAGGAAGAAGTCGAACACGTGCTCACCGAGCGTCTCTGCGAGCAGCTCCGAGCTCTCGGCGACGGTGATCGCGTCGTAGAGGTTCCTCGGCAGCGGGTCGATGCCGAGCAGCTTGCGCTCGCGCTCGTTGAGGGACCAGACGTCGTCCTCCGCCTCGGGAGGCAGCTCGTAGCCCTCCTCGATGCCGCGCATGCCGGCGGCCAGGATGACCGCGAAGGCGAGGTAGGGGTTGCACGCGGAGTCGATGGTGCGCAGCTCCATCCGCGTCGACTGGCCCTTGTTGGGCTTGTACATCGGGACGCGGATCATCGCCGAGCGGTTGTTGTGCCCCCAGCAGATGTACGACGGCGCCTCACCGCCCCACATCAGCCGCTTGTAGGAGTTCACCCACTGGTTCGTGACGACGGCGATCTCGGAGGCGTGCCTCAGGACACCGGCGATGAACTGGCGGCCGGTCTTGGACAGCTGGTACTCCTCCCCCGCGGCGAAGAAGGCGTTGCGGTCGCCCTCGAACAGGGACACGTGCGTGTGCATGCCGCTGCCCGGGTGGGTGGTGAACGGCTTGGGCATGAAGGTCGCCCAGATGCCCTGGCTCAGCGCCACCT
>CAXSHL010000112.1:0-10503 GCA_964237315.1 uncultured Nocardioidaceae bacterium
ACGCCCACCCCGTGGCTCTGCAAAGCTGGCTGGTGCACAGTGACGGCAAGAACATTCTCATCGACACCGGCGGCGGCAACGGCAAGAGCAGACCGACCAACCCGGCCTTCGACCACCTACACACCAACTACCTCGAGCAGCTAGCCACCATCGGCCTCCATCCCGACGACATCGACGTGGTCGTCAACACCCATCTACACATCGACCACGTCGGCTGGAACACCATCCAGCACAACGGCGAGTGGACGCCCACCTTCCCCAACGCCACCTACCTCATCCCCGAGCCGGACCTGATCTACTACGACCGCCCCGACATCGACCCCGCAGCACGCCTCCACATCGACGACAGCGTCCTGCCAGTCCTCCAAGCAGCACAAGCAACAACCTTCACCGACACCTTCCGCATCGACCAACACCTAACCCTGGAGAGCGCAACCGGTCACACCCCCGGCACCAGCGTGATCAAGCTCGACACCGGCACCAACCACGCCGTCTTCGTAGGCGACGTCATCCACAACCCAGTACAAATCATCAACCCGGACAGCAACAGCTGCTTCTGCGTAGACCCCGCCGCCGCACGGACCTCCCGCCACCAGCTACTGAACTGGGCCGCCGACAACCACGCGCTCATCCTGCCCGCCCACTTCGGCGGAGCCGGCGCCGCCGAAGTCGCCCACCACGGCAACACCTTCAACATCAAACGATGGGCACCATTCACCGCTCCACCACCCGTATGAACCGCCTCGGGATATCTGGAGACTTTGATGTATCCCGGCTTCTACAGCGCCTGGGTATCTGGATTCTGGTGTCTGACACCAGGAGGGCATATGGCACGCCCCGTACCTGCCGCTCGACGCCCCACCTCGCCTACACCCTGCATTGTGAAGAGCCGCGGCGAAGGCTCTTCACAATCCGGGGTGTAGTCGCGGCCTGAAGCCGCCGGTTTCGAGCAGGCACCTGGCGATGTAGTTGGTGAGGTTTCTGAAGCCGAGGGCGGATCCGCGCAGGTGCTCGAGCCGGCCGTTGATCGCTTCGGTCGGGCCGTTGCTGGTGCCGGCCCTGTCGAAGTAGGCGAGGATGTCGTCGGCTCTCGTCTTCAGCGTCCGGCCGAGTGTGATGACCTCGACGAGCGCGGACGGGACGCCCTGGCTGACCGAGTCGATCAGCTTCACCATCAGCTCCCGCCCTCGACGCCGATCCGCCTCGCGGTAGGCGGCGATCATGCGCTGGTAGATCCCCCAAGTGGCCTCGACTTCGATGTGCTCCTCGGTGGCGAAGAGGGCACGTAGTCGCTGAGTCTGCTTGTCGGTGAGCAGGTCAACACCGGTGTGCAGCGTCCTGCGGGCGGAGTAGAGCGGGTCGCCCTTGTGACCGCGGTGTCCGTGATGGCCAGTTGGACGCGGCGCCGGCACCGGTCCAGCGCGTCGCCGGCCAGGCGGACCACGTGGAAGGAATCCATCACGGCCACCGCGTCGGGGACTTCCTCGGCGGCGGCAGTCTTGAAGCCGGTGCAACCGTCCATCGCTACCGCCTCGATGCCGTCGCGCCAGGCTTCCGGGTGGACGGCGAGCCACGTCTTGAACGCCCGCTTGGAGCGGCCTTCGACCATGTCCAGTAGCCGTGCTGGGCCGGTCCCATCACGGATCGGCGTGAGGTCGATGATCACGGTGACGAACTTGTCCCCGCGGCGAGTATGGCGCCAGACGTGCTCATCAACCCCGACCACGGCAACGCCATCGAAGCGGTGCGGGTCCTCGATCAGGGCCCGATTGCCTTCGGCGAGGACGGCGTCATTGGCGGTGTTCCAGGCGACCCCGAGGCCCTCGGCAATGCGAGCGACGGTGAGGTGAGCGACCACGATCCCTTCGAGCGCCCAGCGCAGCCCGCGCCGCGACAGCTTCGCTCGCGGGTTGGCCGCCAGGCTGGTGTCTTGGCGCCAAACGTGAGCACAGCCGGGACACCGGTAGCGGCGGATCGTGACCAGCAGCGTCGTGGGGCGCCATCCGAACGGCTCGTGGGCCAGCTGCCGGGTCACCGTGTCTCGTGGCGACCCTTCGCAACCGCAGCGGCGGCACCACTGGTCAGGTTCCAGCACCCGACACGCCAGAACCGCGCGGTCGGGCTCGAGGCGCTGGCCGGTGACGACGAGGCCGAGCTCGTCGAGTCGGCAGAAGGTGGACAGGTCGGGGCGGGCGAACGCGTCTGCGCGCTCGCCGACGGTAGCGTCGGACACGTCGAGGTCTTTCAGGATGAGTGTGTAGGAGCCTTCATCCTTGGGAGACCTCGACGCCTATCCCAACACCGCCACGCCAGCCCGATCTATACCCTCAACTGCGAAGAGCCGCCAATCGATGGGCAGGGTCGGTTCGTGTTTCGACCACGCCGCCGCCGAGTCGTTCTTCTCCACCCTCGAGCACGAGTCCTCTCAAGGCAGCACTTCGCCACCAGAGCCGAGGCCCGTGCCGTGGTCCTGGCCTGGTGTCACGAGTTCTACAACACAACAGGCGGCACAGCTCGGCGGCGATGATGAAGCCCATCGACTACGAGCAGAGCACCGCCGTGGTCCTGGCCTGGTGTCACGAGTTCTACAACACCAACAGGCGGCACAGCTCGGCGGCGATGATGACGCCCATCGACTACGAGCAGAGCACCGCTTCCCCGGCCGCTCCCCGGCCGTCGGCGACCAGGAGGCGGCCTGATGGAAACGCCAACCCCGCCGAGTGACGTTTCCGTAACGGCACCAGCGTGTCCCGCATGCGGGCAGCAGCTCCGCGCAGGGCGGTCTCGGCGCTACTGCTCGCCGGCCTGCCGCCAGGCGGCCCACCGTCGACGTCACCAACCCCTCGCCCCAACCGTCTCGTTGCCGCGGCGGCGGTCACGCAAGGAAGGCACCCTCTACGAATGCCCCGAATGCGACACCCGGTACCTGGCCGAGCAGTGGTGCCCCGACTGCTCACACCCCTGCCGACGCCTCGGCGAAGGAGGCAGCTGCCCAAGTTGCGAGGAGTGATCACCATCGCCGAACTCACCAACCAGACCGCCGACAAGAAGTGACCCCCTTGCCGGTCGCAGCACACCCGACCCTCATTGACAAAGTCTCCACGATTCGAGGGGAAGCCCAGTTCGCGGTTGGTGCCGGTCAGGCCGTAGTCGACGTAGATCCGCTCAGGCTCGACACCCATGGCGAGCAGGGCGTCGTCGGGCGGCGAGGGCTTGTTGATCGGTGGATCATCGGGCGTACCCGACAAGCAGCGCGCTCACGGCGCACCTCGAAGTTTGGCCCGGCCAGGCCGCGAGCTGCGGCTGCCTCGGGCATCGGGCAAGGCCCGACTGCACCAGCCAGCGTCCACATCGCCTCCTGTCGCAAGGCAGGTCCCGTGTGGCGGCTGCGACGCGGCTACTTCGAGCCAGTGGTCGTCCCAGCCCGCGATTCCGAAGTCGGTGTCGCACTCGCCGCCGAGCCCACGGTGAGTGTGTCGGGAGCGGTTGCGTCGACCCAGACTGTCCGGTCTCTTCCTGTCCGCTTTGCTTCATAGAGAGCCTCGTCGGCGCGAGCCATCGCCTGGACGCCTGGTTCGCCGGGCAGGCACTCGGTGGCGCCGATGGAGCAGGTCTGGCCACGGGCGACGTTGTGGTGAAGGCGTCTGAGCAGGTTCATCGCGGCTCGAGGGTCCGTGTCCGGCAGGAAGGCAGCGAACTCCTCACCGCCGTAGCGGGCAAGGAAGCCGTGACCGTCCAGAAGATTTGCCCATGAGGCGGCGGTCTCCTTCAGTGCCAGGTCGCCCGCAAGATGTCCGTGGGTGTCGTTGTAGTTCTTGAAGTAGTCCAGGTCCAGCATGGCGACCGTGAGCGATGTTCCTCCCGATCGGGCGAGCTCGCACGCCCGCGAGAGCTCGTAGTCCCAAGTCCGTCGGTTCGGGACGCCAGTGAGTGCGTCAGTGCGCGCCATCGCCGCCAGCTGGGTTGACTGGGACTCTGACTCGCGAAGCAGATCCGAGAGGCGGACGAGGACCAGCACCGAGCTCAGAGCGCCACCGGCGGCCACCATCACAGGATTCGGACCGGAGTGGGTGAGCGCCAGCGTCGTTCCCAGGACGGGCGGCAACAGCGAGGCCGACCCGAGCAACAGGATCTTCGCTGCGATGGGCCGGGCGGCCCTGCCGACAGTCGGCTCCTCCAGGGCGTCGCCTGAGGGGTGCAAGGCTGCGAAGCCGATCAACAGATAGGTGAGTGCATAGGCTGCGTTGGCCCACCGCGGGAGTAGGCCACCTGACGATGAGAGGACGATGTAGAAGACGTCGGTGGCCAGCAGGACGAACAGGCCGGTGGTGAGACTGAGGAATGCGAGGTTGCGTGCCGCCGGAGTCAGGATCAGTCGCACAAGGACGGCCAGCACCAAGATGTCGCCGATCGGGTACGCCGAAGCGACGATCGTGCTCAGCAGCGACTCGTCGCTGCCTGAGATGGCTGGTACGACCAGGAACATGACCGCCGGAAGCGCCAGTGCCGAGGTCAGGATCGAGGCATCGAGGAAGGCGGCTCGGTCGCGGCCTGTCTGGCGTCCCCGTACCAGCCAACACAGGCCGGCGACGCATGCGGCGTAGCGAAGGAGATACGCCGCATCACCCCAAGACGGGTAGGGCAACACCTTCAGCACGTGCTCGGCGTACTCCCAGTAGACGTCACCCAGCAGATAGAGCACCTGCCCCGTCGCCAGAGCCGTCCACACCCGGCGACGAGCCGGCGACGCCTGCCACGCTCCAACCACAGACATCGCGGTCCCGACCAGCGCCGTGACGAGATACCAGACGGCACCCGACGAGGCGCTCACCGGAACGACGAGGTAGGCGAGGCACCCAGCTACGCCTACGGCGAGCAATACGTACGAGGAGTACCGCGAAGAGGAGCGCACGTCGTCTACATCGGCGTACCGATGACCATACTTGAGCCGGTCGCCGGCAACAACGGCATCCCCAAGGTCGATGGGCCACACCAGGATCTGTTGGGTCAACCCGATGGCCGAGCCGTTCTTCGCGACCTTGAAGCCCGAGTTCTATCACCGCCGGGTCTGGCCCACCTATGCCGGCGCCAAACTCGCCGTCGGAACCCGGATCGGGGACCGCTACAACCGGCGACGCCAGCACGCCTCGATCGGCCAGATCAGCCCCGCCACGTTCGAGATGCAACACCGCAACCAGGCTACGGCAGATCAGGCAGTCGCATAACAGCGTGTTCACCGTCCGGGGTCAGGGCCAGTACTGTTTGACGCGACAGACTGATCGTCGTTACGCGCCGCCTCTAAAGGTGGTCGGACTGGTCACCCCCTAGCAGGTGCCGAGTGCCGCAGATGAGGCTGACCTTCTCGGTGAGCAAACTTCTATGAAGGAACGTCAATCCCGGACAATGACAACCGCAAAGATACCAGAGTTTGGAGTTTGGACGGATTCTGCTCTATGAAGAAGAGAAGAGAAAAGATCGCGACCCCGGCGGCGAGGGACGGTTCGAACAGCAAGACAGTTGCGCGCACCAGGCAACCAGCGACGGTCCCGATGGCTCGTTGTGCTGCCCGTTGCCATGTGACGAAGGTGTCGCTCCCAAAGACGGCGGCGACGGCACAGACGGGTGTCCAGTACCAATGGTCGAGTCCGATCGACAACGCGATGCAGCCGCTGACGCTTGTTGCGACTGCTGAGCGGAGCGCATAGGCGAGGCTTGGCCACGGAAATGCAGGCGTAACACTGCAGTCCTACCACCCACGGGGCTACCGCCCATAGGCCCTGGGACCGGCGCTGCCTCCAGGGTCTTCAGGGTCGCGCAAGATGGGAGGGCTCCTGGTCGATCGGATCGAGGAGGCTGTTCTCCGGTTGAGCCACCGTCAAGGCTAGGTCGCTCGATGGCGCGCACGCGAGAGGTATGTCGTGAGGCGCCGCAGGTTTGACGTGATCGATTCACTGACTGGCTGACCGAGCTTGTTTCTGGTCGCGAGAAAACCATCAACCGCGACCTGGAGGCCAAGGCCCGGGCAATCGCTGGGGTTGAAGGCCTACATCACCAACATGGTCGACCCCAAACCCGAGTTCGTGATCGACGCCTACCACCAGCTCTGGCACGTCGAGAAATCGTTCCGGATGTCCAAGCACGACCTACGAGCCCGACCGATCTACCACCACAAACGCGACTCGATCCAGGCTCACCTCAACGCCGTGTTCGCAGCCCTCGCGGTCACCCGGCTGATCGAGGACCGCACCGGCTGGTCCACAAGAAGTCTGTGCGCACCGCCCGCCGCTACCGCACCCTCGCGATCCGCGTCGGCCACCACACCGTCACCGCCGAGGACCCCCTACCGGCCGACTTGCGCGACGCCCTGGCTCAGGGACTGTGGATCTAACGGTGTTTCCGGCCCGACGCGCCGACTGAGTCGGCGGGGAAGGTGCCGTGATGACTACGACACTGAACGACATGCCTTCGAAGAAGAGGCCCGACGCCTCAGTTGAGGAGGTCGCGGCGAAGGAGCTGGTCCGGATGGCCCAGGAGCAGGGTTTGTCCTTGACTGGGCCGGATGGGCTGCTCAAGCAGTTCACCAAGAACATGCTGGACACCGCGCTGAACGAGGAGATGACCGAGCACCTGGGGCATGAGAAGAACCGCGCCGCCGGTGACCGGGACTCCTCCAATGTCCGGAACGGGACGCGGCCGAAGACGGTGCTCACGCACGCCACCGGCAGGGTCGAGCTCGAGGTCCCCCGCGACCGGGACGGCAGCTTCGAGCCGATCATCGTCAAGAAGCGACAACGCCGGCTCGGCGAGGTCGACGAGATCGTGCTCTCCCTGTATCCCCGCGGGCTCATCACTGGGGAGATCTCGGCGCACTTCGAGCACATCTACGGGGCTTCAGTGTCGAAGGAGACGATCAGTCGGATCACGGACAAGGTCCTCGAGGAGATGCAGACCTGGGCCACACGCCCGCTCGACGAGGTCTACGCGGCGATCTTCGTCGACGCGATCATGGTCAAGGTCCGCGACGGCCAGGTCGCGAACCGGCCCATCTACGCGGCGATCGGGGTCTCCCTGAGCGGCGAGAAGGACGTCCTCGGGTTGTGGGCCGGCACCGGCGGCGAGGGCGCCAAGTTCTGGATGAGCGTGCTCACCGACCTCCGCAATCGCGGCGTCAAGGACACCTTCTTCGGTCTGCGACGCCTCAAGGCGCTCCCGGAGGTAGTCGGGAACGGGTGGCCGCTGAGCACGGTCCAGACGTGTGTCATCCACCTGATCCGCAACACGTTCCGGCTCGCGTCCCGGCGGGACTGGGACGCGATCAAGCACGACGTCAAGCCGATCTACACCGCCGTGAACGCCAACGCCGCCCGAGCCGCGTTGGAGGAGCTCACCGACAAGTGGGGCACCAAGTATGGGGCCATCATCAGGCTTTGCAACAACGCCTGGGAGGAGTTCATCCCCTTCCTGGACTACGGAGCGTGTCGCGGAATCGCGTGTCGCCGGACTCCGCACTGTGATCGCTCCGTCATGATGGGCTGTGGCCAAGTCGTACCGTCCCGTGCTCCGGGACCAGCCGATGCTGTTGCCGGTGGACATGCGCGAGTGGCTGCCGCCGGATCACTTGGTGTGGTTTGTGCTCGAGACGGTCGAGGTGCTCGACACCTCTGGCTTGGAGGGGACGCGGCGTCGCGGTGGAGCGGGCGCCGCGGGCTACGACCCGCAGATGCTGTTGGCGCTTCTGATTTGCGCGTACTGCCAGGGGGTGCGGTCGTCGCGGCAGATCGAGCGGATGTGCATTACGGATGTGGCGTTCCGGGCGCTGTGCGCCCAAGACGGCCCTGATCACGCCACGATCGCCCGGTTCCGCGCCGAGGCGCAGGCGGCGTTCACCGACTTGTTTGCGCAGGTGTTGCTGATCGCCGCACACGCCGGCCTGGGTCGGTTCGGCACCGTCGCGATCGACGGCACCAAGATCCCGGCCAACGCCTCGATCGATGCGAACCGTGGCCGGGCATGGTTCGACCAGCACGTCGCGGGCATCGTCGCTGACGCCGACCGGGCAGACCAAGCCGAGAACGCCGCAGCCTCGCAGAAGCCGGACGATCACCAGCCGGACCGGGTCCCCTCTGACTTGCGGGACCGCACCAGGAGGCGAGACCGGATCCGACGGGCGGCCGAGGAGCTCACGGCGCAGCATCGGCAGCGGGCTCGCGCTGATGAGGAACGCGAGGCTGCCGCGATGGAACGGCGGCGGCGCTCCGAGCAGGGACAGCCGGTCGTGGGTCGCATCCCAGAGGGACCGCACCGTCTCGCCGAGGCACAAGCACACCTGGCCCGCGAGATCGCCCTCCATCAGGCCAAGCTCGACCGCTTTGCAGCCCTGATCGCCGCGGGCAAGAAGCCGATGGGTCGACCGCCGGTGCCGATGGAGGACAGCACCCGGATCACACGGGCTCAGGGCGTGGTCCGCAACGCCGAGGCGGCCGCACAGAAGGCTGCGGAGCAGGCGGCCACCGCAACGTCCGTGCCGGCCAAGGACCTACCAAAGGTAGTGGCGAACACCACCGACCCGCAGTCGAGAATCATGCCGACCCGAGGTGGGTTCTTGCAGGGCTATAACGCGCAGGTCGCCGTCACCAGCGACCAGCTCATCGTCGCGGTCCAGGTGGGGCAGTCGACCAACGACCAACGCTGCTTCACCCCGATGAGGCGGGCAGCGCAACAAGCAGCGGCCAATATCCATACGGTAATCGGGCATGCCCATCACGTCATCGGGACCGTGCTGGCCGACGCCGGCTACAACAGCGACGCCAACCTGAACGCGGAAGGCCCGGACCGGCTGATCGCCCTGGGCAAGGGCCGCGACCAGACCCGGGCCGCCGCCGAGGAACCAGCAACCGGGCCACCACCACCCGGTGCGACCCCACGGGAGGCGAACGCCCACCGGCTTCGCACTCTCGAAGGACGCGACCTCTACAAGCGTCGCGGAGCCACAGTGGAGCCCGGCATCGGCAACCTGAAGAAGATCATCGATCGCTTCTCCCGCCGCGGCCTGGACAACGCGACCAGCGAGCTGCACCTAGCCGCGACCGCGTTCAACCTCATGAAAGTCCACCGGTCAATGGCCGTGGCCTGACCGGGTCGCCGACCAAGGCCCTCACGCTCCCGGCCCAGGCGCCGCACACAACTCTTCTTAGAAAGCACCGAGCGTTCAGGCCGGGATGGCCCCCCTTCTGCCACACGCCGTCGAGCCGAGCCGAGCGAGCCGCAAGAACCTCACCCTCGACCCCGCTACGAGCACGAGGGCTCACGCGATTTCGCGACACGCTCTACGACGTCGAGATCCGCACCGGGCTCTGCTCGACCAACGCGATCGAGTCGTTCAACGCCCGCTACCGGCGAGCGGTCAAGGCCAGGGGCCACTTCCCGACCGAGCAGGCCGCCCTCAAGTGTCTCTACCTGGTGACTAGATCCCTCGACCCCACCGAACGAGGCAGGGCACGATGGACGATGCGGTGGAAGCCAGCGCTCAACGCCTTCGCCGACCGCTGGCCAGCAGCAGAAACCTACTGATGAGAACCGCCGGAAACACCGTTAGTGAGACAGTCCCCTGGCTCAGATCAACCGAAGGTGCGCACTAGCCTGAGCCGAGTCGGGTCAACTGAAGGTGCGCACTAGCTTGAGCCGAGTCGGGTCGGGGCTAGGTCGCTCGGTCGCGCACGCGAGAGGTATGTCGTGAGGCGCCGCAGGTTTGACGTGATCGATTCACTGACTGGCTGACCGAGTTTGCATATGTGACCACGGCCGCGTGACGACGGCGTGCCTTGTGACTGTAACAAGCTCAAGTCTTCCAAGCCGTACAGGCGCTTCCGTGCGTTACAACCCCGAGTCCCCCACTACCTCACGAAATCTCGAGGCTGAAGCCTATCGAAGCTAAAGCCTGTCGAAAGAATGCCAGGCAGCCCTTCCGCAAGACGCTGAGACTCGACCAGGACCAGGAGGCGATTCTCGACCATGCAGACCGCCTTGCAACGAAGGCGGAGACGCGTACCATTCTGTCACTTGAGCTATCCGCATTATTCCGCTTCACATCCACATGTTCCGCTTGGATGCTCCCAGGCACGACCCGGGGCCATCACCCGTGGCGCGGGTCGGCTACTTAACACTGCCCTCGGCGACCCTCGTCGTGCTTCAACTGGTCGCTCGTCAGGTTGTGCCCTTTCTGTCGCGCCGCAGGCCGCAAACCAGATGCATGAAATGCCCATAGTTCGGGCGCCCCGAGGCGCCCGCCGTGAGACCTCAGCCGGCGCCACCGCGGGAGCGGGGCGTCTCGGCTCCGCGGGCAATGGCATTACCTGCGACCAACGCTGCGGCGCCTTTTGGTGGTTGCTTGGGGCGTGTCTGCTGCAGTTGTCCCGATGCCGCCGAGCCGTGGCCCCGGTGACGTCCCAGGGAGTGGTGTAGTTCCTGCGGCTGCTCGTCGTGTTGTCGATGACGTAGGCGGCC
>CAXSHL010000113.1:0-9755 GCA_964237315.1 uncultured Nocardioidaceae bacterium
GTCCTCGATGAGGTAGTCGTGGCGCGCCTTCTTGTTCTGCGCGACGACCTTGCGCTCCGCCTGCTTGACCATGCGCCCATTCTCTCAGGCCGCTCCCGCGTCGGCGTGGGTCAGCCCCGGCACGGGTGGGTGACGGACTCAGAACCAGGTCATCGGGTCCACGGGGGTGCCGTCGGCCAGCACCGTGAAGTGCAGGTGGCAGCCGGTGGACCAGCCGGTCGTGCCGACGTACCCCACCACCTGCCCGCGCGAGACCTCGGCGCCGACCCCGACGGCGTAGGCACTGAGGTGGTTGGAGATGGTCGCGAGCCCGACGCCGTCGTGCACGCCGTGGTCGATGATGATCCGGTTGCCCCAGGCGGTCTGGAAGTACTCCTCGAGCACGCGCCCGGAGGCGGCCGCCCGGATCGGGGTGCCGCAGGCGGCGCCGAAGTCGGTGCCGTCGTGCAGCGAGCGGTAGCCGTAGATGGGGTGGATCCGCCAGCCGAAGGGCGACGTGACCGGACCCTGGACCGGGTAGTTCAGGAAGCCGCTGGAGCGCACCGGGCCGCCGTCTCCGAGGACCGACCCGGAGCTGCTGTGCCGGCCGGCGGCCGCTGCAGCGGCTGCCGCGGCCCGGGCCCGGGCCCGGGCGGCGTCCGCGCGACGCTTGAGCACCGCCGCGATCCGCCGCTGCTCCGCGCGCAGGCTCCGCAGCTGGGCCCGGTCGGCTGTCCGCGCGGCGTCGGCCTGCTTCCGAGCCGACGCGCGCGCCGCGACCAGGCCCCGCACCGAGGCCTCGGCCACCTCTGCCTGCGCCTCCAGGAGCCGCTTGCGGACGAGGTTGGCCGCTGCATCCTGGCGCTGGCGGGCGACCTCGGCCCGGGCGGCCGCCACCTCGTCGGCCTGCACGGTGAGCAGCGCACGCGAGGCCTCGAGCCCCTGCAGGACCACCGACTCCTTGTCCATGACGTTCTGCACCGACCTCAGCTGGCCGGTCAGCTCGGTGGGGTCCTGGGTGGTCAGCACCATGGAGAGGCCCATCAGCGACGGGTCGCCGCCCTGGTAGTTCGCCACCACGATCCGCCCGAGCGTGTCTCGCTGCTCTCGGACCCTCTGCTTCCCGGTCGCCAGCTCGGCCCGCGCCGCGGTCAGCCGGGCCTCGGCCGTGACGAGACGGGCGGCCATCTGCTCGTCGAGCGCGCGGGCGGCGGTGAGCTGCCCGCGGGTGGCCGCGAGCTGGGCCCGTGCGGAGCCGAGCCGCACCCGGGCGGACACGAGCGCGGCGCCGGCCCGGCGGACCCGGGCGCTGGACTCGTCGAGGTCCTCGTCGGCCCGGGCGATCCTCTTCTGGACCCGGTGCTGCTGGCCCGGGAGGTCGTCGGCCCGCGACGGCGCCGACCCCGGCCCCGCGGCCAGACCGAGCAGCAGCAGGCCGCCGGCGGTCAGTCCGGCGACGACGCGTGCGGAGGGCGTGCAGGGGAAGGTGCGGGCCACCGGGCTGCCTTAGGTGCGTCTGGGTGTTGCGGGGAAGAGGCGCCTCGACGGTAACCCCGGCTGTTCAGACTTTGAGGTATTTGCGCGTCATCACGAGTGTCGGGATCAGGGTGAGCGCGAAGCCGATGGCCGCGATGTAGCCGATCGTCGTCACCGCGTTGCCCCAGTCGATCCAGGCCACGATGCTCGACGAGGGTCTCAGCGTGCGATAGATGACGACCCACATGAACAGCAGCACCGCACCAGCCGCCAGTGCGACGCCGATCACCGCCGCGACCACCGCCTCGAGCAGGAACGGCAGCGCGATGTAGAGGGTCGAGGCGCCGACCAGCCGCATGATGCCGATCTCCCGGCGCCTGGCGAAGGCCGCCAGCCGGATGGTGTTGGCGACCTGCAGCACCGCCGCCACGACCAGGAACGCGGCGATCGCGATCGCCCCCCACTTCATGACGTTGATCCAGAAGTAGATCGGCTTGAGCACCGATCGCAGGTCGCGCACCGTGTTCACGCCGGGCAGACCCTGTACCGCGCCCTTGATGCCCGCGAACTGCTCGGGGTCCTTCAGCTGCACCCAGTAGGACTCCTGCATGTCCGAGGGCTTGATCGACTCGTAGACGCGACGCTCGGTGTCGTTGCCCGCGACATAGGCCTCCCGCCACTTGTCGTAGGCCTGCTGCTTGGTCTGCAGGCGCCACGAGTCGACCTCGGTGTTGGTGTCCAGCACCTTCTGGATCGACGCCTTCTGTGCGGGGGTCACCTCACCGCCGAGGCAGTTGGCGGTCGCGGAGTTCTGGTTGCACAGGAACACCGTGATCTGCAGCTTGCTCCCCCAGTAGCTCTCGGCCTTGTGCGCCTGGGCGTTGAGCAGCAGGCCCATGCCGACCAGGGTCAGCGAGACGAAGATGGTGACGACGACGGCGACCGTCATCGAGAGGTTGCGTCGCAGTCCGTTGCCGAGCTCGGAGAAGACGTAGGTCAGCTGCATGGTGCCCCTCAGTGCTGGTAGCCGTAGACGCCGCGCGTCTGGTCACGGATGACGGCGCCGTCGGACAGCTCGATCACCCGCTTGCGCATCTGGTCCACGACTCCTGCGTCGTGCGTGGCCATCAGGACCGTCGTACCGGTGCGGTTGATGCGGTCCAGGAGCTTCATGATGCCCACCGACGTGGTCGGGTCGAGGTTGCCGGTGGGCTCGTCGGCGATCAGGATCATCGGCCGGTTGACGAACGCCCGGGCGATCGCGACCCGCTGCTGCTCGCCACCCGACAGCTCGTCGGGCATCCGCTCGCCCTTGCCCTCGAGGCCGACCATCTCCAGGGTCTCGGGGACCACCTCGTTGATCAGCGAGCGGGGCTTGCCGATCACCTGGAGGGCGAAGGCGACGTTCCCGGCGACGGTCTTGTTGGGCAGCAGCCGGAAGTCCTGGAAGACCGTGCCGATCGTACGGCGGAGCGCGGGCACCTTCCAGCCGGCCAGCCGGTTGATCTCCTTGCCGGCGACGTAGACCCGGCCCGACGTCGGCCGGGCCTCTCGCAGCACCAGCCGCAGGAAGGTCGACTTGCCGGAGCCAGAGGCGCCGACGAGGAAGGCGAACTCACCCTTCTCGAGCTCGACGGTGACGTCGTCGAGGGCAGGACGGCTGGTAGCGCCGTACTGCTTGGAGACGTTCTCGAATCGGATCACGACGAGGGTTCCGGTCGGGCTCGGGGACAGGGGACGTGTGCGAGGACAACCATGCCGAGGCGACACCCATCCCGGTGTGGGGGCGTAGCGGCAACCGACCAACGGCAGAGTCTAGGCGACGAACCTGAGCGGATCGCACCACCGCCGGCTCTCGGTGTTTCGCGTAGGTTGTCACACATGTCCGGTCCGGGGGTCCGCCGAGCCCGACGCCGTCGGTGGGTGCTGCCGGCGGCCCTGGTGCTCGCGGCCGGTTGTGCTCTCGGGATCCGCGCCGTCGCGCTCGCCGGGTCCGGTCCCGACGGCGCGACCGGCAGCCGCACCCCGTCCGGTGCCTCGTCGGCCGGTGCCTCGTCGTCCGGTGCCCCGTCGGCCGGGCGGACCGGCTCCCCGACCCGCGACCCGGCCCGGCTCACCGTCCGGCGAGGACCGCTCTGCGCGGCCCTGCAGCCCGCCGACGCCCGGGCCGCGCTGGGAGCGCCGGTGGCCCGACGCAGCAGCTATGCGCCGGGCGAGCGGGTGCTGCTCGCTCCCGGCCTGCGTGACGTGTCCCACGAGTACGGCTGCGCCTTCCGGTCCCGCTCCGGCGCCCAGGCCCGGGTCTGGGTCTTCGCCGAGCCGGTGACGCGGCGCAGGGCGAGCGCGCTGGTCCGTTCGGCAGCCGGGGCCACGGGCTGTCGATTTGCCACGATCGCCGAGGGCTTCGGCGCCCCGGCCGCCGGGACCCGCTGCCCGCGGCCGCACCGGCCCGGCCGCGACCTGGTGGTGAGTGGGCTGTTCGGGGACGCCTTCCTGACCTGCGAGCTGGTCACCACGGGGTCCGAGAGCGCAGGCCAGGCGGTGCGGCGGGCCGACGGCTGGTGCGCAGGCGTCGCGGGGGCCCTGGCATCAGGTGGGTGAGCGGCTCGGGTGGTCTCAGACCGTGGCGGCGGTGTCCGCGCCCCGGCGCCAGCGGATGCCGGCCTCCAGGAACGGGTCGATCTCGCCGTCGAAGACGGCCTGCGGGTTGCCGGTCTCGTAGTCGGTGCGCAGGTCCTTGACCAGCTGGTAGGGATGCAGCACGTAGTTGCGCATCTGGTCGCCCCACGACCCCTGCACGTCACCGCGCAGCACGTCGAGCTCCGCGCGCTCCTCCGCCTTCTTCACGGCCAGCAGCTTGGCCTTGAGGATCACCATCGCGCTCGCCTTGTTCTGCAGCTGGGACTTCTCGTTCTGGCAGCTGACCACGATCCCGGTCGGGATGTGGGTCAGCCGGACCGCCGAGTCCGTGGTGTTCACCGACTGACCGCCGGGCCCCGAGGACCGGAACACGTCGACCCGGATCTCCTCGTCGGGCACGTCGATCTCGTCGGTCTGCTCGAGCAGCGGCACCACCTCGACGGCCGCGAACGACGTCTGCCGCCGGCCCTGGTTGTCGAAGGGGCTGATCCGCACCAGCCGGTGCGTGCCGGCCTCGACCGACAGCGTCCCGAAGGCGTACGGCGCGTGGATCGCGAACGTCGCCGACTTCAGGCCAGCCTCCTCCGCGTAGGAGGTGTCGAAGACCTCGACGGGATACTTGTTGCGCTCGGCCCAGCGGGTGTACATCCGCATCAGCATCTCGGCGAAGTCGGCGGCGTCCACCCCACCGGCACCCGAGCGGATCGTGAGCAGCGCGTCGCGGACGTCGTACTCCCCCGACAGCAGGGTGCGCACCTCGAGCGCCTCGACCGCCTTGTGGATCCGGCGCAGCTCCGCCTCCGCCTCCGCCTGGGTGTCGGCGTCGCTCTCCTCCTGGGCCAGCTCGAGCATGATCTCGAGGTCGTCGAGGCGGTCCTGCAGGTTGGTGAAGCGGTCCAGGTCGCCCTGGAGGACCGAGAGCCGGCCGGTGACCCGCTGGGCGTTGGCCTGGTCGTCCCACAGGTCGGGGGCGGCGACCTCCTGGGCCAGCTGGGCGATCTCGGCGCGGATGGCGTCGAGGTCGAGCACCTGCTCGATGGTGTGCATCGTCGCCTGGAGCGTCTTCATCTGGGTCTCGAGATCGGGGCCTGCCACGTCAGGCAACACTACGCGACGTCGGCAGGCCCGGGCGGCGTAGTCTGCGGCGATGGGGGACAGGCCGGGCCCGGGTGACGAGTCGGAGTCTCAGCGGCTGACCCGCAACCTCAACGAGCTCCTGCAGGAGCTGCGGGTCACCCAGACCGGGGTGCAGATCCTGACCGGCTTCCTGCTCACGCTGCCCTTCTCGCAGCGCTTCGAGGTGCTCGACGAGGTGCAGCGGGTCGCCTACCTGATGATCCTGAGCGGCTCGGTGGTCGCGACGGGCCTGATCATCGCGCCGGTCGCGTTCCACCGGGTGCTGTTCCGCCACGGGGAGCGGCCCTGGCTGGTCAGGGCGGCCAACCGCGCGGCGCTGGCGGGTCTGCTGGCGCTCGCCCTGACCACGTCGGGTGTCGTCTGGCTGGTCTTCGACCTGGTCACCGACCGCACGCTGGCCTCGGTCGCCGGCCTGGTCTCGGCGGCCTTCTTCAGCGTGCTGTGGGGCGTGGTGCCGCTGCGGGCACCCCGGTCCGACGTCCCGACGGGCTGACGACCACTCCGGCTGACGGGTTGTGGGCTGGCGCCCTCAGGCCAGCTGGGCGCGCAGGTCCTTGAGGATCCGCGAGAGCAGGCGGGAGACCTGCATCTGGGTGACCCCGATGTCCTGGGCGATCTGCTCCTGGGTCCAGCCTTGGAAGAACCGCAGCTCGAGGATGCGACGGTCCCGCGGCACGAGCGCGCGGACCGCCGGACCCAGCACCACCCGCGCCTCGGCGCTGGCGAAGTCGAGGTCGTCCTCGGGCATCAGGTCCCCGAGCGTCGCGGACCCGTCCTCCCCCACCGGTACGTCGAGGGAGGCCGGCGTGAAGGCACCGTCCGCGGCCAGCGCCTCGATGACCGACTCGACGTCGAGGCCGAGGTGCTCCGCGACCTCACTGGGCCGGGGTGAGCGACCGAGCTTCTGGGTCAGCTCGCTGGACAGCTTGGCGATGCTGCCCTGGAGCTCCTGCACCCGGCGGGGCGGACGCACGGCCCACCCGAAGTCGCGGAAGTATCGCTTGACCTCACCGGTGACGGTCGGCACGGCGTAGGACAGGAAGTCCCGCTCGTGGGAGGGGTCGAACCCGTTCACTGCCTTCACCAGTCCGACGTACGCCGCCTGCACGAGGTCGTCCTCGGCGAGACCGCGCTGACGATAGCGGTGGGCGATCGCTCGCGCGACGCCCATGTTCAGCACCACGACCTCCGCACGCAGCGCCGCGCGCTCGTGCTCGTCGTCGGTGTGCTGGAGCTCGTCGAGCAGACGAGCGGTGGTCGCACCGCGGTCCTGCTCGGGGAAGGGTTGGGTCGTAGGTCGGGTGTGCGGGCTGCGGGCGCCCGTCATCGGCTCTGACAAAGTCATGCAACGCCACTTTCCGTGGACCATCACGGGAGTAGGGGCGGTTGCTTGACCACTACGACTTGCCTCCTCAGTGAACCACTTCTCAGGCCGGCTCACAAGGAACCCGATGTCGTCGCGCGGGGATGGCGACTTCTAGACGTTTACGTTGTAAGTTATCTCCACGCGGGTTCAGCAGCAGCCTCGCCGCACGGCCCGTCCGGGCCCGGTCGTCGCACTGCAGGGAGCCCGCTGATGACGCTCGAGTACTCCGTTCGCGACCCCTTCATCAGCTCCAGCGAAGGCGCCTCGGTGCTGGTCGCCGCCGGCGAGCTCGACATCGCCTCGAGCAGATGGCTGCTGGAGGCCACCAGCCAGGCCGCCGAGAGCTCCCCGGACGTCACCCTGGACCTGAGCGCGGTCACCTTCATCGACTGCGCGGCGCTCTCCGCACTGATGCACAGCCGCCGGGCCCTCAAGCAGCGCGGCGGCGTGCTGACGCTGCGCTCCCCGCACCGCAGCGTGCTCTACCTGCTCCGGCTGGCCGCCCTCGAGAACGCCTTCCCGATCGTGGGCCCGTCCGCCGCCTGAGCAGGACGCCGGTCACGCGGGCGCGGTCCGCCTGGCCGTGGAGCCTCGGAGGATCAGCTCGGGGGCGACGACCACGTCGCGGGGAGGACCCGGCGTCTCGACGCGGTCGACCGCGAGCCGGACCGCCTCGGTGGCGAGGACCGAGGTGTCCTGGCGGATCGTGGTGAGGTCTGCCCACGGGAGGCGGGCCACCCGGCTGTCGTCGTACCCGACCACGGACAGGTCACCTGGCACGTCGACCCCGTGGCTGCGCAGGGTGGTGACCAGGCCCAGGGCACACCGGTCGTTGAAGGCGACGACCCCCGTGGGCAGCGGTCGGCCGGGATGCTCGGCGAGCATCGACTCCGCGGCGCGGGCGCCCTCCGCCTCGGTCAGGCCGCCGGTCACGACTCGCGGCTCGAGGGTGCGGTCTGCCGCCCGCAGCGCACGCCGGTAGCCGAGCCGACGCTCACGGCTGCCCGAGGCCCGGCCGGCGTCGACGTACGCGATGTCGCGGTGTCCCAGGTCGAGCAGGTGCCGGGTGGCGAGCAGGCCGCCTTGGACGTCGTCGGTGCGCACCACGTCCCCTGCCGGTACGTCGACCTTGCGGGCCAGCACCACCAGCGGCACCCGGCCGGCCAGCTCGGCCAGTGCAGCGCGGGTCATCGCCGACCCCACGAGGACCAGCGCGTCGCAGCGGTAGGACATCAGGCTGGCGACGGCGACGGACTCCTCACGACCCGGCGCCGTTCCCCCGAGCGCGATCTCGTAGCCGCACGGGGCCGCCGCGGTGTACAGCGCCTCGACGACCTCACCGTGGAACTCGTGCTGCAGCCCGAAGACCACGCCGACGAGCCGGGTGCGGCTGCGGCTCAGCAGCCGCGCCCGGTGGTCGGGTGCGTAGCCCAGCCGGTCGGCCGCCTCCCGCACGCGTCGGCGGGTGGCGTCGCTGGCACCGGGCTGGTCGCGGAAGACGATGGACACCAGCGCCCGCGAGACTCCGGCGACCTCGGCGACGTCGGCCATGGTCGGGGTGCGCGGACGGCCCGCCGCGACGCCGTCACTCTCCTGGCTCTTGCTCATCGTGTGCCGATGGTCTCATACTAGAGCGCGCTAGCCTAGAGCGCTCTAGTCGACGAAGGTAGGGAACGTATGGACGACGTCAGGATCGGTCTCATCGGGGCTGGTCGCATCGGCAGCTCACACGCGCGACTCGTCTCGGAGCGGGTGCCCGGCGCACGCCTCGCGATGGTCGCCGACCCGCGGCCCGCCGCGGCCGGAGCCCTGGCCGAACAGTGGGGCGCGACGTCGACCGACGACCCCCTGGCGCTGCTGGACGCCGACCTCGACGCGGTGCTGATCACCGCGTCGTCCCAGGCGCACAGCGAGCTGATCGTCGCTGCGTCGCGGGCCGGCAAGGCGATCTTCTGCGAGAAGCCGGCATCCATGACGCTGGCGGAGGCCGACCGGTCCCTGGCCGCGGTCGCGGAGGCGGGAGTGATCCTGCAGGTGGGCTTCAACCGCAGGTTCGCCCCGGACTTCCGGGCGGCCCACGACGCCGTCGCGGCCGGCGCGGTCGGCAGCGTCCAGCTGATGCGGTCGCTGACCCGCGACCCCGGGCTGGCCGACCCCGGCTCGGTGCCCCCGTGGACCATCTTCACCCAGACCCTCATCCACGACTTCGACACGCTCCTGTGGCTCAACCCGGGTGCGGCACCGGTCGAGGTCTACGCGACGGCAGACGCCCTGGTGGCGCCGGACTTCAAGGACCAGGGCCTCCTGGACACGGCCGTCGTGGTGGTCACCTTCGACGACGGCGCTCGCGCGGTGGCGGAGGCGAGCTTCTCGGCGAGCTACGGGTACGACGTGCGCGCAGAGGTCTTCGGGTCCGGTGGGATGGTGACGGCCGGGGACGGGGCCCGCACCGCGATGGTCCTGCGTGACGCCAGTGGTCTTCGTCAGGACACCGCCCGCAGCGACGTCGAGCTGATGGTCGAGTCCTACGTCGGCGAGCTCGTCGAGTTCGTCGCGGCCGTGCGCGAGGGCCGCACGCCGTACGTCACGGGCGTCGACGCCCGTCGTGCGCTCAGCCTGGCGGTGGCCTCCATCGAGTCGGTGCGCCGCGCCGGCCCCGTGCGGCTGGACCCCGCCACCGGGGAGGTGCTCTGATGGGCTGCCCCTTCTCGTTGGCGGTCTGCGCCGAGATGGTGTTCACCGACCTGCCGGTCACCGAGCGCGTCAAGCGCATCCACGACCTCGGCTTCGCAGTCGAGATCTGGGACTGGACCCGGCACGACATCGACGCGCTCGTCGGCACCGGGGCGAGCTTCTCCTCGATGACCGGCTACGTCAGCGGCACCCTGACCGACCCCGAGGGAGCCGAGGCGCTCGTCTCGAGCGCGGAACGCTCCCTCGAGGTGGCGGCCACCCTCGGCGTGCCCCGGCTGAACCTGCACGGCACCGGACTTGACGGCCGGGGCCTGCCGGTGGTCCCGGTCCAGGTCGTCGACGGCGCGATGTGGCTCGCGGCGCAGCGCACGCTCACCCGCATCGCACGCCTGGGTGAGTCCGCCGGGGTCACCTTCTGCCTGGAGAACCTGAACACCGCCGTCGACCACCCTGGCGTGCCGTT
>CAXSHL010000114.1:0-9629 GCA_964237315.1 uncultured Nocardioidaceae bacterium
CCCTCGAGCCGGACGTAGGCCCACTTGCGGTCGTCGAGCCACTGCACGTAGTCCGAGGGGCCGATGTGCACGTTGCGGGCGCCGAGGTCGTGGTCGATGTTGGAGGTCACCGACTGGGTCTTGGAGATCTTCTTCGACTGCAGCCGGTCGCGCTCCAGCATGTTCTTGAAGTCCATGTTGCCACCGACGTTGAGCTGGTAGGTGCGGTCCAGCACCACGCCGCGGTCCTCGAAGAGCCTGGCGAGCACCCGGTGGGTGATGGTCGCGCCGACCTGGGACTTGATGTCGTCCCCGACGATGGGCACGCCCGCGTCCTCGAACTTCTTGGCCCACACCGGGTCCGAGGCGATGAACACCGGCAGCGCGTTGACGAAGGCCACGCCCGCGTCGATGGCGCACTGGGCGTAGAACTTGTCGGCGTCCTCCGAGCCCACGGGCAGGTAGGCCACCAGCACGTCGGCCCGGGTCTCCTTGAGCACCGAGACCACGTCGACCGGGTCGGCGTCGGACTCCTCGATCGTCTCCCGGTAGTACTTCCCGAGCCCGTCGTACGTCGGACCGCGCTGCACCGTGATGCCCAGCGGGGGCACGTCGGTGATCTTGATGGTGTTGTTCTCCGAGCTGTTGATCGCCTCGGAGAGGTCGAACCCGACCTTCTTGGCGTCCACGTCGAAGGCGGCCACGAACTCGACGTCACCGACGTGGTAGTCGCCGAACTTCACGTGCATGAGGCCGGGTACCGCGCCGTCGGGGTCTGCGTTGCGGTAGTACTCCACGCCCTGGATGAGGGAGCTGGCGCAGTTGCCGACTCCGACTATTGCTACTCGAACCGAACCCATGGGTTATCTCCTCGGAGCTTCTGTGTGGGGGACTTGCTGGATGTCGAGCGGAGCCGGGGGCCGGGGCTCGGTCGCCGGGGGTGCTGCCGGGAAGACGGGACCGGAGACCAGAGGGTCCAGGGCCTGCCGGGGGTGCTGGTCGTCGTCGCGCCGCTCTGCGTTGATCAGGTCGGAGAGCCACCTGACCTCGCGTTCGACGGACTCCACGCCGTGGCGCTGGAGCTCCATGGCATAGCGGTCCACCTGCCGCTGGGTGCGTTCGAGCTGGTGCTGCACCCGGTCCAGCCGCTCCTGGAGCCGGCTGCGGCGGCCCTCCAGGATCCTCAGTCGGGCCTCCATCGAGGTGCGGCTGAAGAAGGCGAACCGGACGTCGAAGTTGTCGTCCTCCCAGGCGGACGGGCCGACGTCGGCCATCAGGCCCGTGAACCGGTCCTCTCCCGCGGGGGTGAGCTCGTAGACGATCCGCTGCCGGCGGCTGACCGCTCCGGGCTCGGGAGCGGTGACGTGCTCGGCGATCCACCCGGCCCGCAGCATCTTCTTCAGCGCCGGGTAGAGCGAGCCGTAGGAGAGCAGCCGGCTCCAGCCCAGCACGCCGTTGACCTGCTTGCGCAGCTCGTAGCCGTGCATCGGTGACTCGTGCAGCAGTCCGAGGACCGCCAGCTCGAGCGTCTCGCCGCGACGTGCCACGAAGGTGGGTGCCTCTCTGGTCGATGTGCTATCGGCCAAACATATCGCATCGATATATCAACCAGGTGAACGACACGCGTGGCGGCGGGGGTCGTGTCGCGTAGCCTGGTCCCGCCGTCTCGTCCCCGTCCCCGGAGCCACCTTGAGTCCTCAGCGCAAGGCCGCCAGTGCCCGCCGGCCGCGTCGGAGCCTGCCGCGTCGGATGGCGAAGTGGCTGCTGCTCCTGGTGCTCGGGCTGGTCCTGCTGGGCGCCACGGCGTTCGTCATCGGCTACCTCACCACCGACATCCCGGACCCCAACAAGGACTTCACGGCGCAGACCTCGTTCGTCTACTACGCCGACGGCAAGACCGAGATCGGCTCGTTCGCCACCCAGAACCGCACCAGCATCCCGCTGTCCGACGTGCCACGGCACGTGCAGAAGGCGGTGATCGCGGCCGAGGACCGGACGTTCTACACCAACAAGGGCATCGACCCGAAGGGCATCCTGCGGGCCGCCTTCAGCAACGCCCGCGGGAACGCGACCCAGGGCGCGTCGACGATCACCCAGCAGTACGTCAAGATCTTCTACCTCTCGGCGGACCGCACCCTGACCCGCAAGGTCAAGGAGGCGTTCGTCTCGCTGAAGCTGCAGCGACAGCAGTCCAAGAACGAGATCCTGCAGGGCTACCTCAACACCATCTACTTCGGCCGCGGCGCCTACGGCATCCAGGCCGCGTCCCAGGCGTACTTCGACAAGGACGCCAAGCAGCTCACGATCCCCGAGGGCGCGGTGCTCGCGTCCGTCCTCAACTCGCCCACGGCCCTGGACCCGGCGACCGGCGCGGAGGCGCGGACCCGGCTGCTCGGCCGCTACCAGTACGTCCTGTCCGGGATGGCGACCGCGGGTGACATCACCGCGGCCCAGGCGGAGCGGTTCCAGGCCCGGCTGCCGAAGTTCGCGAAGACCTCCGACCAGGACCAGTACGGCGGCCAGCGGGGCCACGTGCTCACCCTCGTGCGGCGCCAGCTGCTGGCCGAGGGCTTCAGCGACCAGGAGATCTCCGGTGGCGGTCTGAAGGTGACCACCACGTTCACCCGCAACGCCATGGACGCGGCGGCCGGCGCGGTGCGCGACCAGGCCCCCAAGGACCTGAAGGGACTGCACGTCGCGGTGGCCTCGGTGGACCCGAGCACCGGCGCCCTCAAGGGCATGTACGCCGGGCAGGACTACCTCGACAGCCAGATCAACTGGGCCCTGGCCGGCGGCTCGCCCGGCTCGGCGTTCAAGCCGTTCGCGCTCGCGGCGGCCCTCAAGGACGGCTACGGCCTGACCAGCACGTTCGACGGCAACTCGCCGTACGTCTTCCCGGACGGCACCACGCAGGTGGTCAACGAGGGCGGAGGCGACGGCACCGACTACGGCTCGGCCATCACCTTGCTGACGGCGACCGAGCAGTCGGTGAACACGGCGTACGTCGACCTGACGCAGTCCATGGACGACGGGCCGAGCAAGATCAGGGACATGGCCGTGGCGATGGGCATCCCGAAGAAGTCGCCGGGGCTCTCGCCGGTCGCCAGCATCTCGCTCGGCTCGGCCACCATCAGCCCGGTGGACATGGCCAACGCCTACGGCACCATCGCTGACGGCGGCCGGGCCAAGGCGTGGTACGCCATCTCCAAGGTCACCGACAGCACCGGAACCACCCGCTACAAGGCGCCGACCAAGAAGCCGCGGGCGCTGGCCGAGGACCTGGACGCTGACGTCAGCTTCGCCCTCCAGCAGGTGGTGACGTCCGGCACCGGCCAGAACGCGCTCGCCCTGGGTCGCCCCGCCGCGGGCAAGACCGGGACCGCCACCAACGAGGCGGGCAACGTCTCCTCCTCCTGGTTCGTCGGCTACACCCCGCAGCTGTCCACCGCGGTGATGTACGTGCGCGGCGACGGCAACGACAACCTCAACTGCGTGCAGGCCCGGTCCGAGGACTGCGAGCCCGGCTACCTGGTGCCCTACTTCGGGGCGGAGTACCCCACCCGGACCTGGACCCAGACCGAGCGCGACACCCTCGACGACGCCGACATCGAGGACTTCCCGCCGGCGGCCAACGTCCCGCCGAAGCAGGAGGACAGCCAGCCGCTTCCCACCAGCACCCCGCAGCCCGGCCCGACCCGGTCGTCAGGGCCCTCGGACACCCCGAAGCCCTCGGACACGCCCACCCCGACGCCCACGCCCACCCCCACGCCCACCCCGTCCCCCACACCGCCCGCGACGCCGACCCCGACCCCGACTCCGGCACCGACGACCCCGGCACCCGGTGCCGTGGCCGGCAGCCCGGAGCCGTAGATGACCGACCAGCAGACGGTCCCCCCACCGCCCGCTCCGCAGCCGCCCACCGGACCGGGAACGGGGGCGGTCGTCGCCCCCTCGCGCGCCGACCCGCTGGTCCGGGCGGCCAGCGAGAGCATCGGCGGGCCGGTCGGCCGGCGCGCCCGTCCGCACTGGTGGTGGACGCCCGTGCGGGTCGTCCTGGCGGTGACCGCCCTGACCTTCGTGCTCGGCATGGTGCAGAAGACGCCGTGCGTCAAGGACGACTGGGTCAGCTCCGACGTGCGCTACGCGGCCATGTGCTACTCCGACGCGCCGTACCTCTACGCCGCTCGGGGGTTCGCGGCGGGCTACCGGCCCTACACCGACAGCCAGGGGCGCTACCAGGCACTGGAGTACCCCGTGCTGATCGGCTACTTCGCCTACGGCACCGCGTGGCTGACCCAGGCGCTCGGTGACCCGCCCGACCTGACCGCCCGAGCCGACCTGACCGAGGCCGACATCTACGGCGCCCCGGGCGTGGGCGCCGAGAGCAGCCGCTTCTTCGTGGTGACCGCGGTGCTGCTGGCGCCGTTCGCGCTGCTCAGCGCCTGGTTCCTCGCCGGGGTCCACCGACGGCGGCCGTGGGACGCGATGCTCTTCGCCGCCTCGCCGGCCCTGCTGCTGGCCGGGCTGGTGAACTGGGACCTGCTCGCGGTGTGTGCGCTGACCGGTGCGCTGTGGGCGTGGTCGCGGGGCCAGCCGGTGCTGTGCGGCCTGCTGGTGGGGCTGGGCACGGCCACCAAGCTCTACCCCGTGTTCCTGCTCGGGGCGCTGCTCGTGGTCTGCATCCGACGGGGACGGCTGCCTGCCTTCGCCGCCGCCGCCGTGGCCGCGGTCCTCAGCTGGCTGCTGGTCGACCTGCCGCCGATGCTGTCGGACTTCGACCAGTGGAAGGTGTTCTGGACCTTCAACAACGACCGGGGGGCGGACCTCGGCTCCGGATGGCTGGTGTGGCAGCAGATGGGGCACACGGTCACGCCGCGCCTGGTGAACGCCGGCTCGCTGCTGTTCTTCGGAGCGGTCTGCGTCGGCGTCCTGGTGCTCGGTCTGCAGGCCCGACGTACCCCCCGGATCCCGCAGCTCGCCTACCTGATCGTGGCCGGGTTCCTGCTGGTCAACAAGGTCTACTCCCCGCAGTACGTCCTGTGGCTGCTGCCGCTGGTGGTCCTGGCCCGGCCGCGCTGGCGCGACGTGCTGGTCTGGACGGCGGGTGAGGTGTTCTACTACGGCGCGGTCTGGCTCTACCTCGGCGGCTGGACCGCCTCGGCGTCCGCAGGGGTCCCGGACCGGTTCTACTGGTCCGCCATCGTGGTCCGGATGGCGGCAGAGCTGTACGTCGCAGTCCTGGTGGTGCGCGACATCTGGGCGCCGTGGCACGACCCGGTGCGGGCCGACGGCGTGACCGACGACCCGGCGGACCTCCCGACCGACGTCCCGGGCGACCTCCCGGGCGAGGTCGTGGGGGTGGGCGGAGCGCAGCCGGGGTAGAAGCCTCCTCATGCGCGCACTGACCACCGTCCCCCGCACCGCCGACTCCCTCGCGGTCACCGACGTCCCCGACCCGACGCCCGGAGACGGTGAGCTGCTCGTCGACGCCCTCGCGGTCGGAGTCTGCGGCACGGACCGGGAGATCGCCCTCGGCGACTACGGCTGGGCACCGCCCGGTCGCAAGCGGCTGGTCCTGGGTCACGAGTCCTTCGGCCGGGTCCGGCAGGCGCCCCGCGGTTCCGGCTTCTCGGCGGGTGACCTGGTGGTCGGCGTCGTCCGGCGCCCCGACCCGGTGCCCTGCGGGGCGTGTGCGCACGGCGAGTTCGACATGTGCCGCAACGGCCGCTACACCGAGCGAGGCATCAAGCAGCTCGACGGCTACGCCAGCGAGCAGTGGACGGTCGAGGCGGACTACGCCGTACGCCTGGACGACCGGCTCGTCGACGTCGGCATGCTGATGGAGCCGACCACCGTCGTCGCCAAGGCCTGGGAGCAGGTGGAGCGGATCGGCGCCCGGGCGTGGTTCGAGCCGGAGCGGGTGCTGATCACCGGAGGCGGACCGATCGGCCAGCTCGCGGCGCTGCTCGGCACCCAGCGGGGTCTCGACGTGCACGTGCTGGACCAGGTGACCAAGGGGCCCAAGCCGCGGCTGGTCCGGGAGATCGGCGCGACCTACCACCACGGTGACATGGCTGCGCTGATGAAGCGGATCAAGCCCGACGTGGTCCTCGAGGCGACCGGGGTGCCGCAGCTGGTCCTCGCCGCGATCACCGGCACGGTGGCCTACGGCATCACGGTGCTCACCGGCGTCTCGTCGGGCGGGCGGACGGTGCCCGTGGACCCCGGACTGCTCAACCGCGACATCGTGCTGGAGAACGACGTGGTGGTCGGGTCGGTGAACGCCAACCTGCGGCACTACGCGCTCGCCGCGGAGGCGCTCGGCAAGGCCGACCTGGGCTGGCTCGGCCGGCTGGTCAGCAGGCGGGTGCCACTGGCGGACTTCGCGGACGCGTTCGAGGCGCACGACGACGACGTCAAGGTGGTCATCAGCCTCGACCACTGACTGTGGTGTGCGGGGGGCGATGAGTTCCGGTCCTCGCGGCGGTCTGTGTGACAGAGACCCGACCAGGAGGACTACTGTGCCCGACCTCGAACCTGCCACCCGTGAGCTCAGCCGCCTCGTGCAGGGCGTGCGCGACGACCAGCTGGCTGCCCCGACCCCCTGCCCGGACTACACGCTCGGGGACCTGCTCGACCACGTGAACGGGCTGGCCCTCGCGTTCACGGGCGCCGCCCGCAAGCAGCGCCTTCCCAGCGGGCCCACGGGTCCCTCCGGTGACGCCTCGAACCTCCCCGACGACTGGCGTACGACGATCACCGACCGCCTCACCGAGCTCGCCGAGGCCTGGAGCGAGCCGGGCGCGTGGGAGGGGGTCACCGAGGTGGGGGGCTTCGAGGGGCCGGCGGGGCAGCTGGGCGTCGCTGCGGTCAACGAGCTCGTGGTCCACGGCTGGGACGTGGCCCGGGCGAGCGGCCAGGACATCACCGTCCACGAGGAGAGTGCCGGGCCGTGCCTGGCGTTCGCCGGCGTGCTCACCGGCCCCGGCGGCGACGCGATGCGGGAGAACGGCCCCGGGTTCGGTCCGCCGGTCGACGTGCCAGGTGACGCGCCGGTCCTCGACGTGGTGGTCGCCGCCAACGGCCGGCAGCCGACGTGGTCAGCGGGTCGGGTGGCCGCGAGCTGACCAGCTGACCACCTGGCTGGTCGACCTGCTGGCTAGTCGACCTGCGTCTCGTCGAAGCTGGTCGCGGTGAACCGGACCCGCACCGGCACCTCGTCGCCGACCTCGGGGACCGCGGCGCCGTTGGACAAGAACAGCATCGAGACCTGCATGTGCGGCGGCTCGGCGAACAGCCGCAGCTTGCCGTCGATGGTGTACGGCGAGCGGACCCACCCCGCTGCGTCGAGCCCGCCCTTGGCGATGGTCGCGGCCCGGCTCTTCAACGTGGCCCCCGCGGTGGGAGCCTCGAGACCGATGCCGTGCGACGTGCCGCCCGAGACGACCAGGATGGTGCCCTTCGCGGGAGCGGTCCGGCTGCGGTAGCCGAACACGTCGCCGCGCTCGACCGGGTGCACGTCGAGCACGGTCGCGCGGACAGCCAGAGCGCTGCGGTCCCCGAGCCACAGCGCCGTCCCCACCCGGGGGCGGAACTCGTAGTCGGGGTAGGAGCGGCGCAGCGAGCCGAGCTCGTCGTCGGTGAGGTGCGAGACGAAGACCCGCCTGCTCGGCAGGCCGGCGGCGACGATGTCGGTCATCAGCCGACTGACCTCGGTCAGGTGCGAGCCGGCAGAGATCGGCAGGTGCAGGGCGACGCCCTCGACGCTGACGTCGCCCAGCATCGAGGCGGCCTCCCGCAGGTCGCGGGCCGACAGCCCGTGCCGGCGCATCGAGGTGAGCCGCTCGAGCACCACGCGGGGGCGGCCCTGGCCGGTAGCGCCCTGCTTGCCCAGGGCGCGCAGGTCCTCGAGGCGGCCGACGGTGTGGATGACCGAGTCCCGCAGCGCCGGGTCGAAGGCCGCTCGGGTCTCGAACGGCCGCCAGGGGGAGAGCACGAGCACCGACCCTCCGAACGGACCGCCGGAGGCTGCTGCGACGGTCGGCACCTCGCCGTACCGGCCGACGGCGACGGTGTCCACGCCCAGCCACGCGGCGCGCTCAGCGAGCCGGGGCACGCCGAGGCCGTAGCCGTTGCCCTTGATGACCGGGACGAGGCCCGGATGGCTCTGGAGGACCCGCTGCAGGTGGCTGTTCCAGGCGCTGCCGTCGACGTACAGGGTGAGCGGCATCAGGCGCTCGCCTCGCCGGACCCGCCCGACCCACTCGAGCCGCCGGACCTCCGGGCCATGTAGACCGAGAACGCCTTGTAGACGAGGGGGTTGAGCGGCAGGTCCCACTCGCCGGCGTACTCCACGGCCTCGCCGCCGGTGCCGACCTTGAACTGGATCAGGCCCACGTGGGAGTCCTCGGGATCCAGGGTGTCGGTGATGCCGCGGAGGTCGTAGACGTCGGCACCCACCGCCAGCGAGTCGCGGATCATCGCCCACTGGACGGCGTTGGAGCCGCGGACGTCGCGCTTCTCGGTGGAGGAGGCGCCGTAGGAGTACCACGTGTGCCCGCCGACCCGGACCCAGATCGTCGCGGCCACCAGCTCGCCGTCGTGGCGGGCGAGGTAGAGCCGGATGCGGTCCGGCTCCTCCTCCAGGAGAGCGGTGAACATGGTCTCGAAGTAGCCCAGCGGCCGAGGCGTGAAGTGGTCCCGCTCGGCGGTGTGCGCGTAGAGCCGGTGGAACTCCGGCAGGTCGGCCCGGGTGCCGTGGCTGACCTGGACGCCGGCCTTGTCGGCCTTCTTGATGTTGCGGCGCCACTGCTGGTTCATCCCGGCCAGCACGTCGGCCTCCGAGCGAGCGGTGCCGTCGGCGGCGCGGAGCGGGATCACGAAGTTGTACTGCGGCTGGCCCGCGGCGAACCCGCCCTCCACGCTCTGCGCCTGCCAGCCCAGCTCCTGGAGCTGGGACACGACGCGGGCTCCGGCCTGCGAGCGGGAGGTCGGGGGTACGTCGCCCAGCCGGCGGACCGCGTCGTCGGCCACCCCCCTCTTGACCGAGGCGGCGTCCCAGCGGCGGGTCACCACCGGCGGACCCATCCGGATCCCGAACGCGCCGGCCTTGCGCAGGTGCCGCACCATCGGGTTCAGCCAGGCCCGCAGGTCCTCGTCCTCCCAGTCCAGCACCGGCCCCTCGGGCAGGTAGGCGAGGTACCGCCGGACCCTCGGCAGCTGGCGGTAGAGCACCAGCCCGACTCCCACCGGCTCACCGTCCCCGGTCGCTGCGAACCAGCCGATGGACTCCCGACGCCACTCGCTCTTGACCTGCCCCCAGGCGGGCGTCTGCAGGAAGCTGGCGGACCCCCCGGAGGCGGTCAGCTTGCGCAGGAAGTCCAGGTGCTCCTCCGCCGTGATGGCGCGGACGGTCAACGCAGGGGAGGTCACAGGCGCTCGCGCAGGAACGCGAAGTCGGCGAGGTGCTCGGCCGGTCCGCCGGGGGTCTCGCAGACCACCGGGGCGCCGGCGTCCCGGACGATCGAGGCCAGGTCCTCGGGCGCGATCCGGCCCTTCCCGAAGTTCGCGTGCCGGTCGGCTCCCGAGTCGAAGTCGTCGCGGCTGTCGTTGCAGTGCACCAGGTCGATCCGGCCGGTGATCTTCACGAC
>CAXSHL010000115.1:0-2401 GCA_964237315.1 uncultured Nocardioidaceae bacterium
CACCCAGACCAGCGACCGCCTCCAGCACCGCCGACAAAACCGCCACCGGCCCCACCGGCCCCACCGGCCCCACCGGAGCACCCGGCTCGACCAGCGCACCCGGCCCCGCCGGCTGCACCGGCAGACCGAGCTCGACCGGCGGCGCGGGCGGGCCGGGCGGGCCGGGTGGCAGCGGTGGCGGGGGCTGCAGGGTGTCGGTCACACGAGGAACTCTCCCAGCGAGCACCGACAGGAACCGCCCCAGAACAGACCACAAGCCCACTATCCGGACACAGCTTCGAATGTCTCATATGCTGGCTCAGGCACGCACTCCGGCAACAGCCACAACGACGTGCACTCACCCCCCGACCAGCCCGACCGCCACGCCCAACCCACGCCCGCACCGAGCCCGAGTGCACGTCCTCGTGGTCGACCTCCGCGGTCAACCCCCAGTCAACTGCTCTGGTCGCCGCTGCCCAGAAGCCAGCACCTCAGGTGCCCGACTGCTCAGTGCCAGTCGCTGATCTGCACGTCGCGGGGCGCCGGCGCGCCGTCTCCGGTCTCCAGCATCGACTTGAGACTCAGCAGGAAGGAACCCCACTTGGTGCTGCAGTGGTGCATGAACTCCACCGGCTCCTTCCAGCCCCGGTGTGCGAACAGCACGATCGTGTAGTCGTCGTTGCGGTGCAGGTCCCACTCGATCGTCGTCCCCACCCACTCCTCGGGGCCGTCGACCACCCGCCACACCACGCGTTCGCGCGGCCGCAGCTCGAGGACCTCCATGTCGAAGCCGCCGACCGGGAACCGGAAGGCGAGCACTCCGCCGACCACGTCGCCGGTCCCCTTCGTGTCCTCGGTCCACCAGCCGGCGAGGTCCTCGGCGGTCGTCAGTGCGTCGTACACCTTCTCCGGCGTCGAGGCCTGAACCCCGACCCGGTGCAGGATGTCCACCATCTCTGATCTCCTCTTCTGTGTATTAGTCGTGCTCTGCGTCGTGCTGCGACGGCTGTGGGGTGCGCTGGATCGCCTCGGCGAGCCGCTTGATCCGCTGAAGCCGGGCGTCCCACGCAGACCCGACCGAGGACAGCTGGGCCACCGCACGGGCGAGCTGAGCGCCGTCCACCTGGTAGCGCCGCTCCCGACCCTCCGGCGTCGACCGCACCAGACCGGCCCGGTCGAGGACGCCGAGGTGCTTGGCCACCGCCTGACGCGTGACCGGCAGCTGCCGGCCGAGCGTGGTCGCCGTGCCGTGGCCGTCCACGAGCAGCAGGTCCAGCATCCGCCGGCGCGTCGGGTCCCCGACGGCGGACCACAGGTCGTCGTCCACCGACTCGAGCACCCCGGTGCTCACGGTCGCGTCTGCAGCGTCGCGACGTACGGCGCCAGCCGCGGCACGTAGAAGTCCCAGCCGGTGCGGTGCTCGTGGTACTGCTGCTCGAGGACCGCGGCCTCCCAGCCCATCTCCCGGAAGCCGGTCTCGGTCATCTTCAGCAGCGTCCCACCGCCAGACGGCGTGAGGTCGAAGGTGACCAGCAGCGAGTTGCCCTCCGCTGCCACCTCTCCGGCCGGGTGCGTCCAGCGGAACGAGAAGGTCTGGGGCGGCCGCGCGTCCACGACGGTGAAGGCGACCACCGTCCCACCGGCGTCGCGGTCACCGAAGACGATCTCCCCCGCCGACCCGGGGGTCGGGTCGAACGCAGCGTCATCGGGCCACCACTGCCTGAGGTGGTCGGGACTGCTCACCACGTCGAAGACGACCTCCGGCGACGCCTCGACGAAGATCTCGCGCTCTATGGTTCCGAACTCCATGCATCCTCCTGCAACGTTTGGTTGCACCTACGCTAACCCTCGAAACGAGCAAGCGCAACCATCGGTTGCAGAAAGTGGCTGAGCGTCAGACCTCGACGGCGTACGACGTGATGACCGCGATGCGGCCGGCCTCGAACTCGTAGACGTCGCACGACGCCACCACGGACTCCTCTCCCGACGGGTCGACGTAGGCCGTCACGGTGTCCACGGCCACGCCCTGGTCGCCTGCGATGGTCAGGAACCGGCGGCGGTCGAGCCGGAGCTCAGCCATCGCGGCGGTGGCCTGGTCGCACGCCTCGACCACGGCGTCCTTCCCGGTCATCGTGGCGCTGCCGACCGACACCCATCGCACGGACGGTGACAGGTGGTCGTAGGTCTCGCTGAAGCGGTGGCTGGAGAAGGCGACCGCCAGCTCCTCAGGTGATGCCATGTCCGTCGACCTCCGGATGTCGTGGATGGTGGTTGCGTCTGGTGACCACCGCCGAGCCCGGAACTCATCGTCGGCGCCGAGCCACGTCATCGCCGGGCAGCTGGGGAGTCATGGAGTCGAGGGCGGTGCCGGACGGTGAGCCGGCCGGGAGGGAGCCACGCGTGTCCACCCACAGCCGAGCCC
>CAXSHL010000115.1:2411-9415 GCA_964237315.1 uncultured Nocardioidaceae bacterium
GCCCTCCGCCCGTCAAGCCTGCTGTACGGCGGGCAGCCCGCGCCGCACTCCCCCGGCACCTGCATTCGTCCTGCGCCGCATATCGGACCGATCCGGGGCACCTCGTCGCCCCGAATGCGTGGATACTGTCGATGTGGTCCGCCTCCTGGGCGGCCGCCGGTCGAGCACATCGGTCGACCGAGCCGCACGAGGGGGAGGGGCGGGTCTGTGAGTGACACCCGCCCGCGCCCCGACCTCGACGAGCAGGTCGACGAGCAGGTCGACGAACAGGTTCACGATCGGGTCATCGTCGACCTGGAGCCGATGGTGCGCAAGGTCATCGGCTCGCGGATCCGCGACCCGCACGTGGTCGACGACCTGGTCCAGGAGACGCTGCTGCGCGTGATGGCGGCGCGTGCCCGGGTGGAGGGCGACACGATGGCGCCCTACGCCGCGGTGACGGCGCGCAACGTCGTCGCGTCCTACGCCCGCCGCAACGACCGGGCCCGGGACCGGGCCCACCTCCTCGTGGACCCCGAGACGGACCCCGACGAGCCACCGGGTGCGGACCTGCTGCGCCGCGAGGAGAGCTCGATCGTGGCCGCCGCCCTGGCCCGCCTGCCGTCGGCGGAGCGGGACGTGCTGGTCGCCCACGAGGTGCACGGGCTCGACACGCGAGCGCTCGCGGACGACCGGGACACCACGCCCGGAGCGGTGGCCGCGCAGCTCGCCCGGATCCGGGCGAAGATGCGGGTCGAGTACCTCCTGGTGAGGGAGAACCTCGAGCCGCCCACCGACCGGTGCCGGGCAGTGCTGCGATCGCTGTCGGCCGGCGACCGACGCAGGCAGCGGGAGCTCGGCGCCGGTGTCCACCTGCTCGGCTGCGACTGCTGTGCGCTGGTCAGCGCGGGTCTGCTGGAGCGGTGGTCGTCGTCCTCGAGCGAGGAGCAGACGCGGGTGGCGGTCGGCAGGGACGCGGACGTGGTGACCGCCCGGCAGACCGGTCGTCGGGTCGCGGTCGGCCTGGGCTTCTCGGCGACCGACTCCACGCTCATCGCGACGGCGATCTCCGAGATCGCCCGCAACATCGTGAAGTTCGCCGAGCGGGGCGAGGTGCTGATCGACTGCGTCTCCTCCGGCGGCAGCGAGGGGATCAGGATCGTGGCCCGTGACGTCGGGCCGGGCATCCCCGAGCTGGGGGACGCGATGCGTGACGGCTACAGCACCTACCAGGGTCTCGGGCTCGGCCTGCCCGGCGCCCGACGACTGATGGACGAGTTCGACGTCCACACCGAGGTGGGCACCGGTACGACGGTGACCATGACGAAGTGGAAGTCTCCCCCGGCCGGCCAGGCCACCATGAGGAACGAGTGAGACGAGAGACATGAACCAGCCAGAGCGCAGCCACGAGGACATCGAGCGCGACGAGGACATCGACCGGGCCGGAGACCTCGAGAACCTCGACACCACCGCGGATGGAGCCGTCCAGCTCCTCCCCGAGCTGGTGGCTCACCTGCGTCATCTCCGGACCCCGCTGCGCCAGGAGTGGGCCAAGCGGATCAACGACGCCCACCTGCTGTCCTCCATGACGGCGCAGGAGGTCTTCTCCGAGGCCACCTCGGTCTACGACAACTACGTCGAGGTCCTGGAGACGGGCAGCGTGGAGGCGCTGCGGCGCTACGCCCGGGACCTGTCCGAGCGGATCATCCCGCGCGGTGTCGAGACCCACGAGGTGGTCGGCATCGTGCTGCTGCTGCGCGACGTGCTGGCCCGCTCGCTGTTTGAGAAGTACCACAAGGACTTCGACCTGCTGAACCGCGTCCTGGACGCCTACGAGCCCGCGGCGAACCGGATCGCGAACACCGTCGCGGTCAGCTTCGTCGAGGAGCGGGAGCGGGTCATCCGCCAGCAGCAGGACTCGCTGATCGAGCTGTCCACGCCGGTGCTGCAGGTCCGCGAGCGGTTGCTCATCCTGCCGATCATCGGCGTGCTGGACGACGTACGCGCCCGGCAGCTGACCGAGCAGCTCCTCGGCGGCATCCGCACCCATCGTGCCAAGGTGGTGGTCGTGGACATCACGGGCGTGCCGGACGTCGACCAGGCGGTGGCCAACTCCCTGGTGCAGACCGTCGACGCGTCCCGGCTGATGGGCGCGGAAGTCATCATCACCGGGCTGTCGTCGAAGATCGCCCAGACTCTGGTCACCATCGGCGTCGACCTGAACAAGATGCGCACCGTGGGTGACCTGCAGGGGGGAATCGAGGAGGCCGAGCGTCAGCTCGGCTTCAGAGTGACCCGGCCCACCGATGCCCAGCCCTGAGCTGCCGGGCACCGCCCCGCCCCTGAGGGTCTCCATCCTCACCCAGGGGCAGTTCCTCATCGTGTCCATCCACACCGCGCTGGACGACACGGAGATGACCCGCCTGCAGGAGGACCTGGTCGAGCACGTCGGCAGGCAGCGCTCACGCGGGATCATCGTGGACGTGTCCTCGCTGGACGTTCTCGACTCGTTCGCCACCCGGACCCTCGACCAGCTCGCGCACGTGGCGCGCCTGCGGGGGGCGGAGACCATGATCGTCGGGATCACCCCCGAGGTGGCGATCACGATGGTGCAGCTGTCGCTGCAGCTGCGCTTCGCGCACACCGCCCTCGACCTGGAGGAGGGGCTGGAGAGGCTCGGCGAGCTCACCGGGGCCAGCCACCTCCCGACCGAGCTCCGGCCGCGGGCGTGACCGAGGACTCGTCGCATGGCTGAGGAGCTGACGAGCTTCCGCCGCGACTACACGCCGCCGTTCCTGGCCTATCTGGTGCGTGAGGACGAGGCCGGGCTGCGCGCCGCCTACGAGCTGGGGCGGGCGGCGATGTCCCGCGGGGTCGGCCTGATGGGTCTGGTGACCGTGCACAACGAGGCCCTGCTCGAGGTGCTCCCGAGCGAGCGGACCGTGGAGTCGGCGACCGCCGTGGCTCGCGCGGCCAGCGCGTTCCTCCTCGAGGCCATCGCCCCGTTCGAGATGACGCAGCGAGGCTTCATGGACGGGGCCCGGGCAGAGGGGCCGTAGCCGCCCGGATCACCGGATCGGGCTCACCGGAGCAGCTCGAAGGTCCCGTCGCTGATGGAGTCGGCGTACTCCCACACGCGCTCGTCGGCCAGCACCACGTCCGCGGCGCGGAGCCTTGTGCTCAGCTCGCGGAACACCTGGTCCACCGGGCGCCCGATCATCTCCGTGTACACGCTGCGGACCACCAGCAGCTCGAGCTGGTCACCGGTCACCACCACCTTCGGTGCTCCTCCGGCTGCGCCTGGCTGTCTGCTCTCGCGCACCTCTGCGTCCGTCATGGTCACGTCCTCCTCGATGGCTCTTCGACTCGTGGGTCGGCCCCCGACAGTGGGCGACCCCGCGCCGTTGCGGGGCCGCCCGAGGCCGCCGAGCAGGGGTGCGTGCGGCGCTCCCCTCCATGACTCCGGTCCTTTCGTCGGATGACGCGAGATGATGTCGCCCTTCGAATGTCCCGCTTGCGATGTCCTCTTCGGGGACCGCCGATCGTTCCCTGGATGAGGACCCACCATGGGTTCCGAAGGCGACGAAGGAGTGTGCTCATGCCGCAGTACCTGGCCCTGACCTACACCGCGGACGTGGACTGGTGGGCCCCCGAGCAGGCCGACGAGCTCGCGGACTACCGCGCGTTCGCCCAGCAGCACGCCGACCGGATCCGGGCGAGTGCCGTCCTGCACCCGACCAGCACGGCCACGGTCGTCCGGGTCGAGGGCGCGCGAGGCGGGCACGTCGTCACCACGGACGGTCCGTACGCCGAGACGAAGGAGGCCCTGACCGGCTACTACCTGATCGAGGCCGCCGACCTGGACGAGGCCGTGGCCATAGCGGCGGATCTGCCCGCGGCCTGGGCAGGCGCGGTCGAGGTGCGACCCGTCATCAACGCCAAGTAGCTGACCCGGGCTGATGACCGGCACGGACCCGGCGCACGACGCGATCGCCGAGACGATCCGGCTGGAGGGCACGCGCATCCTCGCGACGCTCGTCCGGACCCTCGGCGACGTACAGCTCGCCGAGGATGCCGTGCAGGAGGCGACCCTGGCGGCGCTCGGCGCGTGGCCGGTCACCGGTGTGCCCCCGGAGCCGCGGGCCTGGCTGACGGTGACGGCCCGTCGCAAGGCGATCGACATCGTACGACGGGAGCGGGCCCGCCCGGACAAGGAGCGCAGTGCCGCCGCGATGGCCGACCTGGCGAGCCGCGACCTGCCGCCCGAGGGAGTGGTCCGCGACGACCTCCTGCGGCTCGTGTTCACCTGCTGCCACCCGACTCTGTCCCCCGCGACCAGGGTGGCGCTGGCCCTGAGGGCCCTGTGCGGACTGTCGCCGGCGCAGATCGCCGAGGTGCTGCTCACCACCGAGGCGGCGACCACGAAGCGCCTGACCCGGGCCCGGCAGAAGATCGCTGCCGCGCACATCCCGTACCGCGTGCCGGCCGACCACGAGCTGGCGGACCGGCTGCCGGCCGTGTGCGCGGTCGTGCACAGCCTGTACACGGCCGGGCACGCACCTCTCGAGGGCCCGGCCGCCTACGACGTGGACTCCTGCGCGGAGGCGCTGCGGCTGGCCGAGCTCCTGCATGGGCTGCTGCCGGAGCAGCCGATGCCCTCCGCCGTCCTGGCCCTGCTGCTGCTCACCGAGGCCCGGCGGCCGGCCCGGCTGAGCGCGGAGGGTGACGTCGTCGCCCTGGACCAGCAGGACCGGGAATGCTGGGACACGGTGGCCATCGAGCGCGGGATCGGGCTGCTCAACGAGTCGCTGCGCCGGTCCGAGCGGCAGGCGGATCCCTACCAGCTGCAGGCCGCCATCGCCGCCGAGCACGCCCGGGCCCCGAGCTACCGGCTCACGGACTGGCGCGAGATCCTGCGGCTCTACGACCTGCTCGTGTCGGTCGCCCCCAGCACCGCCGCAGGCCTCGGCCGGGCCGTGGCGGCAGCCGAGGCCGGTGACGCCGCGTCCGGTCTCGCGAGCCTCGACGGCCTGCCGAGGAGTCCCCGCTGGCATGCCGTGCGCGCAGAGCTGCTGGCCCGGCAGGGACGCTACGCCGATGCCGCCGACGAGCTCACCGAGTCGCTGCTCGGACCGGCGAGCGGGCCCGAACGCCACCACCGGGAGCGCCGGCGCGAGGAGTTCCTGGCCAGGGCCGGCCGGCAGGTCAGTCCTTGACCATCCTGGCCAGCCGGGCCCGGTCCGGCGCACCCAGCTCCATCTCCGGCGCCAGGTCGAAGCGCACCGAGTGCACGATCCCCTGGAACGCGTTGTGCACGGCGGGGTAGTCGTCGGTGACCGGGCTCCCCCGGTCCACGCCGACGTTGAGCGTCTCGTCGAAGGCGAAGTAGAACGCGGTGGTCGCTGCGATCTCACCGGCCCCCACCTCCTCGCCGTCCACCAGGAGCGTGACCCGCGCCGCGTCCCCTGGTGGTCCACCGGCGTAGTCGAACCGCATCCGGACCTCGTGGACCCCGCCGGTCAGGGCCCGGTCCGCGCGGATGGTGGTGAGGTCCCGGCCGTAGCAGTTGTAGGCGTACGACGGCCGGCCGTCGAGGCAGTACAGCGACCAGCCTCCGAACCGACCGCCCTGTGCGACCAGCACCCCGTCGTCGCCCTCGACCGACTCCAGCCGCACCGTGACCGTGTGCGAGCGGTTCTTGACGTTGGGGGCGGCCTCCTCGGTCAGCCGCCCGGTCCGCGGCCCGAGCTCGATCGACGTACGCCCGTGGTGGAGGTCCAGACGCCCTGCCACGGCAGGGTTCTCGCGTTCGGTGACCCGGTCGTCGAGGGGGAACACCTGGTGGCGAGCGGCCTCGATGACGAACAGCTCCTGCAGGGCCGAGAGCCGATCGGGCTCGACGTCGGCGAGGTCGTGGGCCTGCGTCCAGTCGGTGGTGGTGTCGTAGAGCTCCCACACGTCGTCCTCGAACGGCCGGTCGCCTCCGTCCACCATCAGCCACGGCGTGCCGTGCCGGGTCACCGCGGTCCAGCCCTCGTGGTAGATCCCGCGGTTGCCGACCATCTCGAAGTACTGCGTGGTGCGCCGCTCCGCCGCCTGTGGGTCGTCGAAGGAGTAGCGCATGCTGACCCCCTCGATGACCTGCTGGGTGACGCCGTTGACCAGCGTGGGGTGCGGCAGACCCGCCGCGTCGAGGACCGTCGGCAGGATGTCGATCACGTGGTGCCACTGGTGACGCACCGCTCCCCCGGCCCGGATCCCGTTCGGCCAGTGCACGACCAGCCCGTCGCGGGTGCCCCCGTAGTGGGAGGCGACCTGCTTGGTCCACTGGTACGGCGTGTTCATCGCCAGCGCCCAGCCGACCGGGTAGATGCCGTAGGTCGTCTCGTCGCCGAACCGGTCCCGTGCGGCGTCCATGTCGGCGGTGTCGTCGGCGAGACCGTGCCCGAGCAGGTGCTCGAGCAGGGTGCCCTCCAGCCCGCCCTCGCCGGAGGCGCCGTTGTCCCCCAGGAGGTAGAGGACCAGCGTGTCCTCGAGCACTCCCAGGTCCTCGATCGCGGCGACCAGCCGACCCACGTGGTGGTCGGCGTGCTCGGCGAAGCCCGCGTAGGTCTCCATGAACCGCGCGGCCACCCGCTGCTCGACCGGGTCGAGCTCGTCCCAGTGCGGCACGCCGTCGGCCCACGGCGCGAGCTCGGCGTCCTGCGGCACGATCCCCAGGTCTCGTTGCCGGACCAGCGTTGCCTCGCGCTGCGCGTCCCAGCCGCCGTCGAAGCGCCCGTCGTACTTGTCGATCCAGGACGGCGGCACGTGGAACGGCGCGTGCGTCGCCCCTAGCGCCAGGTAGGCGAAGAACGGCTTGCCCGGGGTGAGCGCGTGCTGGGTGCGCACCCAGTCGGTCGCGCGGTCCACCAGGTCCTCGGTGAGGTGGTAGCCGTCGGCCGGTGAGCGGTCCGGCTCGACCGGCGTCGTGCCGTCGTAGAGCTGGGGGTACCAGTGGTTCATCTCCGCGCCCATGAAGCCGT
>CAXSHL010000116.1:0-1923 GCA_964237315.1 uncultured Nocardioidaceae bacterium
TCTCGGCGAACACCTCCCGGACCGCGGCCAGCTGGCCCTCGGGGTCGGCGTGCGAGCCGTCCACGACGTGCAGGACCAGGTCGGAGTCGGCGACCTCCTCCAGCGTCGAGCGGAACGCCTCGACGAGCTGGTGCGGCAGGTGCCGCACGAAGCCGACCGTGTCGGACATCGTGTAGATGCGGCCGTCGGAGGTGGTCGTCTTCCGGGTCGTCGGGTCCAAGGTCGCGAACAGCGAGTCCTCGACCAGCACGCCGGCGTTGGTGAGCCGGTTGAGCAGCGAGGACTTGCCGGCGTTGGTGTAGCCCGCGATCGCCACCGACGGGATCTGGTGGCGTTGACGGTCCGAGCGCTTGGTGTCCCGGGTGGTGCGCATGTGGGTGAGCTCGCGACGCAGCTTGGCGATCTTGGTGTTGATCCGCCGCCGGTCGGTCTCGATCTTGGTCTCACCGGGACCACGGCCGCCGATGCCGCCGCCCTGCGAGCCGACGCGGCCACCGGCCTGCCGGGACAGGTTGCCACCCCAGCCGCGCAGCCGCTGCTTCATGTAGTTCAGCTGGGCCAGCTCGACCTGGGCCTGGCCCTCGCGGGACTTGGCGTGCTGGGCGAAGATGTCCAGGATCAGGGCGGTGCGGTCCACGACCTTGACCTTGACCCGGTCCTCGAGGTTCCTGAGCTGGCTGGGCGCCAGCTCGCCGTCGAGGATGACGGTGTCCGCGCCGGTGGCCTGCACGATCTCGCGCAGGCCCTCGACCTTGCCGCGTCCGATGTACGTCGCGGGGTCTGGGCTCTGCCGGCGCTGGTAGAACGCGTCGAGCACCGTGGAGCCGGCCGTCTCGGCGAGCAGGGCGAGCTCAGCCATCGAGTTCTCGGCGTCCTGCACCGTGCCCTCGGTCCACACCCCGACGAGGACCACGCGCTCCAGGCGGAGCTGGCGGTACTCGACCTCGGTGATGTCCTCGAGCTCGGTGGACAGGCCGGCCACCCTGCGGAGGGCGTGCCGCTCGGCGAGGTCGTAGTCGCCGGTGCTCTCCTGGCGGTCCTGCCCGTGGGCTGCCGCCTCCTCCGGGTCCGGCTCGGCGTCCCAGCCGGCCGTCTCGAGGAGGGCGTCGTCGAGGTCGATCACCGGGTCGGGGGTGTGGGCGTGTGCTGTCAGGTCGGGGTGCTGCTCGTGTGCGCTCGTCATATCCACCAGGTAGAACGTCGTCGCGCCGGGGAGGATTCCCCGGTCGCCCTTATTAGACCTCGGATCGGGTGCCCTCTCGAACTGTTTTGCGTGGGGTGGGGCACGGTCGACTTCGAGACCTCGGCCGCGGCCGCATCGCCCGGTGCCGGTTTACCAGGGGATGCAGGACGTTTGACGCTTCCCCTGGCGACCTGGTTGCCTGAGCGGCTCCTGCCTAGCGCATCGGGGTGCCGCTCGCCCGGCTGAGCGCGGCAACTCCGCACAGGCGCCGTTGGTGCTCAGGTTTCGCCCGATCCACCGCCCCAACTCCGCACAGGCGTGGTTGTGGCGCCCGGCGAGCGCGTTTCGGGGGCGGACGCCCGGCGCCGTGCCAGTTTCCCAGGGGCCCCTGGGAATCTGACGCCAACGCCGATGGTTCCCATGGAAGTCTGGCGCTTCCCATGGGTCACGGCCCATGGGAAGCGGCAAAGCACCTGCATCCCCTGGTAATCAGCGCGGCGCACGCGGCGGGAGGCCAGGACCTCCGGCGGGACCGCTCAGGCGCCCAGCCACTCGCCACGGGCCACGAGCACGGCCGGGCCGGTGAGGACGATGCGACCGGCGTCGGTCCAGGTGACCTCGAGGCGCCCACCCGCGACGTCCACCTGGTACGTCGTACCGCCTGGGTGTGCGGGGTCGACGCCGTCGGCCAGCGCAGCCGCGACCAGCACGGCGCAGGCCCCCGTGCCGCAGGAGCGGGT
>CAXSHL010000116.1:1933-9036 GCA_964237315.1 uncultured Nocardioidaceae bacterium
GACGGCGTGCGGGTTGCCCATCGCCACGTGCAGCGCCGGCCAGGACCGTGCGCCGACCGACACCTTCGTCTCGCCCAGCACCTCCGGCACGCCCATGTCCACGCTGACCAGGTCACCGGCGAACGTCAGCACCTTGGTGCCCCCGCGGGTCGCCACCGGCAGCGGCTGCGAGGTGTCCACGTGCTGGTGGTCGGCGAGGTAGCGGCCGAACACCCGAATCCCGTTGCCGCACATCTCCGAGACCGAGCCGTCGGCGTTGCGGTAGTCCATGAACCACTCGGCCTCGCCGCGGGCCGCGACGGCGGCCGGGTCGTCGTACGCCTCGGTCCGCACCACGCGGAGGACCCCGTCGGCGCCGAGGCCGGCGCGGCGGTCGCAGAGGGCGGCGGTGAGCGCCGGTGACAGGTCGCCGAGGAGGCTGCCGTCGGGGTCGGGGAGCAGCACGAAGTCGTTCTCGGTGCCGTGCCCCTTCCAGAAGGCGATGCGCTCACTCATCTGCTCAGCGTATCGGCCTACGTTGGGACCATGTCGCGCCGAGACAAGGTTCCACCCCGCCTGCGGGTGCGGGGGCTGACCCGTCGCTTCGGGGAGGTCGACGTGGTCAAGGGTCTCGACTTCGACCTGGCGGCCGGCAAGGCGGTCGCGCTCGTGGGCCGCAACGGCGCCGGCAAGTCCACGGTGCTGCGGTGCGTGAGCGCCGCCGACGTGCCCACCTCTGGCACCGTCGAGCTGGACGGCCAGCCGGTCGACGAGCGCTCGCCGCACACCAGGCGCGACATGGCCGTGGTGATGGACGACATGGACTTCTTCCCCGACCTGAGCGTCGTGGAGCACCTGGACCTGTTCGCCCGCGCGCACTCCGTGCCGGACGCGGAGGCGGTGGTCAACGCGGTGCTCGAGGAGGTGCGGCTCACGCCGCAGTCGGCCCAGCTGCCCGGCACGCTGTCCTCGGGCCAGCGCAGGCGGCTCGCCCTGGCCAGCGCGTTCGTCCGGCCGCGGCGGATGCTGGTGCTCGACGAGCCGGAGGCGCGCCTCGACGAGGCGGGGTTGGCGTGGCTGGTGGACCGGCTGCTGCGTGAGAAGGCCGACGGGCTCGCGATCCTGATGGCCAGCCACGATGCGAGCCTGGTGAAGGCGGTGGCGGACCGGGTCCTCAACCTGGACGACGTCGCCCGGGACGCCGGCTCGTGACCAGCGCGAGCGCCGAGCTCCGGGACCTCCGGCAGCAGCTGCGGGTATGGCGGCGAGGCCGCGCGGACACCCGTCTCGTGGACGCCCTGAGCGACGCCTACATCGCGTTGTTCACCACCGCGATGCTCTCCTCCATGGCCGTGTCCGTGGTGGTGAACGTCCGTGACGTCGCCGGCCAGGACTGCACGAGCGCCTCGTGCACCGACGCCAGGGCGGCGCTGCCCTGGCTGTTCGGGCTCTCGCTGGTCGCCGGTGCCCTCGCGGGCGCGCGCCTGCTGGGCCCGATGCTGGTGTCGCCGGCCGTCGCGACCTGGCTGCTGCCGACGCCCGTGGACCGCCGCGCCCTGCTGCGCAACCGGCTCGCGGGCACCGGCGCGGTGGCGCTGGTGGTCTCCGCGGTGCTGGCGGCCGGCGCCGGCACGCTGGCCGGCTTCGCGCGCGCCGAGGTGGTGTCCTACGCCGCGTGCGTCGGCGCAGCGTGCCTCCTGGGGATCGGCGTGGCCGCGCTCTGCCAGGTGGCGAGGTCACGCCTGGCGCAGGTGCTGACCTGGCTCCTCGCCGCCGCCGTGTGGACCGGGCTCCTGCTGATCACCTTCGACGCGGTGCCGGCCGCCGCCTCGGCCGCGCGCAGCGGCACCGGCTGGGGCATCGCGGTCGCGGTGCTCGCCGGGTTGGCGCTGGTGGCGACCCAGCGTGCCTACGCCGGGCTGCCGAGGCTGGGCCGCGACCAGCTGACGCCCGGCGGGTCGCTGGTGCCCGGCCTGTCCGGCGCACTGGCCGGTCTGGACTTCGCGCTGGTCTACGACGTGCTGATCGCCCGGCACTGGAAGTCGCGCAGCACGGTGCGCACGGTCCGTGGTCGGGGGTTCGGACCCTCGGCCCTCGCCTGGCGCGAGGTGGTCCGGCTGCGCCGTACGCCCCAGGTGGTGGTGGTGCTGGCCGCCTCGCTGGTCCTGCCCTACCTCGGCGGCACCCTCGGCCTGGGGCGTGCCGATCTCCTGGTGGCCACCACGACCGGCTTCCTGGCGAGCACCGGGCTGTTCTCCTCGCTGCGGGTGCTCAGCCGCACGCCGAGCCTGGTCCGCTGCCTGCCGTTCTCACCCGCCCAGGTGCGCCTGGCGTGCCTGTCCGTGCCGGCGGCCGTGGTCCTGGCGTGGGCCCTCGCCGGCGTCCCTGCGCTCGGCCACGCCGTCGGGGTCCCGGACGGCGACGCCGTGATCCTGGGGGTGGCGGTCGGGCTGACCGCCGTGACCGCCGTGGTCCGCTGGGTCACCGGCCGGCCGCCGGACTACCAGCTCCCGCTGGTGACCTCGCCGATGGGTGCCGTGCCGACCTCGCTCTACGTCAGCGCCGCCCGTGGCTTCGACGCCCTGCTGCTGGGCAGTGCGCCGCTGCTCATCGCCCCCACCGTGACCGGCGCCGAGATCTCGATCGCCCTGGACGCCCTCGTGCTGGCGGTGCTGCTCAACCGGAAGTGAGCTCACCGCCAGCCCGGCGTACGGCGTGTCTGCGGCGACTGTCGGTGGCCCGTGCCAGCCTCGGAGTCATGCGCACCGATGAGCTGCTGATGCTGACCGCCGTGACCGCGACCTGCACCGACTGCGGTGGCGAGCGGATCTTCCTGCCGGTCGACGACGTGTCCTCGAGTGGCGAGTTCTGCTGCACGTCCTGCGACGCCGCGGTGTTCTTGATGCTGCACGTCGGCGCCGCCCGGAACGGGGACCGGAGGGTGGCCTGAGGTCCTTGGCCACTCTCACGTCTCTCACGTCCGAGTCGTGACGGCGCCGGCCGCCTGCAGCAGCACGTCGGCGGCGACCTCGAGGCCCTCGATGCGCCCGAGTGAGGTGTCCTCGTGCTCGATGTTGACGGCCATCTCGGGGTCGACGTCGCGCAGGGCGTCGACGAACCGGGTCCAGAACCCGACGTCGTGGCCGCGGCCCAGGGCGACGAAGTCCCAGGCCGAGTCCGAGGGCCACTCGTTGACCCACTCGTCCCCGCCGAGGTTGACGCGGTCCTCCTCGGGCGACAGGCGACGGAACCGCTCGTCCAGCACGCCGTAGACGGAGGCGTGGTCCTGGTTGATGCGGACGTCCTTGGCTGCCGCATGCACCACGAGGGGTCCTAGGTAGCGGACGGCGGCGACCGGGTCCATGCCCTGCCAGAACAGGTGGCTGGGGTCCATCTCGGCGCCGACATGGGTGGCGCCCACCTTCTCCACGAGCCGCTTGAGCGTGGGCGGGTTGAACACGATGTTCTGCGGATGCATCTCGATCGCGACCTTGACGCCGTTGTCTGCTGCCAGCGCGTCGATCTCGCGCCAGAACGGCACGGCAACCTCGTCCCACTGATAGTCCAGGACGTCGAGCGACCCGGAGTTCCAGGCGTTCACGACCCAGTTGGGAACCGTGGCACCCGGCTCTCCCCCGGGCAGGCCGGACATCGTCACCACGCGGGTCTGACCGAGCAGGCCGGCGGCCCGGATCGTGCGACGGAGGTCGTCGGCGTGCTTCGGGCCGATCGCCGGGTCGGGGTGCAGCGGGTTGCCGTTGGCGTTGAGTCCGGCCAGGGCGACGCCCTTCTCGTCGAAGACGGCCAGGTAGTCCTCGCGTGCGGTCCTGCTGGCGAGGATGTCGTCCATGGGGATGTGCACGGGAGGCAGGAAGCCGCCGCTGTTGATCTCCGCCGCGTCGAGTCCGAGCCCCTTGAGCACGTCGAGCGCGTCGGGCAGCGGGCGGTCGTGCAGTACGGCGGTGTAGACACCGAGCTTCATGGGAAGGCCTCGCTCACCAGCCGCTGGTGTACTTCGCGATCGACTCGCGCATGAAGAACGTCGACTCCCGCGCACGGTCCTCCCACGCGAAGACGCACGCGGTCATGATGTTGCGGTCGCTGTCGCCGAAGCCCAGCCCCTTCAAGGTGGTGAAGAACAGGTCCCAGTCCACCTCGCCCTGGCCGATGTCGAGGTGCTGGTGCACCCGAGCCGTCGAGCCCGGCGGGTTGACGATGTAGCGCAGCCCGGAGGACGCCGTGTGGTCGAAAGCGTCGGCGAGGTGCAGCTGGGTCATCAGCGGCCCGGCGTACTCCATGATCTCCACCATGTTGCCGCCCATGTGGAACGTGTGCGGCGCGCAGTAGAGGAAGGAGACCAGGGGGCTGTTGATGCCGCGGACCATGTCGACGGCCGTCAGTCCGTCCTCGACGAAGTCGTCGGGATGCGGCTCGAGTCGCAGCTCCACGCCTTCGCGCTCGAAGACCGGCAGCAGCTCCTCCATCGAGGTGTAGAACTTGTTCTCACTCAGGCTGACCTGATCCGGGCGGCCGTTGAACTCGGAGTTCATCACGTGGCAGTCGAGGTCGACGGTGATCTGGATGGCCCGCTTCCAGTTGCGCACCGCCGCCTGCCGCTCGTCCTCGTCGGGACCCGACCAGCGGTAGAGCGGCAGGTGAGCAGCTACCTTCACCCCGGCCGCGTCCAGGGCCTTCTTGAAGGCCTTCACCCCCGCGTCGTCGATGCGCGGGTGGCGGAAGAACGGGGTCAGGTCCTCACGGGGCGAGAGCTCGATGAACTCGAACCCGAGGTCCGCGACGAGGCCTGGCAGCTCCAGCAGCGGCGTGCTGCGGAACATGTAGGGGTCGAGGGCGACCAACATGGCGTGCCTTTCTCTGGCTGCTGGGTCGGAGACTGATAGGTCGGAGATGCGGTCTGTCGGAGGGGATCAGCTGTAGAGAGCGGGCTTGTCGCCGAGGTCGATGACGACGCGCTCGCCGTTGTAGAGCGCCTCGACGCCGGCGTCGCAGACCACCTGGGCGGCGTAGCCATCCCAGGCGCTCGGACCGGTGGGGCTCGCACCTGCGGTGAGCGAGTTGATCCACTCCTGGAACTCGACGTCGTAGGCGGTGACGAAGCGCTGCCGCCAGTCCTCGGGCACCGAGACAGCGGCCGTGTTGGCGGTCCGGAGGACCACGAGCCCCCGGTCGGCGAGGGCGGCCGTCCCTGTCTCACCGACGACCTCGCCCCGGATGTCGTAGCCGTAGCGGATGTTGACCGAGGTCTCGACGTTCACCAGCACACCCGACTCGCTCTCGATGATCATCAGCAGCGGGTCCTGCAGGTCACCACCCAGGCTGTTCGGCTTGGCGGCGATGACGCGGATCGCGGCGAGCTCCTCCCCGAGCAGCCAGCGGGTCACGTCGAAGTCGTGCACGGCGGTGTCCACGATGGCCATGTCCTTGGTGTAGTGCCCGGGGACCGAGGGGTTGCGATGGCCGGAGAAGTAGATCAGCGGAGCACCGATCCGCCCGGAGTCGATGACGTCCTTCAGAGCCCGGTAGGACTCGTCGTAGCGCCGCATGAACCCGACCTGGACGAGCCGGCTGCCGTGCTCGGTCTCGGCGTCGATGATGTTGCGGCAGGCCTCCCGCGTGGTCGCGAGCGGCTTCTCGCAGAAGACCGGCTTCCCCGCAGCGATCGAGGCGAGCACGTAGGCCTCGTGGGTGGGACCCCACGAGCAGACCAGGACCGCATCGACCCGGTCGTCGCCGATGAGGTCCTCCCCCGAGGCGTGCACGGTTGCGTCACGCAGCCCCGACGCGACCTCCTTGGCCACCTGCTCGTTGGCGTCCGACACCGCCACCACCTCGGCGCCTGACACGACCTGCGTCAGCCGACGGATGTGGTCCTGCCCGATCATCCCGGTGCCGATGACCCCGACTCGCAACGTCACTTCTGCTCCTTCTGCTGTTGATGTCTGGGACCTGCGAGACGCAGCAGGTCAGTAGGGCCAGCGACGGACCGGGCCCAGCCCGCACCCGACGTAGTAGCCCGCGGTCCGAGCCCCGATGGGGAGCGGGATGTGCGGCTCGACGGGGTAGAGGTCCTGCTCGATCACCGCGAAGATCTCGCGGTCGAGCCCGCCGAGCGCCTCGAGGAGCGGTGGCATGTCCGGCTCGCCGTACGGCGGCTCGCACATGACGCCCAGCTTGACCGCCTCGGCCAGCGAGATGCCCTCGGCACGGACCCGCGCACGCACCTCTACGTCCACCGACTTGAGGTGCACGTAGGTGATCCGCTCGGGGAACTGCTTGATGATCGAGATGTTGTCACCGTCGCAGTAGGACACGTGTCCGGTGTCCAGGCACAGGTTCACCAGCTCGGGATCGGTGTCGGTCAGGAAGCGCTCGATCCGGTCCTGGGTGTCGACGTGGGTGTCGGCGTGCGGGTGGAACACCAGCTTGACGCCGTACTCCTCGAGGAGGTACCGCGCGAGCTCGTCGGTGCCGGTCACGAGGTTCTTCCACTCCTCGGGCTGGATCTCTGCGCCCTGGGTGGCCTCGCCGGTGTGCTGGTCGGTGTACTGCTCGGGAAGGTGGACGAGATATTCGGCTCCTACGGCTGCCAGCAGCCTCGCCTCGCGACCGAAGTCCTCCTTCGCCTGCTGCAGCGCGTCGGCGCCCTTGTGCAGTCCCGCGAACACCGTTCCCCCGCAGACCGTCAGCCCTCGTGCGGCCAGCTCCTCGGTGAGCTGCTGCGGGTCCTGGGGCATGAAGCCCTGGGGACCCAGCTCCGTGTAGACGTAGCCGGCCCGGGCGATCTCGTCGAGGTAGACGTCCCAGGTCACCTGGTGCGGGTCGCTCGGGAACCACACCCCCCAGGAGTCGGGGGCGGTGCCGAGGCGGATCTGTGACAGGTCCGACGGAGAGGTGGGGTCAGACATGGTGATGTCGAGCCTTTCGGTGGCTACTTGGAGGTGGGGAAGTGGTAGCTGGCGTCGCTGGCGTGGGTGGGGCGTGGCCAGCGGGCGGTGACGACCTTGGCGCGGGTGTAGAAGGAGACTCCTTCGGGGCCGTGGACGTGTTTGTCGCCGAACAGGGAGTCCTTCCAGCCGCCGAAGGAGTAGAAGGCCATCGGCACC
>CAXSHL010000117.1:0-9005 GCA_964237315.1 uncultured Nocardioidaceae bacterium
ATGCACCGCGTCGCTGATGGCCACCAGGACCTTGCTGTCCCACACCGGCTCGGGGCGTGCCGCCGGCCGCTCGACCGCGGTGACCTGCAGGGTGTCGATGCGCCGGCGGAGCCGCGCAGGCATCACCTGACGCACCGTCGTCAGCGCGCGCGCCGCGGCATCGCCGATGCCGGACCCAGCGGAGGCAGCGGCCACCTGGAGCGCAACGGCGAGGGCGACGGCTTGCTCGTCGTCGAACAACAGGGGCGGCAGGTCCGTCCCCGCCGCCAGCCGGTACCCACCGTCGGGGCCCTTGGCCGCCAGCACGGGATACCCGAGGTCCCGTAGGCGGTCGACGTCCCGCCGGACGGTTCGGGGACTTGTCTCGAGGCGCTCGGCCAGCAGCTGCCCGGGCCAGTCGCGGCGGGCCTGCAGCAGTGCGAGCAGCGCCAGGAGGCGAGCGGACGTCGTCGGCATGCGTCCCATGGTCGCTGAAGTAGAGGACACAACCTGTCCTCTACTGCTGGCAACCTCGTGCTGTGTCCAGAACCGAGCCGACCAGCAAGGAGTCGTCATGACCATCAACACCGTTCCCCACCTCAACCTGCGGGGGGACGCTCGAGCAGCACTCGAGTTCTACCAGTCCGTCTTCGGTGGTGACCTGCTGGCGATCAGCTACCAGGACGCCCACAACGTGCAGGACGCCGCCGAGGCCGACCAGATCATGTGGGGCCAGGTCACCTCCCCCGACGGGTTCCGGGTCATGGCCTACGACGTGCCCTCGGCCCGCCCGTGGAGCAAGGGCGAGGACCCGTTCTTCGTCTCCGTCCGCGGCAAGGACGCGGCGGAGATCACGACCTACTGGGAGGGGCTCAGCAGCCGGGCGAGCGTGACGGTCCCTCTCGCCCCCGCCGCCTGGGCACCGCTGTACGGCATGCTCACCGACCAGTTCGGGGTCACCTGGGTCCTCGACGTGGCTGCCGAGTACGACCCGTCCTGACACGGCCGGGGGCCGGGGGGCCGCGGGACCCGCGGCCCCCGGCCCGCGTCGGCTCCGCACCACACTCCGAGCGGAGGAAGCGGCCTTGACCTCACCGTCGTCGAACGGCTTGGTGATGTTGCTCTTCAGGGTGACCGGGTAGCTCTCGAGCAGGACCGAGGGGACGTCGCGCTTGCCCTGCGGGTCGTTGAGCTTCTCGGTGACGCCCGGGTCCTCGCCCTTGGCGAGCGCGATCGCGAGCTTCGCGGCCGCGGCGGCCTCCTGCTCGACCGGCTTGTAGACCGTGACGCACTGGTCACCGGTGAGCACGTTGGTCAGGCCCTGCGTGGTGGCGTCCTGACCGGTGACCGGTGACCGGCGCCGTGACGCCGGCCTTCTTCAGGACCGTGACGATCGCGTCGCCGAGACCGTCCTTCGCCGCCAGGACGCCGTCGACCTTCCCGTCGTTCTTGGTGAGCAGGTGCTCGACCGCTGCCACACTCCGCTGCCGTGCCGATCGTTCCCAGGCTCCACCACGTGGACGATCGGCCGCTGTCGATGTCATGGACATTGAGGCTGGGATCGACGTTGACCCCGCTGAGCAGACCTCTTGGAGGGACATGGGTGCTGTCCGGGTCACGACGAGCGCGCCGGTGGAACCGCGCCACTGCTCGTGGTCCCACCGGCGGCTCAGGTCACTTGTAGTAGGTGCCGGTGACGGCGCTGACGCGCACCGTCCCGATCTTCAGGCCCCGGGAGAACAGCGTGGTCCCGAAGTAGCCGTTCAGCGCCTTCGCCGCGGTCGCGTCGAGGGTGGCACTGACGCCGCGCACTCCGAGACTGGTCCGGCCCGCGGCGACCTTCGCCCGGGCCAGGCTGAGGTCGAGCACCGTGATGCGGGCGCGGACCTCGTCGACGTAGGCCGACAACCGTCCCGTCCTCGTGCTGACCGTGAAGTCGCGGATGGTCAGGCTCTTGCCGCCGGCTGTGAAGGTGAGGCCGCCGTCGTGCCGCAGGAGGCCGGTGAGGTCGGCGGGGTCGAGCACGCCGCCCTGGATCGGGAAGGCGATGCCCGAGGGCACCACCCGGGCCTCCGACGCCGGAGCCACGGTGATCCTGTTGGCGGTCAGCACCTTCGCCGTGCCGGCATCCAGGGCCAACATGGTCACCCCCCCGGTGGCCACGATGCGGGGCTCGACGTGCGAGACGGTGGCAGCCGAGGCCGGCGTCAGCTCGACCGCGGCAAGGGCCGCTCCCGACAGGGCGATGGTGGCGGACGCGGCGAGGACGGCGAAGCGGGGTGCGGTTCTCATGGGTTCCTCCCAGTGCGGGGCGGCCCAGCGCCGCTCCCTGCCCGGTAGTGCGCAGGCGAGACGAGTTCCGGTTGCACCGTCCCGGCAGGCAACCGAACAGCCCGCGCCGTACGCAGAACAGGTGTGACCGCTGTCGAGGAAGGGGCGAGGGGCGAGATGAGCTCTTCCCGCGACCTGCAGGGCATCGGCGCGCGGCTGGCCACCGACGAGTCGGCCGTCGCGGACGCCTACGCAGCCCTGGCCCCCACCGTGCTCGCCTACCTCCGCCGCATGGTCGCACCGCCGGACGTCGAGGACGTCCTGCAGCGCACGTTCCTCGAGGTGTGGCGCTGCCGCGGGCAGTACGACCCGACCCGGCCGTTGTCGGGCTGGGTGCTGGGCATCGCGCGGCACCGGGCCCTGGACCAGCTGCGGTCGCGCAGGCCCGAGGACCTCGTCGAACGACTGCCGGACCGGGTGGGGCAGCACGACGACGACCTGGCGGAGCGCTACAGCCGGGCGCACGACCTGCGCAGGGCCCTGGAGCAGCTGTCTGCCGAGCAGCGCCAGGTGCTGGTCCTCGCGTACTTCGACGACCTCAGCCTGCCGCAGGTGGCGGCGTGGGTGAACGCCCCGCTGGGCACGGTCAAAGCGCGGGCCTCACGCGGGCTCCGCGCGCTCGCACGCGAGATGAGGGGCTGACGTGGACGGTGTCGACCTCGACGATCACGTCGACCTGCTCGGCCTCCTCGACGGGAGCCTCCCCGCCCGGGAGGCCGTCGACGCGGCCGGTCATCTCCGCGACTGCGCCGTGTGCGACGAGCGCTTCATCGACCTGGCGATGGCCCTCGGCCGCGTGCACGACGCTCGTCGCTACCCACCCGCGGACCCCTCGGAGGTCCCACCGCTGCGGCTGGAGCTCGGGGGGTCGGGCGCGGCCGCGTCGGACGTGGTCGCTCCCCGACGCGCTCGGCCACGGCTCGGCGGACTCCCGGCTGCTGCCGCGGCCTGCGCCCTCGTCCTCGCCCTGGCCGGTGGCGTCGCGGTGGACCGCTGGCGCGGGTCCGCCCCGCCCGGACCGGCCACCGTCGCGCTCGCAGCTGTGGGTCAGCTGCCCACGGTCGCCCAGGGGCGTGCGCAGATGGTGGGCAGCGGTGACGAGCAGCGCATGCGGGTCGTCGTGAGCGGCCTGCCGCGCATCGCGGCCGTCGACCACTACGAGGTCTGGCTGCTCGACACCACCACCGGCCGCAGCTCCATGGTCGGGGCGCTCGACGGCGGCACGACGACGTTCGCGCTGGCGGCGGCTCGCACCAGCGGCTTCAACGTCGTGGACATCACGCTGCAGACGCGCGCCGACGGGGGCCGCCACTCAGGTCGCAGCCTGCTGCGCGGCGCCCTCGCCTGAGCCGCACTCCACGACCTGCACCGCACGGGTGGCCCTCCGGCTGCCGTGGCGGCCGGAGGGCCCCCCCTCAGGCGCCGTTGGCGGAGGCGCGCTTGCGGGTGACGGCGTCGACCGTGGCCGCGATGAGCAGCACCAGTCCGGTGATCATGAAGTTGTACGACGCGTTCAGGTCGAGCAGGCCGAGACCGTTGGGGATCATCGCGATCACCACGGCACCGAGCACCGCGTCGCGGACCTTGCCACGACCACCGAACAGCGACGTGCCGCCGATGACGGCGGCCCCGACCGCGTAGAGCAGGGTGTTGCCGCCGCCCGCGTCGGCGGGGACGCCACCGACCTGCGAGGCGATGACGACGCCGCCGAGGCCGGCCATCCCGGAGGAGATCGTGAAGGCCGCGATCTTCATCCGCTGCACGTCGATGCCGGCGCGGCGGGCGGCCTCGGCATTGCCGCCCGTGGCGTAGATGTGCCGGCCGAACGGCGTCCGGGTGAGCACGAAGGTCCAGATCACCATGATGACCAGGATCACCGGCACGACGTACGGCATCCCCTGGATCGAGGTGACGCTCGGATTGGGCGACCGCTCCTGGTTGAGGAACCAGACGATGAACGCACCCACGACCACGAGGGCGCCGCCGCGCAGCAGCACCACCGAGAGCGGCTCGGCCGACAGGCCCTCAGCACGACGGCGCACGGATCGGAACACCGTGAACCCCACGTACGCGCCGGCGAGCACGACGAAGAAGGTCCAGCCCAGCCACGGGGCGACGTTCTTGTTGGCGAAGCCGTTGATGAAGCCGAAGTTGCGGGTCGGGATCGAGGCGCCGTTCTTGATGAACTGCAGGAGCACGCCCTGCCAGGCGATGAACAGGGCCAGCGTCACGACGAACGACGGGATCCCGACGTTGGCGACGAGGAGCCCGGTGAGCACGCCCATCGCCACGCCGACCGCGACGGAGAGGAACACCGCGATCTCGGCGTTGTCGCCGGCCTGCAGCACGAGGACGAGGACGCCGGCCAGGATGACGACGGTGGCCGGCCAGAGCCGGGTCCACACGGCCACGCCGGCCGCCGACACCAGCAGCAGCAGCAGCACCAGCCAGGTCCAGGTGCCGACGGCCAGGCGCATGTTGCCGCCGTTGTTGACGACCAGCGCCATGGTGCCGGCGCACACGCCGCTGGCGGTGCCGGCGGAGAGGTCGATCTCACCGAGCAGCAGGACGAAGACCAGGCCCATCGCGATGAGCGCCGTCCCCGCCGCCTGGGTGGTGAGGTTGGCGAGGTTGCCCTTGGTGAGGAAGACGTCGCTCGACCGGTCGAAGATGACGACCAGGACGACGAGGCCGAGCAGGGCGGGGAGGGCGCCGACGTCGCCACCGCGGATCCGCCGGAGGTAGTCGGCGCCGAACTCCTTCAGCGTGTTGGAGCCGCTGTCCCGGGCGAAGCCGCTGGGAGCCAGCCCCTCGTTGACGGCCGTCCCGGCCGGGGAACCGGCGCCCGCGCGGACGGCCGCGTCAGGTCTCTCGGGCGACCCTGTCGGAGCGGAGGACGCGGGCTCGGGCGTGCGACTGGTCATGGGGATCCTCCGTCAGATCGTCGTCGCCGTGGCTGCCGCGTGCGACAGGCCGATGGAGCCGGAGCGACCGGCGGTGATGAGCTCGACGACCTGGCCGTAGGTGACGTCCTTGGCCCGGACCTCGGCGGCGAGGCGGCCGAGGTAGAGCGCGGCCACCCGGTCCGAGACCTCGAGCACGTCGTTCATGTTGTGCGAGATGAGCACGACGCCCAGGCCCTGGTCGGCGAGGCGCCGGACGAGGTCGAGCACCTGACGGGTCTGCGCGACCCCGAGCGCGGCCGTGGGCTCGTCGAGGAGCACGACCTTGCTGTTCCACAGCACCGACTTGGCGATGGCGACGGTCTGGCGCTGGCCGCCGGACAGGCTGGCGACGACCTGGCGGACGCTCTTGACCGTGCGCACGGACAGGCCGGCGAGGGTGTCGCGCGCCTGTCGCTCCATCGTGGATTCGTCGAGCACGGCGTTCCGGAGCCGCTCCCGGCCGAGGAACATGTTCTGGACGATGTCGAGGTTGTCGCACAGCGCGAGGTCCTGGTAGACGATCTCGATGCCCAGGTCCGCGGTGTCGCGCGGCCCGTGGATCTGCACCGGCCGGCCCTCGAACTCGATCTCGCCGGAGTCGATCGCGTAGATCCCCGCGATGCACTTCACCAGCGTCGACTTGCCGGCCCCGTTGTCGCCGACCAGCGCCGTGACCTGACCGGGGTAGACCGATATGTCGACGTGCTGCAGCACGTGGACCGGTCCGAAGCTCTTGTTGACCTTCTTCAGCTCAAGGATTGCTTTGTCTGCCATCGTTCCTCCCGGACCGGCCAGCACGCCACTCGCACGACACCACCCCGCACGTCCCACCCGCGGTGGACGGCGCACCACTCGTAACGCTAGGGACGGCCCCGGGACCGAGGTCCCGGGGCCGTCCGTTCGCGCGGTCGACCTACTTGATGCCGTACTTGGTGCAGAGGGCGGCGACGGCGCCCTTGCAGACGTCGGCGGCCTTGACCTCACCGTCGTCGAACGGCTTGGTGATGTTGCTCTTGAGGGTGACCGGGTAGCTCTCGAGCAGGACCGAGGGGACGTCGCGCTTGCCCTGCGGGTCGTTGAGCTTCTCGGTGACGCCCGGGTCCTCGCCCTTGGCGAGCGCGATCGCGAGCTTCGCGGCCGCGGCGGCCTCCTGCTCGACCGGCTTGTAGACCGTGACGCACTGGTCACCGGTGAGCACGTTGGTCAGGCCCTGCGTGGTGGCGTCCTGACCGGTGACCGGTGCCTTGACGCCGGCCTTCTTCAGGACCGTGACGATCGCGTCGCCGAGACCGTCGTTGGCGGCGAGGACGCCGTCGACCTTGCCGCCGTTGCGGGACAGCAGGTTCTCGAACGTCGAGCCACCCACCTTGTTGTCCCACTTGGCGATCGACTGGTCGCCGACCTTCTTCCAGCCCGCGGCGTACTTCTTGTCCAGCACGCTGTCGTAACCCTTCTTGAACAGGGTCGCGTTGTAGTCGCCCGGGTCGCCGTTGATCTCGATGATCTGCGCGTCGGCCTTGGAGCCCAGGCAGTCCACCAGCGCCTGGCCCTGCTGCTCGCCGACCTTCACGTTGTCGAACGAGACGTAGTAGCCGGCGCTGCCGCCGAGGTTGAGGCGGTCGTAGTCGATGACCTGCACGCCCGCCGCCTTGGCCTTGGCCTCGATCTGCGCGCCGACGGTGAAGTTGATGGCCGCGAGGACCAGCACCTTCGCGCCGGACGAGATCATGCCGTCGGCGATGGTGGCCTGCTTGGCGGTGTCGCCCTGGGCGTTCTGCACGTCGGCCTGCAGGCCCGCGTCGGTGAGCGCCTTGGTCAGCAGCGGGTTGTCGTAGGCCTCCCAGCGGGCCGAGGACTGCGTGTCCGGCAGGACCACGCCCACCTTGACGCCGGCCGTGGAGGTCGAGGCCGATGCCGAGGGGCTCGGCTCGGCGCTCGCACTCGTGCTCGTGCTCGGCGTCGCGCTGGGCGTGCTGGAGCCGGCACCGGCTCCGGCCGAGCTGGACGTGTCGCTGCCGCAGGCGGTCAGCGCCATCGCGCCGGAGACGGCGACGACGGCGAGTCGCAGGGCGGTCGTTCTCATGGAGGTCCCTTCTTGTGCCCGCGGGTGCGGGCTGCTCAGGTGGTCGAACGGTGGATCCGGCGGGAGCCGGTGCGACCGACGGATCAGGATCGGTCAGGATCAGGCAGTCGACGGGCGGGGTCGGCACGCACTGGTGGCAACTTCTACCACAGTGTTTCGCTGGCGTTTCCCGTGTTGCGCGAGCGTTTCCAGGTCTCGCCCGTGCCGCGGGCTCCTGCGGTGGCGCTCAGCCGCCCCAGCGGTTTGTTCAATGGCTGAACTTTAAGCAGCGGAGGGTCCGTGTCAAGCGACGGCCACACCAATGACTCCGAACTGTGACCTTGGTGCCCCTCGGTGACCGGATCTGACCGCCTACCTGACCCGATCGGTCACGCGGACGGCGGCTCCACCAGGTCGACCCGGTCACCGCGCGTGACGCTGGCCAGCCGATCGACCAGTCCACGCGCTGCCAGGGCGTCGACGAAGTCCGCCAGCGGGCTGGTGAAGACCGTGTAGTCGTCGACGTGGATCGGTACGACGCGCGTCGGATCGACCAGCTGCACGAGTTCGGCACCCTGGCGGCCGTCCATCGTCACCAGCACCAGGCGCAGCAGGCGGGTGCCGCCGAGGTGCACCACGGCAGCATCGATGTCGCCGTAGCGCTCGGCGATCTGCCGCAGCTCGGGCACGTACAACGTGTCGCCGCTGATGTAGAGGCGCAGCACCCGGCGGCCGCCGCGCTCGAGCTCGACCAGGCTGCCCATCACGTCGGGGAGGAGCGGGCGGAGCGGTCCCCGCGCGTGGCGGCCGGGGAGCGCCGTGATCCGCAGCCGCTCGTCGCCCCGGGTCAGCTCGTACGGCTCCCACGTCGCCAGTCCCGAGGTCAGGAAGCCGCGCCGCGCCAGGGTGCCGGCAGCCGAGGGGGTGGTGACGACGGGCACGGACCGGTCCAGCCCGCGCTGGGCGACCCGGTCCCAGTGGTCGCCGTGCAGGTGCGAGAGCAGCACCGCATCGAGCGGGGGCAGCTGCTCGACGGTGAGCGCGGGGTCGTGCAGCCGCTTGGACACCAGCCCGTAGCCGAGGTGGGCCCGCTGCCCCTTGTGCAGGAAGTTCGGGTCGGTGAGCAGGGTGAACCCACCGAGGCGGAGCACGGTGGTCGCGTTGCCGATGAAGTGCAGGCTCGCAGGGCCGGCGCCGTCAGGGCTCTCGGGGCTGTCCGGGCTCTCGGGGCTGTCGGGGCTCTCGGGGCTGTCGGGGCTCATGCCCGTGTGTGACCGCTGCGGCGCGTCCCATGCGTCCGCGGGCCGACCGCTGGGACGGCCGGCCCGCGCCGTCCGGTGGTCAGCCCGCGGGGGGCTGCAGCGGCAGGACGACGACAGCCCGCACGCCCGGCCCCGCGTCCTCGAGGTGGACCGACCCGCCACCCGCGCGCACCAGCTCCCGCACGATGGGCAGGCCCAGCCCCGACCCGCCGGCGTCGCGACTTCGGGCGCCGTCGAGCCGGGTGAAGCGGGCGAAGACCGCCTCGCGCTGGTCGGGCGGGATGCCCGGGCCGTCGTCGGTGACGGTCAGGACCGCGTGCCCGGCGCGCAGCTCGACCCCGAGGACCACGCCGGTCGACGCGTGCCGCACGGCGTTGGCGACCAGGTTGGCGACGATCCGGGTGACCGCGTCGGCGTCCGGCCGCA
>CAXSHL010000118.1:0-9002 GCA_964237315.1 uncultured Nocardioidaceae bacterium
ACGAGGATCCAGACCCTGCCTGTGGCCCTGTGACTGGGTCTGCGACCGGCCCCGGCCCGCGCGGTGCGGCTGACGGTGCCGCTGGCGGTCCAGCTGGCGCTGGCGGTGCGGCTGCGGGTGGCGGTCCAGCTGGGGGTGGGTCGGTGCGGCGGTCGCGGCCCGAGCAGCTGGGGCAGGCGTTCTGTGAGCTGCTGGAGCGCTACCCCCACCGACGGCTGCCCCAGGCCGGTGGCCTCGCCGCGAGCGTGGTGGTGATGCTCGACTACGACCGGCTGCTCACCGGACTCGGGACCGCGCAGCTGGACACCGGCGAACGGATCTCCGCATCCCTGGCCCGCCGCCTCGCCTGTGAGGCCGGGATCATCCCGGTCGTCTACCAGCACGTCCTCGGTGGCCGCCCCCGAGTCCTCGACATGGGCCGCACCCGACGGTTCCACACCACCCACCAACGCATCGCCCTCGGCATCGAACAAGGCGGCTGCACCGCAGCCAACTGCGATCGACCAGCCGGCTGGTGCCACGCCCACCACGACGACACCAGCTGGGCCGCAGGAGGCGGCACCAGCGTCGAACACGGCCGACTCCTGTGCCCCTTCCACCACAGCACCGCCCACAACCCCCGCTACCACACCGAACACCACCCCAACGGCACCATCAGCTTCCACCGCAGAACGTGAGAGAGGCGAGCAGAGACGGCCGAGCGCCGGCTCGCACCGACGCTCGACGATGGTGTGACAGTGGCCTGAGGGAGTCCTCAGCCGGACACCTGGTGGCCGGCCCGGCGCAGGAGGTCGGACGCCTCGTTCACCTGGTCGGCGGGGACCAGCACGAGGTCGCCGTCGAAGCTGGCCGCGACCCAGACCGGCACCTTGCCGGCCGCGAGCGGTGCCACGATCGCGGCCAGCATGCCGGTCGCGTCCGGCGGGTGCGCCGCGTCGCCGTTCCACAGCGCCACCCAGGCGTCGTCGGCCGCATCCATGCGTCGCATGCGGGCTCCGCCGTCCGGGCCGCGCACGACCGCGAGCAACTCGCCGTCACCGGCGCCGTCGGAGTCCGGGCCCACTCGTTCCAGGACGTATCGACCCTCCAGCACCCGCAGTGTCTGATGATCAGCGACCGACATCAGCGCATCATCGCACGGCCGCGATAGAGGTCACCTCCGACCGCGGCCGCGATCGAGGTCACCCCCGAGCGCGGCTGAGGTCACACGTTCTGCGGGAACGGCACACCGGTCGCCGAGTGGCACCGGTAGCCGTGCGGGTTCTTGGCGAGGTACTGCTGGTGGTGGTCCTCGGCGTAGTAGTAGGTCGGCGAGGGCTTGATCTCGGTGGTGATCGGCCCGTACCCGCGCTCGATCAGCAGCGGCTCGTAGACCTCCTTGAGCTCCTTGGCCGTCTGTGCCTGCTCCTCGGAGAGCGTGTAGACCGCCGAGCGGTACTGCGTGCCGACGTCGTTGCCCTGCCGCATGCCCTGGGTCGGGTCGTGGAACTCGAAGAACGCCTTTACCAGCTCGGCGTACGCCACCTTCGTCGGGTCGAAGACAACGCGGACCGCCTCGGTGTGTCCGGTCTGCCCGGAGCACACCTCCTCGTACGACGGGTGCGGCGTGCTGCCACCGGCGTACCCGACCGACGTGGACCACACGCCGGGCATCCGCCAGAAGATCTCCTCGGCTCCCCAGAAGCAGCCGAGGCCGAACACGGCGACCTCGAAGCCGGCGGGGATGTCGTCGGTCACGACGGGCGCGTCGAGCACCCGGTGCCGGTCGGCGATCGAGAACCACTGCTCTGCGCGGCCCTTCAGGGCCTGGTCGGGGGCGGGGACGGTCAGCTTGTGGCGGTTGAACAACACGTGCGCTACTCCTCGGACTCGAAGGGGACGACAAGGTCGTCAGCAGTGGAACGTACGGCGGGGGCGGATCCTTCCCGCGGATAGGCTCGCCCCATGACCAGCCAGACGCCCGAGCAAGCGCAGCAGAACCAGGAGAAGGGAGCCGGCTTCGAGACCCGCGCGATCCACGCGGGATACGAGCCCGACCCGAGCACCGGCGCGGTCATCCCGCCCATCTTCGCCACCAGCACCTACAAGCAGGACGGGGTCGGAGGGCTGCGCGGCGGATATGAGTACTCCCGCAGCGCCAACCCGACGCGGACCGCACTGGAGGCCAACATCGCCTCCCTCGAGCAGGGCGAGCGGGGGTTCGCCTTCGCCAGCGGAATGGCCGCCGAGCACACGCTGGTCAGGGCGCTGTGTGCGCCGGGCGACCACGTGGTGATCCCGGACGACGCGTACGGCGGCAGCTACCGGCTGTTCGCGCGGGTCGAGGCCCCCTGGGGACTGGCCTACACCCCCGCAGCCGTCTCCGACGTGGACGCCGTGCGGGCTGCCATCCGTCCCGGTCAGACGAAGCTCGTCTGGGTCGAGACCCCGACCAACCCACTGCTCAACATCGGCGACATCGAGGCGCTCGCCGCCGTGGCCCACGACGCCGGGGCGCTGCTCGTGGTGGACAACACCTTCGCCTCGCCGTACCTCCAGCAGCCGCTCGTGCTCGGCGCCGACGTCGTGGTGCACTCGACCACCAAGTTCTGCGGCGGCCACTCCGACGTGGTGGGCGGCGCGCTGGTCGTCAGGGACCTCGACGTCGCCGAGAGCGTCGCCTTCCACCAGAACTCCATCGGGGCCGTCGCCGGGCCGTTCGACGCGTGGCTGACCCTGCGCGGGCTGCGGACCCTCGGCGTGCGGATGGACCGGCACTGTGAGAATGCCGAGCGGGTCGTGGAGTTCCTGAGCGCCCACCCGGCCGTGTCGCAGGTGCTCTACCCCGGCCTCGAGGACCACCCCGGCCACGCGGTCGCGAGCCGGCAGATGAAGCGGTACGGCGCCATCGTGTCGTTCCGCGTCTCCGACGGGGAGGAGCACGCCCTGGACACCTGCGGGCGGACCGAGGTGTTCACCCTGGCCGAGTCGCTCGGCGGCATCGAGTCGCTCATCGAGCACCCGGGCCGGATGACGCACGCCTCGGTGGCCGGCACCGAGCTGGAGGTGCCGGGGGACCTGATCCGGCTGTCGGTCGGGATCGAGACCGTCGAGGACCTGCTGGCCGACCTGGACCAGGCGCTTGGCTGAGCGCCCTCAGCGCCCTTCGCGGCCCGAGGGCGGCAGCCCGGGCCGGCACCTGGTGGCCTGCGTGGACTTCGGCTCGACCTTCACCAAGGCGGCCCTGGTCGACGTCGACACCGGCGATCTGCTGGCGACGGCGGGGCACCGCACCACCCTCGACACCGACGTGCTGGACGGCTGGGACGCCTGCCTGGCCGAGCTGGTCGCCGTCGAGCCGCACGCCGCGGAGGCCGAGGTGCTGGCCTGCTCGTCGGCCGGCGGCGGGCTGCGGATCGCGGTGCTGGGCAACGAGGAGCTGGTGACCGCGGAGGCCGGCCGCCGGGTCGCCCTGTCCAGCGGTGGCCGGGTGGTGCACGTGGCTGCCGGAGGGCTCACCACGGAGGCCCTGCGACGGCTGCGCGACAGCCGCCCCGACGTGCTCTTGCTCGTGGGCGGCACGGACGGCGGGAACTCCGACGTGCTGCTGGGTTGTGCGACCGCGCTGGCCGAGGACCGGTGGCGTGGGCCGGTCGTGGTCGCGGGCAACTCCGACGTGCAGCCCGCGGTCGCCGATCTGCTCGAGGCCGCGGGGACCCCGTACGTGCTGGCCGGCAACGTCGTCCCTCGCATCGGGATGCTGGTGCCCGGCCCGGCGCGCGCCGCCATCCGCGAGATGTTCGTGCGGCACGTCATCGGCGGCAAGCAGCTGTCCGCGCGCACCGACTTCACCGCGATGGTCCGCGGGGCGACGCCGGACGTGGTGCTCACCGCGGTGGAGCTGTTCGCGCACGGGCTGGGCGACCGGTGCCCGGGTGCGGGTGACGTGGTGGTGGTGGACGTGGGAGGGGCCACGACCGACGTGCACTCAGTGCTCGAGCCGGACGCCGCCGACACCGAAGGGGCCGAGGGCCTGTCCCGCCAGGTGGTCGCCACGGTGCCGGTGAGCCGCACCGTCGAGGGCGACCTCGGCATGCGCTGGAGCGCTGTGGGCACGGTCGAGGAGGGCATCGAGGCGGGACTCGTCGAGGACCCCGAGCGGCTGCGCGCCGCGGCTGCCGTCCGGCGCACCGACCCCGGCTTCCTGCCCGTCGACGACGCCGAGCGACGCGACGACGAGGCCATCGCGACCGCGGCCGTCGGTGTCGCGCTCCGCAGGCACGCCGGGCGTCGGCAGGTGGCCTACGGGCCGCGTGGCCGCGTCGTCGAGAGCAGCGGCAAGGACCTCGGAGCGGTCGACGTGCTGGTCGGGTCAGGTGGGGTGCTGCGGCACAACGATCCCGGAGCGGCGGCTCGCGTGCTGGGCTCCGTCGTGGGTGACTCGACCGGTCGGACCGCAGGGGGCTGGCAGCTGCCTCGGGCACCGCAGGTCGTCGTGGACCACGACTACGTGCTGGCCGCCGCCGGGCTGCTGGCAGCCGAGCATCCCCACGCCGCGTACGTCCTGGTGGGCCGACTCCGCGGGGAGCACGGTGCTCCGACATAGCCTGAGGCCATGAGTATCGGGAGCAGGGTGTCGCAGAGACTCTCGGGGCGGATGTCCCGGCTGCGGACCACCCAGCAGCGCAAGTCCGACGAGCGCTTCGCGGAGCGGTTCGCGCAGCAGTGGTCGGCGCTGCGGTCGGAGCGCCGCCCGGAGCCGCCGGTGAGCATCGGCGCCGGTGACTCGAACTACGCGCCCGCGCAGGTTCCCTTCGGCGTCGACCTGGCCGCGGCCTGGTCGTGGCGGTTCCTGGTCGTGGTGGCGGCGGGCTACGTGGTGGCCCAGGCCATCGCGCTGTTCGCCGTCGTCGTGCTGCCGCTGGTCATCGCGCTGCTGCTGACCGCTCTCATCGTCCCGGTGGTCAACCTGCTCTCCCGCGCCGGTCTGCCTCGTGGTCTCTCGGCCCTGCTGGTCGTCATCGGCACCATCGGCGTGCTGGTCACCCTGCTGACGTTCGCCGGCCAGCAGATCGCCCAGGGTGCCAGCGACCTGTCGGCCCAGGTGGTCACCGGGCTCGAGCAGATCCGGGACTGGCTCAAGAACGGTCCCCTGCAGGCCAGCGACAGTCAGATCGACGGCTACATCAAGTCCGCGCAGGACGCGGTGACCTCCTCGAACAAGGAGATCGTCTCGCGCCTGACCGAGGTCACGGCCGCCGTCAGCCACATTGTCGCCGGCGTGTTCATCATCCTGTTCGGCACCTACTTCTTCCTCGCCGACGGCAACCGCATCTGGGCCTGGATCGTGCGGATCTTCCCGCGGGCCTCCCGGGCGCGGGCCGACTCCTCAGGCCGGATCGCGTGGACCTCGCTGACCGCCTTTGTCCGGGCGACCGTGCTGGTGGCGGCGACCGACGCGCTCGGCATCATGGTCGTCGCGGCGATCCTCAAGGTGCCGTTCGTCTTCGCCATCGGGGTGCTCGTCTTCATCGGCGCATTCATCCCGATGATCGGCGCGTTCCTGTCCGGGACCGTCGCGGTGCTCGTCGCCCTGGTCGACCAGGGCCCGGTGGTGGCGCTGATCATGCTGGGTGGCGTGGTCGTCGTCCAGCAGATCGAGGCGCACATCCTCCAGCCCTTCCTTCTCGGCCGGCTGGTGTCGGTGCACCCTCTGGGCGTGATCGTGGCCATCGCCATGGGCATCCTGGTCGCCGGCATCGCTGGCGCGCTCGTCGCCGTACCCTTCGTGGCGGCCGCCAACGCCGTGGTCCTGCACCTGGCTGACCACGCCCGCGTCGCACGGGACGCTGCCGAGTCGCCGGTCGGGGACACCCCGGACTGAGCGTCCCGACTGGTCGGGGCGGGTCGGATCGGCAGGCTAGTGCTGGGTGGTCAGATCCTGCTGGGCGGTGAGGTCGACGACCAGCCGGTGCAGCAGCAGCCGCAGCGTGTCCCGCTCCTGGTCGGTCCAGTCCTCGAGCGCTCCGGTGAGGATGCGGCGACGCGTCTCGAAGCCCTTCGCCAGGCACTCGCCGCCGTGAGCGGAGACGGCCAGCCGGCTGGCCCGCCGGTCGTCAGGGTCGTCGGTGCGCTCGAGCAGACCGCCGTCCTCGAGCTGGCGGGCGTGCCGGCTCACCGTCGAGGCGTCGAGTCCGAGCTGGTGGGCCATCGCCGAGAGGCGCATCGGGCCCTGGTGCGTGAGGAGCTTGAGGATCGGCAGCGCGGAGTAGTCGATGGCGTCCCCGGCCTGCCGCTGGCGCATCTGTCGCCCCACGGTCATCAGCAGGCTCATCAGTGCCTCCTCAGCCGTCTCGGGCACCGGGATCGGCTCGTTGAGCGCGGGGGGAGACGTGTGCATAGGTCAAGCATACCTCGATAGGTGTGTGTGTCATACAAGTATCGACCTCGGAATCACAGACCGGCGGCGCGGCTGCCGGCACCGCCAGGACCTAGGCTGGCGGCATGACCGACATCGCCTGGGCCGACGTCCTCACCCCGACCCTCGACGACATCGAGAAGGCGCGCGAGGCGCTGCAGGGGGTGTCGATCTACACGCCCATGGAGGGAGCCCGGTGGCTCTCCGACCTGGCGGGTGGACCGGTGAAGATGAAGGCCGAGAACCTGCAGCGCACCGGCTCGTTCAAGATCCGTGGCGCCTACCTGCGGATGTCACGGCTCTCCGCGGACGAGCAGGCGAACGGCGTGGTCGCCGCGAGCGCCGGCAACCACGCGCAGGGCGTCGCCCTGGCCGCGCAGATGCTCGGCATCCACGCCACGGTCTTCATGCCCGAGGGTGCGCCGATCCCCAAGGAGAACGCGACCCGCGGATACGGCGCGGACGTCCGCTTCCACGGGGTGAGCATCGACGAGGCCCTGGTGCAGGCCAAGGCGTTCGCCGCCGAGACCGGAGCGGTGCTGATCCACCCCTTCGACCACATCGACATCGTCACCGGCCAGGGCACCTGCGGTCTGGAGATCGTCGAGCAGTGCCCGGACGTCAAGACGGTCGTGGTGCCGTGTGGCGGCGGAGGGTTCCTGGCCGGCATCGCGACCGCGGTCAAGGCGCTGCGTCCGGAGGCACGCGTCGTCGGCGTGCAGGCGGCCGGGGCGGCGGCGTACGTCGACTCGCTGGACCGCGGCGAGCCGGTGCCGCTGACCTCGATGGCCACCATCGCGGACGGCATCGCCGTCGGCTGCCCCGGCCAGGTGCCGTTCAAGGCGGTCCAGGCCCATGTCGACGACTTCGTGACGGTCAGCGAGGACTCCCTGTCCCGAGCACTGCTGATGCTCCTCGAGCGGGCGAAGCTCGTCGTGGAGCCTGCGGGGGCCGCAGCGGTCGCGGCCATGCTCGACGACCCGTCCGGCTTCGAGACGCCGGCGGTCGTGGTGCTCTCCGGTGGCAACGTCGACCCGCTCCTGATGATGCGGGTGATCCGCCAGGGGCTGGCCGCGGCCGGTCGCTACCTCTACTTCCGGGCGCTGATCCCCGACGCCCCCGGTGGGCTGGCCCACCTGCTCAACGACATCGCCGCCGTGCAGGCCAACGTCCTCGACGTGGTGCACGAGCGGACCTCGGCCCGCCTGCACCTCGACGAGGTGGAGGTGCAGCTGCAGGTGGAGACCCGCGGCCCGGAGCACGCCGACCGCGTGGTGCAGCACCTGCGCGACTGCGGCTACCCGGTCACCCGGTGACCGATGCGGTGACCGATGCGGTGACCCATGCGGTGATCCTGCCGGTGACCCAGCGGTGACTCAGCCGGTGAAGGGCACCGCGTCGACGATCTCCACCTCGAGCAGCTTGCCGTTCGGGGCCTGGTAGGTGACGGTGTCACCCTTCTGGTGGCCGATGATCGCGGAGCCGAGCGGGCTTTGCGGCGAGTAGACCCTCAGCCCGTCGGTGGTGTCCTCCATCTCACGGGCGCCGAGCAGGAACGTCTCGGCCTCGTCGTCGGAGTCGCCGAGGAACTTGTAGGTGACCTGCATGCCCGGCTCGACGACCCCGTCGTCGGCAGGCGTCTCGCCGACCTCCGCGCGGCGCAGCATGTCCTCGAGCTGACGGATGCGGGCCTCGGTCTTGCCCTGCTCCTCGCGGGCGGCGTGGTAGCCGCCGTTCTCCTTGAGGTCGCCCTCCTCGCGGGCGGCGCTGATGCGGGCGACGATCTCGCTGCGCACCGGGCCGCGGAGGTTGTCGAGCTCCTCCTGGAGCTTCTCGAACGCCTCCCGGGTCAGCCAGATGGTGGAGTGCTCGGTGCCGGCCTGGGTCACGGTGGTGCTCCTGGTGGGTGTGTCGGGGTCGGGGCGCACGGGTGCGCCGCCGGTTTCAGGCAAGTGGATGAGTCTAACAACCCCGCGCCCCGGGGCCCCAATCCTCACTGGGGGGCCGGGCGGTCCTTGGTGCTGCAGCCGACCAGCTGGACGCTGCCGGCCAGGCGCTCGGTGCGCACGGTGGTGGTGATCCTGGCGCTGGTCGGCCCCGAGGTGACGGAGACGGTGCGCTCTCCGACGACGGCGTGGTCGTCGGAGAGGGCCCGCAGCTGGCAGGAGGCCCGGACGTCACGGTCACGGCGTACGACGGTCCAGGTGGCCGTCGCGGAGTGCTGACCTCGGACGTCGTAGGCGACCAGCTGCGAGGTCACCTCCGGCCGGCTGTGGAAGACCACCACCCAGGCCATCCAGGACAGGCCCGCGACGGCCAGCACGACCGCCACCACGATCAGCAGGGGCCGCCGCGAGCGTGCGGGTGCGCCGTACCGCTCGGCGAGGTGGGGGGACAGCTGCGTCACCGTCCCATGGTAGGAGGGGCCCTCCTAGGATTGGCCTCATGCTCCGCCTGATGCACGTCCACGCCCACCCCGACGACGAGTCGAGCAAGGGTGCGGCCACCACCGCGAAGTACGTCGCGGAGGGCGTCGACGTGCACGTCGTGACCTGCACCGGCGGCGAGCGCGGCTCGATCCTCAACCCGAAGATGGACCGGCCCG
>CAXSHL010000119.1:0-8779 GCA_964237315.1 uncultured Nocardioidaceae bacterium
GACGCCGACCCGAGCAAGGAGATCCAGTTCACCCCCGCCCGGGTGATCATGCAGGACTTCACCGGCGTGCCCTGCGTCGTCGACCTGGCCACCATGCGGGAGGCGATGTCGGACCTGGGCGGCGACGCCACGAAGATCAACCCGCTCGCCCCGGCCGAGATGGTGATCGACCACTCCGTGATCGCCGACGTCTTCGGCACGCCGGAGGCCTTCGAGCGCAACGTGGAGATCGAGTACGAGCGCAACAACGAGCGCTACCAGTTCCTGCGCTGGGGCCAGGGCGCGTTCGACGACTTCAAGGTCGTCCCACCCGGCACCGGAATCGTGCACCAGGTGAACATCGAGCACCTGGCGCGGACCGTGTTCACCCGGGAGAGCGAGGACGGCACCGTTGTCGCCTACCCGGACACCTGCGTCGGCACCGACTCGCACACCACGATGGTGAACGGCATCGGCGTCGTCGGCTGGGGCGTGGGCGGCATCGAGGCGGAGGCCGCGATGCTCGGCCAGCCGGTGTCGATGCTGATCCCGCGCGTGGTCGGCTTCAAGCTCAGCGGCGACCTGCCGGAGGGCGCCACCGCCACCGACCTGGTGCTCACCATCACGGAGATGCTGCGCAAGCACGGGGTGGTCGGCAAGTTCGTGGAGTTCTACGGCCCGGGCGTCTCGGTGCTGCCGCTGGCGAACCGCGCGACGATCGGCAACATGAGCCCGGAGTTCGGGTCCACGATCGCGGTGTTCCCGATCGACGAGGAGACCACGAAGTACCTCGAACTCACCGGCCGGCCCGCCGAGCAGCTCGCGCTGGTCGAGACCTACGCCCGCGAGCAGGGGCTGTGGCACGACCCGTCGGCCGAGCCGCGCTACTCCGAGAAGCTCGAGCTCGACCTCTCGACCGTCGTACCGTCCCTGGCCGGGCCCAAGCGCCCGCAGGACCGGGTCTCGCTCTCGGACGCCAAGGAGGCGTTCCGGGTGGCGCTGGCCGACTACGTCGAGGACGACCAGACCGGCACCGAGGACCGCAAGCCCGGCGTCCCGCAGCAGGAGAAGCCCTACGGAGTGGTGTCGAACGAGGACGAGGCGTCCGCCGAGTCGTTCCCGTCGAGCGACCCGCCCTCGAGCAACGGCGACGGCAACGGGCACTCGGCCGGTGCCGGCGCCCCGGTCGACTGGCACTCCGCGGCGAAGCAGGCAGAGGGTCGCCCGTCCAGCCCGACCCGCGTCTCGCTGTCCGACGGCACGGAGTTCGAGGTGGACCACGGGGCCGTGGCCATCGCCGCGATCACCTCGTGCACCAACACCTCCAACCCCTCGGTGATGATCGGTGCGGCGCTGCTGGCCAAGAAGGCGGTCGAGAAGGGCCTGACCACCAAGCCGTGGGTCAAGACGACCCTGGCCCCGGGGTCCAAGGTGGTCTCGGACTACTACGAGCGGGCCGGCCTCACGCCGTACCTCGACAAGCTCGGCTTCAACCTGGTCGGCTACGGCTGCACCACCTGCATCGGCAACTCGGGACCGTTGATCCCCGAGGTCAGCCAGGCCGTGCAGGACAACGACCTCGCCGTCGTGTCGGTGCTGTCGGGCAACCGCAACTTCGAGGGCCGGATCAACCCGGACGTGAAGATGAACTACCTGGCGTCCCCGCCCCTGGTGGTCGCCTACGCGCTGGCGGGGTCGATGGACCTCGACCTGTTCAACGACCCGCTGGGCACGGACACCGACGGCAACGACGTGTTCATGCGTGACGTGTGGCCGACGGCGTCGGAGGTGGAGGAGGTCATCGCCCACGCGATCACCTCCGACATGTTCACCGACGACTATGCCGACGTGTTCGCCGGTGACGAGCGGTGGCGCAACCTCGAGACCCCGGACGGTGACACGTTCGCCTGGGACCCGGAGTCGACGTACGTCCGCAAGCCGCCGTACTTCGAGGGGATGCCCTCGGAGCCCACGCCGGTCGAGGACATCTCGGGTGCGCGCGTCCTGGCCAAGCTGGGTGACTCGGTGACCACCGACCACATCAGCCCTGCCGGCGCGATCAAGAAGGACTCGCCCGCCGGGAAGTACCTCGCCGAGCACGGTGTCTCGAACCGGGACTTCAACTCCTACGGCTCGCGGCGCGGCAACCACGAGGTGATGATCCGCGGCACCTTCGCGAACATCCGGCTCCGCAACCAGCTCGCCGCCGGCACCGAGGGCGGGTTCACCGTCGACCTGCTCGACGAGGAGAAGCCGGTCACCACGATCTTCGAGGCTTCGGAGAAGTACCTCGAGGCCGGCGTCCCGCTGGTGATCCTGTCCGGCAAGGAGTACGGCTCGGGGTCCTCGCGCGACTGGGCGGCCAAGGGTACGGCGCTGCTCGGCGTCAAGGCGGTCATCGCGGAGTCCTACGAGCGCATCCACCGCTCGAACCTGATCGGCATGGGGGTGCTGCCGCTGCAGTACCCCGAGGGCGAGAACGCCGAGTCCCTGGGGCTCACCGGTGAGGAGACGTTCTCCTTCACCGGGGTGACCGCGCTCAACGACGGCGGCATCCCGCGGACGGTGCACGTGACGGCGAGCCGGGACGGCGGGGACGACGTCGAGTTCGACGCCGTAGTCCGCATCGACACCCCGGGCGAGGCCGACTACTACCGGCACGGCGGCATCATGCAGTACGTCCTGCGGAGCCTGCTGAAGAAATAGTCCCCGCCCTGACCCGCCCCTGACCCCGCCGAGGCGTCCCGTTCTGCGATCCTGACCCTGCCGAGGCGTCCCGTTCTGGGATCCTGACGCTGCCGAGGCGTCCCGTTCTGCGATCCTGACCCTGCCGAGGCGTCCCGTTCTGCGCCGCAGAACGGGACGCCTCGGCGTTGTGGGCCGCACAGAACGGGACGCCTCGGCGACGTACGGGGCGAGCTAGCTAGCGGGTCAGGCCGGCGCGGTGGGCCAGCATCACCAGCTGCGCCCGGTCCCGTGCGTCCAGCTTGGTGAGCAGGTGGCTGACGTGCGTCTTCACGGTCGAGTAGCTGACCACCAGGCGCTCGGCGATCTCCGGGTTCGAGAGCCCCTCGGCCACGGCGACCAGGACCTCCTGCTCGCGCCCGGTCAGCGGGGGCAGGTCCAGCGCCTCGGGCCGGTCCGGCTCGGCCACCCGGACGAACCGGTCGATCAGCCGCAGGGTGACGGCCGGCGCCAGCAGGGCGTCCCCGCCGGCCACCACGGTGACCGCGTGGATCAGCTCGCCCGGCGGGGTGTCCTTGAGCAGGAACCCGCTGGCGCCGGCGCGAAGTGCGTCGACGACGTACTCGTCGCCGTCGAAGGTGGTCACCACCAGCACCCGCACCGTCGCGGTGACCGGGTCCGACGTGATCTGCCTGGTCGCCTCGATGCCGTCGGTGCCGGGCATCCGGATGTCCATCAGCACCACGTCGGGCACGTGCCGGCGAGCGGCCGCGAGGGCCTCGGCCCCGTCCGAGGCCTCGGCCACCACCTCGATCCTTGGGTCGGAGCCCAGGATCAGCGCGAACCCGGTCCGGACGAGCTCCTGGTCGTCGGCGACCACGACGGTGATCGGCGCGCTCACGAGGAAGTCGCAGCCGGGGCTGTCGCGTGGACCGGGAAGCGAGCGTCCACTCGGAAGCCACCGTCCGGTCGCTGCCCGGCGACGAGCTCGCCGCCAAACATCGCCACGCGCTCCCGCATGCCCACCAGCCCGTGCCCACTGGGAGCTCCAGGGAGCGCCGGGGTCGAACCGTCGTCGTCCACGACCACCCGCACGCCCTCGCCGTCGTGGCTCACTGTCACCAGCGCCCGGGTCGCCCCCGAGTGCTTGAGGCAGTTGGTGAGCGCCTCCTGCACCACGCGGTAGGCCGCCAGCTCCAGCGCAGCGGGCAGCGGTCGTACCTCCCCGTCGACCCGGAGAGTGACGGGCAGCCCGGCCGCCTCGACCCGGGCCGCGAGTGTCGCCACCTGCGCCAGGCCTGGTGCCGGGTCCCGAGGCAGGTCCGTGCCCGGATCGGAGTCGCCGTCGCGCAGCGCCGCGAGCACCTCGCGCATCTCGGACAGCGACGTGCGGCCGGTCGTGCCGATCTGGGCGATCGCGGTCCGGGCCCGGGCGGGGTCGGTGTCGAGCAGCCGTTCGGCGACCCCGGCCTGCACGACCATCACGCTCATCGCGTGTCCGATGATGTCGTGCAGCTCCCGGGTGATCCTCAGCCGCTCCTGCGAGGCTCCGAGGGCGGCGCGCTCGCGAGCGGCCAGCACCTCGACGGCGAACCGATCGCGCCGCTCGCGGACGCCGTACCCCAGCCCCCCGCCGCGGCTCAGGTCCACCGGCTGCATCAGCAGGCCGACGGACACCCCGACCACCATCACCAGCAGCGAGACCTGCATCCGGGCGCGTGAGCCCAGGGCCATCGCGGTGTAGAACGCGATCGTGCAGCCCAGCGTGGACGCCCCGACGGTGTTGCGGGTGGCCACCAGCCCCAACAGGCCCAGCAGCGTCAGGGACAGGACCGCGAGCGGGAAGCGCCGTCGCGCCACCAGGGGACCCACCGCCACGGCGGTCAGCAGCACCGAGAACCAGCTGGGCTCCAGGTTGCGGGCCACCGCCTCGGAGCCGCTGAGATGGATCGCCAGGGCGGCGGCCAGGCAGACGGCTCCCAGGAGCGCGTCCCAGCCGAGCTGGGCGGCCCTGGGGTGCTCGCTGTCGCTCATCGCACGCCGTCCGGGGTAGCTGGGGATCTGCCGATCCCGCCAACCTAGCCGCGGCCCGGCTGCGCAGCATCGGTCTGCAGGACGAGATCCCCGCTCGGCCCTCCCCCAGGGGTGCCGCTGCAGGTGTGGTCGCGGGACCGACGCGACCCCAGGTCCTCCCCGGCCACAGTGAGGGCGTGCCGAGACCGGCACGTCAGAGCGTCACCGCCCGAGAGGAACCACTCATGCCTGGACCAGCGCGAATCATCCGCACCTATCCGATGACCAGCTTCGCCGTGCTCGCCTGCCTGTTCGGCTGGTCGGTCTGGATCGCCGTCGGGCTCGGCCTTGCCTCCACCGGTGACAACATGCCCCTGGGGCCGATCCTCGCGGCGCTCATCGTCGCCTCCTGTCAGGGTCGTGAGAGTCTCCGGGCCTGGGGCCGCCGGCTGCGCGGCTGGGGTGCCGCTCCGCGGTGGTACGCCGTGGCCGTGCTCGCCCCGATCGCCGTGCACGTCGTCAACGTGCTGCTCAACCACTTCATGGGAGCGCCGTTGCCCACCCTGGCCCAGCTGTCGCACTGGCCGGACGTCCCTGCCGCCTTCGTGATGTTCCTGGTGATGGTGGGCATCGGCGAGGAAGCCGGGTGGACGGCCTTCGCGGCGCCGCTGCTGCTGCGACGCTCGAGCCTGCTCTCCACCTGGGCGCTGCTCTCCGCGGTCCGGATCCTCTGGCACCTCCCGCTGATGATCTCCGGTGAGATGCCGTGGCTGATGGGCATCGTCGGCAACGCCGCCTTCCAGATGCTGCTGCTGCTCCTGTTCACGCAGAGCGGCGGTCGGTGGGGCCCCGCCGTCGTCTGGCACGCCACCCTGAACGCGTTCGGCGGTGCCTTCTTCTTCACCATGGTCACCGGCGCGGACCGCGAGCGGCTCGGGCTGCTGCTGGCAGCGGCGTACGCCGTGCTGGCCGTCGCCGCCCTGGTCGCCCGCCGCCGGGCCGGTCGTGGGGCCGGTCGTGGGTCCCATGGTGCGCAGGAGCGCACCCTGGCACCAACGACCGCGGGGCGGTGACCCTCAGGCGAAGATGCCGCTGTAGGCGTTGAGGGCCGGCTGCCCGCCGAGATGGGCGTAGAGCACGGTCGAGTCCGGACCGATGTCGCCGGTGCTGACCAGGTCGACCAGGCCGGCCATCGACTTGCCCTCGTAGACCGGGTCGATGATCATCCCCTCCAGGCTTCCGGAGAGCCGGATCGCGTCGATCGTGGACTGCACCGGGATGCCGTAGTCGTCGCCGGCCCAGCCGGGGAGCACGCTGATCTCCTCGTCTCGCAGGTCCCGGCCGAGGCCGATGAGATCGGCGGTGTGCCGGGCGATCCGCTCCACCTGGTCCCGGGTCTCGGCCAGCTTGGCGGAGGCGTCGATGCCGATCACCCGCCGTGGACGGTCCTGCCCCGCGAAGCCCGCGATCATCCCGGCGTGCGTCGAGCCGGTCACGGTGCAGACCACGACGGTGTCGAAGAAGACGCCGAGCTCCCGCTCCTGCTGCTGCACCTCCTGGGCCCACCCGACGAACCCCAGACCTCCGAGCCGGTGCTCCGAGGCGCCGGCCGGGATGGCGTACGGCGTCCCGCCCGCCTCGCGGACCTCGTCGAGCGCCCGCTGCCAGGAGTCCTTGATCCCGATGCCGAAGCCGGCGGGGTCCAGGGTCACCTCGGCCCCCATGATCCGGGACAGCAGGATGTTGCCGACCTTGTCGTTCACCGCGTCCGGCCAGTCCACCCAGCGCTCCTGGACCAGGCGGGCCTTGAGCCCGAGGTGGGCGGCGACGGCGGCGACCTGCCGGGTGTGGTTGGACTGGTAGCCGCCGATCGAGACGAGGGTGTCGGCGCCCTGCGCGAGGGCGTCGGGGACGATGTACTCGAGCTTGCGGGTCTTGTTGCCGCCGTACGCCAGGCCGCTGTTGCAGTCCTCCCGCTTGGCCCAGATCTCCGCGCCGCCCAGGTGGCTGGTGAGCCGCCTCAGCGGGTGCACCGGGCTCGGGCCGAACAGCAGGGGATAGCGGTCGAAGTCCTCGAGTGGCATGGCACGAGTGTGCAGCAGCCGCGGCCGGGTGACACCATGGCGCCATGTCCAGGCGACCGGAGGGACGCGGCTGTGCGCAGTGAGACGATCGGGGTCCGCACCGGCAGCAGCGACGTGGTGCACGACCTCACCCGGGAGTGCGCCGCGTTCGTCGCCGGCGCGGGCGACGGGCTGCTGCACGTCTTCGTGCCGCACGCGACCGCCGGCATCGCGATCCTCGAGACCGGCGCCGGCAGCGACGAGGACCTGCTGGCCGCGCTGGACGACCTGCTGCCCGCCGACGACAGGTGGCGCCACCGGCACGGCTCGCCGGGACACGGCCGCTCGCACGTGATGCCGGCACTGGTGCCGCCGTACGCCACGGTGCCGGTGCTGGGCGGCCGGCTCGCCCTGGGGACCTGGCAGAGCATCTGCCTGGTCGACCTGAACGTGGACAACCCCGACCGTCAGGTGCGGCTCTCCTTCCTCGCCGGCTGACCACGGCGAGGCGTCGCATCCTGCGGACGGCTCGAACACGTGTTCGAGCCTGGGGTATGCTGGCCGGCATGGATCGGCTCGTCGTACCTCCCGGATGGCCCGCTGCGGTGCGCCCGCCCGACGCCCCCCGGTGGGAGGACACGGCGGTCTCCTGGCTGCTGGACCGGTGCCCGCCGGAGTACCGCTCCTACCCGGTGCTCCGCCGCCACGACGTGGTGCTGGCGCGGTTCGCCCTGCTGCACGTGGAGGGCGCGCAGGCCGCCGTACGACGAGGGCTGAGCGAGGCGCGAGCGGAGCTGCGGGACGTCACCGACGCGGACACCGTGGAGGCCGCGGTGGAGACCTGGCACGCCGAGGCTGCGCGCCTGATGGCCGAGCGGCGGGCCGTGGGACTCGTCGAGGAGGCGCTGCGCGGACGACGCTTCGTGGCCCGGCTCTAGGCCGGATCTAGCATGGGCGGCATGGTGCGGATCTCGGTCATCGTGCTCGTGGACGAGCGCGGCTGGGTGCTGCTCCAGGAGCGGGACGAGCACGCCCCGCTGGCCCCGGAGAAGTGGGGGATGGTCGGGGGGCACGTCGACGACGGGGAGGACTTCGAGCCGGCGGCCTACCGCGAGCTCGAGGAGGAGACCGGCATCCGCCTCGATGGAGGTCTGCGACTGTGGCGTGTGGAGAGGTTCCGCTACCCCGAGCGCGACGAGCCGTTCGACTACCGCGTCTGGGTGGCCGGCACCACCCTCACCGACGCGGACATCGTCCTCGGCGAGGGCCGCCAGATCGTCTTCGTGGGTCCCGAGGCGGTGCCAGCCCTGGACAAGAGCCACTCCTGCGCGCACTTCGTCACCGCGTTCCTGACCTCCGCCACCTACCGCGAGCTGGTCGAGGGGCTCGCTGGTTGACCCTCTGCGCCGAGGCGTCGCGTTGTGCGGTCCACATGCTGCCGAGGCGTCGCATTCTGCGGCTCAGATGTCGCCGAGGCGTCCCGTTCTGCGGCTCAGATGTCGCCGAGGCGTCGCATCCTGTGGCTCAGATGTCGCCGAGGCGTCGCATCCTGTGCCCGGGATCGCAGAACGGGACGCCTCGGCGCGTTGTGGATCGCAGAACGGGGCGCCTCGGCGCGTTGGGGATCGCAGAACGGGGCGCCTCGGCACCCGGCCAGGCCGACCAGGAGGGGTTCGGCCGCCAACTAGACTGCCGGTGTCGAGCGCCGCACGTCCGCCGTCGGTCAGACGAGGACAACCCGTGGAGGACAGCCCGTGGAGGAGAACCCGTGGAGGACAACCCACGGAGGACAATCGATGGAGGACGATCGATGGGACTGCTGGACCGGCTCACCGGCCCACGTGACCTGCACGACCTGACCGACGCCCAGCTCGACGAGCTGGCGGTGGAGATCCGGGACTTCCTGGTCCGCAAGGTGTCGCGCACGGGCGGTCACCTCGGGCCGAACCTGGGCGTCGTGGAGCTGACCCTGGCGCTGCACCGGACGTTCGACTCGCCGACGGACCGGATCGTCTTCGACACCGGCCACCAGGCCTACG
>CAXSHL010000120.1:0-8539 GCA_964237315.1 uncultured Nocardioidaceae bacterium
ACGGGAAGCCGACCTCGATCTCCTTGTAGCCCATCCGGACCAGGAGGTCGAACATCGCCATCTTGCGCGCCGGTGACATCGGGTCGATGAGCGCCTGGTTGCCGTCGCGGAGGTCGGTGGACAGCCAGCGTGGCGCCTCGGTGACCCGGGAGTTGGGCCAGGTCCGGTCGGGCAGGTCGATGGGAGGGAAGGCGCGATACCGGTGGTAGGGCATCGGGCTCGGCTGCTGCTGGTGGTGCCCCGGTGGAGGGCGGAGTGCAGGGTCATGGTGTGTGCGCTCTCGCTGTAGGTGGTCGAGGTCCGGAAGCGACGACGAACTCCGCAGCGAGGGGGTCCGGCTGGTCCCTCTAGAGGGGGCGAACCTCGCTGCGGCAGCGAAGGAGGAGGCTGCTCGGGTACGTCATGACGTGACCACCCTAGACCCGTCGGCCGTGCTCGCGCATCCCGGGCCCGCCGACCCGGCCCGTCCGCACGCCCGAACCCCCTCGAGTCGTCGCGTCCGCACGCCTGGGGCGCCGGCTCTGACCGCGCGCATGGTTCCGTAGGCTCGACACATGTGCGTGGGTCATGCTGGGCGGGTGCCGATCGACGTACCCGGGCCTGTCCGCGACTCCCTCCTGAGTGGCCCACCATCGCCGACCGGGTGAGGGCGCGCCTCGACGCCGTTGTCGCCGCCATCCGGGCGAAGCCGATTCTGCAGCTGGTGCTCTTCGCGGCGGTCGGTGGACTGTTCAACGTGCTCTACGGCGTGCTGTACGTCGTGCTGCGCAACGGCCTCGATGCGCAGTGGGCCAACGCCATCGCGCTGATCGCGTCCACGATCGCAGGGACGGCCGGGCATCGCCGCATCACCTTCGGCGTCCAGGGATCGGAGAAGGCGGTGCAGCACCAGGGGCTGGGCCTCGGTCTGCTCGGCTTCAGCCTCGTGGTCACCGCCGCCTCGCTGTGGTTGCTTGACGCTCTCGCGCACGACCACGGCCGACTGGCGGAGCTGGTGGTGCTCGCCGCGGCGAACCTCGGTGTCGGGCTGGTCCGCTTCCTAGCCTTCCGCGTCTCGATGGTGCCTCAGCCGGCGCATCCCCAGACGTAGCGCTCCGTCCCGGGCGTGCAGACGGGCGGGGCCGGCAGGGTTCGGCGCCGCCAGTCCCCGTGCGCGAGGAGCGTCAGAATGACTCAGGACGAACCGACAGCGGAGGGGAGCCCGGAGGGAAGCATGGCAGTCGCGACGAGGAGCGTGTCACCCCCGACAGTCGCGTGGCGTGGGATGTCAGCGGTGTGCGTGGTGCTCGCGGCGGTGCTGCTGGTCGCCAGCGGCCGCTACGGCTACCACCGCGACGAGCTCTACTTCATCGCCTGCGGCCGGCACCTGGCATGGAGCTACCCCGACCAGGGTGTGCTCACGCCGCTGCTCGCCAGCTCCTTCGAGGCGCTCGGCCGAGGGTCCCTGGTCGTGTTCCGGCTTCCCGCGGTTGCGTCGGTGGTCGGCACGGCCTGGATGACCGGGTTGACGGCCCGCGAGCTCGGCGGCCGGGCCCGGGCTCAGGTGCTCGCGACGTTCACGGTCGCGGTGAGCACGGTCGGGCTGCTCGCGGGGCACCTTCTCGCCACGGCCACGCTGGACCTCGCGGTCTGGGTGGCCGTCACCTGGGTGGTGCTGCGCATCGCCCGAACCGGGCGGACCCGCCTGTGGCTGGTCGCCGGCGTCCTGGTCGCTGTCGGTCTGCTGAACAAGGACCTGGTGCTGGTGCTCGTGCTGTCGTCGACCCTCGGCCTGTTCACCGTGCCGGGTGGGCGTGCCCTCGTCTTCAACCGCTGGTATGTCGTGGGCGCACTGATCGCGTTCGCTGCCTGGGTCCCCGGACTGCTCTGGCAGGCTCGGCACGGCTGGCCCCAGGTCGTGGTGGCCAAGATGATCCGGGAGGAGTACGGCACCCTCGACGAGCGGATCGGCTTCCTCGTGCTCCAGGTCGTGCTGTTCGGTCTGGGTGCCTCGGCGCTCTGGGTCATCGGCGCGATCTGCCTGTGGCGAGACCAGAAGTGGCGCTTCGCTCGCGTGCTCGCGGTGTCCTGGCTGGTCGCCTTCCTCGTCTTCGTGGTCACAGCCGGCCAGGCCTACTACACGGTGGGCCTCTATCCGGCGTTGATCGCCGCCGGCGCCGTGGTCGTCGAGCGCCGGCCCCGGGTGCTCGCGGCGCTGATGGTCCTGGTCGCCGTCACGTCGGCGGTCACGTTGCCGGCCGCGCTGCCGATCCTCTCGCCACGCGGTCTGGCCGCATCCGGGTGGGCGGGTGGCGGCGAGCAGCAGCTGGAGATGGTCGGCTGGCCGCGGGAGGTGGGCCTGGTCGCCGCGGTGTACCGGAGACTCCCGGCCGCCCGGCGCTCACACGCGGTGCTGCTGACCGGCAACTACGGCGAGGCAGGAGCGATCGACCGCTACCGAGCCCGGTTCGGGCTGCCGGCGGCGTACAGCGGGCTGAACGCCTACGGCCTGTGGGGCCCGCCACCCTCCGTGGACGGGGCCGTCATCCTCGTCTGGGAGGACAGCCGCCCGCCGACGTACCTGCGCGGGTGTCGAGACCTGCGCCGAGTGGGCGGACCGGTGCCGAACGAGGAGCACGACTACGCCCGCATCTTCTTGTGCAGCGGGCCTCGCGGGACGTGGGCCTCGATCTGGCCGCGGGTGGCGCACCTGTCCAACTGAGGCAGGGGAAGAGCCGCGGTCTCATCGCAAGGCCGTCGGGCTGGTGCGCTTCCTCGCGTTCCGCGTCTCGATGGTGCCTCAGCAGGGGCGTCCGCAGACGTAGCGCCCGGCGCCAAGCGTGCAGACGCGACGGGTCGGCGGGTTCTCGGCGTGCAGACGCGCCGGGTCGGCGTGGGGCAGGGCCGGTCAGCTGCTCATCCGGCGCTGCGCCACGCGGGGCCGTCGGGGAACCGGAACTCCTGGAGGCTCTCTCGCCGGATCTCGGCGCTGTAGCCGGGTTGCTCCGGAGCGAGGTAGCGACCTGCGCTGGTGCGCACCGGGTCGACGAAGTGCTCGTGCAGGTGGTCGACGTACTCCACCACGACGTCCTCGAAGCTTCCGGACACGGCGACGAAGTCGAAGGCGGTGAGGTGCTGGACCAGCTCGCAGAGTCCCACGCCACCCGCGTGGGGACACACCGGGACACCGTGGTGCGCCGCCAGCAGCAGCACGGCCACGACCTCGTTGACGCCTCCCAGCCGGCACGCGTCGATCTGGCAGAACCCGATGGCGTCCGCCTGCAGCAGCTGCTTGAACATCACCCGGTTGTGCACGTGCTCGCCCGTGGCGACCCGGATGGGCGCGATCGCCCGGGCGATGGCGGCGTGCCCCAGCACGTCATCGGGGCTGGTGGGCTCCTCGATCCACCACGGGTCGAACTCGGCCAGCCGCCCCATGGCCGCCACCGCCTCGTCCACGTCCCAGCGCTGGTTGGCGTCCACCATCAGCCGCCGCTCGGGGCCGAGGATCTCGCGGGCGATCCGGCAGCGTCTGGCGTCCTCCTCGATGTCCGCGCCGACCTTGAGCTTGAGGTGCGACCACCCTGCGTCGACGGCCTGCTGGCACAGCCGGCGCAGCTTGTCGTCGGAGTACCCCAGCCAGCCCGCGGACGTGGTGTAGGACGGGATGCCCTCCTCCAGCAGCTGCTTCTCGCGCTCGACGCGTCCGGGCTCCCGCTCTCGCAGCAGGGCCACCGCATCCTCGGGGGTGAGCGCGTCCGTCAGGTAGCGCCAGTCGACCAGGGAGACGATCTCCTCCGGTGACATGTCGGCCAGCAGCCTCCACAGCGGCTTGCCCTCGCGCTTGGCGAACAGGTCCCACATCGCGTTGACCACCGCCGCCGTGGCCAGGTGGATCACGCCCTTCTCGGGCCCGATCCAGCGCAGCTGGCTGTCCCGCGTGACCGTGCGCCAGAACCGTCCCATGTCCGCACAGGCGTCCTCGACCGACATGCCCAGGACCAGCGGTCGAAGCGCCTCGACGGCAGCACACACCACCTCCGTGCCGCGGCCGATGGTGAAGGTGAAGCCGTGTCCCTCGAGACCGTCGCCGGCGTCCGTGTGCAGCACCACGTAGGCAGCGGAGTAGTCCGGGTCGGGGTTCATGGCATCGGAGCCGTCGAGGTCGCGCGAGGTCGGGAAGCGTACGTCGACCACCTCGACGTCGCGGATCGTGGTCATGCCCCCACCCCCGTGAGCGGACGCGGGGCCGGACGGCCGATCTCCTCGACGGAGTTGCTCAGCGTCCCCACACCCGGGATCGCGATGTCCACCACGTCGCCGGCCCGCAGCGTGAACTCCTGCGGCGGCACGATGGAGGTGCCGGTGAGCAGCACCACCCCGGTGGGGAACTCGAGCGCCGCGAAGAGCCAGTCGAGCAGCTCCCCGGGATCGCGGCGCATCGCCGCGAAGGGCACCGAGTCCGCGAACAGCACCTCACCGTCACGACGGATCGACAGCTCGATGACCAGCGACGCCAGCGGCGGCGCCTCGGTCAGCGGCACCAGCGCGGGCCCCAGGGCGCAGCTGCCGGTGAACATCTTCGCCTGCGGCAGGTAGAGCGGGTTCTCGCCCTCGATGCTGCGGCTGGACACGTCGTTGCCGACCGTCAGGGCGACCAGCCGCCCGGCGGCGTCCGCGACCAGGGCCAGCTCCGGCTCGGGCACGTCCCAGCCGGAGTCGCGCCGGATCCCGATCGCCTCCCCGGGGCCGCGGACCCGACCCGGCGCCGCCTTGCAGAACAGCTCCGGGCGGACGGCGTCGTAGACCCGGTCGTAGATGTCGACAGGCCCCGCCTCCTCGTTGCGCGCCGACCGGCTGCGCTCGAAGGTCACCCCGCTCGCCCACACCTCCTGGGTCTGCACCGGCGCGAGCACGGTCGCGCCGCCCGGCACCGGCCCGTCGGACGCACCCCGGACGGCGGCGGCGAGCGAGGAGCCAGGCACCACGTCGGCGCCGCTGAGCAGCAGGTCGAGAGAGGCCGACGCCGGCAGCAGCTCGGCGGGTCCGCCGGTCACGTCTCCTCGGGCCAGCCGCACCCCGCCGTCGGGCACCGCCACCCGGAAGATCGCCGTCACGACGCACCCCCGGCGATCGTGATGGTGCGGACCGCGGTGTAGAAGTCCCGCGCCGCCTTGCCCTGCTCGCGCGGGCCGTAGCTGGACTCCTTCTCGCCACCGAAGGGCGCGTAGAAGTCGACCCCGGAGGTCGGCGAGTTGACCCGGACCAGCCCCGCCTCGAGCCGGTTCGCGATCCCGAGCGCCGCGTCCAGGTCACGGGTGAAGACGGCGGCGGCCAGGCCGTAGCGGACCCCGTTGGCCAGCTCGACTGCTTGGTCGACGTCGGGGGCGGTGAGCACCACCGCGAACGGTCCGAACACCTCCTCCTGGGCGACCCGGGCGGTGGCGGGCACCCCGTCGACCAGCGTCGGCGCGACGAACCAGCCCGGCCGGTCCGGTGCCGACCCGCCGGTCAGCACCCGGCCGCCGGACTCCTCCGCCTCCCGACCGGCCGCCACCACGGCGTCGCGGGCCTGCTCGGTGATCACCGGTCCGACCGCCACCCCGTCCTCGGCGGGCTCCCCCACGCCGAGGGCCTCGACAGCGGTCACCAGGGCATCGGTGAACCGGGAGGCGAACCCGTCGCCGTCGTCGACGACGACCACCCGCGAGGTAGCGGTGCACTTCTGGCCGGCGTACCCCATGGCGGCACCGGCCAGGACCGCAGCGGTCGCCTCGACGTCCACGTCGGGCAGCACGACGGACGGGTTCTGCCCACCCATCTCGCACTGCGCCGGGATGCCCCGCTTCGCTGCGGCCTCGCGCACAGCGGCACCGGCTCCGACCGAGCCGGTGAACGAGACCACGTCGGCCTCGGCGACGACGGCCTGGCCCGCCTCCGCCAGCCCTGGTACGACGGCGAAGAGATCGCTCGGCAACGACTCGTGGAGGATCTCGGCCAGCCGCAGCGCGCACGCCGTCGCCTCGGGGGCGGGCTTGAGCAGCACCGCGTTGCCGTAGGCCAACGCCGGAGCCGCCTTCCACAGCGGGATCGCGAAGGGGAAGTTCCAGGGCGTGATCAACCCGGCGACGCCCCGCGGCACCCGGCGCGCCATCAGCAGCGTGGTGCCCGGCGCAGGGTAGGTCTCGCCATCCGGGTCGAGCACCTGCTGGGCGTAGTACCGCAGGATGGCCACCGCCCGCGCGGCTTCTCCGGACGCCTCGCCACGCGGCTTGCCCACCTCCCGGACCATCAGGTCGGTCAGCTCGGGCGCGGCTGCGGCCACCGCCTCGGCGGCCTCCGCGAGAGCAGCAGACCGGGCGGCCGGCGGCATCGCGCGCCACTCCCGCTGGGCGGCCCGGGCCGCCTCCGCGGCCTTGGTCACGTCGGCTGCCCCGGCTGCCGGGACCTCCAGCACCACGTCATCGGGGTCGGCCGGGTTGGTGCTGCGTGCGTTCTGGTCGGTCATGCGGTTCCCTCCTGGTGCGGTGGTCGGATGCTCGACTCGCGAGCTGTCATGGAGATCGGCTCACCCACGCTCGGCCGAGGCCCCGGCGCGCTTGGCCGCGAGCTCCTCCACCGTCTCCTCGACCGGGCGGTCGCCGCGCTTGCGCAGCGTGAGCATCACCAGGCCAGCGGCCAGCAACGCCACCGCGAGGAACACCGACGTGGTCTTGAAGCTGCCTCCGCTGGCGTCCTGCAGCCAGCCGCCGGCGTACGGCCCGACGAAGCCGCCGAGGTTCCCGATGGCGTTCACGAACCCCATGGCGGCGCCCCCGAGGGCAGCCGGGACGGCGCGGGAGGCGGTGGCCCAGAACGGTCCGTCGTAGGCCAGCGCCCCACCCATCGCCAGGCTGATCAGCGCGATGGCCAGCACCGGCGACGAGGTCCCGACCATCACCGAGATCACCAGGGTGACCGAGCCGACGAGCATGGACATGAACACGTGACGTGAGTAGCGACCGGTCCGGTCGGCGGCCTTCGCGTTGAACCACAGGCCCGCCATCGCGACGGCGTACGGGATGGCGGTGACCAGGCCGACCTGCCAGATGGCGCCACCGGTGATGGTGCCGACGACGTGCGGCAGCCAGGTGTTGAGACCGTAGAAGCCGATCTGGATCAGGAAGTAGACCAGTGTCAGCCGGAGCACCACGCTGTTGGTGACCACGTCGCGCAGCCCGCGGTGCTCGAGGTGGGAGTCGGCCTCCCGGTCGCGGGCCAGGCCGTCCTCGATGTACTCGCGCTCCTCCACCGAGCACCAGGACGCCTCGCGCGGGTGGTCGGCCACCAGGAGCCACCAGAGCGGAGCCGCGACCAGGAACGGGAAGGCGCCCTCGATGATGAACAGCCAGCGCCAGTCCGCGAAGCTCAGGATCCAGCCCGACAACGGTGCGGTGACGATCGAGGAGATCGCGATGTTCATCATCCAGAACCCGTAGGCACGGGCCCGCTCGGCAGCGGGGAACCAGTGGCTGATCAGCATCAGGATGGCGGGCCAGATGCCGGCCTCGGCCACCCCCAGGAAGAAGCGCACCACGAGGAGCTGCCCGAAGCTCTGGACGAAGCCGCCGAGGATGGCGAGCACGCCCCAGACCAGGATCATGATCCCGACGAACTTCTTCGCGCTCCAGTGCTCGGCGAGGTGGCCACCGGGGATCTGCAGGGTCAGGTAGCCGATGAAGAAGACGCCGGCAGCCAGCCCCTGCTGGGTGGAGTCGATCCCCAGGTCGTCGTGCAGACCGTCCAGCGCGAACCCGATGTTGGTCCGGTCCATGAACGAGATGATGTAGACCAGGATCGCGATCGGGATCAACCGTGCCCAGCGTGTGCGGCCCACGTCCGCGGCCGACCTGCCTGTGGTGCTCATCAGGGTGTCCCTCCTCGATGTCTCGTGCATGTCCCGGAAGCGGTGCTCCCGCGAAAGCTGCGCTCAGTGGGCGGCGCGGAGCGGGAGCGGCTCGACCCGCTTGACGATGAAGGCGTAGGACAGGGCGCCCACCAGGCCCAGGCAGCCGACGACGACCAGGGGTACGACGAAGGAGCCCGTCGCGTCGTACAGGGCGCCCACGAAGAAGGGGCTGCCGACGCCCGCGAGGTTCGAGGCGAAGTTCTGGATGCCGCCGATGGAGGCCACCTGCCCGTCCGAGGGCGCGACGTCCGCCGGCAGCGACCACACGCTGGCCGCAGCGAAGGTCAGGCTCGCGTAGCAGACCGACAGCAGTGCCAGGGCCGCGGCCGCACTCGGCACCACGACGGCGAGGGCGATGACCGAGGAGAAGGCCATGCCCCCGACGAGGCACACCTTGCGAGCCTTGTTCAGGTCTCCGGTGCGGTCATAGATCCGGTCCGAGACCCAGCCACCGAGCCAGCCGCCGAAGATTGCCACGATGGCCGGGATGACGCCGTAGAAGCCCGTGCCCAGCAGGCTGAAGCCGCGGGCGTCGTGCAGGTAGGTGGGGAACCAGGTGATGAAGAAGTAGATGACGAAGTTCAGGCAGAAGAAGCCGAGCATCATCCCCCA
>CAXSHL010000121.1:0-8467 GCA_964237315.1 uncultured Nocardioidaceae bacterium
CGCTTCTCCTTGCACTTCACGCAGTAGAACTCGCCGCTCCAGGTCTCCGCCATGACGGCCTCCTCGCTGTTGTCGAACCGGTTGCTTGACTGGGTCGTCGGTGGAGAGAAACACCCCTCCCGCCGCGGCCGCACGAGCGCGACCGCCTCGCACACTACGGCAGGAGCGAAGCGGAATCATGCAGGCGGGGAGCCTGCTCACTGTGCCAACCGGCCTCCGACGGCCCGCCCGGGACGACATGGGGGACGACATGAGGACGACAGAGAGGCCCTCAGCCTCACCGGCACGCCACCCGCCTTCCCCTTGCGAGTGCCGCACCGACTCGGCTGAGGGCCTCGTCTTCACCCAAGGTAGGCGTGTGGGTCAGCCGGGTCAACGGATCGTTCTCCACCCCTGTGGATAACCCTGTGGACGACGTGTGGAGCACATGCACAGCTTGTGGACGAGGCTGTGGGAATCCGTGGACAGACCTGTGGGGGACACGCCCGGGCCGGGTGTCCGGCGTCGCGTTGACCAGCCACAATGACGGTGCACACCGTGTGGAGGGAAAACAGACGGGAGGAATCGCACCAGATGGCCAGCACTTCCGACGAGGCCGCGCCGGACCCGGTCGCCGCGCTGCGCAGGATCGCCTTCCTCCTCGAGCGGAGGCTGGCCGACAGCTACCGGATCAAGGCCTACCGCACCGCGGCCGCCGCCCTGCTGCAGGTGCCGACCGAGGAGGTGCGCACCCGGGCCCGCGCCGGCAGCCTCAAGGACCTGCCGGGGATCGGCGCCAAGACCGCCGCGATCATCACCCAGTGCGTGTCGGGTCAGCGGCCCGACTACCTCGTCGAGCTCGAGAGGACCGCCGGCCCGCTGGCCGAGGGTGGCGAGGCCTACCGGCGGGCGCTGCGAGGCGACCTGCACTCGCACTCGGACTGGTCCGACGGCGGGTCGCCCCTGGAGGAGATGGCGATGACCGCGGTGGAGGTCGGCCACGACTACCTCGTGCTGACCGACCACTCCCCGCGGCTGCGGGTCGCCAACGGGCTGACTGCGGCCAGGCTGACCCAGCAGCTCGAGGTGGTGGCTGCTGTCGACGAGCACCTCGGCGCGGACTTCCGGCTGCTGCGCGGCATCGAGGTGGACATCCTCGAGGACGGCGGCCTGGACCAGACCGACGCGATGCTGGCCCGGCTCGACGTGGTGGTCGCCTCGGTGCACTCGAAGCTGCGGATGGAGGCGCCCGCGATGACCCGGCGGATGATCGCGGCCGCCCGGCATCCCGAGACCAATGTCCTGGGCCATTGCACCGGGCGGCTGATCACCGGTGGTCGCGGCACCCGGCCGCAGAGCACCTTCGACGCGCAGGCGGTGTTCGCGGCCTGCGCCGAGCACGCCGTCGCGGTGGAGATCAACTCGCGGCCCGAGCGCAGCGACCCGCCCGACGACCTGGTCGCGCTCGCGCTGGACGCCGGCTGCCTGTTCTCCATCGACAGCGACGCGCACGCCCCCGGGCAGCTGGACTTCCTGGCGTACGGCGCCGAACGCGCCGAGCGGCTCGGCGTGCCGGTGGACCGGATCGTCAATACCTGGCCCGTTGACCGGCTGCTGGAGTGGGCCGGAGGGTAATCTGGGGGACCATGACCGCCAACCCGGCCTCGGACGGGCCCACCGTCGAGGTCCGTCGCTCGCGCCGTCGGCGCCGGACGGTGGCTGCCTACCGCGACGAGGACAAGGTCGTGGTGCTGGTCCCTGCACGCCTGACCCGCGCGGAGGAGCAGGAGTGCGTGGCGACGATGCTGGCCCGCCTGGAGCGCTCCGAGCAGCGCCGCAGACCCAGCGACCAGGTCCTCGAGAGGCGGGCGAGCGAGCTGTCCGGGCGCTACCTCGACGGCCGCGCGAAGCCCCTGACCGTCCGCTGGGTCGAGAACCAGAACAGCCGCTGGGGCAGCTGCACCCCGAGCGACCGCTCGATCCGGCTGTCCACCCGGCTGCAGGGCATGCCGATGTGGGTCATCGACTACGTCTTGGTGCACGAGCTGGCGCACCTGATCGAGACTGGCCACACCAGGGCGTTCTGGTCCTGGGTGGACCGCTTCCCCAAGGCCGAGCGCGCCAAGGGCTTCCTCGAGGGGGCGGCCGCTGCCACCCGGCTCGGCATCGCTGAGGGCTCGGGCGACCCGACGGACTGCTCGGACGAGGGCGCCGCTCAGCTGGCCGCTGACGACCGCTGACCGGCCGGCGTCCCTCTCACTGACCCCGGCTCCGCCGGCCGCACCCGGTCGAGGGCCAGCTCCACGAGCCGCCGCACGTCCGGCGCATCCGTGGGCAGGGCGTCCACCGACCACCACCGCACGTCGAGCGACTCCTCGCTCACCGACGGCACTGCGTCGGGCGGGGCCAGCGCGAGGAAGCGTACGTCGAGGTGCCGGACGTGCTCGTAGGTGCCGCAGAAGCCCACGTCGTGCGCGTCCAGGTGCACCGGCTGGGGATCGAGCACCAGGCCGGTGATCCCCGACTCCTCGGTCGCCTCCCGCAGCGCGGCACCGGCCAGCGTCTCGTCGTCCGGCTCGCAGTGGCCGCCGAGGTGGAACCACTCGCGCGCCTTCGCGTGGAGGGTCAGCAGCACCTCGGCGTGGTCGGCGGACAGCACCAGGGCGCCGGCAGTCAGGTGGTCCGGGTGGTCCGCGCGCGAGAGACCGTCCGCATGGGCCTCGAGGTGCTCGACGTACCGCTGCCGCAGGTGCTCCTGTCCCTGGTCGGGAGCGACCCAGCTGCGCAGGGTGGCCAGCGCGTCGTCGTGCAGCGCCGTCACGTGGCCGGCGGCCCGCTGGGGTCGTCGGGACCGGCCTCCCGGTCGAGCAGGTCGGTCAGGGCCGCGTCGAAGGCCTCGTCGGTCAGCGTCTCGGTCGACGGCACCGAGCCCTCCTGGAATCCGAGCGGGTCGTCGAGGTCCGCGGAGGTCGGCAGCAGGTCGGGGTGCGTCCACACGGCGTCGCGGTCCGACTGGCCCTTGCGGGACCTCAGCGAGCCCCACAGTGCGGACGCGTCGCGCAGGCGCCGGGGCCGCAGCTCGAGCCCGACCAGTGCGGCGAAGGCCGACTCGGCGGGTCCGCCGGCGGCGCGGCGGCGGCGCACGGCCTCCTGCATCTTCGCCGCGTCGGGCATCCGGGACTCCGTGGCCTGCCCGACGACCTCGTCGACCCAGCCCTCGACCAGGGCGAGCGCGGTCTCGAGACGGACCAGGGCCGCCTGCTGCGCGGGGGTCTTCTCCGGCTCGAACAGCCCACCCTCGAGCGCCTCGGCGATCGACGCGGGGTTGTTCGGGTCGATCTCGCGCATCGAGGACTCGATCTTCGACACGTCGATGGTGGTGCCCCGGCCGAAGTCCTCGACCGCGGCCACGAGGTGGGCGCGCAGCCACGGCACGTGGGCGAAGAGCCGCTGGTGGGCGGCCTCCCGCAGCGCCAGGTAGAGCAGCACGTCGTCGGCGGACACGTCGAGGCCGTCCGCGAACCTCGCGATGTTGGCCGGCACCAGGGCGGCGGTGCCCTCGGGACCCAGCGGCAGCCCGATGTCGGAGGCGCTGAGCACCTCGCTCGCGAGACCACCGAGGGCCTGGCCCACCTGGCTGCCGAACATCGCGCCGCCGGCCTGGCCGAGCAGCCCCATCAGGGGGCCGGCCATCGCACGAGCCTCCTCCGGCAGCGCGTTGCCCATCGCGGTGACCACGTGCTCGGCGACCGGCTCGACGAGCCGCTGCCACACCTCGATGGTCTGCTCCACCCACTCCGCGCGGCTCCAGGCGGCGGTGGCCCGCACGCCGGAGGGGAACTCCGTGACCGGGTCCAGCCAGTGGTCGGCGAGCCGGAGCGCGTCCGCGACCTCGGTGCGCTGGCGGTCCGTGGCGGACGGGTCGGGCTCCTGGGCAACGGTGCGGCGGGCGACATCCTTGGCGAGACTCCAGTTCACCGACCCGGCGTGCGGGGCCATCATCGCCTGCATCTGGCTCATCAGCGCCGACAGGTCCGGCATCCCGCCGGCGCCCGGCTGACCGCCCGCAGGGCCCCCGAGACCGCCGGGCAGACCTGACATGCCACCCAGCGCGCCCCCGAACTGGTTGAAGATCTGCTCGAACGGTGTCCCCTTGAAGGGGTTCGGCTGGTCGTCGTCGCTGCTGTCGTCGGGAGGGCCGCCGGGGGCGTTCGTCATGAGGCCAAACTACTCGCAGCGGTCAACAGGTGCGCTGGCCTGCGACTACGCTCGCGAGTGTGAGCGCCGCCCTGCCCGTCGTACGCCTCGTGGACCTGCGCGACACCCCGCTCGACGTCACGGAGGTGCTGGACGCCGTCTCGGGTCGCGAGGTCGGGGGCATCGACGTCTTCGTGGGCACCGTCCGCGACCACGACCACGGCGAGGGCGTCACCGGCCTGGAGTACTCCGCGCACCCGACCGCACTGGCCCGCCTGCACGAGGTGGTGGACAGCGTCGCCGAGAAGTACGACGTCCTGGCGGTCGCCGCGGTCCACCGGGTCGGCCGCCTCGAGATCGGGGACGCGGCCGTGGTCGTGGCCACCGCCGCCGTGCACCGCGGCGAGGCGTTCGATGCGTCCCGGGCGCTGATCGACGAGCTCAAGGGCACGGTGCCGATCTGGAAGCACCAGCTGTTCACCGACGGCAGCGACGAGTGGGTCGGCACTCCGTAGTCCCGCCTTCTCGGGCGTGCCTGGCCGCCGCGACGCCCGTGGCGACCTACCGTGTCAGGGTGCAGATCCTGATGTGGTTGGCGCCCTCGGGGGTGGTCCTCGTGGTGATGATGGCGTGGGCCGCGTGGGCCGGTCGCCCGCAGCGCGAGGGCAACGACCGCTCGGACGCCGCCTACGAGCGGTTCGCCAAGGCGATCGCCAGGGAGCACCCGGGCGCGAAGCAGCCTCGTCCTGCAGTGGTGCGCGAGCGCAGCACGGGCGTGGCTATCCGCCGGTCCCGCAGCGGCGACCGCGCGGGGGACGGCGACGGGCGGGGCGGCACCCGTCGGTCGGCCTAGTCGGCGCCGTCCGGCCGTCCGGCTGCCCGGGTTGCAGCCGGGTGAGACAGTGAGCGCATGAGCCGCCGCACCCTGGCCAGTGTCCTGGTGGCCTGCCTCCTGCTGGTGCTCGGCGGCGCCGCGCTGCTGCTCCCGGTTCCCTACGTGACGATGAGTCCGGGGCCCACCGTCGACGTGCTGGGCTCCACCAAGGGCAAGGCGATCATCGACGTGTCGGGGCACCGCACCTACCCCACGAAGGGCGACCTGCGGCTGACCACCGTGTCGGTCACCAACCCGACCCGGCACGTCGGTCTCGGGGAGACGCTCGGGGCGTGGTTCGACAAGACGCGGGCGGTCTACCCGCGGGACGTCATCTACCCGCCGGACCAGTCCGCGGACGACGTCGAGCAGCAGAGCAACGTCGAGATGGTCAGCTCCCAAGACACCGCGATCGCTGCCGCACTCAGTGAGCTGGGCTACCGCCTGCCGCTGAAGATCGAGGTCCTGGCCGTGACGAAGGGCTCGCCCGCGGCGGGAAAGCTCCAGGTCAGGGACCGGATCGAGTCGATCAACGGGGCCAGGATCCACGACGTCAAGCAGGTGTCGCGTGCGGTGCAGAGGACCGGCGTGGGTGAGTCGGCCTCGTTCGTGGTCCGCCGGGACGGGAAGACCGAGCGTGTGGTGATCAAGGCCGAGCCCTCGCCCGACGACCCGAAGCGGGCCGTGGTCGGGGTGCAGATCGGCACCGGCTACGACTTCCCGTTCGACGTCTCGGTGCGGCTCGGAGAGGACATCGGGGGCCCGAGCGCGGGGCTGATCTTCTCCCTCGGGGTCTATGACACCCTGACGCCCGGCTCGCTCACCGGCGGCACCGACATCGCCGGCACGGGAACCATCGACGAGGACGGGCACGTTGGATCGATTGGAGGGATCCAGCAGAAGATCGTCGCGGCCCGGAACGCGGGTGCCAAGATCTTCTTCGTGCCCCCCGGCAACTGCGGGACGGCCCTGCACGCCGACGTCAGGAAGGACCAGATCGAGCTCGTGAAGGCCCCGACCATGCACAGCGCCGTCGAGTCCCTCGAGGCCTATGCGAAGAACAAGCGCGCCGACCTGCCGGCCTGCGGATGACCGAGTCCCCGCAGGAGTCACCCGAGCAGCCCGCCCCCGACACGCGGGCCGACCCGGTGCTGGTCGAGGCGGTCCGCGAGATCGAGGCGCACGTCGCGGCCTCCGGCTGGGACCAGCCCGCCCGGCTCTACGCGCTGGTCCCGACCTCGGACCTGCTGGCCCGCGAGCCGGCCCTGGCAGCGGCGATGGGCCTCGACGATGCCGTTGCGGCCGGGTCGCTGACCCCGGTCGAGCAGGACGCCGTACCGTCCGAGACGCCGTTGGAGACCGTCCTGGAGCGGATCATCTGGCCTCCCGAGGTGTTCGGCTGCGCGGCGGTCGTCGAGCGGCTGGTGCTGCCACCGACCGTCGACCAGTCGCTGCCGGAGGATCCGGAGGAGGCCGAGCGGTACGCCGCCCAGCACCCGGATCGCGAGGAGGTGCGCATCGTCGCGGGCGCCACTCGCGCCGGGTCGACGTACTGTGCGCTGCGGATGCGGTCCCACGACGACGCGCTGTCGGTCGTGGAGGCGCCGGACCTGGTGCCCGCTCTCCTACAGTTGGTGCAGGACACCCTCGAGGGCTGAGCCGTTCGGACGACCGGCCCGCCCCACCCATTCCTCAGGACCACCCAGATGCGACACCGAGTGAGCAGGACGTGAGCAGGAGACAGTGAGCGGACTCTTCGACGAGGACAGCACCCCGGAGCAGGCGCGTCGCGTGCCGCCCAGCGGCCCGCAGCGCTCGCGCGCCCTGGTCGGCACGATCATCGTCCTGATCGTCGCCTTCTTCGTGGTCTCGGTCTTCACCGGTGTCTACACCGACCGGCTGTGGTTCAGCAGCGTCGGCTACTCCGAGGTCTTCACCAAGGTGCTCGGCACCAAGGTGCTGCTGTTCCTGGTGTTCGGCATCCTGATGGCGGTCGTGGTGGGCGGCAACATCGTGCTGGCCTACCGGTTCCGGCCGCTGTTCCGGCCCGCGTCGGCCGAGCAGGTGAACCTGGACCGCTACCGCGAGGTCGTCGACCCGCTGCGCCGGTGGCTGCTGATCGGGGTCGCTCTGGTGCTCGGGCTGTTCGCCGGCGGGTCGGGCTCGGGACAGTGGCGGCAGTACCTCCTGTGGCTGCACTCGAAGTCGTTCGGCACCAAGGACGCCTACTTCCACAAGGACGTCGGGTTCTACATCTTCGACCTGCCCTTCCTGCACTACCTGATCGACGTCGGCATGGCAGTGACCGTGCTCAGCCTGCTGGCCGCGGCGATCGTCCACTACCTCTTCGGCGGCATCCGGCTGCAGTCCAAGCAGGACCGGTTCTCCGGCCCGGCGCAGGTGCAGATCTCCGTGCTGGCAGGGTTCTTCGTGCTGTTCAAGGGCGCGGACTACTGGCTGGACCGCTACAACCTGACCAGCGGCTCGGGTGGGCTGTTCACCGGCATCGGCTTCACCGACCAGCAGGCGGTGCTGCCGGCCAAGGCGATCCTGACCTTCATCGCGCTGATCTGTGCGGTGCTGTTCTTCGCCAACGTGTTCCGCCGCACCTGGCTGCTGCCATCGGTGGGCCTGGTCCTGCTGGTGCTCTCCTCGATCCTGCTCGGCGCCATCTGGCCGGGCATCGTGCAGCAGTTCCAGGTCAAGCCCTCGGAGCCGGACAAGGAGGGGCCCTACATCGCCAGGAACATCGAGGCGACTCGGGCCGCCTACGGCATCTCGGGCACGAAGGTGACCGACTACAACGCGAACGACTCGCTCAGCGCCAGCGACGTGAGCGCCGACTCGCCTTCGCTGTCCGGGGTGCGCCTGCTGGACCCGGCGCTGGTGTCCGAGTCTTTCCAGCAGCTGCAGCAGGTGCGCGGCTACTACAGCGTCCCGCCGGTGCTCGACGTGGACCGCTACCAGGTCGACGGACGCACGCGCGACATGGTGATCGCGGCCCGTGAGCTCAACATGGCCGGCCTTCCCGACGGCCAGCGCAACTGGGCCAACGAGCACACCGTCTACACCCACGGCTACGGCGTGATCGCTGCCTACGGCAACCAGCGCGACCGCAAGGACCAGCCGGTCACCGACAACGAGGGCAAGCCGCTGTGGGCGGAACGGGACCTCCCGCCGGTCGGTGACCTGACCGCCATGTTCCCCGGCGGCTACCAGCCGCGGATCTACTACGGCGAGGACAGCCCGGACTACTCGATCGTCGGCAAGAAGCCGGGCGGGAAGCCCGTGGAGCTCGACCTGCCGAACAACCAGGGCGCCAGCGCGCGGACGAACACCTACGCCGGCTCGACCGGGGTGAAGGTCGGCGGGCTGTTCAACAAGCTGATGTACGCCGTGAAGTTCAGCGAGCCGAAC
>CAXSHL010000122.1:0-8278 GCA_964237315.1 uncultured Nocardioidaceae bacterium
GGTCACCTCGAAGACGTCGTCGCAGGCCTTCTTGATGATCTTGGCGCGCGGGTCGAAGTTCTTGTAGACCCGGTGGCCGAAGCCCATCAGCTTCTCGTCGCCGTTCTTCACGCCGTCGATGAACTCGGGGATCTTGTCCACCGAGCCGATCCGGCGCAGCATCCGCAGCACGGACTCGTTGGCACCCCCGTGCAGCGGGCCGTAGAGCGCCGCGATGCCCGCCGCTGTCGCGGAGTAGGGGTCGACCTGGCTGGAGCCCACCGAGCGGACGGCGTTCGTCGAGCAGTTCTGCTCGTGGTCGGCGTGCAGGATCAGCAGCACGTCGAGGGCCTTGACCAGCCGCTCGTCGGCTTCGTACTTGCGCTCGCTCATCTTGAACAGCATGGCCAGGAAGTTGGCGGTGTAGCCGAGGTCGTTGTCGGGGTAGACGTAGGGCTTGCCCTGCGCGTGCCGGAACGACCAGGCGCCCAGCGTCGGCATCTTCGCGATCAGCCGGACCATCTGCATGTGCCGGTTGTCCGGGTCGGAGATGTGGCGGGACTCGGGGTAGAAGGTCGACAGCGCTCCGACCGACGCCAGCAGCATGCCCATCGGGTGAGCGTCGTAGCGGAAGCCCTCCATGAACGAGCGGACGTTCTCGTGGACGAACGTGTGGTAGGTGATCTCGTGCACCCACGTGTCGTACTGCTCCTTGGTGGGCAGCTCGCCGTGGATCAGCAGGTAGGAGACCTCGAGGAAGCTGGACTTCTCGGCCAGCTGCTCGATGGGGTAGCCGCGGTACTCCAGGATCCCCCTGTCGCCGTCGATGTAGGTGACCGCGCTCTTGCAGGAGGCGGTGTTCACGAAGCCGGGGTCGTAGAGCGCCAGACCCGGCTCATCCTCAGCCACCTTGATCTTGCCGATGTCGGCGGCCCTGATGGCCCCGCCGTCCATGATCGGCACGTCGTAGGACTCGCCGGTGCGGTTGTCGCGGATGGTCAGGGTGTCACCCGAGCCGGGGTCGGACCCGTCGTTGGCGCTGGTCTTCGAAGCAGTGGCCGTGCTGTCGGTCACGTCGACTCCTCGCTCGTCGGCCCGGCGAGTCGTCAGACGCCGATGCGGCGCGCGCCGGGAGTTCCTGGATAACCTATGCCTGTCACCTGTGCGCCAGGAACCGGGGGCTGTTTTGACCTCGGGGCTGCGCCGCGCGTAAACTCGAACGTCGCGGGTGCCTCCGTGTGGTGCGAGCGCGGCTCGAACGAGGCCGGACGTCGCCCAGACCGATGCACAGCCCAGCACCAGCCCAGCAACCCGAGAGAGTAGTTGAACGTGCGCACGTACAGCCCCAAGCCCGCTGACATCTCACACGAGTGGCACGTCATCGACGCCACCGACGTGGTGCTCGGTCGGCTCGCCGTCCAGGTGGCCACCCTGCTGCGGGGCAAGCACAAGCCCACGTTCGCGCCGCACGTCGACGGTGGCGACTTCGTCATCGTCGTGAACGCCGGCAAGGTCGCCCTCTCCGGTGACAAGGCGACCAAGAAGATGGCCTACCGGCACTCGGGCTACCCCGGTGGCCTGTCGTCCACGCCGTTCGGCGAGCTGCTCGAGAAGGACCCGCGCCGGGCGATCGAGAAGGCCGTGTGGGGGATGCTGCCCAAGAACCGCCTCAGCCGGCAGATGCTCAGCAAGCTCAAGGTGTACGCCGGCCCCGACCACCCGCACCAGGCGCAGCAGGCAAAGCCTTTCGACATCACCCAGATCTCCCAGTAGTAGCGAGGAACACGCGTGACTGACACCACCACCCCGGCGGCCGAGGGCACCGAGGTCGAGGAGACCTTCGAGACCAACGAGCAGGGCGTCGCCTACAGCTCCGAGAGCGCTCCCTCCCAGGACGCGCCGCCGCGCCCGGCGACGATCGCTCCGGCGAACGCCACGGGTCGCCGCAAGGAGGCCGTCGCACGGGTCCGCCTGGTGCCCGGCAGTGGCCAGTGGACGGTCAACGGCCGCACCCTGGACTCCTACTTCCCCAACAAGCTGCACCAGCAGGTGGTCAACGAGCCCTTCGTGAACACCGACCTGGTCGGCCGCTTCGACGTGATCGCCCGCATCCACGGCGGCGGCATCACCGGCCAGGCCGGCGCGCTGCGGCTCGGTGTGGCCCGCGCCCTGAACGCGATCGACATCGACGCGAACCGTCCCTCGCTGAAGAAGGCCGGTCTGCTGACGCGCGACGCGCGGGTCATCGAGCGCAAGAAGGCCGGTCTGAAGAAGGCCCGCAAGGCTCCCCAGTACAGCAAGCGCTGATCCCCGGGTCGCGGGGTCGGCTGGCACAGGGTCGAATGGTCACGGGTCGGATGGTCATGGGTCGTCTGTTCGGCACCGACGGGGTCCGTGGGCTGGCGAACTCCGACCTGACCGCGGAGCTCGCCCTCGACCTGTCGGTGGCCGCCGCGCACGTGCTCGGCGAGGCCGGTGCGTTCGACCGCTCGGCCGGGCACCGGCCGCTGGCAGTCGTCGGTCGGGACACCCGGATCTCCGGCCAGTTCCTCGAGGCCGCCGTGGTCGCCGGGCTGGCCTCGGCAGGCGTGGACGTGCTGCTGCTCGGCGTGCTGCCCACTCCCGGGGTCGCCTTCCTGACCGACTCGCTCAAGGCCGACCTGGGCGTGATGCTCTCGGCCAGCCACAACCCGATGCCGGACAACGGCATCAAGTTCCTCTCCCGCGGCGGGGTCAAGCTCGGTGACGCGATCGAGGCGGCCATCGAGCAGCGGCTGCGCGAGCCGTGGGACCGGCCGACGGGCGGAGGCGTAGGTCGGGTCAGCACCTACGACGCCGCGATCACCGACTACGCCGAGCACCTCGTCTCCACGGTCGGGCGGAGCCTCGACGGGATCACCGTGGTCCTGGACTGTGCCCACGGCGCCGCCTCGCAGGCAGGGCCACTGGCGCTGAGCCGGGCGGGCGCGACGGTGGTCCCCATCTGCGCGGAGCCCGACGGGCTGAACATCAACGACGGCTGTGGCTCCACCCATCTCGAGGTCCTGCAGCGAGCGGTCCTCGAGCACGGGGCCGACGTCGGCTTCGCCCTCGACGGCGACGCGGACCGCTGCCTGGCGGTCGACCACCGCGGCGAGGTCGTCGACGGCGACCAGCTGCTCGCCGTCCTGGCCCTCGCCATGCGCGACGCGGGCGCCCTGAGGGCCGACACCGTGGTCGCCACCGTGATGAGCAACCTCGGCTTCGTGCAGGCGATGCGGCGCGAGGGAGTGGGCGTCCGGCAGACCAAGGTGGGTGACCGCTACGTGCTGGAGGCGATGAAGGCGCACAGCTACACCCTCGGAGGTGAGCAGTCCGGACACGTGATCATGAGCCGGCACGCGACCACCGGGGACGGCATCCTCACCGCCCTGCACGTCCTGGACCGGATGGCCCAGCAGAAGCAGTCGCTGGCCTCGCTGGCCGGCGTGATGAGGCGGCTTCCGCAGGTGCTGGTCAACGTGCCGGACGTGGACAAGTCCCGGGCCGACGAGGACGCCCTGCTGGCCGCCGCCGTGGCCGAGGCCGAGTTCGAGCTGGGCGACGAGGGACGGGTCCTGCTGCGTCCCTCGGGGACCGAGCCGCTCGTGCGGGTGATGGTCGAGGCGGGCACGCCCGAGCAGGCCGGTGCCATCGCGCAGCGGCTCGCGGACGTCGTACGCCAGCAGCTCAGCCTGTCCTGAGCGAAACCTCGGTGCGCGGCGCACCGCGGTTCCCTAGGGTGGTTCCCCGTGAGCACCGTGGACGTCCGCGAGATCGACCCGCACGACGAGCCGCTGCTGCGTGCCTTCTGGGAGGTCGGCAAGGCGGCTGACAACCAGAGCCGGCCCTACGACTTCTACACCACCTGGGCGGCGGCGTCGCGCACGCTCACCCAGGAGCGCGACGACCTGGACACCGTGCTGCTCGGGGCCTTCGTGGACGGGGTGCTGCGTGGGGCAGCGCAAGTGGAGCACTCCCTGCACGACAACCTGCACTCCGCGCACGTCGCCTACCACGTGGACCCGGGCTGGCAGCGGCGGGGCCTGGGTCGGGGGCTGGCCGAGGCGTCGTACGACGTGGCGCGTGCTCGTGGTCGCCGGACCCTGGTCACCGAGGTCTACGCCCCGCTCGAGGAGAAGTCCGCAGGGGTGCTGTTCGCGGAGGCGATGGGGTTCACCGAGGCGCTGGTGGACGGGATGAAGGTGGTCGACCTGCCCGGGACCGAGCACCTGTGGACCGCGCTGGAGGCAGCCTGGGAGAGCAGGCACGCCGACTACCGGATCATCACCTGGCGCGACCACGTGCCGCAGGAGCACATCGCGGGCTACTGCCGGCTCAACGAGCTGTTCTTCGACCTGGCGCCGATGGGGGAGCTGGAGGTCGAGCCGGAGCGCTGGGACGCCGCGCGGGTCGAGCACCGTGAGCGACGCAACGAGGAGGCAGGGCGGCACGACCTGTCCGCCGGCGCGGTGGCTCCCGACGGCACCCTGGCCGGCCTCACCGAGGTGGGGATCAGCAGGCACGCGCCCGAGCGCGGCTTCCAGAGCGGGACGCTGGTGGCGCCCGAGCACCGGGGACATGGCCTGGGGCTGGCGATCAAGCTCGCCAACCACCGCCAGATCCGCGAGCACTTCCCGCAGTGCCGGCTGCTGATGACCGGAAACGCGGACGTCAACGCGCCGATGAACGCGGTCAACGACGCGCTCGGCTACCGCGAGGTGGAGCGCTGCCTCGAGATGCAGCGTCCCCTATAGCGCCGAGGCGTCCCGTTCTGCGATCGCAGAACGGGACGCCTCGGCAGGCTGGGGATCGCAGAAGGGGACGCCTCGGCCAGGTGGGGACCGCAGAACGGGACGCCTCGGCCGGGGGTCAGCCGTCGACCAGGGTGCTCGGCGGGGGACCGGGGTCCGCCTCGACGGGGTGCCCCTGGTGACGGGGACCGGCGCGGACGAACTCCAGCTGGGCGCACACCGCCACGCCGGCGAAGAACGCGATCGAGCTCAGCAGCGACCACAGCAGCAGGGCGAAGACCCCGGCCAGCGGACCGTAGACGTCGCCGAAGGCCGCGCTCAGGTGGACGTAGGCGGCGAGCAGTCCCGCTGCAGCGAGCGCCAGCAGCACCGAGACGGCGGCTCCGAGCGCCAGCCAGGACAGCGCGGGCTGACGGCGCCGGGGTGCGTGGTCGAGCAGCACGGCGATGGTCAGCACCAGGAGCACGACACCGACGGGCCAGCGCACGATGTTCCAGGTGCGCGCACTCCCGTCCGACCAGCCGTAGCTGTCCTGCATCGCGTCCGCGAACGAGCCCCCCGCCACCAGCAGCAGGAACCCCAGCCCGACGGGCGCGGCGAGGACGGCGGTGAGCACGAGCGCCCGGCCGTACTTCGCGAGCACCGGGCGGTCGCGCCGGATGCCGTATATGCGGTTGGTGCCGCGCTCGACCTGGCCCATCGCCGTCGTCATCGACAGGAACGAGAAGAACAGGCCGACCACCAGCGCGATCTCACCGGCGTCCTCCGCCGTGCTCCCGCTGCCCACCGCCGCCGCGAGGGCGTCCCGCGCACCGCCACCGGGCGACAGCCGCTCGACCGTCTGCGCGAGCACCCTGGCCGGCCTCTCGTGGTCGATGTCGGCGGCGAGACCGGACAGCGCCAGCAGGAACGGTACGACGGACAGCGCGACCTGCAGCGCCAGCGCGCGGCTGTGGCTGAACCCGTCGGCGTAGCGGAACCGGACGAAGGAGTCGAGCACCAGCCGGCGCAGGCCGATCCGGCGGGCGAGGTGCCAGGCGTCCTCGGCGTCGAGCTCGTCGCCGTCCATCTCGGTGGTGACCGGGACGACGCGGGCGGTCGTCACCGGGCCGGCCGAGCGGGCGTCCCGGCGCTCACCTCGACCGGGCTCACCGCAGCCGCGCCAGCGTGGGCGCCCGCTGCACGCGGGCCCACACCGTCCGCTGCACCAGCAGGGTGAGTGTGCCGGCGAGGACCAGGCCGGCCAGGTTCACCCCCAGCTGGAGCAGGGCTCCGGGGATCTCGGACCAGACGCCGAGTCCGAGGCACAGGGCGACCGTGCCGACGGCCGGGACGGTGGTGACCGAGATGAACACTCCCACGAGCGGCCCGGACTTCGACGTGGTCAGTGCCAGCACGCCTGCGATCCCGGCCAGCACGGCGATCAGGAACGACCACTGGTCCGGCTGAACGATGAAGTCGGTCAGCGGACCGCGCACCGCCTGCGTCCTCGAGGCGAGGCCCACCGCATGGGCGAGCACCCACAGCGGCGCCGAGACCAGGACCGCGATCGCGAAGCCTCCGACCAGGGTGCTCAGTGCCTGCGGCAGGATCGACAGCCGCGGCCGCGCGAGCGCCAGGCAGATCGCCGCGACCGGGGAGAACTCCGGCCCGACGACCATGGCTCCGATGATCAGGATCGGCTGGTCCAGCAGCCGGCCGGCGCCCGCGATCAGCGTCGCCAGGGTCAGGAAGGAGATGAACGCCCAGGACAGCACGCTCTCGGTGCGCACCCGGTTCTCGACCATGTCCCACACGATCCCGTCGTCAGGCGTCCCCGGTGCCGCGTCCTCGACCCGGTCCGCCTCGTCGGAGAAGATCGCGCTCGGCTCGGTGAGCATGATCGAGCCGCTGTGGTGCAGGTCCAGCGCCTTCAACGAGGCCACCACCGGGTTGGCCCCCTCGCGTGCGACGTCCGCGATCACCAGGCATCCGGGTGGCTTCGCATAGGCGTCCGGCAGCAGCGCGACGTTGGTCACAGTCTCGTCGGAGGTCAGCAGCTCCAGCACGTCGTCGGTCAGGCGCGCGGGGACCCGCAGCTGGAGGTGCAGCACCTGCGAAGTGTCGCAGACAGCTGACCGCCGTACGGATCCGAAATCCGGGTGACCGCCACGCGTGCGCGCCCTACCGTCGTGACCATGGAGACCCGACTCGACATCCGCAGGCTCGATTCGGACGACGACCAGCAGATGCGCCGGTTCCACGAGATCGCGTGGCGTGCCGAGATGGACGACGACCGGCCCTGGAACACGTTCCACACCTACCCCGAGCTGTCCGGGAACTTCCGGGAGCAGACCCCCGACCGGCGCCTGCGGGGTCACTGCGTGTACGACGGCGGGGAGATGGTCGGCGCCGGGTCGATGCAGCTCTCGGAGCTGGACAACCTCGACAAGGCCTACGTCTTCCCGTTCGTCGAGCCGGAGCGTCGTGGTCGCGGCATCGGCGGGGCGCTGCTGGAGGCGCTGGTCGAAGCGGCCCGCGAGCTCGGCCGCACCCGGCTGCTGACCTACGCCGGGGTCGCGGTCGAGGAGCGGGAGACCGCCGGCGTGCTGCGCTTCGCCGACGCGCACGGCTTCCGCATCTCGAACACCGAGGTCCTGCGGGTCCTCCCGCTGCCCGCGCCCGGCTCGCTGCTGGAGGAGGTGACCCGGGAGACCGCGTCGCACCACGAGGGCTACTCGGTCGAGACCTTCGTCGACGCGCTGCCCGAGCGCTACCTGGCGTCGTACTGCTCCCTGCTCAACCAGCTCATCGTGGACGCCCCGACCGGTGCGGTGGACTTCGAGGCCGAGCAGGTCACGCCCGCGCTGCAGCAGCGGAAGCTGGACCGCAACGCGCGGATGGGGCGCACCACCTACCTGTGCGTGGCGGTGCGGGACGGGGAGGTGGTCGCCCAGTCCGACATCGTGGTCCCACCGGCGACGACCGGGGCCGCGGGCCAGGCGCACCAGCTGGGCACCTTCGTGCACCGCGAGCACCGGGGGCACCGGCTCGGCACCGCGGTCAAGGTGGCCAACCTCCTAGCCGTGCAGGCCGGTCACCCCGACGTCACGGAGGTGCAGACCCAGAACGGGGAGACCAACCGGTGGATGGTCGCGATCAACGAGCGCCTCGGCTTCGTGCCGGTCGGCCTGTGCCCGGAGTTCGTCCGGGACCTCTGAGCCTTGACCGTGGTCAGAGCTTGCGCAGCCGCACGAAGCGCACCGAGTGGTCGGCGGCCTTGCGCAGCACGAGGGTGGCGCGGCCGCGGGTGGGCTGCACGTTCTGCTCCAGGTTGGGCCCGTTCACGCTGTCCCAGATCCGGTCGGCCTCGGCGACGGCCTGGTCCTCGGTGAGGCCGCCGTACCTCGCGAAGTACGACGCCGGGTCCCGGAACGCCGTCTCCCGCAGGCGCAGGAAGCGGTCGACGTACCAAGTGCGGATGTCGGCGGTGGCGGCGTCGACGTAGACCGAGAAGTCGAAGAAGTCGCTGATCGCCAGGCCGGTGC
>CAXSHL010000123.1:0-8211 GCA_964237315.1 uncultured Nocardioidaceae bacterium
TACCGCAGCCAGGGCGTGGCGATCCACGACAAGCACATCGAGATCATCGTGCGGCAGATGCTGCGCCGCGTTCTCGTGCTGGAGCAGGGCGACACCAAGCTGCTCCCGTCGGACCTCATCGACCGCGTCATCTTCGAGGAGGAGAACCGTCGGGTGGTCTCCGAGGGCGGCAAGCCCGCGGCCGGCCGTCCGCAGCTGATGGGCATCACCAAGGCGTCGCTGGCCACCGAGTCGTGGCTGTCGGCGGCGTCGTTCCAGGAGACCACGCGTGTCCTCACCGACGCGGCGATCCACGGCAAGTCCGACTCGCTGCGCGGCCTGAAGGAGAACGTGATCATCGGGAAGCTGATCCCGGCCGGCACCGGCCTGGAGAGGTACCGCAACATCCGGGTGGAGCCGACCGAGGAGGCGCGTGCGAACGCGTACTCGGTCACTGGGTACGGCGACTACGACTACGACTTCGGGAACACCGGGGGACAGGCCGTGGCGCTGGACGACTTCGACTTCGGGTCGTACCAGAACTAGGTTCTGCTCACCGCTGAACACGCGGCCGGCCGCCGTCCCCACTCGCTGGGGCGGCGCGTCGGCCGCGTTTCTTTGTTCGTGGTCTGGTCTCGCTGCGGCCGCCGCGGCCAAGCCCTTTGACGCTCGCGGGTACGACGGTCGGCCGCGCGCCCATCGGTGGGCCTGTTGGCTGCGAATGCTCTACGTGGAGATCATCTATCCGGCTGTCAGTGTCGCGGGGCGAGGGGTGCTGCGCGCGCTGGGGTTGCAGGTCCACGTCGAGGGTGCGGAGCATGTTCCTGCCTCAGGGCCGGTGATCCTCGTCGCCAACCACGTGAGCTACCTGGACTTCCTGCTCGTGGCCCTCGCGGCGCGTCCTCGCCGGGTGCGGTTCCTGGCGCGGTACGACGTGTGGGGGAACCCGGTCGTCGGGGCGGTCATGGATCGGATGCGGCATGTGCCGGTGGACCGGGCGGCGCCGGCGGGGGCCTACCTGCAGGCGCGGTCAATGCTGCGTGAGGGGGAGGCGGTCGGGATCTTTCCCGAGGCGGGGGTCAGCACGTCGTACACGGTGCGGGCGCTGATGCCCGGCGCCATGGCGCTGGCGCGGGACACGGGGGCTGTCGTCGTACCGGTGGCGGTCTGGGGGTCGCAGCGGGTGCTCACCGCCCACCGGCCACTCGACCTGACGCGGGGGCGGCCGGTGTCGCTGCTGGTCGGCGAGCCGATGCACGTCGCCTCAGGAGGCGACCCACGCGCCCACACGGCGCTGCTCGGCGGGCGGTTGCAGGGTCTGCTCGAGGACCTTCAGCGGCGCCCGCAGCACCGGCCTCGCCCCGGTGAGCCGGCGCCGTGGCACCCGGCCCATCTCGGCGGTCAGGCGCCGGTGCCCGAGGTGGCGCGCCGCTCGGAGGACGTGCCGGGCAGCGCCGTGTCGCCGTCCTGGGGGCCGGAGGAGCCGGCAGGCGGGGCGACGGCTGCCTGACGGGCCCGCCAGCTGCCCACCGGGTCCACGATGGCGCCGAGGCGCCGGGAGACCGGAGGGGCGGCGAGGAGCAGCGCCAGCGGGACCGCGGAGAGCGTGGTCGCGACCAGGGCGAGCCCCGGGTGCCGGTCGGCCCACTCGGGGAACGCGGTGTACTGCACCGACTTCACGACGAAGCCGTGCCAGAGGTAGACCACCAGGGTGGCCGAGCCGAGGCGGCTGAACCAGCCACCGCGGCCCGGCACCAGGGACAGGCAGGCGAGGGCGAGCGTTCCACTGGCCAGCACCAGGAGCAGTCGGATCGCGACGCCGGTCGCCAGCGGGACGCCGAGCTCGTGGTAGCTGGACCGCCAGTACAGCCACTCGCTGCCCAGGTGCGCATCGATCTGCGTGGCAGCAGCGAGAGCTCCGGCCAGGGCGGCGACGGCGGCCACCCGGGCCTGGGGCCGTCGGAGCGCCGCGACCTGCTCGGGAGTGGCGAGGAGTCCGACGACGAAGAAGGGCAGCAGCCCCATCGCGCGAGCCAGGTCGAGGACGTCGCCGGTGAAGGCACCACCGACCAGACTGACCGCGACCGCCACCGGCAGCGGGTGCGGCAGCCGCCGGAGCAGGGGGGTGGCGAGGCGCCACACGAAGAGCACGGAGAGGTACCACATCGGCCAGTGCGGGTTCAGGAACAGCGTGCCGTGCCGCTCCCCGCCCACCACGCTGCGGAACGTGGTCAGCAGCCACCCGAAGACCAGGTAGGGGATCACCACGGTGGTCACCAGCCGGGAGAGGTGCCGCCGGGAGAAGGTGAAGGAGCGGGAGAGGTAGCCGGTCACCATCACGAACGCCGGCACGTGCCACAGGTACAAGAAGTTGTAGGCCCACCTGCTGCCGAAGGAGCTGTCCAGCAGGGTCCAGGAGTGCCCCACGACCACCAGCACGACCAAGAGCATCTTCGCGTTGTCGAACCAGGGGTCCCGGCGGGGTGCCCGGGTGCGGGCAGGACCAGGAGGCGTGGCGTCCGGCTTCGGCCGGGTGAGGAGTGCGGGCATGGCTCTTCTCGGACGGCGAACGTGGTCATGGGGACCGTTCCCGATCCGGCCCGCCGGAAACGTGGGCTGTGCCACCCGGGCCGGCCCTAGAATCGCCGCCATGTCCCAGGAGCCGGTCCCGGAGCAGGAGCAGGTGCAGGCCCGGGTGCCCCAGCGCCAGCGCATCGCGGCGTACGCCGTGCTGGTGCGCGGCACGGGGGAGGACCGCGAGGTGCTCCTCACCCGGATGTCGGACCGGACCCGGATCGCCGGGCTGTGGACGCTTCCCGGGGGCGGGATCGACCACGGCGAGGACCCTCGCGACGCCGTACGACGTGAGGTCTTCGAGGAGACCGGTCTGCACGTGGAGCCCGACGGGGTGCTCGACGTGCACTCCACCCACTTCACCGGTGCGCGGGCCGACGGCGTCGTGGAGGACTATCACGGGGTGCACCTGATCTTCACCGCCCGGGTCCTGCCGGACTCCGTCGGCGTGCAGCCGCATGTGGTGGAGGTGGACGGGTCGACCGACCTCGCAGTCTGGGTGCGGCTGGCGGACGCCGCCGAGCTCGACCTGCTGGGCGCGGCCAGGCACGCGCTGGCGGTGCCTACACTTTCGCCATGACCCAGCCGAGCGTCGCCGACGTGGTCAGCCGAGACGTCACCGCCGAGCTGCGCCGAGCCGGTCTCCGAGACGTCGACGACTCGCCGCTGACCCGGGCGCTCTACGCCAGCGACGCCTCGCTCTACCGGGTCGTGCCCCAGGTCGTGGTCCGGCCGCACGACGTCGAGGAGCTGACGGCCGTGGTCGCCGTGGCGCGCGCGAGCGGCACTCCGCTGACCATGCGCGGCGCCGGTACGTCGATCGCCGGGAACGCCGTGGGACGCGGCATCGTCGTGGACACCGGGCGGCACCTCAACCGGGTGCTGTCCCTCGACCCCGAGACCCGCAGTGCCGTGGTCCAGCCGGGCACCGTGCACGCCACCCTGCAGCGCGCCGCTGTCGCGCACGGGCTCCGCTTTGGGCCGGACCCGTCGACCCACACCCGCTGCACCGTCGGCGGGATGATCGGCAACAACGCCTGCGGGTCGCGGGCGCTCGGCTACGGCCGGACCTCGGACAACGTGCTGGGTCTCGACGTCCTCACCGTCTCCGGCGAGCGGCTCCGTCTGCCGGGTGAGCCGGCCCCGTCGTCGCCGCTGCTGCAGGGCCTGCACGGGCTGGTCGACGCGCACCTCGGCACGATCCGCACCGAGATGGGGCGGTTCACCCGCCAGGTGTCCGGCTACGGCCTGGAGCACCTGCTCCCCGAGCGGGGCCGCGACGTGGCTCGCCTGCTGGTCGGCAGCGAGGGCACCCTCGGGGTGGTGCTGGAGGCCACGGTGCGCCTGGTGGAGGACGCGCCGCACCGCGCGCTCGCGGTGCTCGGCTACCCGACGATGTTCGAGGCGGCCGACGCGGTGCCCGGCCTGCTCAAGCACCCGCTGGTGGCCTGTGAGGGGCTGGACTCCCGCATCGTCGACGTGGTGCGCGAGCACGCCGCGCGCAGCGTCGTGCCCGACCTGCCACGCGGGGCCGGCTGGCTGTTCGCCGAGGTGACCGGCGCGAGCCTGGCCGAGGTGGAGGCGGCTGCGGCCGGCGTGGTCGCCGACGCGGGAGCGCTCGACGCGCGGGTGGTCACCGACCCCAAGGAGATGGCCGCGCTGTTCCGGATCCGCGAGGACGGCGCGGGTCTCGCCGCCCGCACGCTGAGCCGTCAGGCGCAGTCCGGGTGGGAGGACGCAGCAGTGCCGCCGGAGCGGCTGGGGGACTACCTGCGCGGGTTCGACGAGCTGCTCAAGGACTCCGGGCTCGACGGGGTGCCCTACGGCCACTTCGGCGACGGCTGCGTGCACGTGCGCATCGACTTCCCGCTGCGCGAGCCGGCGGGCCGGCGCGGCTATCGGCAGTTCGTGGAGGCGGCCGCGGACCTGACCGCCTCGCACGGGGGAAGCCTGTCGGGCGAGCACGGGGACGGCCGGGCGCGCTCGGAGCTGCTGCCCCGGATGTACTCACCCGAGGTGCTGGCCTTGTTCGCGGGCGTCAAGCACCTCTTCGACCCGGAGCACCTGCTGAACCCGGGGGTGCTCGTGGACCCCGCCCCGGTGGACGCCGACCTGCGGCTGGCGGCCCGGCTCCGAGAGCCCCGACACACGCTGCGCCTGGTGCACGACCACGGCTCGGTGATCGAGGCGGTGCACCGCTGCACCGGCGTGGGCAAGTGCGTCGCGGACAACACCGGCAACGGCGGGGTGATGTGTCCCTCCTACCTGGCCACCCGCAACGAGAAGGACTCCACCCGCGGCCGGTCCCGGGTGCTGCAGGAGATGGTCAACGGCACTCTCGTCCAGGACGGCTGGCGCTCGCAGGAGGTGCACGACGCCCTCGACCTCTGCCTGTCGTGCAAGGGCTGCGCGTCCGACTGCCCGACCGGCATCGACATGGCGAGCTACAAGGCGGAGGCGCTGCACCAGCGCTACCGGCGGCGCCTGCGGCCGCGCAGCCACTACGCGCTGGGCCAGCTGCCCCGCTGGGCCCGGCTCTCCCAGCCGGCCGCCGCGGTGGTCAATGCGCTGATGCGGGTGGCTCCGCTGCAGCGGGTGGCCAAGACGGCCGCCGGCATCGACTCCCGCCGGTCGGTCCCGGCGTTCGACACCCGGGCCTTCCGGCGGTGGGCCCGCAGGGAGTCCTACGCCGCGGTGCCCGGTGAGGCGCTCGACGTGGTCGTCTGGGGCGACTCGTTCACCGACTCCTTCGCCTCGACCTCAGGGCGCGCGGCGATCGCGGTCCTGGAGGCCGCGGGCCTCCGCGTAGGGGTGGTCACCGAGCCGGCGTGCTGCGCGCTGACCTGGGTGAGCACCGGCCAGCTGGACGCGGCCCGGCGGATCCTCGGCCGCACCCTCGACGTGCTGCACCCGTACGTCGAGCGCGGTGTCGCCGTGGTCGGGCTCGAGCCGTCGTGCCTGGCGACCCTCCGCTCGGACGCCGTCGAGCTGTGCGACGACCCCCGGGCGGCGGAGGTGGCCCGAGGCGTGCACTCGCTCGCCGAGGTGCTGGCGACGGTGGACTCCTGGTCGCCGCCGGACCTGAGCGGCACCACCGTCGTGGCGCAGCCGCACTGCCACCACGCCAGCGTGATCGGGTGGGACGTGGACGCGGCCCTGCTCGCCCGGACCGGGGCGGACGTCACCCGGGTCGGTGGCTGCTGCGGGCTGGCCGGCAACTTCGGGGTCGAGAAGGGGCACTACGAGGTCTCCGTCGCGGTCGCCGAGCACGACCTCCTGCCGGCGGTCCGGGAGGCGGGGCGGGGCGAGGGACGGCGGACGGTGGTGCTCGCGGACGGCTTCTCCTGCCGCACCCAGCTGGCCGACCTGGTCGACGTACAGGCCCTGCACCTGGCCGAGCTGCTCGCCGAGTCACTGGTCGAGCCGGAGGTCCGCTCCCGGGCCGGGACGTCGCGTGCTGCGGCCCCCGAGCGGGACCCCGGGGCTTGAGGAAGCCGCTAGACTGGGGTTCTCAGGCACGGGGTCGGAGCCGCACCATCGACGGGCCGGCCGGAACGCTCGTTTTGACCGCGTTCCAGCGAGCCGGTAATCTTTTCCTTCGTGTCTGGGACACCCAGACCACGCGCGCGCTCGTCTGTGTCAGCCGTCGGCTGGCAGGTGGGAATGCGCGGCTGCCTTCGCAGCGTTCACCGTAGGTGTTTCCTCCGTCTGCTCCACGACGGCGGGTTGCGGTGGGCGACACGCCCGACCGCGGGGGTGGAGGCCGGAAGAGTCCAGCACAGTCCAGTTCGCACAGCAGAAGGAAGAAGGGGAACCACGCGGTGCCCACCATCCAGCAGTTGGTCCGCAAGGGCCGCCAGGACAAGGTGTCGAAGAACAAGACGCCCGCTCTGAAGGGGTCTCCCCAGAGGCGTGGCGTGTGCACGCGTGTCTACACGACCACCCCGAAGAAGCCGAACTCCGCCCTCCGCAAGGTTGCCCGCGTGCGCCTGTCGTCCGGCATCGAGGTCACCGCCTACATCCCGGGCGTCGGCCACAACCTGCAGGAGCACTCCATCGTGCTCGTGCGCGGTGGTCGCGTGAAGGACCTCCCCGGTGTGCGGTACAAGATCATCCGCGGCTCGCTCGACACCCAGGGCGTCAAGAACCGCAAGCAGGCCCGCAGCCTGTACGGCGCGAAGAAGGAGAAGAGCTGATGCCACGCAAGGGACCCGCTCCGAAGCGCCCGCTCGACGTCGACCCGGTCTACGGCAGCCCTGTCGTCACCCAGCTCGTCAGCAAGGTGCTCAAGGACGGCAAGAAGCAGACGGCCCAGCGGATCGTCTACGGCGCCCTCGAGGGCTGCCGTGGCAAGACCGGCAGCGACCCGGTGGTCACGCTGAAGCGCGCGCTCGACAACGTCAAGCCGGCCCTCGAGGTCCGCAGCCGCCGCGTCGGCGGTGCGACCTACCAGGTGCCGGTCGAGGTCCGGGGCACCCGGTCCATGACGCTGGCCCTGCGCTGGCTGGTCGGCTACTCGGCCGCCCGCCGGGAGAAGACGATGGCCGAGCGCCTGATGAACGAGATCCTCGACGCCTCCAACGGCCTCGGCGCCGCAGTCAAGCGCCGCGAGGACACCCACAAGATGGCCGAGTCCAACAAGGCCTTCGCGCACTACCGCTGGTGACCCCGCCCGGTACGTCGACCGGGTGACCGAGCCCTACCGGGCCCGCCACCTCGACGTACCGGCCGAGTCGTGCGGCCACGGGCACAACCCCCGGCCGCTCACCGGCACCACTGAGCACGCACCAGCACCACCTAGCCAACTGAAGGGGCACTGAGAAGTGGCCGTCGACATCACCACCGACCTGACCAAGGTCCGCAACATCGGCATCATGGCGCACATCGACGCCGGCAAGACCACCACCACCGAGCGCATCCTGTTCTACACCGGCATCTCCTACAAGATCGGCGAGGTCCACGAGGGCGCAGCCGTCATGGACTGGATGGAGCAGGAGCAGGAGCGCGGCATCACCATCACCTCCGCCGCGACCACGTGCTGGTGGAAGAACCACCAGATCAACATCATCGACACCCCCGGCCACGTGGACTTCACCGCCGAGGTGGAGCGATCCCTGCGGGTCCTGGACGGCGCGGTCGCCGTGTTCGACGGCGTCGCCGGTGTCGAGCCGCAGACCATGACCGTGTGGCGGCAGGCCAACAAGTACTCCGTCCCGCGGATGTGCTTCGTGAACAAGCTGGACCGCACCGGTGCCGACTTCTTCCGCTGCGTCGACATGATGGTCGAGCGGCTGAACTCCACCCCCCTGGTCATGCAGCTCCCGATCGGCGCGGAGGGCGACTTCCTGGGCGTCGTCGACCTGGTCGGCATGCGTGCCCTGACCTGGCGCGGCGAGACCAAGATGGGCGAGGACTACGACATCGAGGAGATCCCCGCGCAGCTCAAGGACCAGGCCGACGAGTGGCGCGAGAAGCTGCTCGAGACGCTGGCCGAGGCCGACGACGAGGTGATGGAGAAGTACCTCGAGGGCGAGGAGCTGTCCGTCGCCGAGCTCGAGGCCGCGATCCGTCGGGCCACCCTGGCCGACAAGATCAACCCGGTCCTGTGCGGCACCGCCTTCAAGAACAAGGGCGTGCAGCCGCTGCTCGACGCGGTCG
>CAXSHL010000124.1:0-8201 GCA_964237315.1 uncultured Nocardioidaceae bacterium
CCGACCTGGACAAGCTGCGGATGTCGTTCTGGCGCTACGGCAACCGGGTGCACGGCCTCGCCTCGTCGAAGCTCACCATCCAGCAGCAGGTCACCGAGGCCGACCTGGTCATCGGGGCGGTCCTGATCCCGGGCGCCAAGGCCCCGATGCTGGTCAGCAACGAGCTGGTCTCCCAGATGAAGCCCGGCTCGGTGCTCGTCGACATCGCGGTCGACCAGGGCGGCTGCTTCGAGGACACGCGGCCCACGACGCACGCCGATCCGACGTACACCGTGCACCAGTCGGTGTTCTACTGCGTGGCCAACATGCCGGGCGCGGTGCCGAACACCTCGACCTACGCGCTCACCAACGCGACCCTGCCCTACGTGGTCGCGCTCGCGGACAAGGGCTGGCAGCAGGCGCTCCGCGACGACCGCTCCCTGGCGCTGGGCCTGAACGCCCACGACGGCTCGCTGACCAACGAGCCCGTCGCGCAGGCGCACGGCCTCGCGAGCGTCCCGCTGGCGGACGTCCTCGGCTGAGGGTGACGGGCACGGCCACTCCCGGGGGTCCCCGTGACGTCGCGCCCGCGGTCCGCACCTACCTGGACCACCTGGTCGTCGAGCGTGGCGTGGCCGACAACACCCTGAAGTCCTACCGGCGCGACCTGCGGCGGTACGCCGGCTGGCTGGCGGACCAGGGCGTGGACGGCCTCGACGCGGTCCGGGAGTCGACGGTGACAGCGTTCCTGATGTCGCTGCGCGAGGGCGACGCCGACCACCCGCCGCTCAGCGCGGCCTCCGCAGGACGCACCGTGGTCGCGGTCCGCGGGTTCCACCGGTTCGCGGTCCGGGAGGGGCTGGCCCAGGTGGACCCGTCGGCCGCCGTACACCCGCCGGCGCCGGCCAAGCGGCTGCCGAAGGCGCTCCCGCTCCACGACATCGAGCTGATCCTGGACGCGGCCGGAGCCCCGGGGACGCCGCTCGCCCTGCGCGACCGCGCCCTGCTGGAGGTGCTTTACGGCACCGGCGCCCGGATCTCCGAGGCGGTCGGGCTGGACCGCGACGACCTGGACCTGGAGCAGGCGGCGGTGCTGCTGCGCGGCAAGGGCAGCAAGGAGCGGGTGGTCCCGGTCGGGTCCTACGCCCGGGCGGCGGTCGAGGCCTACCTGGTGCGCGGCCGGCCGGTCCTGGCCGCCGAGCTCCCCGTCTCCGGGCGGGCAGTGCCGGCGCTGTTCCTCAACTCCCGCGGCGGGCGGCTCTCCCGGCAGAGCGCGTGGACGATCCTGGCCCAGGCGGCGGACCGGGCGGGGGTGCACGCGGAGGTGTCCCCGCACACGCTGCGGCACTCGTTCGCCACCCACCTCCTCGACGGCGGGGCCGACGTGCGGGTGGTCCAGGAGCTGCTCGGCCACGCGTCGGTGACGACCACGCAGGTCTACACCCTGGTGACCGTGGACAGCCTCCGTGAGGTCTATGCCACCGCACATCCCCGGGCCCGCGGCTGAGCCGGCCGACCCTTCCCGAGACCCCCAGCCGGCCCCGGATCTGTCCCGGAGTTGTCCCCAGAGTTGTCCCCAGACAGACCCTGCGTGTGTACGGCGCGCCTGCGCCGTACACACGTCGTCCCCAGATGTACTGGTCGGACGGTGACGTGACCCGATCCGGTTGTGGGTCGCGGAACCTACCCATAGAGTCGCCGCGAAGCGCTGCGGCACGCGGCGCAGCGTGGCCCGACGAGAGGCACCGGCGTGAACGACCACGGCTCAGGACACCCCTCGCACCTGCAGGGAAGCAGCGCGTCGCAGATGCCGCCGCTGATGCCGAACCCCACCGTCTCCCGTCCCGCACCCCCCACCACGAGCCCCACCACCAGCTGGGCGACCGCTGCCGAAGGACCTGATCGCGTGAGCGAACCCATCCCGTTCCGACGTCCGGTGATGCCGGGTGCCTCCGAGGAGGAGCTGCACGTCGCCGACCCGCCGCGCGCCGACGGGCCGGAGCTGGAGCTCGGCCCGACCGGTCGTCCCACGCCGCACATCCCCGAGCCGCGGCCGGTGAGCATCCACGGCAACGCGCGGGTGATCTCGATGTGCAACCAGAAGGGGGGCGTCGGCAAGACCACGACGACGATCAACCTCGGGGCGGCGATGGCGGAGTTCGGCCGCAAGGTGCTGCTCGTGGACTTCGACCCCCAGGGCTCCCTCTCGGTGGGCCTCGGGCTCAACCCGCACGACCTGGACCTGTCGATCTACAACCTGCTGATGCAGCGCGACGTGACCCTCGACGAGGTCATCGTCCCCACCAGCGTGCCGGGCATGGACCTGCTGCCCTCGAACATCGACCTGTCGGCGGCGGAGATCCAGCTGGTCCACGAGGTGGCGCGCGAGCAGACCCTGCAGCGCGTGCTGGCCCCGGCCATCGACTCCTACGACGTGATCCTGATCGACTGCCAGCCCTCGCTCGGCCTGCTCACGGTCAACGCGCTGACCGCCTCGGACGGCGTCGTCGTGCCGCTGGAGTGTGAGTACTTCGCCCTGCGCGGGGTCGCGCTGCTCAAGACCACGATCGACAAGGTCACCGAGCGGCTGAACCCACGGCTCCGCATCGACGGCGTCCTCGGCACGATGTACGACGGGCGCACCCTGCACGGCCGCGAGGTCATGGAGCGGCTGGTGCAGGCCTGGGGCGACACTGTGTTCCACACTGTCATCCGGCGCACCGTGAAGTTCTCCGACTCGACGGTCGCCGGAGAGCCGATCACCACCTACGCCTCGGCCTCGGCCGGCGCGGAGGCCTACCGTCAGCTCGCCAAGGAGGTGCTGGCTCGTTGGCCCGACGAGTGAGCGTCCCGGCGACCGACGACCTTTTCCGGCCCACCCTCGCGCCGGAGCCCGACCCCGAGCAGGTCGGCGTCGGCTTCCCGGCCCAGGAGCCGGCCCTGCCGGCGGGGGAGGAGCCGGCGTCGCGGGGCCCCAGCGGGCGGGTCCGTCACGACGAGAAGATGACGGTCTACGTGACCGCCGACGAGCTGCTCGACCTGGAGCACGCCCGACTCACGCTGCGCCGGGCCGGGCTGTCGGTGGACCGCGGGCGGCTGGTGCGGGAGGCGATCGGGATGGCCCTGGCCGACCTGGAGGCCCACGGCGAGAAGAGCGTCCTCGTGCACCGGCTGACGCAGCCGTGACGGCTGCCCTGGTGGGCGAGCAGTCGGCAGCACCCCGCGACACCACCCCGTTCGCCGTCCGCCTGGACAACTTCGAGGGCCCCTTCGACCTGCTGCTCAGCCTGATCGCGAAGCACAAGCTGGACGTCACCGAGGTCGCTCTGTCGGAGGTGACCGACGAGTTCATCGGGTTCATCAAGCAGGCCGGTCGGGACTGGGACCTGGAGCAGACGTCCTCGTTCCTGCTGGTCGCGGCCACCCTGCTGGACCTCAAGGCGGCCCGGCTGCTGCCCCAGGGCGACGTGGAGGACGAGGAGGACCTGGCGCTGCTGGAGGCGCGGGACCTGCTGTTCGCCCGGCTGATGCAGTACAAGGCCTTCAAGCTCGTCGCCTCGGTGCTCGAGGGCCGGATCGCCGTCGAGGCCAGGCGCTCCCCGCGGGTGGTGGGGCTCGAGGAGCGGTTCGCCACCCTGCTGCCCGACGTGCTGATCGGGCTCGGTCTGGAGGAGTTCGCGGCCCTCGCCGCCCGCGCGCTGGCGCCCAAGCCGGTCCACGAGCTGTCGCTGGCGCACATCCACGCGCCCGCCGTCAGCGTGCGCGAGCAGGCGACGCTGGTCGTCGAGCGGCTGCGGCGGCAGGGCACGATGACGTTCCGCGCGCTGTCTGGAGACTCACCGGACACCCTGACGACGGTCGCCCGCTTCCTGGCGCTGCTCGAGCTGTTCCGCGAGGGGGTCGTGTCCTTCGACCAGGTGACTCCCCTCGGCGAGCTGACCGTCCGCTGGACCGGTGGCGCTAACGCGGACGTGGAGGTCTCCGACGAGTTCGACGGCGAGCCCCCGGTTGGGACCGTGCCGCCCGCGGGGGAGGAGGCGCCGTGACCGAGGCCGACACCGAGGCTGACACCGGGGCCTACCGGCCGGTGGTGGACCTGCAGCCGGCCCTGGAGGCCGTGCTGATGGTCGCCGACCAGCCGCTGGACCACCTGACGCTCGCGTCCGCGGTCGGCCACCCGCCCGGTGAGGTCGCAGCGGCGCTCCAGGCGCTGGCCGAGGAGTACGCCGCCCAGGACCGCGGCTTCGACCTCCGCAACGTCGCCGGCGGCTGGCGCTACTACACGCGCGAGGAGTACGCCGGTGTCGTCGAGCGGTTCGTCGTCGACGGCCAGCAGGCCCGGCTGACCCAGGCGGCCCTGGAGACGCTCGCGGTGGTGGCCTACAAGCAGCCGGTCAGCAGGGCCCGGGTCTCGGCCGTGCGCGGTGTGAACGTCGACGGGGTGATGCGCACGCTGGTCTCGCGCGGCCTCGTCGAGGAGGCCGGCCAGGACCCGGACACCACCGCCGTGCTCTACCGCACCACCGGCTACTTCCTGGAGCGGATCGGGGTCGCGTCGCTCGCCGAGCTGCCCGACCTGGCGCCGTTCCTGCCCGACATGGCCGACCTCGACGACCCCGACGACCGGCCTGACTTGGACGACCGGCCTGTCATGGACAGCCGGCCCGATCCCGACGACCGGCCTGACCTGGACGACCGGGCGGATCCCGACGACCGGGCCGACGCCCACGCCCCATGAGCCTGGAGACCGACGACGAGGGCCTGATCCGGCTGCAGAAGCTGCTGGCCCAGTCGGGGGTGGCGAGCCGGCGCAAGTGCGAGGAGCTGATGCTCGCCGGGCTCGTCGAGGTGGACGGCGAGGTGGTCACCCGGCTGGGCACCAAGGTGGACCCCACCACGGCCGTCGTCCGGGTGGACGGCAAGCGGCTGCCGCCGGTGAGCCCGCACGTCTACCTGGCGCTGAACAAGCCACGCGGGGTCGTCTCCACCATGTCGGACCCCGAAGGCCGGCGGACGCTGTCGGACCTGGTGGCCGACCGCCCCGAGCGGCTCTTCCACGTCGGCCGCCTGGACACCGACACCGAGGGACTGATCCTGCTCACCAACGACGGCGACTTCGCCCAGCGCGTCGCCCACCCGTCCTACGAGCTGGACAAGACCTACGTCGCCGAGGTCGACGGGGTCGTGACGAAGCCGACGGTCCGGCGCCTGCTCTCCGGCGTCACCCTCGAGGACGGCCCGGTGGACGTCAGCGCCGCTCGGGTGGTGTCCAGCCACGGCGAGCGCTCGATCGTCGAGCTGGTGATCCACGAGGGCCGCAACCGGATCGTCCGCCGGCTGCTCGACGAGGTCGGCCACCCGGTGCGCCGCCTCACCCGCACCGCGATCGGGCCGGTGCTGCTGCGCGGTCTGGCCCAGGGCGGGCTCCGGGAGCTGACCCTCGACGAGCTCGGCGTGCTTCTGGACGCGGCCCGGCTCTGACCCTGCCGCGACACTAGGGTGTGCCCGTGAGTGTGCGAGCCGTGCGCGGTGCGACCCAGCTCGAGGAGGACGTCCGCGAGCACCTGCTGGAGCGGGTCGCCGAGATGGTGCTGGACGTGATGTCCTCCAACGGGCTCGAGGTCGACGACTTCATCAGCGTCATCTTCACAGCGACCTCCGACATCGTCTCGGAGTTCCCGGCCTACGCCGCCCGCCGGCTCGGCTTCGGAGACGTCCCCCTGATCTGTGCGCGCGAGCTGGAGATCGACGGGTCGATGCCGCGGGTGGTGCGGATGCTCGGCCACGTGGAGACCGACCTGCCCCGGGCCGAGATCACCCACGTCTACCTGCACGGCGCAGCGGCCCTGCGTCGGGACCTCACCCACGTGCGCGAGGTCCCGGATGAGGCTTGACGGCCCGGTGCTGGTGGTCGGCGCCGGACTCCTGGGCACGTCGATCGCGCTCGCGCTGCGCCGTGCGGGCGTCGACGTGGCCCTGCGCGACATCAGCGAGGAGAACCTCCGGATCGCCAGCGGCCTCGGCGCGGTGAACCTCGACGCGGCCGTCGTACGCCCCCGGCTCGTGGTGGTCGCCGTGCCGCCGGACCACCTCGCCGAGCAGATCGCGGAGGCGCTCACCGGGACCGACGCCGTGGTCACCGACGTCGGCAGCGTCAAGGGCGCGCCGCTGGCCGGGACCCGGGGGCGGGTGACGGCGCAGGAGCTCACCCGCTATGTCGGCAGCCACCCGATGGCCGGCAGCGAGCGGTCCGGCCCGATGGCCGCCTCGGCAGCCCTCTTCGACGGTCGCCCCTGGGCGGTCACCCCGCACGAGACCGCCTCCCCCGAGGCCGTCGAGCTGGTGACGGCCCTGGCCCAACTGTGCGGTGCGACCCCGGTGACCTTCGCGCCCGACGAGCACGACCAGGCGGTGGCCCGCACCTCGCACCTACCGCACCTGCTGGCGGCCCTGGTGGCCGGCCGGCTCACCGACGCACCCCGGAGCCACCTGGCACTCTCCGGCCAGGGGGTGCGCGACGTGACCCGCATCGCAGCCGGCGACCCGGGTCTGTGGCAGCAGATCGTCACCGCTAACACGACCGCGCTGGCCACGCTGCTCCACGACGTGCGCGACGACGTGGACACCCTGCTGCGGGCGCTCTCGGACGGCGACGGCGCTGCAGTCGGGGCGGTGCTGGACCGCGGCGTCGCGGGCACGGCGGTCATCCCGGGCAAGCACGGCACCCCCACCGGGGCGCTCGCCACCGTGTTCGTGGTCATCCCGGACCACCCCGGCGAGCTGGCCCGGCTGTTCGCCGACGCCGGCGAGATCGGTGTGAACATCGAGGACGTCCGGATCGACCACGACCCGGCCCGCGAGTACGGCCTGATGGAGCTGACGGTCGCGGCGGGCTCCGCCGACGAGCTGCTCGATGCGCTCGGGGAACGCGGCTGGACGACCCACCGGTAGTCTCCTCCCGGCAGAGCAGGACCCACGACGAGAGGCGGATCGGTGCTGGGTGTGGTCGTGGCCATGGACGGGCCGTCCGGGTCTGGCAAGTCGAGCACCGCCCGCGGGGTCGCCTCCCGGCTCGGGCTGCGCTACCTGGACACCGGGGCGATGTACCGCGCGATGACCTGGTGGATGCTCGAGCACGACGTGGACGTCGAGGACCCTGCGGCGGTGGCGGCGCACGCCGACCAGCCGCTGCTCGTCTCGGGCACCGACCCGCAGGCGCCCACGATCACGGTCGACGGCTTCGACGTCGCCGGGCCGATCCGAGGTCCCGAGGTCACCGCCGCCGTCAGTGCGGTCAGTGCGGTGCCCCGGGTCCGGGAGCGCCTGCTCGTCGAGCAGCACGACATCATCGGCGACGGCGACATCGTCGTCGAGGGCCGCGACATCGGCACGGTGGTCGCCCCGGACGCGACCGTGAAGGTGTTCCTGACCGCGGACCCCGAGGCACGCGCCGTACGACGGGCAGCCGAGCAGTCCGGGTCCGACGTCGCCGCGACGCAGCAGGACCTGATCAGACGTGACCGCTTCGACTCCGGGCGCGCAGCCTCACCGCTGACGATGGCCCCGGACGCAGAGCACATCGACACCACGCCGTACACCCTGGACGAGGTGGTGGACCAGGTGGTCGCCCTGGTGCAGGAAGCCGCCCGGCCGACCGAAGCCGCCGGATTCGACTCCTGATCGACGCTCAGGTGTACTGGTAGGTCCCCCGGACACCTTTTCCGGACAGCTATCACGAAGGAAGACCGCATGACCTCCCAGTCCGACCAGCCGGGGCTGCCGGCGACCGCCGACCCGGACCGGCCGCCCGCCGTCGTACCGGTGCTCGCCGTCGTCGGCCGGCCAAACGTCGGCAAGTCCACGCTGGTGAACCGGATGATCGGCCGCCGAGAGGCCGTCGTGCAGGACATCCCCGGCGTCACCCGCGACCGGGTGTCCTACGACGCCACCTGGAACGGCCGGGCGTTCACCGTCGTGGACACCGGCGGCTGGGACCCCGACGCGCGCGGGATGGCCGAGCGGATCCGGGCCCAGGCGGAGGTGGCCGTGACGGTCGCGGACGCGGTGCTGTTCGTCGTGGACGCGACGGTCGGCATCACCGACGCCGACGAGGCCGTCGTCAAGATCCTTCGCAAGTCCGGGAAGCCGGTCGTGCTGGCGGCGAACAAGGTCGACGACCAGCGCGCCGAGGCCGAGGCGCACGCGCTGTGGAACCTCGGGCT
>CAXSHL010000125.1:0-8142 GCA_964237315.1 uncultured Nocardioidaceae bacterium
ATGGGTCCAGCCGCGGGTTCAAGATCCCCACCACCGTCGCCCCCGGCCGCAGACCGTCCAGCTGTCCCGACGACGGCGCGTTCACCCCGAGCACGATGTCCGCCTTCAACGCATCCCCCACCGATGCGCCCGCCTCCACATACGCCTCATCGGGAAACGACGACAGCGCACCCGCACCCGGCTCCACCACCACCTCATAGCCCAGACCCAGCAGCGCCTTCACCGTCGCAGGCGTCACCGCCACCCGCGTCTCACCCGGACGGGACTCCTTGACGGCACCGATGATCACCGGACCACTCCCTTCACATCTGCTGTCGGGACGCATGTGTGCGGGGCCTCGCGCCGACCCCGTGAGCAGTATCCCGGACCGCGGCAGCGCCCGCCGACCGCGTCCGTCCGGTGAGTGCTCACCCGCCGGAGGCCGGTGGGCGGCGGGTGCGCTCCCAGAGGACGTGCACCCGCAGCGCTCGCGTGGAGCGGGCGGTCAGGGCGCCGTACCAGACACCGGAGCCGTAGGCGAGATCGTCGAGCCGGCGGGCCAGCAACGCCTCGAGCCGGTTGAGCCCCTGCGGACAGGGGGTCACCAGCGCATCGACCAGGACCGCGGCCAGCACGGCCCGGCGCGCCCGCCTCGAGCACGCGGCAGCCGCTGCGGCGGCGGGCCACCAGTGCCGCAGCAGCAGCTGCGAGGTCTGGGAGACGGCCGAGAGCAGGCCGAGCGACGCGAGGCGGCCCGCCTCGAGGGTGGCACCACTGTCCAGCGGCAGTGTCCCCCGCAGACGTACGGCGGTGACGCAGGTGGCGAGCACCGCCGCAGGAGCGGACCAGCGACGCTGGGCCAGCAGGGCGAGGGCCGCGACGCCGTAGACGGGCGAGACGATGGCCGGCGCCACGTGTGCTCCGTGCCGCTGCGCGAGGAGGGCGGCGCCGGTGCCGTAGTAGGCCTTGCGCCCCAGCCAGGAGGCCACGGTGGCCCGGCTGTGGTGGCCGACGGTGAAGTCGGCGTCGTAGCGCACCCGGTGGCCGCGGGCGACCAGCCGCCACACGAGGTCCACGTCCTCGGCGACGCGGAGGCTCTCGTCGAACCCTCCCAGGTCGTCGTACGCGTCGCTCCTGCGGACCACGAGACAGGCCGCGGGCAGCCACGAGACCTCGGACCCCGGTCGCACGAGGGCCTGGCGCGCCCCGAGGTCGAGGGACTGGGCCACCTCGTCGTAGCGCTGGAACCATCGGGCACGTGCGGACCGGGCGAGGCCGCGCACCCGGGGAGCCACTGCCCCGAGGCGGGGGTCGGCGAAGTGCGCGCAGAGCCCCAGCAGAGTCGCCACGTCGGCGATGACGTCGGAGTCCACGAGAGCGACGTACGGCGTCCCGGCCGCTGCGAGACCGGCGTTCCGCGCGGCGGCCGGGCCCCTGTTGTCCGGGAGCACCAGCAGCCGGGCGCCGTGCTCGCGGGCGACCCGGGCCACGTCGGCTCCCGCGTGCGACCCGTCGTCGACGACGATGCACGTCAGCGCCGGACGCAGGTTGCCCAGCAGCTCGTCGAGCTCCACGACGCGCTCGTGCACGGGCACGACGACGGTCAGGTCCTGCGCTTGCACACCACCCGCGGACCGCAGGTCGGGAACCGCCAGGTTGCCGTCCAGGAGCCGGTCGGCGAGCGCCCGGGTGGCGTCGTCGTGCACCAGCACGCGACCGCCGTCCACCAGCCGCGCACCGGCGACCGTCAGCCGGGCCACCCGCGTCGGCGAGCCGCCCACCAGCACCCGTCCCCGGTCGAGCAGTCGGACGTCGTCACGCAGCCGCACCTCGAACCCGTGCGGCAGCGCCGGCGGCGTCCCGGTCACCCGGCGAAGCCCCCGTCGGCATGCAGCACGCTGCCGTTGAGGATCGCCCCGTCGGTCGAGCAGCAGAACGCGATCGCGGCGGCCATCTCCACGGGCTCGATGAGCCGGCGGATCAGCTGCGACCCGGCGAGCTCCTCGGCGTCCGGGAGGTCGTAGAGGTCGGCGGTGGCGGTGAGCATCGCGGTGCGCGTCGAGCCGGGCGAGACGGCGACCGCGGTCACGCCGGTGCCGACGAGGTCGGCGGCCAGCCCCTTGACCAGGCCCACGACGGCGTGTTTGACCATCGTGTAGGCGCTCAGGTGGAACAGCCCGTGCGTGCCCGCGGCGGAGGCGACCGCGACGAAGCGGCAACGGCTCGGGTCGGGACCCGCGAGCATCGCCGGGACGGTGACGGCCGCGGTGTTCCACACCCCTCGCACGTCCACTCCCCACAGCAGGTCCAGCTCCGCGGCCGGCGTCTCCCACAACGGCGTGCCACCGCTGATCACCGCAGCGGCCGCCACGGCGGCATCGACCCGTCCCCAGCGCTGGACCGCCTCGTCCACGACTCGCTGGAGCCCGTCGCGGTCCCGGACGTCGACCACGGCGGCCATCGCGTCAGCCGCGGATCCGGTCACCACGGCCTCGAGGTCGGCCCTGGTGGCCAGCGGGTAGCCGACACCACTCTCCGAACCGGCGCAGGAGTCGACCGCGACCACTCTCCAGCCGTCGCCGAGCAGCCGACGCGCGGTGGCGGCCCCGATCCCTCGAGCGGCCCCGGTCACCAGGGCCACCGGGGGTCCGCCCGCTGCGCTCACCGCAGCCGTCCTGCCCGGTCGGGGACACCGGAGCTGATCGATGCGGCGACCTCGCGGGCCATCTGCTCGAGCAGCCGCCGGCCTCGCCCGGGACTCGCGCCGGTCGGGTCGCCGAGCACGCCGTTGCCCGAGACGGCAGCCACGCCTCCCCGCGCCATCGCCGGGAGCAGCTCCGCGACCGGCGACGTGTTGCCCCTCTCGGCCAGGGCCAGATGCACGTCGCCGGGCCGCAGGTGGAGCATCAGGGACGTCTCGGTCAAGCCGGCGTGGGCGTCGGCGTCCTCGGTCACGCACGCGACCCAGCCGGTGTCATGCCCCTCCGCGAGCATCTGCGGCACCGCGGCCCGCAGGGCGGCCAGGTTGCCGCCGTGGCCGTTGACGAAGACCACCCGCTCCGCCCAGGTCCGCATGGACCGGACCAGCTCGACCAGCACCGCGCCCAGCACGTCGGTGCCGATCGAGGTGGTGCCGGCGAAGCTCTGGTGCTCCCCGCTCGCCCCGAAGGGCAGCGGTGGCGCGACCACGACGTCGTCGCCGGCCAGGAGCTCAGCGGCCCGGGCGGTGACCGCCTCGGCGATCGTGCTGTCGGTGTCCAGCGGCAGATGGGGGCCGTGCTGCTCGAGTGAGCCGACCGGCACGAGCACCACCGTTCCGGACCGCAGCGACGGGGACGTCGAGCTGCCGAGCAGCGGGGTCACGGGGTCACGGGGTGGCGGTCGCCCGAAGCGTGTCCTGGAACGTCTCCACGAGGGGCTGTCCGGTCTGCTGTCCGGTCTGCTGACCGGTCTGCTGTCCGATCGGCTGGGGCACGCCGAGGGCCCGGCGGAAGCCGTCTGGTACGACGAGGTGGTCGGGCGTCAGCTCGTGGATGGAGGACAGTCCCATCCCGCGCAGGCAGGAGTCGATGCCGCCTCGGAGGATGTCCAGCACGTTGCCGACTCCGGTCTCGCCGTTGGCGGCCAGCCCCCACAGGTAGGCGCGGCCGATCATCACCGCGCGGGCTCCGAGGGCGAGCGCCTTGACGACGTCGGACCCGCGGCGCACGCCGCCGTCGAGGAGCACCTCGACCTGGTCGCCGACCGCGTCCGCGACCGGCTGGAGGACCCGGATGGTGGCCGGTGTGCCGTCGAGGTTGTTGCCGCCGTGGTTGGACACCGAGATCGCGGTGACGCCGGCGTCCACGGCGCGCAGCGCGTCGTCGATCCGGCAGACACCCTTGAGCATGAACGGCCGGCCGCTGATCTGGGTCCACTGCTCGCGCATCCACGCGACGTCGTCCCACGACGGCGGTGGGGTGGTCATCCACTCGTAGTAGGCGCCGAAGAACGTCGGCCCCTTGGTCTCGCCGGGCGCCGCGAGGTTCGGGGCGGTCAGGTCGGGGAGCTTCCCGGTCCGGGCGAACTCGTAGAGCCAGCGTGGCTTGAGCGCCACCTGCGGTGCCATCCGCACCATCGTCTTGAGGTCCACCTGCTCGGGGATCTCGGGACTCCCCCAGTCCCGGCCCATCGAGAAGGACCAGTCCAAGGTGGCGATCAGCCCCACGGCGCCGGCGGCGTGGGCACGCTGCATGCGTTGGAGCATCACGTCACGCTCGCCGGTCCAGTACATCTGGAAGAACGTCGTCGCGCCGGTCGCCGTCACCTCCTCCACCGACTTGGACGCGAAGTTGCTCAACCCCATCACGGTGCCGCGGGACGCGGCAGCCCGGGCGACCGCGACCTCCCCGTCGGGATGCACCGCCTGCACGCCCGTCGGGGAGATCAGCACCGGCAGCGAGATGTCCTGCCCCATCACCGACGTGGCCTGGGACCGCTCCGCCTGGTGTCCCGCGACGTGCGGTGCGAGGCCCAGCTCGGCGAACGCCGCCTGGTTGTCCGCGATCGTCTGGCCGCGCTCGGATCCCGCCACCAGGGCGCCGTACACGCTGGAGGGCAGGCGTCTGCGGGCCCGCTCCTGAGCGACGGCCACGGACTCGAACCAGGGGTTCCGCTTCCAGGGATTCTCGACCTTCATGAGCAGCCGCAGCCCTCGGGCTCGAAGCCGGCCAGGGGATCCTCAGCGCAGGCAGAGACCGGAGGGCGGGTCAGCAGCTGGAGCAGCACCGGCTGGTTGCGAGTGGGCATCGTCCGGGAGTGGTCCCCGCTGGCCGCGGGGATCACCCGGGGGTCCGTGAGGGCGGTCTCGCCGAAGCCGCGGACGCACTCGGGGTCCGGGCCGTCCAGCGGCAGGCCGGTGAAGAACTTCGCCGCCATGCACCCACCGCGGCACGAGTCGAAGAACGAGCACTTCGTGCACGCGCCGCCCGTCTGCGGCGACCGGAGCTCGGTGAACAGCTCCGAGGTCTGCCACACCCGCTGGAAGCCGCCGTCGGCGAGCAGGTTCCCGGCCAGGAAGCTCTCGTGGATCGCGAACGGGCACGCGTAGACGTCCCCGACCGGGTCGATCAGGCACACCACCCGACCCGCACCACACAGGTTCAGCCCAGGCAGCGCCTCCCCGAACGCCGCCAGGTGGAAGAACGAGTCACCCGTCAACACGCCCTCACCGTGCGCGAGCAGCCAGTCATAGAGGACCCGCTGCTGCTCCGGCAGCGGGTGCAGCTCGTCCCACACGTCCGCGCCTCGACCGCTCGGCCGCAGCCGAGTCAACCGCAGGGTGGCACCGAACCGGTCCGCCAACGCCGCGAACTCGTCGAGCTGTCCGATGTTCTCCCGGGTGCAGACCACGCTGATCTTCGCGTCCGTGAACCCCGCCTCGGCCAAGTTCCCGAGGGCGGTCAGCGCCGTGTCGAACGAGCCCGGGCCCCGCACCCGGTCGTTGACCTCCGCGGTCGCCCCGTCCAACGACACCTGCACGTCCACGTAGCCACCACACGCCGGAGAGGCCAGGAACCGGGCCCGCTCCGGGGTGATCCGGACCCCGTTGGTTGAGAACTTCACGCCCACCTGGTGGTCGATCGCGTACTCCAGCAGGTGCCAGAAGTCGGGGCGGATCGTCGGCTCACCGCCACCGATGTTCACGTAGAACACCTGCATCCGCTGCAGCTCGTCGATCACCGCCTCGCACTGCTCGGTGCTCAGCTCCCGAGGGTCGCGGCGACCCGAGGAGGACAGGCAGTGCGCGCACGCCAGGTTGCAGGCATACGTCAGCTCCCAGGTCAGACAGATCGGAGCGTCCAGACCCAGCTCGAACTGCTCCACCAACGACCCGGTCCGGGCTCGTTCGGGTGCCATGGTCATCAGGCTGCTCCCACCTCTCGGGGACGGATCAGGTCCGTGCGGGCCAACCCGGCCAACGCGTCCGCGTACGCCGCGTGCTGAACCTCCGGGACCCCCGACGCCACCAGCGCCGACCGGACGTCCGCGTGCTCACCCAGGCACCGCACCACCGCGACCATCTCCGGCCGCTTCAGGAACGTCAGCCTCCGGTTGCCGAAGTGGTAGGCCAACGCACCGAACGGCTCCGGCCGCAACGCCACCGAGGGGGACAGGCCCCACGCCTCGTCCAGGATCACCGACGACACGAGATCAGTAGACGCCGCACATGCCATCGATCGAGACCTCCTCGATCAGGTCCTCGGCCGCGAGCACCTCCGGCTCGGCGGTGGCGGTGTCGGTGGAAGGCCTGCTGGACGTGGGCATCGGTGGCTCCTTCTCGGGACTCTCTCCCGGGGGGACGAGTGGAAGCACCCTAGTGTCGCCTCGGGTCAATAGATAGACCCCCGGGACAGAGCTCCGGCCGGTCGGTGACCGAGGCACGGGCAGGTCTTGCGCGGGGTCCGCTCGCGGGCTTGACTGACGAGCACGTCAACGGCGACCCCTCTGGAGGACCTGCATGAAGACCACCGCAGCAGTGGTGTACGAGACCGGCAAGCCCATCGAGATCGAGGAGCTCGACCTGGACGGGCCGCGCGAGGGCGAGGTGCTGATCCGCTACACGCACGCAGGTCTCTGCCACTCCGACGTGCACATCGCCCACGGTGATCTCGAGGCGCGGCTGCCGATGGTGCTCGGCCACGAGGGTGCCGGGATCATCGAGGAGGTGGGTCCGGGGGTCACGCGGGTCAAGCAGGGAGACCACGTCGTCTGCTCGTTCATCCCGAACTGCGGCACGTGCCGCTACTGCGCGTCCGGTCAGCAGTCCATCTGCGACATGGGCGCGACCATCCTCGAGGGCTACCTGCCCGGTGACCGGTGGCCGATCAGCGGCCCCCGCGGGCAGTACGGCGCCATGTGCATGCTCGGCACCTTCAGCCAGTTCGGCGTGATCCACCAGAACTCCGTGGTCAAGGTCGACGACGACCTGCCGCTGGACAAGGCCGTCCTGGTCGGCTGTGGCGTGCCCACGGGGTGGGGCTCCGCGGTGAACACCGCCAACGTCCGCCCCGGCCAGACGGTGATGGTCTCCGGCATCGGCGGGATCGGCATCAACGCCGTACAGGGGGCTCGCTATGCCGGCGCGAAATACGTCGTGGCCGTGGATCCGTTGGAGAACAAGCGGGAGAAGGCGATGGAGCTCGGCGCCACGCACGCGTTCGCCACCGTCGAGGAGGCGCAGGAGGCGATCACCGACCTCACCCGCGGCCAGATGGCGGACTCGGCGATCCTCACCCCGGGCCTGATGACCTCGGAGATCGTGGCCGGCGGCTTCAACGCGATCGGCAAGGGCGGCGTGGTCGTGCTGACCGGTCTGAACAAGATCGAGGAGCAGAACATCCAGCTCTCCGGCAGCGTGATGACGCTGTTCCGCAAGTCGCTCAAGGGCAGCCTGTTCGGGGACTGCAACCCGACCACCGACATCCCGAAGATCCTGGGTCTCTACCAGTCCGGCGACATCAAGCTCGACGAGATCATCACCCGGACCTACACCCTCGACCAGGTCAACGAGGGGTACGACGACCTGCTCAACGGCAAGAACGTGCGTGGCGTGATGATCCACTCGCACAACTGATCGACGACTGGGTGACCATCGACGCGACGACGACCGGGGCGGCCCGGCCGGTGCTGGACCGCGCCCGCGAGGTCGAGCTGCTGGTCGCCGCGCTGGACGGGGGCGCGCACGTGCTGCTCGAGGGACCGCCCGGAACCGGGAAGTCGACCCTGCTCCGGGCGGTCGCCACCGAGCGGTCGGCGCCGTTCCACCTGGTCGAGGGCAACGCGGAGCTGACCCCGGCCAGGCTGGTCGGCCACTTCGACCCGGCGCAGGTGATGGCGCGGGGCTACGACCCGGACGTCTTCGTCGACGGGCCGCTCGTGGCCGCGCTCCGGTCGGGAGGGCTGCTCTACGTCGAGGAGATCAACCGGGTCCCGGAGGAGACGCTCAACGTCCTGATCACCGTGATGTCCGAGTCCGAGCTCAACGTCCCGCGCCTCGGCCTGGTGCACGCCGAGCACGGCTTCCGGCTGGTGGCGGCGATGAACCCGTTCGACGCCGTCGGCACCGAGCGGATCTCCTCGGCGAACTACGACCGGACCTGCAGAATCTCGATGGACTACCAG
>CAXSHL010000126.1:0-8103 GCA_964237315.1 uncultured Nocardioidaceae bacterium
ACGAGCTGGACGGCAGACCGAGCAGCCAGGTGAGGAGGTTCCATACGATGCCGCCGACCAGACCCGCGAGCACGATCAGCAGCAGGTCGTAGCCGTGGTTGTCCAGGAACCGGGCCTGGGGCGCGCCGGTGTCGCTCTGGATCTTCACGACGGCGTTCGTCACGGTGAGGGCCACCTCGACGGACAGGAAGGCGCCGACGAGGTTCAGGACTGCCGAGAGGGCGACCGCCACCTTGGGCTTCAGCGCACCGGTGGCGATGGAGGTGGCCATCGCGTTGGCGGTGTCGTGGAAGCCGTTGGTGAAGTCGAACGCGAGGGCAGTGCCGATCACGAGGACGAGGAGGATGATGTCAGGAGCCACGCTGAGAAGTGTGGGGTCCGCCCGACCAGGACAGAAGGGCTCCGGCCACGGGTTCACCGAGTGTTCACCGAGGCATGCCGCCCTGTTCGCCGGGCGAGTGGCCGGGCTCACACAGTCGCGACCTCGTGCGCCGGTCAGGCCCCGTTCGAGGCCTCGTGCCAGTCCCAGTGGACCCGCGGGAAGTCGCCGTGGCGAGCCACCAGGGCGCCGCACACCGGACACGTGACCCCGGCGTCCGAGCCGTCGTCGTAGAACGAGTCCAGGTCCGGCTCTTGCGCGTCGCTGCTCATCTGGCCACGCTACCCACCGCGTGAGTGCCTGATGCACCCAGCCCGCCTTTATGCTGAGGGTCCTTCGAGGAGGTGACGTGGAGCCCATCGCTGCGACTGTCCGAGCACTGGAGAGACTGGCCCGCTACGGGGACACCGGGGCTGCGACGGCCCTCGCGCACCTGGGCCGCGAAGCACAGCGGCTGGTGCCGGACTGCACCGGACTGAGCCTCACGGTCCTGGAGGACGGCGTGCCGATCACGCTGGTGGCCTCCAGCAACGAGTCGGCGCTGCTCGACGCCATGCAGTACCTCGACGGCGGCCCGTGCGTCGACGCCGTCCGGGAGGAGCGCCTCGTGGAGGTCAACGAGCAGGATGCCCTCGACGAGGGGATGTGGTCCCTGTTCGGCCGCGCCAGCGCCGCCGTGGGCGTCGCCAGCAGCCTGTCCCTGCCCATCGTGCGCAACGGCACGGTGGTCGGCGGCGCGAACCTGTATGCACGCACCCGGGACGCCTTCGTCGGGCACCACGAGGCGCTCGCCGACGTCCTCGGCGCATGGGCCCCAGGGGCCGTGACCGACGCCGACCTGTCCTTCGACCAGCGGCGGGAGGCGGCCCACACCGTCGACCGCATCGCGGACCAGACGAACATCGACGTCGCCACCGGCATCGTCGCGGAGAGCCAGTCGGTGGACACGCACACGGCGCGGGCCAGGATCCGCGAGGCGGCCACCCGCTCCGCGCTGACGGACGCCGAGGTGGCCCGCGTGGTCCTCGAGGTGCGCGGGCTGGACATCTGACCAGCCTCGACCTCTCCCCAGCACAGGGCCGGCCGCCGTACGCCGGGCGGGGAGCTGTCAGCGCACCGTCAGGAGCGTGTCGGTCGACGCGACCAGGTGCCCGACGACGGGATATCCGGGGACCTCCCCGGCGACCAGCAGGCCACCGGACGTCTGCGCGTCGGCGAGCAGCAACAGCTCCTCCTCGTCGACGGAGGAGGACAGGTGCGGGCGGACCCAGTCCAGGTTGCGGCGGCTGCCCCCGGGCACGAAGCCGACCGCCAGCGAGGGCCGGGTCGCGTCGAGGTAGGGCACCGCGCCGGAGTCGACCACCGCGGAGACCCCGCTGGCGCGGCACAGCTTCATCAGGTGGCCCAGCAGGCCGAAGCCGGTGACGTCCGTCCCGCACCGGATCCCGGCCGCGAGCGCCGCTCGGGACGCGTCCCGGTTGAGCGTCGTCATCACCTCGACCGCGTCGCCGAACTCCTCACCGGTCGTCTTGTGGCGGTTGTTGAGCACCCCGAGACCCAGCGGCTTGGTCAGGGTGATCGGCGTGCCTGCCGTGCCGGCGTCGTTGCGCAGCAGCCGGTCCGGGTCGGCCAGCCCGGTGACCGCCAGGCCGTACTTCGGCTCCTGGTCGTCGATGCTGTGCCCGCCGGCCAGGTGGGTCGCCGCCTCGGCGCACACGTCGGCGCCGCCCTGCAGCACCTCGGCGGCCAGCTCGAACGGGATGCGGTCTCGTGGCCAGGCGAGCAGGTTGACCGCCACCAGCGGCTCGCCGCCCATGGCGTAGACGTCGGACAGCGCGTTCGCGGCGGCGATCCGGCCCCAGTCGTAGGCCGAGTCCACGACCGGGGTGAAGAAGTCGGCGGTGAGCACGACGGCTCGGTTGCCGTCGATGCGCACCACAGCCCCGTCGTCGCCGTCGTCGAGGCCGACGACCAGGTCTGCGTGCGCCCGCCCCGAGGCGGGCCCGGTCAGCCCGGAGAGCACCGCCTCCAGCTCGCCCGGCGGGACCTTGCAGGCACAGCCGCCACCGGCGGCGTACTGGGTGAGGCGCTGGTGCATCTGGACGGTCGTCACCGCGCGAGCATAGAGACGCCTCGAGGGCAGCCGTGCACAGGCCCCATCCGGATAATCCGTGACGGTTCGCATGTCCCGAAGGCCGGAAGGCATGCCGTTCGTCACGGATTATCGGGAAGGGGCGGTCAGGTGCCGGCCGGCACCTCGGGCGGGGTCTGCTCGCCGCTCGTCTGCTCCCCGCTCGTCTGCTCGACACTCGTCTGCTCGTGGCTGGCGTGGTCGTGGCTCTCGGCTGCGGCGTCGGCCTGGCGAGCGGCCAGCCGCGCCCGCTGGGGTACGACGGTGTACTTCGGGTCCCGAGCAGACGCGAGCCCGGCCTCGAAGACGCCGAACCGGGTCAGCATCGCGGCAGCGACATAGGTGGCCCCACACACTGCCGACATCGTCCGGGACCGACGGCCGACGACGGACAGCACTGAGGCCCCCGCGGTCATCCGGGACGCTGTCTTCATCAGCATGCCGGACCTGCCCCGTTCGTAGGGCTCGGCAAGCATCCCCAGCCGCCGCTTCAGCAGCTCTGCCGCCGCGAGCTCCACAGCCGCCCCGGCGATTGCGAAGTGACGGGCGGGCGGATTGGCGGCAGCCGGGATGAGGAGCATCGCCATCCCACCGGCCGCGCTGGCGCCGGAGCCGACGAACACGAACGGCAGCTCACGGTGCGCCTCGTGCCAGGCCGGCACCGCGGTGTTCGCGAACAGGGCTGCGGTGTAGGCGGCCAACGGCGGACCGAACGCGGCCGCGCCCACTCCGGCGAGCCGTCCGAGACGGGGCAGCCGGCCTGTCACCTGGGAGGCCATCGCGGCCGAGGAGAGCGTCGCGAACGGCGCCAGGATGAAGGAGCCGACCGAGAGCGGCGACGTGACCTTGAAGACACGCAGCATGTTGAGGAACCGCATCGGGCGGCCGAGGTCGTGGACCAGGAAGACGGTGCCGATGCCCGCCCCGCTGGCTGCCACGGCTCGAGACATCCGCTCGAGGGTGCGGTTGCCGGTGAGCGCGGCCCCCTCGGCGAGCACGGCCGAACCACCTGCCAGGCCGCCGAGAAACAGGTAGAGCGGGACGTCGGGTGTCTTCCAGGTGGGGGTCTTGATGATCTGCCGGCCGTAGTAGGACTCGAACTGCGGCTCGGGGACCATGGACCGCTCCTTCACCGCCGCCTCCCCACGAACGAGACGACGCCCAGCCCCACCATGGTGGCCGCGGCGGCACCGACGTGCTTCCAGATCGAGCCGATGTCGCGGGTGGTCACCACCGGGTCCGGCGGCAGGCCGTAGACCTCCGGCTCGTCGAGCAGCAGGAAGAACGCACCGTCACCGCCGACGCCGTCCTCGGGGTCCCGGCCGTAGAGCCGGGCGACGTCCACCCCTTTCTCGTGCAGCTCGGCGAGGCGGGCGTCGGCGCGCTCGCGGAGCTCGTCGACCTCGCCGAACTGGATCGACTCGGTCGGGCAGGCCTGCGCGCAGGCCGGCTGCTGGCCGTCCTTGAGCCGGTCGTAGCACAGCGTGCACTTGAACGCCCGACCGTCCTCCTCACGCAGGTCGATGACGCCGTACGGGCAGGCGGGGACGCAGTAGCCGCAGCCGTTGCAGACGTCCGGCTGCACGACCACGGTGCCGAACTCCGTGCGGAACAGCGAGCCGGTCGGGCACACGTCGAGGCAGGCGGCGTGGGTGCAGTGCTTGCACACGTCGGAGGACATCAGCCACCGGATGCTGCCGTCGCCACTCAGCGCCGCCTGGTCCTCGCCGTGCACGACCGCAGTGGCAGTGGCGTCCAGCCCGCTCTCGTGCGTGTCCCAGCCGGGCGGGCCCATTCCGGGCAGCCCGAGGTCGGTGGTGGTCGGGTTCAGCGGCTTCTCCACGAACGCGACGTGCCGCCAGGTGTCCGAGCCGAGGCCCCGGGTGTTGTCATAGGACATCCCCGACAGCGAGATGCCGTCCTCGGGCACCTCGTTCCAGGTCTTGCAGGCCACCTCGCACGCCTTGCAGCCGATGCACACGCTCGTGTCGGTGAAGAAGCCCATCCGCGGCGGATGGTCCTCGGAGTAGCCGGCGTCGCCCTGCACGTCGTCGAGCCGGCCGTAGAACGAGTGCGTCACGGGGAGTCGCCCTTCTCGATGGATCCGCTGGACCCGGTGCTGAGCGACCCGGTCGTCGACTGCGGCTCCTGCGCCACCAGACCAGCTCGCTCGCGATAGGCCGCGACGTACGGCGGGAGGTCGCGGCCCTGCGGACGGCGTCCCGGCTGGATGTCGCAGGTCCCGCCCTTGTCCTGGATGAAGACGTTCGGGTCGAGCGTCAGGTTGACCAGGTCGTTCGAGGAGTCCCCGGTGGACAGCCCGTTGCCGCCCCAGTGGTAGGGCAGCCCGATCTGCTCGACCATCCGGTCCCCCACCCGCAGGGAGCGGATCCGCTGGGTGACCAGCACGCGCGCCTCGATCGCCGTCCGAGCGGTGATGATCGTCGCCCAGCCGCCGTTGACCAACCCGCGCTCGCGCGCCAACCGGGGCGACACCTCGCAGAACATCTCCGGCTGCAGCTCGGCCAGGAACGGCAGCGTGCGGCTCATCCCGCCGGCGGTGTGGTGCTCGGTCAGTCGGTAGGTGGTGAAGACGTAGGGGAACACGTCGCTCGAGCTCGGGTTGCGCGGGTTGTGCGTCGAGTCGACGTAGCGGCGGGCCGGGTTGTTCTGCTGGGCGTACAACGCGTTCTGGATCGGCGACTCGGGCGGCTCGTAGTGCGACGGCATCGGACCGTCGGCGATCCCGGCCGGCGCGAACAGCCAGCCCTTGCCGTCGGTCTGCATGACGAACGGGTCGCTGCCACCGATGGCGTCCGGTCCCTTAGCCCCCTCCTCGGGCACGAAGTGGGGCGGTCGGTCGGCGATGAAGTCGGGGACGTCGTCGCCGACCCACCGACCCTGGCCGTCGCCGGCCTCGGGGTCCCACCACACGTAGCGCTTGCGCTCGCTCCACGGGTTGCCGTCGGGGTCGGCCGAGGCACGGTTGTACAGGATCCAGCGGTTCGCCGGCCACACCCAGCCCCACTCCGAAGCCACCTCCCCCTGCTCCCACCGCGGCTTGCGGCGGGCGGCCTGGTTGACCTCGTCGGCGTAGACCCCGCAGTAGATCCAGCACCCGCACGACGTCGACCCGTCGGTCTTCAGCTCGGTGTAGGCCGACAGCGTCTTGCCGTCCGGGCCGACGCCGTTGATCTCGCGCAGCACCTCCTCGCTGCTCGGCTCCTGCAGCTCCCCCTCGAGGGGGTAGTCCCACACCAGGTCGAGGATCGGCCGGTCCATCTCGTCGGTCGAGTCCTTGAGCTTCTCGCGGATCCGCTGGCCCAGCTCGTAGTAGAACTGCAGCTCGCTGCGCGAGTCCCCGGGCGGGTCCACCGCCTTGGTCCGCCACTGCAGCATCCGCTGGGTGTTGGTGAACGTCCCCGCCTTCTCCACGTGGGAGGCTGCCGGCAGGAAGAACACCTCGGTGCCGATCTGGTCGGTGTGCTGCTCGCCGGTGGCGATCTCCGGCCCGTCCTTCCAGAACGTCGCCGACTCGATCATCTGCAGGTCGCGGACGACCAGCCAGTCGAGGTTGGCCAGCCCCAGCCGCTGCATCCGGCCGCCGCTCGAGCCGACGGCCGGGTTCTCCCCCACCAGGAAGTAGCCCTTGACGCGACCCTCGATCTGCCCCAGCACGGTCTGGTACGACGAGTGGTCGCCGGTCAGCCGCGGCAGGTAGTCGAAGCAGAACTCGTTCTCCGCGGTCGCAGCATCTCCGAAGTAGGCCTTGAGCAGGCTCACCATGTAGGCGCGGCTGTTTCCCCAGAACCCTGCTTTGCCCTCGTTCTCCCGGAGGTAGCCGTCCAGGGTCTGCTCGAGCCGGACGTTCGGCATCGGCAGGTAGCCGGGCAGCAGGTTGAACAGCGTCGGGATGTCGCTGGAGCCCTGGATGCTGGCGTGCCCGCGCAGTGCCATGATCCCGCCGCCGGGACGGCCCATGTTGCCGAGCAGCAGCTGCAGGATCGAGGCGACCCGGATGTTCTGCACGCCCACGCTGTGCTGGGTCCAGCCGACCGCGTAGCAGAACGCGGACGTCCGCTCGCGACCGCTGTTCTCGGTCAGGGCGCGCGCGACCTGCTCGAACTGCTCGGGCGAGATGCCGCAGACCTCCGACACCATCTCGGGGGTGTAGCGGGCGAAGTGCCGCTTGAGGATCTGGTATACGCAGTTCGGGTGCTGCAGCGTCTCGTCGCGCAGGCCCTTGAACGGGACGGACGGGCCACCGGAGCCGGCAGCATGTGCCCGCGCACCGTCGTGGGCCTCCGCCTCGGCCTTCTCGGACTGCTCCGAGGAGACGGCCTCCTGCCCGGGGCCGGGGACGTACTGCCAGCTGGAGGTGTCGTATGTCTTCGTCTCGGGGTCGAAGCCGGAGAACAGCCCGTCGAGCTGCTCGGTGTCCACGAACCCGTCCTCGATGACCGAGGCCGCGTTGGTGTAGGGGACGACGTACTCCCGGAAGTCCAGCTCGTTGGTCAGCACGTAGTTGACCAGCGCACCCAGGAAGGCGATGTCGGTGCCGGCGCGGATCGGCACGTGCAGGTCACTGACCGCCGAGGTCCGCGTGAACCGGGGATCGACGTGGATGACCGTGGCGCCTCGGCGCTTGGCCTCCATCACCCACTGGAACCCGACCGGATGGCACTCGGCCATGTTCGAGCCCTCGATGACGATGCAGTCGGCGTTGGCCAGGTCCTGCTGGAACTGAGTCGCTCCTCCGCGACCGAACGATGCCCCCAGACCGGGAACGGTGGAGGAGTGTCAAATACGCGCCTGGTTCTCGATCTGGATGGCGCCCATCGCCGTGTAGAGCTTCTTCATGAGGTAGTTCTCCTCGTTGTCGAGGGTCGCCCCTCCGAGGCTCGCTATCCCCATCGTCCGGCGGGTGCGACGACCCTCGTCGTCCTCCCACTGCCAGAACTCACGGCGGGTCTTGATGACGCGGTCCGCGATCATGTCCATCGCGGTGTCCAGGTCGAGGTCCTCCCACTCGGTGCCGTGGGGGCGCCGGTAGCGGACCTTGGTCTCCCGGGTCGAGGACGTCACCAGCTGGGTGCTCGCGCTGCCCTTGGGACACAGCCGGCCCCTCGAGATCGGGCTCGCGGGGTCGCCCTCGATCTGGGTGACCTTCTCGTCCTTGACGAACACCTTCTGTGCGCAGCCGACGGCACAGTAGGGACACACCGAGGTGACGACGCGGTCGGCGGTCGAGGTGCGGGGGCGGAGGTGCTCGCTGCGGGAGGACATCGCGGCGGTCCCCCGGCCGAGCCGGTCGGCGCCGCGCAGCTGGCGCAGGATCGGCCACAGCTCGATGAACGCCTTGGCTCCCACTGACCCACGTCCCTTCGTCCCGGATCGCACACCCTAGCCCGGACAACCGCCCACCCGGCCTGCCGGGTCGTACCCGATCTGCGGTCGGCAAACCCACGACGTCAGGCTGTCCTCCTTAGAGTGTGACCGGAGGCGTTTCTCGTCTGGTGACGGGCGCGGTCCTCAAAACCGTAGTGGCCGAGCATCTCGGTCAGGCGGGTTCGATTCCCGTCCGCCTCCGCCA
>CAXSHL010000127.1:0-7922 GCA_964237315.1 uncultured Nocardioidaceae bacterium
TGAGCCATCGCAACGCTCCAATCTCATAGCGTTGCTTCGACCATATGAATCCGCCCGTGCAGAACCATGCATTCCGTCACGGATTATCCGGGGTGGGGGGCTGCTAGTCGGGCACCGGAGCCGCAGCCCGGCGCCGCCGCAGCAGGGCCCGGAGCGCGAGCCAGGTGGGCACCACCCCGACCACGGCACCGGCCACCAGGAACGGCACCAGCGCCCCGGCCACGGTGAGGACGACGACCACCAGCCCGACCAGGGCGTGCCACCCGCTCTTGAGACCCGACAGGAAGCCGGCGTCGTCGAGGGCGCCGGGCTGCGCGACGTACGTCTTGGGCGTCGTGAGCCGCAGCGTGATCGTGGACATCGACGTCTGGTCGGCCAGATAGGACTGCTGCGCCTTCAGCGACTGCAGCTCGGACTGCCTGCGGGTGATGTCCTCCTCGAAGCGGATCAGGTCCTTGACGTCCTGCGCCGACCGCTGGAACCGCTGGAGCCGGTCGAGGCTGTTCTGCAGCGTCTGCACGCGCTCGGTGACGTCGATGACCTCGGTGGTCACGTCCTCGGCGGACTCCGTCGAGGACTTCAGGGTGCCGAGCCGCTCGAGTGCGTCCTTGGCGGCCTCGAACTTCGCGACCGGCACCCGCAGCACCAGCGTGGACCGGTCGATGCGACCGTGCTTGTCGTTGGTCGTGTGCTCGTCGTCCACCGTCCCGCCGACCGCCGTGAGCAGGTCGTCCACCTCGCCGCGCACCTTGGAGAGGTCCTTGCCCACCAGGGCGATCTCGCCGGTCCGCACCACCGACGTCCTGCGCACGGACGCCTGGGAGGCCTGGGTTCCCGCGGAGTCGGCGGCACCGCCCGACGCCAGGTTGCGTGCGCCGGCCGCGGCCTCGGGAGCGGGGGCGACTGCAGACCTCGAGTCGGACGCGCCGCCGCCGTCCCCCGAGCAGCCCGCGAGACCGGTCAACGCGGCCAGCACACCGGCCGCGATCGAGTAGCGAAGAGTCCTCGTGCGCATGTCTTCCCCCTTGCCTGACGGCGGGTCGTCCCAGCGGTGGTCGTGCTCCGACTGGTGCTGGGACGCAGCCGCCCGCGATCCGGTTCCGTCCCCGGCTCGCTTCGCCAACCAGCCGTTTGCCAACCTGGACACGTGACCGCGCCTCCCGAGCACGCCCCGCCGCAGCGCGTCGTCGTGGTGGGCGCGGGGATCGCCGGGCTCTCGGCCGCCCACGCCGTACGACGTGCCGCACCCCGGCTCGACGTCGTGGTGCTGGAGGGCTCCTCGTCGGTCGGCGGCAAGCTGGCCCGGGCCGAGGTCGGCGGTGTGCTGGTGGACGTCGGGGCGGAGTCCATGCTGAACCGGCGACCCGAGGCGGTGGCGCTCGCCCGGGAGGTCGGGCTGGGCGACCTGCTCGTGCATCCGGCCACCATCTGGGCGAACCTCTGGTCGCGCGGCAGCATGCGGCCGATGCCGCGCACGATGATGGGTGTCCCGACCGACACCCGCACGCTCGTCGAGAGCGGGGTGCTCTCCGAGGCGGGGGTGACCCGGGTGGCCGACGAGCCGACGGTGCCGCCCACCGACCTCGAGGACCGGGACGTCAGTGTCGGCTGGCTCGTGGGGCAGCGCTTCGGCCGCGAGGTCGTGGACCGGCTCGTCGAGCCGCTGCTCGGCGGGGTCTACGCGGGGCACGCCGACGAGCTCTCTGCCCGGGCCGCGGTTCCTCAGGTCGTCGCGCTGCTGGACCGCGACCGCTCGCTCATGCACGCGGCCGCCGAGGCGAGCGCGCAGGCGTCCGACGTGCCCGTCTTCGCGGGGCTGGTCGGCGGACTCGCACAGCTTCCCGAGGCCCTCGCGGCCCGGCTCGACGTCCGCACCGGTACGACGGCCCGCCGGCTGGCCCACGCAGCCGGAGGCGGATGGGACCTGGTGGTGGGGTCCGCCCACGACCCGCTGGTCCTGCACGCCGATGCCGTCATCCTCGCGACGCCGGCACCCGCCACGGCTCGGCTGCTCGCGGACGTCGCCCCCGCAGCGGCCCGGGCGCTGAGCGAGATCGACTACGCCTCCATGGCGATCGTCACGCTCGCCTTCCGGTCCCGCGACCTGCCGCTCACCGAGGGCTCCGGCTTCCTCGTGCCACCCGTGGACGGTCGGACGGTGAAGGCGTCGACGTACTCCTTCGCCAAGTGGGACTGGGTCCGAGCCGCCGGCGGCGACCTGCTGCTGATGCGCTGCTCGATCGGCCGGCACCGCGAGGAGGGCACCCTGCAGCGCACGGACGACGAGCTCGTCCGGCTCGCCGTCGACGACCTCCGCGACGCGATCGGAGTGACCGCTCAGCCGGTCGCCGCGCACGTCCGGCGGTGGGGCGGCGCGCTGCCGCAGTACGCCGTCGGGCACCTCGAGCGGGTCCGCTCGATCCGTGAGTCGGTCGCCCGCCAGGTCGGGCTCGCCGTCTGCGGCGCGGCGTACGACGGGCTGGGCCTGCCGGCCTGCATCGCCTCGGCGGAGCGGGCCGCCACCCAGGTCCTGGAGGCCTTGGCGACGCAGGGGAGGATGGACCCATGACGGAAAGCACGCAGCCTGCCCGGGGCCGACCGAACAAGGGGAAGGTCGCCAAGGACCTGAACGCCACCATCCGCTACACGATGTGGTCGGTGTTCCGGCTCCGCGACGTGCTCGGCGCGGCCGACCGGGAGGCCGAGGCGGCCGAGGTCGAGAAGCTGTTCGCCGAGCTCGACGGCGCCGACGTCACCGTGCGCGGGCTCTACGACATCGCGGGCCTGCGCGCAGACGCCGACCTGATGGTGTGGTGGCACGCCGAGACGGCCGACGAGCTCCAGGACGCCTACCACCGCTTCCGTCGTACGGCGTTCGGGGGACGCCTCGACCCGGTGTGGTCGCAGATGGCGCTGCACCGGCCCGCGGAGTTCAACAAGTCCCACGTGCCCGCGTTCCTGGCCGACGAGGAGGCGCGGCCCTACGTGTGCGTCTACCCGTTCGTGCGCTCCTACGAGTGGTACCTCCTCGAGGACACCGAGCGCCGTCGGCTGCTGGCCGAGCACGGCATGATGGCGCGCGACTACCCCGACGTCCGGGCGAACACCGTCTCGTCGTTCGCCCTCGGTGACTACGAGTGGATCCTGGCGTTCGAGGCCGACGAGCTCTACCGGATCGTGGACCTGATGCGGCACCTGCGCGGCTCGGAGACCCGCCGCCACGTGCGCGAGGAGGTGCCGTTCTACACCGGGCGGCGCCGCACGCCTCGAGAGCTGGTCACCGACCTGCCCTGACGCCGGGGTCGGCTCAGTTCTTCTGCAAGCCATCTGCAGAAGTACGGCGATCCGTGGCAGTATCACCTGAGTGCTGCACGTCCTGTCCAGTCGAGCCGAGAGCCCGACCCAGTCCCGGATCCTGCGCCTGGTGCGCGACGAAGGGCCGCTGTCCCGGGTCGAGCTCGCCGCCCGGCTGGACGTGTCCCGCACCACCGTGGCCGCCGAGGTGGGGCGGCTGGTCGAGCTCGAGCTCGCGGAGAACGGCGGCCCGGCGGCGTCGCGGGGCGGCCGCCGCTCGACGATGGTGGACCTGGACGCGGGCCTGCGCTTCGTGGGCGTCGAGCTCGGGGCCACCTCGATGCGGGTGGCGGTGACCGACGGTCGACTGGGGGTGCTGGCCCGGGCCTCGGCGCCGAAGGCCGACATCCGCCGGGGCCCGGAACGGGTGCTCGCCGAGGTCCTCGACCTGACCCGCAAGCTGCTCGCCGAGCAGGGCGTCGACCGGCCGGCCGGCGTGGGCATCGGGGTGCCCGGTCCGGTCGACTTCCACGCCGGGGTGCCGGTGTCCCCGCCGATCATGCCCGGCTGGGACGGCTACCCGGTCCGCGACGCCCTCTCCCGGGAGCTCGGCGTGCCGGTGCTGCTGGACAACGACGTCAACGTGAGGGCGCTCGGGGAGCAGCACAACGGCGTCGCCCGGTCCGCCGACGCGTTCCTGTTCGTCAAGATCGGCACCGGCATCGGCTGCGGGATCGTCGTCGACCGGCACCTCTACCGCGGCGCGGACGGCTGCGCCGGCGACATCGGGCACATCCGCCTCGAGCGGACCGGACCCGTTTGCGCCTGCGGCAACATCGGCTGCCTGGAGGCGTTCTTCGGCGGCGCGGCCCTCGCGCGGGACGCCACCGCGGCGGCCCGCTCGGGCCGGTCGCCGGTCCTCGCCGAGCTGCTCGACCAGCACGGCAGCCTCACCGCGGAGCACGTCGGCACGGCGATCGGGCGGGGCGACGCGGTCGCCCTGCAGCTGGCCCGCGACGGTGGCCGGCGCGTCGGGTCGGTGCTCGCCAGCCTCGTCTCGTTCTTCAACCCCGGCCTGATCGTCATCGGTGGCGGCGTCTCCCAGCTCGGTCACGTCCTGCTGGGGGAGATCCGCAGCGTCATCTACCGGCAGTCCCTGCCCCTGGCCACCGGCAACCTGCCGGTCGTGCTGAGCGAGCTCGGGCGCGACGCCGGGGTGGTCGGCGCTGCTCGGATGATCAGCGACGCGGTGTACGCCGCTGAGTGATCTTTCGCAGGCAACGTGCGAATGACTCTTGCCAGGGTGCGCGTCATGTCCTACGTTCGGACGCACCACAGCGGCGTGACCTTCGTCACGCCACTCGACCGCGGCTGCGGGCGTCAGCCCGAACTCTGCCCACAGGGAGACCCCATGAGCGTTGCGCCGCAGGACCCGCCCACCGCCTCCCCCTCCAGCACCGCCGGCCCCGGCAACCCACCTGAGGGGAGTCGGCCGTCGACGCTGGGCATCGGGATGGCCGGCTACGCCTTCATGGGTGCGGCGCACTCCCAGGCATGGCGAACCGCACCCCGGTTCTTCGACCTGCCGCTGCAACCAGAGCTGCGGGCGGTCAGCGGACGCGACCCGGACCGGGTCGCCGAGGCGGCCACGCGGCTGGGCTGGCAGAGCAGCGAGACGGACTGGCACCGGCTCGTCGAGCGCGACGACATCGACCTCGTGGACGTGTGCACACCGGGCGACACGCACGCGGAGATCGCGGTCGCCGCGCTCGAGGCGGGCAAGCACGTCTTGTGTGAGAAGCCGTTGGCCAACACGGTCGAGGAGGCCGAGGCGATGACTGCGGCCGCGGAGCGGGCGGCCGAGCACGGCGTACGGTCGATGGTGGGGTTCACCTACCGTCGCGTGCCGGCGATCGCGTTGGCGCGCAGGCTGGTGGCCGAGGGACGGATCGGCGAGGTTCGGCACGTGCGGGCGCAGTACCTCCAGGACTGGCTCGCCGACGCCCAGGCCCCGATGACCTGGCGGCTGGACAAGGACCGGGCCGGCTCGGGCGCGCTGGGGGACATCGGCGCGCACATCGTCGACCTCACCCAGCACATCACCGGTGACCTGGTCACCGACGTCACCGGCCTGCTGGAGACCTTCGTCAAGCAGCGGCCGGTGGCCGGCGGCGCGACGGGGCTGCTGGGCGGGGAGCAGGTGAACGGCTCGGGCACGCAGCAGGCGGAGGTCACCGTGGACGACGCGGCGGTCTTCCTGGCCCGGTTCGGCGGAGGTGCGGTCGGCGTCTTCGAGGCGACGCGGTTCGCGACGGGGCGGAAGAACTCGATCCGGGTCGAGGTGAACGGGTCGCGGGGCAGCCTGGCGTTCGACTTCGAGGACATGAACGTCCTGGAGCTCTACGACGCCGAGGAGCCGTCCGAGACGGCGGGGTTCCGGCGGATAATCGTGACCGAGCCGACCCACCCCTACACCGGGCACTGGTGGCCGCCGGGGCACGGTCTGGGTTATGAGCACGGCTTCACCCACCAGGTGGTGGACCTGGTCACCGCCATCGCCCGCGGTGAGCAGCCGCTGCCGTCGTTCGCCGACGGCCTGCAGGTGCAACGCGTCCTCGCGGCGGTCGAGCAGAGCGCCGCCCGCGGCACCTGGGAGAAGACCACCGCCAGTTCTACGACCGAGCAGGGGAGCACCCGATGACCCGTCCGATCACGTTGTTCACCGGCCAGTGGGCCGACCTGCCGTTCGAGGAGGTGTGCCGGCTGGCCTCCGGATGGGGGTATGACGGTCTGGAGATCGCCTGCTGGGGTGACCACCTCGACGTACGCCAGGTGGTGGAGGACGAGTCCTACCTCGCCGAGAAGAAGAAGGTCCTGGACCGCTACGACCTGAAGGTGTGGACGATCTCGAACCACCTGACGGGTCAGGCGGTGTGCGATGACCCGATCGACGAGCGGCACCACGACATCTTGTCCGCGCGGGTCTGGGGCGACGGGGACGCCGAGGGGGTGCGCCAGCGGGCTGCGGAGGAGATGAAGACGACCGCGCGGGCGGCCCGGCTGCTGGGGGTGGACACCGTGGTGGGGTTCACCGGCTCCTCGATCTGGAAGTACGTCGCGATGTTCCCACCCGCCAGCCAGTCGATGGTCGATGCGGGCTACCAGGACTTCGCGGACCGGTGGAACCCGATCCTCGACGTCTTCGACGCCGAGGGCGTCCGGTTCGCCCACGAGGTGCACCCCTCCGAGATCGCCTATGACTACTGGACCACCGTGGCTGCGCTGGAGGCGGTCGGTCACCGCGACGCGTTCGGGCTGAACTGGGACCCCTCGCACTTCGTGTGGCAGGACCTCGACCCGGTCTCGTTCCTCTGGGACTTCCAGGACCGGATCTACCACGTGGACTGCAAGGACACCAAGCTCGCTGTCGGCAACGGCCGCAACGGCCGCCTCGGGTCCCACCTGGCCTGGGCCGACCCACGACGCGGCTGGGACTTCGTCTCCACCGGCCACGGCGACGTCCCCTGGGAACGCTGCTTCCGGATGCTCAACACCATCGGCTACCACGGCCCCATCTCGGTCGAGTGGGAGGACGCCGGCATGGACCGCCTCCGCGGCGCCCCCGAAGCCCTCGCCTTCGTCCGCGACCTCGCCTTCGACGCCCCCGAGGCGGCGTTCGACGCAGCCTTCTCCTCGGGCGGCTGACGCCGCTTTCGAGGTAGTCCGTGACGGGACGCAGGAAGATCGGCGGCGAAAACCTGTCGGCCGTCACGGACTAAGGTCCACGCATGCCGCTGCTGATGTCCGACCTGGACGACACCCTGGTCGAGCGCCCGCCGCTGTTCCGCGCGTGGGCGACCGAGTTCCTGGCCGCCCAGGGCCAGTCGCCGGACCTGCTGGACTGGCTGACCGAGGAGGACTTCGGCGGTCACCGGCCACGCGAGGAGCTCTACGCGGCGATCGCCGGGCGGTGGCGGATCGACGTACCGGTGGAGGAGTTCGTGCGCGAGCACGACCGGGCGGTGTCCGGGAGCTACCGGCTGACCGCGGAGGGTCGCCGCGCCCTGGAGGACCTCCGGGAGCGTGGCTGGCGGCTCGCGGTGGTCACCAACGGTCCGGTCTCCTCCCAGGCGGTCAAGGTCGAGGCGACCGGGCTCGAGGAGCTGGTCGACGCGGTGTGCATCTCCGAGGAGGTCGGGGTGTCCAAGCCGGACCCGCTGATCTTCCGCACCGCGGCGCAGCGGGCCGGTGCGTCGCTCGCCGCCGCATGGATGGTCGGTGACAACCTGGACGCGGACATCGCCGGCGCGCACGGCGTCGGCGCGCGCAGCGTCTGGGTCAAGCGGGACTACGACCGGCTCACCTACGACGGTCGGACTCAGCCGGACCTGGTCGCGGGCTCGTTCCCGGACGCCGTACGCCGTGTGCTGGCGGAGGTCTGAGGAAGGCTACTCGGCCGGCTCGAGGGTCATGCTGATCGAGTTGATGCAGTAGCGCTGCCCGGTCGGGGTGCCGTAGCCGTCGTCGAAGACGTGCCCGAGGTGCGACCCGCAGTTGGCGCAGCGCACCTCGACGCGCTTCATGAACAGGGACTTGTCCTCGATGTACTCCACCCGGTCCTCGGCCAA
>CAXSHL010000128.1:0-919 GCA_964237315.1 uncultured Nocardioidaceae bacterium
CGTACATCCAGTGCTGGCCGATGGCCGAGCCGGTGTACGGCGCGAGGTACTTGAACCCTGCCGAGTCCGAGGCGGGCGACGCGACGATGGTGGTGTACTCGAGCGCACCGGCCGCCTCGAGGGCGCCGCGCGCCGCAGCGATCGTCGAGCCCTTCTGGCCGATCGCGACGTAGATGCAGCGCACCTGCTTGGCCGGGTCGCCGGTCTCCCAGTACTGCTTCTGGTTGATGATCGTGTCCAGGGCGATCGTCGTCTTGCCGGTCTGCCGGTCACCGATGATCAGCTGACGCTGGCCCCGACCGATCGGGGTCATCGAGTCGATCGCCTTGATGCCGGTCGCCAGCGGCTCGTGCACCGACTTGCGCTGCATCACCGAGGGCGCCTGCGTCTCGAGGGCACGACGGCCCTCGGTCTCGATCTCACCGAGCCCGTCGATGGGCACGCCGAGCGGGTCGACGACGCGGCCGAGGTAGCCCCCGCCGACCGGGACCGAGAGGATCTCGCCCGTGCGACGTACGGTCTGGCCCTCCTCGATCTTGTCGAAGTCACCCAGGACGACGACACCGATCTCGCGCGTGTCCAGGTTCAGGGCGATGCCGAGGGTGCCGTCCTCAAACTCGAGCAGCTCGTTGGCCATCGCCGAGGGCAGGCCCTCGACGCGGGCGATGCCGTCGCCGGCCTCCGCGACCGTGCCGACCTCCTCGCGGCTGGCTGCCTCGGGCTGGTAGTCGGAGACGAACTTCTCGAGCGCCTCCTTGATCTCCTCCGGGCGGATCGTCAGCTCCGTCATTGTCTGCCTCTGCTTCCCTGGCCGTCTGGCCGATATAGCGATCTGTCTCGAACGTGTGACTGCAAGTGTCCTGCGAGTGCCGCACGGGTGGTCGGTGCCGCGGTGGTGGTCAGCGCTCCAGCCGCCTCT
>CAXSHL010000128.1:929-7014 GCA_964237315.1 uncultured Nocardioidaceae bacterium
ATCGTCAGCTCGGTCATGGCCTGCCTCTGCTCTCTGGGCCGGCCGTCTGTGTGGCCGGGGTCCGACTCGTTCCGTCTGGGTGCATCTGGGGTCGTTCCTGCGTCGTCGGTGTGCGCCGCGACGGCTGGTGTCTCAACGCTCGAGCCGCCGCTGGGCGGTCTTGAGCCGGGCCTCGACGGTGGAGTCGAGGACCTCGTCGCCGACCGCCACGCGCACGCCGCCGAGCACCTCGGGGTCGACCACGACGTTGAGGTGGATCCGCTTGTCGTGCTGGGCCGACAGTGCCCGGGCGAGCCGCTCCCGGTGCTCCTCGCTGAGGGGTGAGGCGACCCAGACCGTGGCGATCATGCTGTCCCTGCGGTCCGCGGCGACCCGTTGGTAGACCGCGAGCACGCTGGTCAGCGACCGGTGCCGGCCGGCTACCGCCTGCGCGAGCAGGGTGGCCGTCGGCTGGTCCACCTTGTCCCCGAGCAGGTCGCGCAGCAGGCTGCGCTTGGCCTCCAGGGGCGTGTTGCGGTCCCCGAGAGCCTCGCGCAGCTGGGCGTTCCCCTCGGCGATGCGGCTGAACCGGAACAGGTTGTCCTCGAGGTCGTCGAGGTGGTCCTCCGCGTCGGCCTTGGCCACGTGAGCAGACACCGAGGCCTGCTCGAGCGCGTCCGGGAAGTCCCGGGTGCTCGACCAGCGCAGCCCGACCGCGGACTCGGTGACCGCCATCGCCGGACCGCCCAGCCGCTCCTCGAGCAGGGAGCGCAGCAGCCGGACCTTGGCCTCGACCGCGACCGCCGGCTCGGTGAGCGCACGGCGCAGCGAGTGGGCACCGTCCAGCGACAGCGCCAGCGCGAAGAGGTCGTCGCCGAGGTCGGTGGCGTCGGCGCCCTCGGAGAGCACCTCTGCGGTCCTCTCCAGCACCGCACGCATCGACCTCGTGGACCCGCTCTGCATGTCAGCTCACTCCGGAGGTCGACGCCGACCCGGACTCCGACCGGGCCGGGGACTCCGACGGGCCCGTGGACCCTGACTGGCCCGAGGACTCGGCCTCGATCGCACTGATGAAGCGCTCCACCGTGCGGGCCCGGCGGTCGTCGTCCTCGAGGGCCTCGCCGACGATGCGGCCGGCAAGCGTGGTGGCCATGGTGCCCACCTCGTTGCGAAGCGACTGCACCGCCTGGCTGCGCTCGGCCTCCAGCTGGGCACGGCCGTGCTTGAGGATCCGGTCGGCCTCCTCCTGCGCCTGGGTCCGCATCTCGGCGATGATGGCGGCGCCCTGCTCGCGGGCGTCCTCACGGATCCGCGCGGCCTCGTGGCGGGCGTCGGCCTGGAGATCCTTGTACTTCTTCTCGGCGGCGCGGGCGTCGGCCTCGGCGCTCTCCAGGTCGGCGAACTCCTTGCGGATCGCGTTCTGCCGGTCCGTCATCGCCTTGTTGATCGGCGGGATCACATACCTGGCGAGGATGAACACCATGATGGCGAAGGCGAACAGCTCCACCAGGAACGTGGCGTTCGGGACCAGGAAGTTGCTCGCCAACGGGACCGTGCTGACGGTGTTCACGGTGCTGCTCATCAGTGACTCCCTCGGGTGGTCGTCTGGGCTCGTCGGGGTCGGGGTCCTCTGGTCACGCAAGCACGAAGACGAAGAGCGCCATGAAGGCCAGGTTGATGAAGAACACCGCCTCGACCAGACCGACCGTCAGGAAGAAGATCGTCTGGAGGCGGCTCTGCGCCTCGGGCTGGCGGGCGACACCTTGGATGTAGGACGAACCGGCAAGACCGTCACCGATACCGGTGCCGATGGCACCGCCGCCGAGCGCCAGGCCACCGCCGATGAAGGCGCCGGCGAGCTGGACCGCTGAGTTGTCGACTGCCATGTCTCTCCTTGAGTTCCGCGCCGGGGGAGGCGCACGTTGTGCTGGGTCTTGGTGGACGCATCCGACCGTTCGTCGGCCGGTGCGGTCGGTCAGTGGGTCAGTGCGGGCTGGGGCTTCTTGATCTCGTCGTGCTCGGCGTCCACCTCGACGGCGTCCGCCGGGCGGTGGTCGTCGTCGTCACCGGCGCTGCGCTCGTTGGCCTCGTCGTGGTCGTCACCGTGCCCGGCGCCGGCCATCCCGAAGTACAAAACGGTCAGCAGGGCGAAGATGAACGCCTGGATGCCGCCGATGAACATGTCGAACAGCTTCCAGATGAGGTTCGGCGCCCAGAGCAGGTAGATCGGGATCAGGCCGATCAACGAGAGCATGATGCCGCCGGCGAAGATGTTGCCGAAGAGCCGCAGGGCCAGGGTGACCGGCTTGATGAGCTCCTCGATCAGGTTGAGCGGCAGCAGGATGGGGAAGGGCTCCAAGAAGTGCTTGAAGTAGCCCTTGACCCCCTTCTCCCGGATGCCGTAGACCCACACGCCGACGATGACGAGCACCGCGAGCGCGTAGGTCAGGTTGGTGTCCGCCGTCGGGGACGGCAGCAGGTGGAAGTGGTGGTTGGGCTCGCTGGGGACCAGCTCCATCCAGTTGCAGATCAAGATGAAGAAGAACAGCGCCACCGCCAGGGGTACGACGAAGGGGTTCACCCGCCCGAGGCTGTCCTCGACCTGGGTGTTCACCTGCTTGACGATCGTCTCCCAGAGCAGCTGGATCTTGCTCGGGACGTGGTCGGCGTTCGGCTTGGTCAGCTTCGAACGGGCCCAGAAGCCGAGGCCGAGGACGATGGCGCCGGCGATCAGCGTCGTCCAGATGGTGTCGATGTTGAAGGTCCACCCGCCGATGTGCCGCTCGACGTGGTTGCCGATCTCGATGCTGCTTCCCTCGGCACGCACACTCATGTCTGCTTCAGCTCCTTCAGCAGCGGGATGCCGGTCATCACCAGCGCGATCAGTCGGAAGATGGCCAGCCCCAGCAGGAGGCCGACGCCGTTGGGCCAGAAGAGGGCGGCCACGCCGACCGCGACCACGGAGAGGATCAGCAGCCGGGTGAAGGCCGACGCCGCGATGCTTCCTCGGGTCGGCTCCTCACCGGAGCTGATCAGCCGGCCCAGCCACAGCTCGCTCACCAGGTGGTTGACCAGGGCGAGCGCGATGCCCAGTGCGGTGAGGGCGCCCGTCAGCCACTCGCCGAGCGGCCCCATCACCCAGAAGCTCGCGACCATCAGCACCACGGCGACGCCGATCACCTTGCGCTGGTCACGCAGGACACTGAAGAGGGTCGGTCGGGGCGGGCGCTCGGGAGTCAGCGTCCCGGCGGGACCTGGCGCGGGACTCGACACGGCGACGGCCGGGTCGTGGGTCTGCGGCTCGGTCATGCGGTCGCCTTCCTGGGGGCTCGCCGGGTCGGGTACCCAGCGTGGGCGGGCTCACTCGGTAAGGGCTCACTCACGAAGGGCCGAGCGGACCCGCACCCAGAACCCGACCCCACCGGCGACGATGCCGAGCGCGATGCCGACCAGGACGAAGAGCGGTGCGGTGCCGGCCGCCTGGTCCACGAGGAGCCCGATGACCAGACCGCCGACGACGGCGCCGATGAGGAGCCCACCGAGTCCCAGCAGGTCACGGCCGCGCAGCCCCGCAGTGGGGGGTTCGCTTCCGCCATGGTCCATTCACCCGCGCCATTCGGTCCGTCGCTGTTGTGTGCACCGGCGACGTTCGACTTCGCCCCATGAGCCAGACCTCGGGGAAGGAGCGCCACAGGTGTTGAGGCCGCGACGCTATCACAACGCGTGGGCACCCCCGCCGTCGTTGTCAGGCGGTCATTTCGCGCGGTCGTCATGGTGGCGGCCGTCCTTGGTCGTCGGGGCTCCGAGCCCTGGCTGGAAGGTGCTTGTGAAAATTAGCACAAAGTCCGGCCGGCTGCCCAATCGGGTCATCGCGAGGTGCCCGCAGGGCGCTGCACACGGGGCACCAGGAACGTCAGCGCCACCGTCAGCACCACCCACACCGTGATCAGCACCAGGGTCAGGCGACTGGCGTACAAGCTGGCCAGCACCCCTCCGAAGGCGATCAGGCCGGCCCACAGCCACATGATCAGCACCGCCCGGCGGTGCGAGTGCCCGATCTCGAGGAGCCGGTGGTGCAGGTGCTGCTTGTCCGGGGAGAACGGTGAGCGTCCCGCACGGGTCCGCCTGATGACGGCCAGCACCAGGTCGACGAAGGGCACGATGAGGATGGAGATGGGCAGCAGGATCGGCAGCAGGGTCGGCAGCAGGCTGGCCTGGGATCCGCCGGCGCCCTGGCTCAGGTCGACCGACGCGAACTGCCCGGTCAGGGTGAGCGCCGAGCCCGACAGCATGAGGCCGATCAGCATGGAGCCGGAGTCCCCCATGAAGATCCGGGCGGGGAAGAAGTTGTGCGGCAGGAAGCCGACACAGGCCCCGCCCAGCGCAGCGCACAGCAGGGCCGCGCTGATCGCGAGGGTCTCCTCGTTGACGTCCGCGAGCTTGTAGGCGAACGCGAAGAACGCCACCGCACCGATCCCGACGACGCCGGCCGCCAGCCCGTCCAGCCCGTCCACGAAGTTGACCGCGTTCACGGTCGCGACCACCACGACGACACTGGCGATGGCGGCCTGCGTGGGATCGGGGATGAACTGCCCCCGGCCGGGGATCTGGAAGGAGAAGTACTGCACCTGGTTGACCACCAGGAAGCCGGCTGCCAGCACCTGGCCGCCGAGCTTGGTGAGCGCGTCGAGCTCGAAGAGGTCGTCGAGCACGCCGAGGACGCAGATCATGGCGCCCCCGAGGAGCACCACCGTGGAGTCGTGGAAGACCTGCTTGTCGCTCAGGGACAGGAACGGCAGCCGGTGTGCCACCAGGTAGGCCGCCGACAGCCCGCCGAGCATCGCCACCCCACCGAAGTAGGGAATGGGCACGGCGTGCACGTCGCGGTCCCGGACCCGGGCCACCGCCCCGGTGCGCAGCGCCACCTCGCGGGCGACCACGCCGAGCAGGTAGGTCACCACGGCGGCGACCAGGAAGACGGTGAGGTACTCGCGCACGGACCGCGGCTAACCCTCGTCGGTGATGACGACCCCGAGCGGCTCGACGATCTCGTTGAGCCGCTCGAGCGAGACCGCGCCGACCCGCAGCACCCGACCCTGCGCGCCGGTGACGTCGACGATCGTGGACGGCTCGGCGCCGGGCGTCGGCCCGTCGTCAAGGATGATCCGCACCGAGGAGCCGAGCATCGCCTCCGCGGCGTCGGCGTCCTGGGCGGCCGGCAGCCCGCTGCGGTTGGCGCTGCTGACGGCCAGCGGGCCGGTCCGCGACAGCAGCTCGAGGGCCACCTCGTGGTCGGGCATCCGGACGGCGACGGTCCCCCGGGTGTCGCCGAGATCCCACTGCAGGGAGGGCTGCTGGCGGCAGACCAGCGTCAACGGTCCCGGCCAGAGCTGCTCGATCAGGGCTCGGGCGTAGGAGGGCACCCCGACTGCGAGGGCGTCCAGCGTGGTCGCCGCCGACACCAGCACCGGCGGCGGCATCTCGCGGCCCCGCCCCTTGGCGGCCAGCAGTCGTCGCACTGCGGCGGGGTCGAACGCGTCGGCGCCCACGCCGTACACCGTGTCGGTCGGGAGGACCACGAGCTGGCCGCGCTGGACCGCGAGCGCCGCGTTCGCGATGCCGGCCTCCCGCTCGGTCTCCTCACCGGTGCGGAAGCGCTCGGCCGGCTCGTCGTCGCCGCCGTCGCTCACCCCGCTCATCCCGGTCACAACGGTCATCGTGCCAGTCGGGCGGTCACGAACCGGGCGCGACCTGCCAGGTCGGCATGGTCTCGTACGTCGGACCACCGGCGCGCCGCTGCGAAGAGCGCCGGAGCGGACTCCCCCTGCACGTCGGCGTGCTCGACGCCGACCACGCCGGAGGGCCGCAGCAGCCGGGCGGCCACCTGCTCCACGACGCGCAGGGCGACCAGTCCGTCGGCACCGGAGAAGAGCGCGAGCGCGGGGTCGTGGTCGCGCGCCTCGGGCGCCACGGACTCGTAGGCCTCGAGGGGGATGTACGGCGGGTTGCAGACCACCACGTCGACGGTGCCGTCGAGGTCGTGGAACGCGTCGGCCATGTCACCGTGGCGCAGGTCGACCCCCGAGCCGGCCAGGTTGACCGTCGC
>CAXSHL010000128.1:7024-7837 GCA_964237315.1 uncultured Nocardioidaceae bacterium
CTCGTGCGCCGGGTCCCCGAGCTCGACCGCGTGCACGTCGGCGGTCGGGACCTCCGTGGCCAGGGAGAGGGCGATCGCCCCCGAGCCGGTGCACAGGTCGACGACCACCGGCGTCCTCCCGGCCGCGGCGACCGCCTGGGCCTGCTCGACCGCCCACCCGGCGAGCAGCTCGGTCTCCGGGCGCGGCACGAACACTCCCGGTCCGACAGCCAGGTCGACGTGCCGGAAGGCCGCCGACCCGGTCAGGTGCTGCAGCGGCTCGCGAGCTGCGCGACGCGCCACCAGGGCGGCGTACGCCTCGGCCTGCTCGGGGGTGATCGCCTCGACGAACGGCAGTGCCGAGCGGGTGGTGCCGAGCACGTGTGCCAGCAGCTCGGCTGCGTCGTAGTCAGGGCTGGCGACGCCCGCCTCGGCGAGGACCTGAGCAGCCGAGCGCAGGACGGCCCGGGTCACGAAGGCGTCACTGGGTCGTCACTGGGTCGTCACTGGGTCGTCACTGGGGCTCGATCGCGTCCAGCCGGGCGGCCAGGTCGGCGTCGACGCAGGACCTGATGACGGCCTCGAGGTCGCCGTCGAGCACCTGGTCGAGGTTGTAGGACTTGTAGCCGGTGCGGTGGTCGGAGATCCGGTTCTCGGGGTAGTTGTAGGTGCGGATCCGCTCGGAACGGTCCACGGTCCGCACCTGAAGCCGGCGAGCATCCGAGGCGTCGGCGTCGGCGGAGTCCTGAGCGGCCTGCAGCAGACGGGCCCGCAGGATGCGCATCGCCTGCTCGCGGTTCTGCAGCTGGCTCTTCTCGTTCTGGCAGCTGACCA
>CAXSHL010000129.1:0-7713 GCA_964237315.1 uncultured Nocardioidaceae bacterium
TCTACCTGATGAGCCGGGGCATGGAGGAGGACGAGGCGATGGCGATGATCGTGCGGGGGTTCGTGGAGCCGATCGCCAAGGAACTACCCATGGAGTACGCACTGGAGCTGAACCGCCTGATCGAACTCCAGATGGAGGGCGCGGTCGGGTGACTCCCCGGCTCCGCGGCCTGCGCGGGGCGGCACCGGCGGGGACACCCGCTCGCTCGTTCCTCGCTCGCCCGCCATGCCCGACCACAGCCCCGCCGCCGGCACTCCGCTTCGGCCGCTCGGTGACCAGCCCGCTGTCTCAGCCCGGCACCTTGCATCCGAAGCGGTTCGCCGGGTGAGCTCAGGCTCTGGCGGCAATGACTGTCGTACGAAGAACTGACTGGAAGTTGATGTTGTGACTGTGACTGAGAGCCCTGCGGTGGTGGGGGCGGTGGAGACGAGCGACAAGGTCGCGAGTCATCTGCATGCTGTTGCGTCGTTCGATCTGGCGGATCATCCGATGCCGAACGGGCGGGAGGAGGTCTGGCGGTTCACGCCGCTGAAGAGGCTTCGCGGCGCGTTGGACGATGCTCCTACGCAGGACGACGAGTCGGGGCCGGCCGCCACCTACGAGGTGCGTGCGGGGAACGAGGTCGTCGTGGGCACGCTGGCTCCCGGCGAGGCGCCGCGTGGGCTCGGGCTGGTGCCGGGTGACCGGGCCGCGGCTGTGGCGTCGAAGAACACCGAGAAGGCGCTGCACCTGAAGGTGCCCGCGGACACGGTGGTCGCCGAGCCGGTGCACGTGGTCGTGCAGGGCGCTGCGGGCAAGCGCAGCAACGCCCACCACGTGCTCGAGGTGGGCACGCACGCGAGTGTCACGTTCGTGGTCGAGCACCGCGGCTCCGGGGTGCACGCGGGCAACCTCGAGATCGTCGTAGGCGACGGCGCGCAAGTGTCTGTGGTCAGCATCCAGGACTGGGACGACGACGCCGTGCACGTCGGTCAGCACGAGGCGAGGATCGGGCGGGCGGCGACGTACCGGCATGTCAGCATCTCCTTCGGCGGCGACGTCGTGCGGCTGACCAGCAACGTGCGGTACGACGGCCCCGGTGGCCACGCCGAGATGCTGGGGCTGTACTTCGCCGACGCGGGGCAGCACCTCGAGCACCGGCTGTTCGTGGACCACAACGAGCCCAAGACGGTGTCCAACGTGGACTACAAGGGCGCGCTGCAGGGCCACGGCGCGCACTCGGTGTGGGTCGGCGACGTGCTGATCCGCCAGGCGGCCGAGGGCATCGAGACCTACGAGTCCAACCGCAACCTGGTGCTCACCGACGGCTGCCGCGCGGACTCGGTGCCGAACCTCGAGATCGAGACCGGTGAGATCGAGGGCGCCGGCCACGCGTCGACGACCGGGCGCTTCGACGACCAGCAGCTGTTCTACCTGCAGTCGCGAGGCATCCACGAGGACGACGCCCGTCGCCTCGTGGTGCACGGCTTCTTCAACGACATCATCCGCAAGATCGGCATCCCGCAGGTCGAGGAGAAGCTGCTCGCGACCGTCGAGGCGGAGCTGGAGAAGACGGTATGAGCTTCCAGCGCGCGTGCGGCATCGGCGACGTGGCCTCGGGCGCCGCGCTCGCCGTGGACCTGGACGGGACCGACGTGGCCGTCGTACGCGACGGTGACGACTGGTACGCCATCGACGACGAGTGCTCGCACGCGTCGATCCCGCTCTCCGAGGGCGACGTCGAGGGCTGCGAGATCGAGTGCTGGCTGCACGGCTCGCGCTTCGACCTCCGCACCGGCAAGCCGAGCGGACCGCCAGCGACCGAGCCGGTCGCGGTCTACGCCGTCCGCGTCGAGGGCGACGACGTGCTCGTCGACGTCGAGACCGCCCTGAACACCGACAACTGACTTCTGACACACCAAGCGTAAGGACTCATCATCATGGCAACGCTCGAGATCCGCGACCTGCACGTCACCGTCGACACCGGCAGCGGGCAGGAGGGGAGTGAGGGTCCCAAGGAGATCCTCAAGGGGGTCGACCTGGTCATCCGGCCGGGCGAGACGCACGCGATCATGGGCCCCAACGGGTCCGGCAAGTCGACCCTGGCCTACTCGATCGCCGGGCACCCGAAGTACACCGTGACCGGTGGCAGCGTCACCCTCGACGGCGCGGACGTGCTCGCGATGAAGGTGGACGAGCGGGCGCGCGCCGGGCTGTTCCTGGCGATGCAGTACCCCGTCGAGGTCCCCGGCGTGTCGGTGTCGAACTTCCTGCGCACCGCCAAGACCGCCATCGACGGCGAGGCGCCCAAGCTGCGCACCTGGGTCAAGGACGTCAACGCCGCCATGGGCGCGATGAAGATGGATCCCGCGTTCGCGACCCGCTCGGTCAACGAGGGCTTCTCCGGTGGTGAGAAGAAGCGCCACGAGATCCTCCAGCTGGAGCTGCTCGACCCGCAGGTCGCGGTCCTCGACGAGACGGACTCCGGCCTGGACATCGACGCGCTCCGGGTGGTCTCCGACGGCGTCAACCGGTTCAAGGCCAACGGCGACCGTGGCGTCCTGCTGATCACGCACTACACGCGCATCCTGCGCTACATCACGCCCGACTTCGTGCACGTGTTCGTCGACGGCCGGATCGCCGAGGAGGGCGGCCCCGAGCTGGCCGACCGGCTCGAGGCCGAGGGCTACGACCGGTTCACCAAGACGACTGCCTGATGGCGTCGCGACCGAGGGAAGGAGGCCGACCATGACGGTCGAGACCATGCACCTGCCCGGCCTGCTCGACGGGCTGGACCTGATCCGGGACGACTTCCCGATCCTGTCCCGCACGCTCGCGGACGGCTTCCCGCTCGTCTACCTGGACAGCGCGAACACCTCCCAGAAGCCCCAGGTCGTCATCGACGCGATGGTCGACCATCTCGAGCGGCACAACGCCAACGTCGCGCGCGCCATGCACCAGCTCGGCGCCGAGTCGACCGCCGGCTTCGAGGACGGCCGGGACAAGGTGGCCGCGTTCCTCAACGCGCCCTCGCGCGAGGAGGTCGTGTTCACCAAGAACGCCTCCGAGGCGATCAACCTGGTGGCGAACACGCTGGCCTGGGCCCGCGGACCGTTGCAGGTGGGCGAGGGTGACGAGGTGCTGATCACCGAGATGGAGCACCACTCCAACATCGTCCCGTGGCAGCTGCTCACCGAGCGCACCGGCGCGCGGCTGCGCTGGTTCGGGATCACCGACGACGGTCAGCTCGACCTCAGAGATATCGACGAGCTCATCAACGAGCGCACCAAGGTCGTCTCCTTGACCTGGGTCTCGAACATGCTGGGCACCGTGAACCCGGTCGCCGAGATCGCCCGTCGCGCGCACCAGGTCGGCGCGATCGTGCTCCTCGACGCCGCGCAGGCGGTCCCGCAGATGCCCGTGGACGTGCAGGCCTCCGGTGCCGACTTCGTCGTGTTCACCGGCCACAAGGTCACCGGACCGACCGGGATCGGTGTGCTGTGGGGGCGTCGCGAGGTCCTCGAGCAGCTGCCGCCGTTCCTCGGTGGCGGCGAGATGATCGCCACCGTGTCGATGGAGCGGTCGACGTACGCCGGGATCCCGCACCGGTTCGAGGCCGGCACCCCGCCGATCGTCGAGGCCGTCGGTCTCGGCGCCGCCGTGGACTACCTCGCGGCTATCGGGATGGACAACGTGCGTGCGCACGAGGAGGCCATCACCCGCTACGCGCTCGAGGGTCTGGCGACGGTGGGTGGGCTGAGGGTGCTCGGGCCGCAGCAGGCGGAGCAGCGCGGTGGCGCCATCTCCTTCGAGATCGACGGCATCCACCCGCACGACGTGAGCCAGGTGCTGGACAGCCGCGGGATCGCCGTACGCGCCGGACACCACTGTGCGAAGCCCGCCCACAAGCGGTTCGGGGTGCAGAGCTCGACGCGGATGTCGTCCTACCTGTACACGACGCCGGGCGAGATCGACGCGCTGGTCGAGGGGTTGGAGTACACCAAGAAGTACTTCAGGGTGGGCTGAGCGTCATGGATCTGGACTCGCTCTACCAGGAGATCATCCTGGACCACTACAAGAACCCGCACCATGCAGGCCTGCGTGACCCGTTCGAGGCCGAGGTGCACCACGTGAACCCGACCTGTGGCGACGAGGTGACCCTGCGCGTGCACCTCTCCGGCGACGGTGCGGACGCCGTGGTCGAGGACGTGTCGTACGACGCGGAAGGCTGCTCGATCAGCCAGGCCGCCGCGTCGGTGATGACCGACCTGGTGATCGGCAGGTCACTGACCGACGCGCTCGCCGTGCACGAGAGCTTCCTGGCCCTGATGCAGGGCAGGGGGACCGTCGAGCCGGACGAGGACGTCCTCGAGGACGCCATCGCGTTCGCCGGCGTCGCGAAGTTCCCGGCGCGCGTGAAGTGCGCCCTGCTGTCCTGGATGGCGTGGAAGGACGCGACCGCCCAGGTCGTCGCCAGCTCCGATCGACCCGCCGTCACCCACCCCGAGGAGACCCGATGACCGTCAACGAGACGCACACCCCGGACCACAGTGACCTGCCCGAGGTCGCCACCGCCGGATCATCCACCATGACGGTGACCGAGGACGAGGTCACCGAGGCGATGAAGGACGTCGTCGACCCCGAGCTCGGGATCAACGTCGTCGACCTCGGGCTGGTCTACGACGTGCACCTCGACGAGGGCAGCAACGTGGTGCTGGACATGACTCTGACGTCGGCGGCCTGCCCGCTGACCGATGTGATCACCGACCAGACCAACCAGGCGCTCGAGGGCATCGTCAACGACGTCACGATCAACTGGGTCTGGATGCCGCCGTGGGGTCCGGACAAGATCACCGACGACGGCCGCGAGATGCTGCGCGCACTCGGCTTCAACGTCTGAGGTCCCGATCCAGGCCGGCGACCAGCCCGCGGAGGATCTCGCGCGGCTCGTCGACCGGGTGCCGGAGGGCTGGAGCACCGTCGAGTACGACGGGCGACGCTACGGCCTGACCCGGACCACCCGTGCCTGCGGACGGAGCACCAGCATCTTCGCCCGGGAGCTCGGCGGCACCGACGTGGTGAGCGCGAACGTCTACCGGACCTCGTCGGGGGATGTGCTGAGGCCGTGCGAGATGCCCGCTGCGAAGGTGCTGGCCTTCCTGCTCAGGTGGGGACGTTCCCGTCGAACAGCGCGGACGTGAGGGCGACGCTCCCGTCGCAGGCCGCGGTGTTCGGGTCGCGGGACATCCGCAGCACGACGTCGTGAGCCCCGTCCCGCAGTCGCCCGTCGAGCCCGAGGTTCGTCCGGCCTTCACGTGCCTCACCGCTCACCACGACTCTTCCGTCGACCGTGACCGTCACGTCCGCCTGCCGCCCCTGGCAGCCCGCGACCACGATCGTGATGACGAGGTACGTCGAGCCGTGGCTGTCGAGGCGGAAGTGCACGCTGCCGTTGTTCCACAGCTTGGCGCGCTGCGACGTGGCGTTGCCGGCCGTCACCGGGATCACGTCGACGTACCGGGTCTTCAGCTGCTGGAACGTGTAGAGGCCGGGGAAGCCCGGGATGGAGAAGGGTCCGAAGAGCATCGCCCCCCGGAAGCGGACGTTGCGGTCGCAGCTGCCGGTGCGGTGGTCGTCGAGGAACCGGAACGTCACCCGGTGGCGACCCGGCGCCCAGGCGAGAGGCACGACGTACAGGCCGGTGCCGTCGACCTCCTGCGACAGCTCCGTCACGCCGTCGACGGCGACCTCGAGGTGCGGTGCCCCCTCGCACTGGTCGGCGTCGGCCTCCACCTGCAGGCGGTTCACGAAGCCGGTGGTGGTGACGGCTGAGGAAGCCGACCCGGTGCTCCACAGCACCGCCCAGTGTCCGCTGACCGCCCCGGCGCCCGGGCTGAAGGTGAAGTCAGCCGGTTGCACCGACAGCTCGTAGGCGGCGACCGCGTGGGCCGGGGCGCCCACCGCCGAAGGGAGGGTGAGGAGAGCGACCGTGGCACCGCGGGCCAGCAGCCGAAGGGCACTCGACTGCCACAGCGTCACGGCTGTCGCCGCCCGTTGAAGACCACGTCGTCGACGGCCACCGTGCCGTCGCAGGTGGCCGTGTTCGAGTCGTGCGTCATGGCCAGGACGAACTGGTGGGGGCCGTCGCCGAACGACCTCTCGAGCTCGACCGGTGCATAGCCGTCCGGCGCCTGCCCGCTGTAGAGGACGTCGCCGTCCATCGTGAGCAGGACGTCGCCCCGCCGGCCGGCACAGCTGGTGCCGATGAGCGCGACGGAGAGCTGATCGGAGAGCTGGCTGTCGAGGCGGAAGCGGAGCGACCCGGTGGTGCGCAGCGTGGCCCGGTCCGGATTGGTGGAGCCGGCCCAGGTGGGCTCGACAGCGACGTACTCGTCCTTCAGCCAGCTGGAGGTGAAGATCGGCTGTGACGAGCCGTCCTCGGACAGTCCGTAGAACCAGATGCTTGTCAGCAGGATGTTCCGGTCGCAGCGGCTGGTTCGGTGGTCGTCGAGGAAGCGGAACGTCACCTTGTGCCGACCGGGCGGCCAGTCCACCTGCAGGCCGTGGGTGCCGAGGCCGTCGACCTCCTGGGAGAACCGGGTGACGCCGTCGACGGCCACCTGGAGGTGGGGTGCGCCTTCGCACTGCTGGGCGTCGACGACGAACTGCATCGAGCGCAGGAACGCTGTGGTGGACAGGTACGCCGAAGCGGCGCCGGTGCTCCACAGCACCGCGTGGCTCCCGCTGGCGGCCCCGGCGCCAGGTGAGAAGGTGAGCTGGTAGGGCTGGATGCTCTCCTCGTAGACCTGGAACGCCTGAGCCGGCGGCGCCAGGCCACCGACGAGGACCGCGACCAGCCAGGCCGCCGCGATGGGTCTGAACACGTCCATGGCGCCTCCTCGGAGGACCGAGAGTATCCAGATTGCTACCTTTGTCGGACACGAACACTGGAGAACACGCGAGTGGCCACCGAAGCTTTGCCATCGCCGGGTGGACGGGCGCTGCGGTCGGACGGACCCCGGTGACCGGCTCCCGGACGGTGCTCGTGCCGGGGGAGCGGGTGGTCCGCTGGTTCGAGAACTTCGCGGCGGGCCACGGGGACACCACGTTCGTCGCCTCGGCCGACGCTCTGCACGCCTCCGCCGCCGACGGCGCGTCCGCCGCGGCCAGGCTGCCCTTCGGCCGGGAGTACGACGGGCCCGCGGACCCCGCCGGGTTCGCAGCCGCCATGAGCACGCCCGGTCGCTGGGGGGTGCTGCTGGTCCGCAAGGGCGGCTTCGCCGTCGCCACCGTCGCGGGGGACCGGGTGCTGGAGTCCAAGGTCGGCCAACGGCACGTGCAGGGCCGCACCAAGGCCGGCGGCCAGAGCCAGCAGCGGTTCGCCCGGCGCCGCGACAACCAGGCGCGGCAGGCCTACGAGGCGGCCGCCGGGCACGCGGCCCGCATCCTGACCGGGACGGTCGCCGCCCTGGTCTGCGGAGGTGACCGGTCAGCCGTGGACCAGGTGCTCGAGGACCCCCGGCTGCGAGCGGTCGCCGCCGTACGCGTCGGGCCGTGGCTGGACGTGCCCGACCCCCGGCGGGCGGTCCTGGACCAGGCGGTCCGCGACGGTTGCTCGGTCGCGGTGACGGTGACCGACCCGTGACGCTCGACCCGGCGCGCGTCTGCACGCTCACGGGCGTCGGCTAGCTGTGATGTCCAGGGAGGTTGTACCGGTCGGTGTCGGTGAGCCTG
>CAXSHL010000130.1:0-7611 GCA_964237315.1 uncultured Nocardioidaceae bacterium
GCGAGTGGTGGGACTCCTACGTCCGGGTCAACCGGCGGTTCGCCGAGAAGGCCGCCGAGGTCGCGGCCGAGGACGCCCAGGTGTGGGTGCACGACTACCAGATGCAGCTCGTGCCCGCCATGCTGCGCGACCTGCGACCGGACCTGCGGATCGGGTTCTTCCTGCACATCCCGTTCCCGCCGGCCGAGCTGTTCCAGCAGCTGCCCTGGCGGCGACAGCTGCTCGAGGGCCTGCTCGGTGCCGACGTGGTCGGGTTCCAGCGGCCGGGAGCCTCGCAGAACTTCGTGCGGCTGGTCCGCCAGCGCGTCGGCCACAAGACACACCGCGACCGGATCTACCTCCCCGACGGCCGGGTCGTGCAGGCCGGCTCCTTCCCCATCTCCATCGACACCCAGGGGCTCGACGAGCTGGCTCGCTCGGAGGGGGTCGCGCAGCGGGCCAAGGAGATCCGCGAGCAGCTCGGCAACCCACGCCAGGTGCTGCTCGGCATCGACCGGCTCGACTACACCAAGGGCATCTTCGACCGGCTCCGTGCCTACGGGGAGCTGGTCGAGGAGGGCACGATCTCGGTCGAGGACACCGTCTTCGTGCAGGTCGCGACGCCCTCGCGGGAGCGGGTCGGGCAGTACAAGATGCTGCGCGACGACATCGACCGGCTCGTCGGCCGGCTCAACGGCGACCTCGGCGAGATCGGCAGCCCGGCGATCCACTACATGCACACGTCCTACCCCAAGGACGAGATGGCGGCGCTGTTCCGGGCCGCCGACGTCATGGTGGTCACCCCGCTGCGCGACGGCATGAACCTGGTCGCGAAGGAGTACGTCGCGTGCCGGTGGGACGACCGCGGCGCCCTGGTGCTCTCGGAGTTCGCGGGAGCAGCAGACGAGCTCCGGCAGGCCTACATGGTCAACCCCTACGACATCAACGGCATGAAGGCGACCATCGTGCGGGCCATGCAGGCAGAGCCGCGCGAGCTGGCCCGCCGGATGAAGGCGATGCGCAAGACGGTCGCCGAGCACGACGTCAAGGACTGGGCGCAGCGCTTCCTCGCCGTGCTCGCCGACGCCGAGCCCCTGCACCACAAGCAGCTGCGGCCGACCGCCGACTGAGGCCCTTCGGTGGACCTGCCGGCTCCATGAGGCCGCCGGGAGTGGTTGCGCTGCTAACTTCCTCGTCATGGAGCTGATCCCCCTGCCGGACCAGGTCGTCTCCGCGGCCGCGAACCTCGCCTCCAAGCTGCTGTACGGCGGGCTCGCCGACCTGCGACCCATGCCCCGCACCCTCATCGACGAGGGCGAGCGCCGCGAGGTCCACCACTACCGGCCCCGGTCCGGCACACCCGCCGACCGTGACCCGGTGCTGCTCGTGGCACCCCTCGCCGCCCCGTCGACCTGCTTCGACCTGCGGCGCGGCTGCTCCCTCGTCGAGCACCTCGTGGACGCCGGCCGGCCCACCTACCTGGTCGACTACGGCGACGTGCCCCTCGCCGACCCCCGGCTGGGACTCGGGCAGTGGGTCGACGAGGTGGCCCGGGCCGTCGAGGAGGTCAGCCGGCACACCGGCGGTCGTCCCGTGCACGTGGTGGGCTGGAGCCTCGGCGCGGTCCTCGCCCTGCTCACCGCTGCGGACCGACCGGACCTGCAGATCGCCTCGCTGACCGTCCTCGGCGCCCCCCTCGACGTGACGCAGGTGCCCCGGGTCGTGCGCCGCGCCGGCCGGTCGGCGTTCGGCAGGCGGGTCACCAGGCCCCTGGTGGTCGCCTCGAGGCTCGGCGACGCGGACTTCCTCGCGCAGGTCGAGGCGGTCGACCGGTTCGCGGCCGACCTGGTCGCCCACCCGGGCCGCGGCTTCGCGGACGTATGCCACCGGCTCCTCGGCGGCACCCGGCTCGCCGGCGGGGTGCTCCGGATCGGGGACCGCACCGTCTCGCTGGCCGACCTCACCGTTCCCGTGCTGGTCCTCGCCGGCGCCCGGGACCAGGTCGCGCCGGCGGCCGGCGTGCGAGCGCTGGTCGAGCTGGCGAGCGGACCTGCGGAGCTGCGGTTCCAGGTGGTCGCCGGCGGTCACCTGGGCATGCTGACCGGCCGCAGTGCCCGGGACACCACGTGGCGGATCATCGACGAGTGGGTCGACGCCCACTCGCCCACCCACTCGCCCAGCCGCTCGCCCAGCCACGCCGACCGGTCCGCGACGATCGGGGCGAACCCCCGACGCCGCCACGGGTCCGCGTCCAGCCGCTCGCTGGCTACCCGGTGACCGGGACCGGTTGAGCAGCGCGGCGGCCCACACCGCAGGCACCGTCACGCCGGACTGGCGGCTCGCCGGGGTGCTCGTCGTGCTGGTGGCGCTCGCGGTCGCCGCGTCGGCCGCCGGCCGGCTCGGGGTGGGGCGCCAGCAGGTCGTGGCCGCGGTGCGCGCCGTCGTGCAGCTCGCGGTCGTCTCGCTGGTCATCGCGGCCGCCCTCGCGTCGGTGTGGTGGTCGCTGGCGTTCGTGGCGCTGATGTTCTGCGTCGCCACGCTCACCTCGACCGGGCGGATCGGCTGTCCGAGATCGCAGCTGCCCTGGGTCGCCGCGGCGATCGCGGCCGGCGTGGTCCCGGTGCTGGGGCTGGTCCTCGCATCCGGCGTCGTCCCGTTCACCGGCGTCGGGGTGATCCCGGTCGCCGGCATCGTGATCGGCAACACGATGACGGCCGCCACCCTGACCGGCCGGCGGGCCTACGACGAGCTGACCCGCGGCTTCGGCACCTACGAGGCGGGGCTCGCGGTGGGCCTGACCAGCCCGGAGGCGGCCTACGAGGTGCTCACGCCGTCGGCCAAGGAGGCCCTCACCCCAGGCTTGGACCAGACCCGTACCGTCGGCCTCGTGACGCTGCCCGGTGCCTTCATCGGTGTGCTCCTCGGTGGTGGCACCCCCCTGCAGGCCGGCGCCGCGCAGGTCCTGGTGCTGATGGGGCTGATGGCCGGCCAGGCGATCACCTCCGCGGTCCTGCTGCGGCTGGTCGCCGCTGCCCGGGTCGTCCGCCGCGACCTCGCGGCGGTGTATCCCCGATGACCCGCCCCGCCCTCGCCCGGCTCGGGGCCGCCCTCGGGACCCTGGCTCTCGTGGTGTCCGGGTGCTCGTCCGGCTCACCTGACGCGTCGAGCTCTGCCTCTGCCTCCGCCTCCGCGTCCAGCTCCGCCTCCAGCTCGGCTCCGGCCGGTCCGACGTACCAGAGGTATGTCGCGATGGGCGACTCCTACAGCTCCGGGCCGTTCATCCCGACCACCGACCTGGCAGGGGGCTGCACGCGCTCGGACCACAACTACCCTTCGCTCCTCTCGGCCGAGCTGGGCGTCAAGGACTTCGTGGACGTCACCTGCAGCGGGGCGACGACCGCGGACCTGAGCGGGGTGCAGCACCCCTTCGCGGACTCGAACATCCCTCCCCAGCTGGACGCCCTGGACCGGAAGACGGACCTGGTGACGCTCGGCATCGGGGGCAACGACTTCAACCTGTTCGCCACGCTGGTCTACGCCTGCTCGCAGCTGCGGTCCAGCGACCCGACGGGCGACCCGTGCACCCGTCGGCTGAGCACCGGCGGCCCGGACATCGAGAAGGCGACGGCGACCATCAGCGACCGGGTCGCGACCGCGCTGCGGACCATCGGCCGGCGCGCCCCCGACGCCACCGTGGTGCTAGTCGGCTACCTGCGGCTGGTCCCGGAGACGGGCACCTGCCCGGCGCTGCCCCTGGCGACCGGCGACTACGCGCAGGGCCGGACGTTCAGCGTGGCGCTGGACCGGGCACTGTCCCGGGCCGCGAAGCGGGCGAAGGTGACCTACGTCGACATGTACGCCGCCTCCCGCGGCCACGACATCTGCTCCTCCGACCCCTGGGTGAACGGGCAGACGACGGACCGGGAGAAGGCGCTGGCCTACCACCCGTTCGCGGCCGGCATGCAGGCCGACGCCCGGCAGGTCCTGGCCGCCCTCGGCCGCTGACCCTTCCCTTCCCCCGGTAATCCGTGACGGAACGCAGGCTTCAGGGCCCCGAAACCATGCATTCCGTCACGGATTATCCGGGTTTGGAGGTGCCGTAGGGTGCCGGGCATGCCGGTCGAGCTGCCCCGAGCGGTGCGCGTCGGCTACGGGCTCGGGTCGGTCGCCACCGGCGCCTTCGGGACGGTCCCGGGCCTCCTGCTGCTCCCCTACCTCACCGACACCCTCGGCGTCCCCGCGGTGGTGGCCGGCTTCGTGGTCTTCGCGCCCAAGGCCTGGGACGTGGTCCTCAACCCGGTCGCCGGCCGGGTCAGCGACCGGCACGTCTCACCGCGGGGCCCGAGGCGCCCGTTCCTGCTGTGGGCCGGGATGGCGCTGGCGGTCTGCTTCGCGCTGCTGTTCGCCGGCCCGCCCCTGGGCTCGACGGCGCTGGAGACGTCGTACGTCGTGCTGCTGTTCGTGTCCTGCGCGACCGCCTACGCGTTCTTCCAGGTGCCGTTCGTGGCGATGCCTGCCGAGATGACCGACTCCTACGACGAGCGGACCCGGCTGCTGACCTGGCGGGTGGCCCTGCTGGCGTTGACGATCCTGGTCAGCGGTGCGTCGGCGCCGGCGATCCGGGACGCCGTCGGGGGTGCTGCCGGATACCGGGTCATGGGGGTGTTCGTCGCGCTGCTGATCCTGGGCGGCACGGTCGGCGCCTACGTCGGCACGGCGCGGGCACCGGTCGGCACGGTGAGTCCGGCCGGCGGCAGCCTCGTCGAGCAGCTCCGGACGGTGGCGCAGGTCCGGGACTTCCGGATGCTGCTGAGCACGTTCGTCCTGCAGGCCCTGGCGACCGGGGCGATGCTGGCCGGCGTCGACTACGTCGCACGCGTCGTGCTGCGCGACGGTGCCGCCTCGACGTACCTCTTCGTCTGCTTCGTCGGTCCCGCCCTGCTGCTGACCCCGGCGTGGGCGGTGCTGGGCCGCCGTCGCGGCAAGAAGATGGGCTACGTCGCGGCCTCGCTGGTGCTGATCACCGGGGCCCTGCTGCTGGTGCTCGCCGAGCGGGTGCCCGCGGGAGTGGTGTACGGCGCGACCGGGCTGGTCGGGGTGGGCTACGCAGGGGCCCAGGTGTTCCCGCTCTCGATGCTCGCCGACGTCGCCGCCGTGGACGCGGCACGATCGGGGCAGAACCGCGCGGGGATCCTCACCGGCGTGTGGACCGCGGGCGAGACGCTGGGACTGGCGCTCGGCCCCGGTGTCTTCGCACTGGTGCTCGCCCTCGGCGGCTACGCGTCCTCGACCGGCGGCGACGCGCCGCAGCCGGACTCGGCGCGCACGGCGATCGTGCTCGGCTTCTCGCTGCTGCCGGCCGCGCTGACCCTGCTCAGCCTGGGCTGGCTCAGCCGCTTCTCGCTGACCGCCGCCGACACGGCCTCGGCGGCCGGAGTCACTCGGTAGGGTCACGGACCATGAGCGAGGAGGCGTCCGGGCGGGTGCTGCAGAGCGCCGAGCGGCTGAAGTTCTTCACCGACGCCGTCGTGGCGATCGCCCTGACCCTGCTGGTGCTCCCGCTGCTCGAGTCGGTCCCGGAGACCGCGGCGCGCGGGCAGACGACGGCGCGCTGGCTCACCGAGCACCACGACCAGATGCTCGGCCTGCTGGTCAGCTTCATCGTGGTCTCGTCGTACTGGCGGCGGCACCACAGGCTGTTCGAGCACGTCGCCGGCTACACCCCCCGTCTGGTCGCCCTCAGCTTCGGCTGGATGCTCGCGGTCGTCTTCCTCCAGGTCCCCAGCGCCCTGGTCTACGTGCTGCCCACGGACCGGCTCCTGGTCGCGCTGTACGTCGGCACCATGGCGATCGGCTCGGCCATGCTGACCGCGCTGGCGTGGACGGTCCACAGCACCCCGACCTGCCAGGTCCCCGACTCTCCCCTCGACCGGGAGGAGGTGCTCCGCAGCCTCGTGGTCACCACTCTGTACGTCGTCGCGCTGGTGGTCGGGGTGGCGTTCCCGCCGATCAACTTCTTCGCACTGCTGGTGCTCGCTCTCAACGGACCGGTCCAGCGACTGGTGATCGGCCGAACGGGTCACCGGAGCCTCAGGTGACCGACGTCCTGACCCTCCTGCAGGAGATGCGCGCCCACGACCTGCCCACGCACGGTGGCCGGACGCTGGCCTACGTCTACGACAGCGGCCTGGCCGAGGCCGACGAGGTGGGCCGGCAGGCGCTGGCGGCGTACGGCGCGAGCAACGGTCTCGACCCGACTGCGTTCCCGAGCCTGCTGCGGATGGAGAACGAGCTGGTCGGCCAGGCCGCCTCGCTGCTGGACGCCCCCGCGACGGTGGTCGGCTCGGTGACCTCCGGCGGCACCGAGTCCATCCTGCTGGCCGTGGTGGCGGCACGGGACGCGCGCCCGGAGGTCGACCGGCCGAGCATGCTGCTGCCGAGCACCGCGCACGCCGCGTTCCACAAGGCGGCGCACTACTTCGGGGTCCGGGCGGTGTCCGTGCCGGTCGGGCCCGACCTGCGGGCGGACGCCGGCGCGATGGCCGCGGCGATCGACGACACGACCGTGCTGGTCGTCGCGAGCGCCCCGTCCTACGCCCACGGGGTCGTCGACCCGGTGCCCGAGATCGCCGCCGCCGCTGCCGCGCGGGGGATCCGCTGCCACGTGGACGCCTGCATCGGCGGCTGGGTGCTGCCCTACGCCGCCCGGCTCGGTCGGGTCGTGCCGCCGTGGACGTTCGCCGTGGACGGCGTGACGTCCATCTCGGTGGACCTGCACAAGTACGCCTACACGCCGAAGGGTGCCTCGCTGCTGCTGCACCGCACCCCCGCTCTGCGAAGGGCGCAGTTCTTCGCCAGCGCTCAGTGGCCCGGCTACACGATGCTCAACTCCACCACCCAGTCCACCAGGTCCGGGGGGCCGGTGGCCGCAGCCTGGGCGGTCGTGCGCACGATCGGCGACGAGGGCTACCTCGCGCTCACCGAGCAGGTGCTCGACGGGATGGACCGGCTGCTCGGCGGGCTGGTCGAGGTGTCCGCGCTGCACGTGGTCGCGCAGCCCGACTCGACGCTGGTCGCGCTGGAGAGCGACGGGTCGTGCGACGTGTTCACGGTGGCGGACGAGCTGTCGGCGGCCGGGTGGTACGTCCAGCCCCAGCTCAGCTTCGCCGGCCGCCCTCCCACGCTGCACCTCTCCCTGAGCGCGGCGACGGCCCGGCACGTCGAGGAGTTCCTCTCCGTCCTGCGCGAGGCGGTCGCGACCGCCGTACACGCCGGGCCGGTGGTGGTGGACCCGGGCGTCGCGGACTTCGTGCGGGCGCTCGACCCGGCGCAGCTGGGCGACGAGGAGTTCGACGGGCTGCTGGCGGCGGCCGGGCTCGCGGGCGACGGCGCGGCCCTGCCCGAGCGGATGGCCGGGGTCAACGCCCTGCTGGACCTCGCCTCCCCCGGGCTGCGCGAGGCCCTGCTCAAGGCCTTCCTGGACCGGCTCTCCCGCCCCTCCCATCCCGGGTAATCCGTGACGTCCTGCAGGTTTCCAGGGCCTGCGGACCTGCGTTCCGTCACGGATTATCGGGGTTCTAGCCCGGATCGTTCACGGCTGATGGGGCGACTCGTGCGGTAGAAGCACCGAAG
>CAXSHL010000131.1:0-7207 GCA_964237315.1 uncultured Nocardioidaceae bacterium
GACGCCCACCCCGGCAGCCACGCCGACGCCCGTTCCCGCCCCGACCCCCACCCCGACACCCGTTCCGACACCGGTGCCGACACCGGTCCCGACACCGGTCCCAGCACCGGGCGGGGGTGCGGAGCAGGCCATCCGGTTCGCGAAGGCGCAGCTCGGCGAGCCCTACCAGTGGGGAGCCGCAGGTCCTGGCTCGTGGGACTGCTCAGGTCTGACGATGGGTGCCTGGGGATCGGCCGGGGTGTCCCTCCCGCACTACTCGGTGGCGCAGTACTACGCCGGCACCCCGATCTCCGTCACAGACCTGCAGCCTGGCGACCTGGTCTTCTGGAGCTCCAACGGCCGGCCCAGCGGCATCCACCACGTGGCGCTCTACCTGGGCGACGGGCAGATCATCCATGCCCCGCGCACCGGTCGGCCGGTGGAGATCGACGACATGTACTACTGGGTGCCGCCGACCTTCTTCGTGCGGGTCTGACCTCACCCGGAGGCGAGGCTCAGTGCGACGCGGTCTCGTCCACGGCGCGCTTGAAGGAGGCGGTGACCTCGGCCTCGGCCTCGTGCCTGCCCACCCAGTTGGCGCCCTCGACGGACTTGCCCGGCTCGAGCTCCTTGTAGACCTCGAAGAAGTGCTGGATCTCCAGGCGGTCGAACTTGGAGACGTGGTTGATGTCGCGCAGGTGTTCCAGGCGCGGGTCCTGCGCCGGGACGCAGAGCACCTTGTCGTCGCCGCCGGCCTCGTCGGTCATCCGGAACATCCCGATGGCCCGGCACTTGATCAGGCAGCCCGGGAACGTCGGCTCCTGCAGCAGGACGAGCGCGTCCAGCGGGTCGCCGTCCAGGCCCAGGGTGTCCTCGATGAACCCGTAGTCGGCCGGGTACTGCGTCGAGGTGAACAAGGTGCGGTCCAAGCGGATGCGACCCGACGTGTGGTCGACCTCGTACTTGTTGCGCTGTCCCTTGGGGATCTCCACCAGTACGTCGAACTCCACTGTTCCTCCGATTCGGGGCCGTCGACACGTGCACCGCACCGGCTGCCGGACTGTTGGCGGCCGGTGCTTCGACTAGTCTCCCGCACAACCACACATTTCGTGGAGTCGAGGAGGGCCGGACGTGTCCGAGAGTGACACAGGCCACGTCCCGCCCGACCCGCCACCCGGCTCCGACGAGACCCCGGTGGCCCCGACACCCCCGGCGCCTCCGCCTCCGTCATCCGAGAGACGACCCCGGCGCGACGGCCGGTGGCTGCGGCGTACGACGTCCGTGCTGGTGCTCCTGGTCCTGGCGGCGGCCGTCGCGACGTACCGCTTCGACCTCGGGGGCCGCTGGCTCGGCCACCACGCCCCGTCGCCGGTCACCGAGCCGGCCCTGGTGCTGCCACCCGCAGGGCTGGCCCTGCCGGCGATGCCGCGGGCAGCCGCCGTGGCGCCGCGGACTGTCGAGGGCGCGGTGGACGGTGCCGCGGTGCGGCGAGCGGTCGCCCCCCTGCTGCGGGCCAAGAAGCTGGGTCGCCACGTCGTGGTCGACGTCGCCAGGCTGTCCGACGGCCACGTCGTCTACCGGCACGGCACCGGCACGGTGACCCCCGCCTCGACGATGAAGATGCTGACCACGGTGGCCGCCCTCTCGGCGCTGGGGCCGGCCCACCGGTTCACCACCTCGGTGGTCGCGACCCGGCACGTGAAGCGGGTGGTGCTGGTGGGTGGCGGCGACCCGCTCCTGGCCCGCGTGCCTGCACCGGCGGGCACCTACCCCGCGCGCGCCGACCTGAGGACCCTGGCCCGCGCCACCGCGGAGGCGCTGCGCGCAGCGGGGCGGCACCGGGTCCGGCTGGGATACGACACGTCGCTGTTCAGCGGTCCCGCGGTCAACCCCCGCTGGGAGCCGTCCTACATCCCCGACGGCGTGGTGAGCCCGATCTCGCCGCTGTGGGTGGACGAGGGGCGCGAGCACAGCGGCTTCGCCCAGCGGTCCGCCTCGCCGGCGGCGGCTGCTGCAGAGGCCTTCGCCGTCGCATTGGAGCGGCAGCACATCACCGTCCTGGGCACGCCTGTCGCCGCTGTCGCGCCGCCGTCCTCGTCCGGGGGCCGAGTGGTCGCCCGGGTGCGGAGCGCCCCGCTGGCCGAGATCGTCCAGCACGTCCTCGAGGTCAGCGACAACGAGGGCGCCGAGGTGCTGGCCCGGCAGGTCGCGGTCGCGCAGGGAGAGCCGGCCTCCTTCGTCGGCGCCGCCCGTGCCGTGCGTTCGGTGTTGCGCGGCCTCGGCGTGAGCACGAAGAACGCCCGCATCTACGACGGGAGCGGCCTCTCGCGGCAGGACCGGCTGGAGCCGACCACCCTGCTCGCCGTCGTGGGCGCCGCCGCCGCCGACCGCCGGCCTCAGCTGCGCAGCGCGGTGGCGAACCTGCCGGTGGCCGGCTTCACCGGCTCCCTGGCCTCGCGGTTCCAGAACGGCAGCCCGCTCGGGCTCGGGACGGTGCGGGCGAAGACCGGGACGCTGACCGGCGTGCACGGCCTGACCGGGATCGCCACCTCCAGGGACGGGGCGGTGATGAGCTTCGTGGCGATCGCGGACCGGGTCAAGCCGGTGAACACCCTGGACGCGCGGTCCCTCGTGGACCGGGTGGCGGCCGCGCTCGGCGGCTGTGCGTGCCGGGGCCGGTGACCGGGGCCGCTGACGGGGGCCGCTGACCGGGGGGTCGGCGAATGGCCACCCCGTTCGGCGAATGGCCACCCCGTAAGGTCGGGACATGCCTGCACGCACCATGATCGACTGGGATCTCGCGGTCGCGACCGCTTCACGGATGGCCGGTCCCGGGCCCGTCATCAGCCGCGCCGACGCCGAGGCAGCGGTCTCGGAGCTCCGGGCGGGAGCCAACCGCTCGACCGGGCTGGTGCGCGACTTCACCGGGCTGGAGGCCCACGAGCGCACCGCGCCGGTGCTCGTGGTCGACCGCACCGGGTGGATCCAGGCGAACGCCGACGGGTTCGCCGAGGTGATCACGCCCCTGATCGAGAAGCTCCAGGCCAAGCGCGCCGAGAGCGGCTCGACGACCGGGGGGCTGACCGACGCGGTCGGCTCCAAGGTCACCGGCCTCGAGGTCGGCGGCCTGCTGGGCTTCATGTCGTCGAAGGTGCTGGGCCAGTTCGACCCGTTCTACTCAGGCCCCGGGCTCGAAGCCGGTGCCGGCCCGTCGACCGGCCGGCTGCTGCTCGTGGCACCCAACATCGTGCATGTCGAGGACGAGCTCGGCGTCGACCCGCGTGACTTCCGGCTCTGGGTCTGCCTGCACGAGGAGACCCACCGGGTCCAGTTCACCGCCGTCCCGTGGATGCGCGACCACATCCAGGGCGAGATCGCCCAGCTGGTCAGCGCGGTCGACCCCGACCCGGCGCGGCTGGCCGCGATGCTCGGCGAGGGGGTCCGCCGCATCGGCGAGGTGGTCCGCGGCGACGACGGGGTGAGCCTGCTCGACGTGTTCGCCACCCCCGAGCAGCAGGTGGTGATGGACCGGCTGACCGGCGTGATGTCACTGCTCGAGGGCCATGCCGACGTGGTGATGGACGGGGTCGGCCCGACGGTCATCCCGAGCGTCGAGGACATCCGCACGAAGTTCAACAGGCGTCGCAAGGGCGCCGGCGCCCTGGACCGGGTGCTGCGCAGGCTGCTCGGCCTGGAGGCGAAGATGGCCCAGTACCGCGACGGGGCCGCGTTCGTCCGGGGCGTCGTCGGCAAGGTCGGGATGAGTGACTTCAACGCGGTGTGGGCGGACCCGGCGCACCTGCCGTCCAAGTCCGAGATCAGCGATCCCGCCGCGTGGGTGCGCCGGGTGCACGGCTGACCGCTGATGCTGGACCCCGCGGTGGCGGCCGTCCGGCTCGCCGTACGCCGGGAGCTGGAGGACGTCGAGCAGGGACCGGTGCTGGTGGCGTGCTCGGGAGGAGCCGACTCGCTCGCGCTCCTGGCGGCGACCGTCTTCGAGGCGCGGCGCCGGCCGTGGACGGTGGTGGGGGCCACCGTGGACCACGGGCTGCAGCCGGGATCGGCCGACCGCGCGGCTGACGTGGTCGCCACGATGCGCCGGCTCGGCGTCGACGAGACGGTGTCGGTCCGGGTGCAGGTCACCGGCGGTGGCCAGGGTCCGGAGGCGGCGGCGCGAGAGGCGAGGTACGCCGTGCTCGCCGAGCTCGCCGCCCGCTTCGGATCCGTCGTGGTCCTGCTCGGCCACACCCTCGACGACCAGGCGGAGACCGTCCTGCTGGGACTGGCCCGCGGATCGGGCGCTCGGTCGCTGGCCGGGATGCGCCGCGCGTTCGAGGTCTACCGGCGTCCCCTGCTCGACCTGACCCGGGCTCGGACCGAGGCGGCGTGCCGCGCGGAGGGCATCGGCTTCTGGACCGACCCGCACAACGAGGACCCCCGCTTCACCCGGTCGCGGGTCCGGCACACCGTGCTGCCGGTGCTCGAGGCCGAGCTCGGACCCGGCGTCGCCGCCTCGCTGGCCCGGACCGCCGACCAGCTCCGCGAGGACGCCGAGGCGCTCGACGAGCTGGCCGCGGCCTCCGCCCCGGCGGTGCGGTTGCCCGCCGGCGGCCTCGACGTGCGGCTGCTGGAGCAGCTGCCCACGGCCGTCCGGCGGCGGGTGCTGCGCCGCGCGGCGGTGGACGCGGGCAGCCCACCCGGCGAGCTGTTCCGCACGCACGTGGTCGCACTCGACGAGCTGGTCACCGGCTGGCACGGGCAGCGCGGCGTGGACCTGCCCGGCCACGTCACCGCGTCGCGCGTCGAGGGCGAGCTGCACCTGCGTCGCACCCGCCGGACCCCCGAGGGAGGCTCGGTGGCAGGCTGAGGCCATGGACGAAGCCGATGTCGAGGGCGACCTGGTGCACATCCTCTTCACCGAGAAGCAGATCCAGGACCGGCTCCGCGAGCTGGCCGTCCAGATCGAGAGGGACTACCAGGGCAAGGACATCCTGCTGGTCGGCGTGCTGCGCGGCGCCGTGATGGTGATGGCCGACCTGGCCCGACACTTCAGCCGGCACCTCGAGATGGACTGGATGGCCATCTCCTCCTACGGCTCGGGGACCAAGTCCTCAGGGGTGGTGCGGATCCTCAAGGACCTCGACACCGACATCAGCAACCGGCACGTGCTGGTCGTCGAGGACATCATCGACACCGGCCTCACGCTCTCCTGGCTGGTGTCGAACCTCTCCTCGCGCAAGCCGGCCTCGGTCGAGATCTGCACCCTGCTCCGCAAGCCGGAGGCGCTGCAGATGTCGGTCGAGGTGCGCTACGTCGGCTACGACATCCCCAACGAGTTCGTGGTGGGCTACGGCCTGGACTACGCCGAGCGCTACCGCAACCTACGCTGCATCGGCACGCTCGCCCCGCACGTCTACACCTGAGCGGGGCTGGTCAGCCCCGGCACACCCGAGGGGTCCGCGTTGCCGGCGAGCGCGTCCACCAGGCTGTCCAGGTCGCTGAAGGCGGCGTCGCGCAGCGCGAGGCGCACGGCCTCGTCGTGGTCGGAGTCGGTCCTGGCGCTGAACGTGGGTGCCCGGCTGCCGGCGCCCTGGTGGTAGATCAGGTCGCCGTACACCGCCCCCATCAAGAAGTGCGGGTTGAAGTGGTTGCTGCGGCGCAGCTTGCTGGCCCGGGCACCGGACTCCTCGACGGCCAGCGTCACGTTGTGGGCCACGTCGGCGCCGCTGCCCACCATGAACTTCGCTCCGAGCTCCCGCAGCGTCCGCTTGCGGATGGCCAGGCAGCTCGGATGGATGAAGGCCGGCTTCCGGGGCAGCATCTCGTCGCGCCAGACGCCGGCGACCAGGGTGTCGCCGGTCAGCCGGCCGGTGAGGTTCTCGATCCAGCCGTCCCGGATCGGGAAGGAGTCGGTGTCCAAGGTGATGATGTACTTGGTGCGCGGCCGGACCTGGCGCACCAGCAGGTCCAGGGAGGCGCCATGGCGTACGTCGCTCCCGGGCTCGCTCGGCTGGAACCGGCGCACCTTGGGGTCCTTCTCGATCAGCTCCCGGTGCTCGGGCAGCCAGGTGTTGTCCCAGACCAGGACCTCGTAGGAGGAGCCTCGCGAGTGCCGCTCGATCTGCTTGAGGCACAGGTCGATCCAGGGGTACTCCCGCGCCTCGTCGGCGTTGAAGTCGCCCCAGCGGCCCCGCCGGTCGAACCCGTTGACCACCAGGATCGCGGTGCGGGGCGGCTTGGGCTGCTGCTTCGGCTGCTGGGGCTCGCGCGGCCCGTCCGGGGCAGGAGCCGAGGTCAGCCGCTTCACGTCGAGCCGGCGCCGTGCCTCGTGGGCCACCCGCCGCGCTCCCGCGCCCAGGCCTGTCTTGGACTGCACAGGTCGAAGACTAGCCGAACCCGGGACCCTCACCCGGGACCCTCACCCATGACCCGAGCGGGTGCCCGGCAGCGCGCCAGCACCCGGACCGCCGACCCTCGGCGGGGGCCCGCGAGGGAGACTGGGGGAACGATGAAGGTGGTCTCCTTCGTTGTGATCCGCGTGTACCGTCGATTTGTCGTTGGTTTGAGCTGGCAGGAGGTCGGGGCAGTCGCCCCGGGTAATGGACGTTAAGCGTATATTCCGCGGTCCGTGGGTCTGGATCGTCGTCGCGGTGGTCGGGGTGCTCCTGGCACTGCAGTTCCTCGCGCCCAACGGTGGCTACAAAGAGATCGACACGTCGACGATGAGCACCTACATCACCGACGGCACCGTGAAGACGGTCACCTTCGTGGACCGGGACCAGGTCATCCAGGCGGAGCTCGACAACGGCAAGAAGGTCACCGCGTCCTGGGTCCTCGGGCAGCAGCGCGGCCTCGCCGCCGCCGCCCAGGAGGGCGTCAAGAAGGGTGACATCGCCGACTACAACGTCAAGGTCGCCAAGCCGAGCCTGCTGGGGCAGATCCTCGCGACGCTGCTCCCCTTCATCATCATCGTGGTGCTGTTCCTGTTCTTGATGAACCAGGTGCAGGGCGGCGGCGGCAAGGTGATGCAGTTCGCCAAGTCCAAGGCCAAGCTGATCAGCAAGGACATGCCCAAGACCACCTTCGCCGACGTGGCCGGCGTCCAGGAGGCGATCGAGGAGCTCGGCGAGATCAAGGAGTTCCTCCAGGAGCCCGCCAAGTTCCAGGCCGTCGGCGCCAAGATCCCCAAGGGCGTGCTGCTCTACGGCCCGCCCGGCACCGGCAAGAC
>CAXSHL010000132.1:0-7194 GCA_964237315.1 uncultured Nocardioidaceae bacterium
GCCTCTGCCCGCGGAACGTGCAGGTGACGCCGTACTCGTTCTCGATCCCGAAGATGCGGCGGTCCACCTCCTTAGACTAGGCGTACGGCGCAACTACCGTCAGCCGACGCGCACGCCGGACCAGTGGGTGGCGGATGTGGTCACTCCGGGCCCTGGCTGCGCGGTTGTGGTCACCGCGGCTGCTCGGGGCCCCGGTTGTGGTCACTCCGGGGGCTCGGCGCTCGGGTTGTGGTCGCCCCGCGCGCCGAGCCCTCAGGTTCTGGTCACTTGGCGCCGGTACGGCGGCCCATTGACACCCCGCAGCGACCACAACCTGTCCGCGGGCGAGCCGCTGCTGGATCCGTGGCCGACGCTCTTCATGTGGTCACTCCGGTGTCCCGGGACTTGGTCGTGGTCGCTCCGCACCCTGGCCGAGCGGGTTGTGGTCACTGCGCGCCTGACCGGCCCGGTTGTGGTCACTGCGCGCCTGACCGTCCCGGTTGTGGTGACTCCGGGGGCTCGGCGCTCGGGTTGTGGTCGCCCCGCGCGCCGAGCCCTCAGATTTTGGTCACTTGGCGCCGGTACGGCGGCCCATTGACACCCCGCAGCGACCACAATCTCTCAGGAAGGCGAACCGATGGTCACTCGACGGGGCGGCCGCAGGTCCCCACCTTTCCGGAGCAAGCCGGAAATCGTCCCCAGCCGCGTGAGATCCTCCACCGTCCCCAGCACCGAGAACCGGCATCCCGCCGAACGGGCGAACAGCTGAGGCTGGCGTCATGAGTCAGTACTCGACCCTGGTGGACGGCCCGGCACGTCGTGCGTCACAGGGTGTGCCCCTGGTGCGCGTCGGCAGAGGGCTGCACCGTCAGGACGCCCCGGACCCTGTGCTGGCCGACCTGCGCACCTGGGCAGCCGTCCTGCCGGCAGACGCCTGCTTCACCCAGGTGACCGCGCTGTCGGCCCGCCGACTGTGGCTGCCCCGGCTGCCGGCCGGCACCCCGGTCTTCGCCAGCATCTCGAAGGACCGGGACCGGCTTCGCCGACCCGAGATCAGGACGCTGAGGCACACCGCGGACGTGCCGTCCTCGCTGGTCGAGGGGGTTCGAGTCGCGTCCGCCGCGGAGGCGGTGCTGGTGAGCGCCCGCGATCTGTCTCCACTGGATCTCGTCCAGGTCGCCGACGGGGCGTTGCACCTGGGTGGATGTTGCCTGGACGAGCTGTCCGCCCTCTCGCGAAGCCACCGCTGGGGCGCTCCGTCGCTGCGCCGGGTCCTGCCGCTGCTCGAGCCTCGGTCCGAGTCACCGTGGGAGACGGTGCTGCGGCTCTTCCACAGGTGTGCCGAGGTGCCGGTCGAGCCGCAGGTCGAGCTCTTCGACCGGGCCGGTCGGCTGATCGGCCGGGCCGACCTCCTGGTGCACGGTCGTCGCTGGGTGCACGAGTACGACGGTGCCGGTCACCGGGCCCCTGAGGTGCACGCCGCCGACCTGCGCAGGGAGCGGGCGCTGCTCGCCGGCGGCTACCTCCGTCGCGGGTTCACCGCCGGAGACCTCACCACGCGGGCCGCGACCACCATCCGCGAGCTCGACGAGGCGCTCGGCCGGCCGTCGGACCAGCGGCGGCTGCTCAGGTGGCGGCGGCTGCTCGAGCCGTCGACGCTGACCGGCGCCGGCGTACGCCGGCTGGCTGCACGGTGGGACCTGCCCCCCGGTCAGGTCGCGGCAGGGGGTGACGAGGAGTCGAGCTAGAGACGGACTGGGAGATGGACTAGGAGACGGGCGGGGCGACCGGCGGGTCGTTGGGCTCGCCGGAGACGGGATCCTCCAGGGGCGGGATGTCGGTCACCGTGTCCGTGGGGTCGGTCGGGTCGTCCGGGCCGCTGAGGTCCGAGGGCGCTCCGGCCCCGGTGCCGCCGCCCTCCGAGTCCGAGCCGTCACCCGAGCCCCCGTTCCCGGAGCCGTCACCGGAGCCGTCACCCGAGCCGTCACCCGAGCCCTCGCCGAACCCGTTCGCCGGGCCGTCGCCCGGGCCGTCGCCCGGGCCGTCGCCCGGGCCGTCCGCCCTGAGGATCCGCCCGAGCTGCCCGGCGGTGAGTCGCTTGAACTTGCGCTGCTGGGTGCGGGTCCGGTCCAGGGTGGCCACCTCGAGGTTGCCCGAGGGCACGGTGCGATTCTCCGACTCCCCCTGTCCGAGTGCCTGCACGGCCACCCGGATGGCGTCCTCGAGGCTGACGCCCGTCCGGTAGTGCTCCTTGAGGTACGTCGTGGCCTTGTCCACCGAGCCGCCCATGACCGCGAACCCGTGCTCGTCGGCCACCTGCCCGTCGTAGGTGAGCCGGTAGATCGAGTCGGCCTCGGCGGTGTCTCCCACCTCGGCGACGAAGAGCTCGACCTCGTAGGGCTTCTCGCCGCCGCTGGAGAAGATGGTGCCGAGGGTCTGGGCGTAGGCGTTGGCCAGCGCCCGTCCGGTCACGTCGGCGCGGTCGTAGGCGTAGCCGCGCATGTCCGCCAGCCGGACACCCGCGATCCGGAGGTTCTCGAACTCGTTGTAGCGGCCGACCGCGGCGAACGCGATCCGGTCGTAGATCTCGCTGACCTTGTGCAGGGCCTGGGACAGGTTCTCCGAGACGAAGACGATGCCGTCGGCGTACTGGACGACGATGAGCGAGCGACCCCGGCCGATGCCCTTGCGGGCGAAGTCCGCCCGGTCCTTCATCAGCTGCTCGGGAGAGACGTAGAACGGCATGCTCATATCGGTGCAGGTCCTCGCTTGTCAGCCGGTGACGGGGTGTCTAGATCAGGGGTGCGGCAGGTCCGTCGGGGCGCCCCATCCGGGCCGCGATCACCCGGTCCGCGACGGCGGCCACCTCGTCGTCGGGCAGTCGGCGGTAGCCGTCCGCGGTGATCACGCCGACCACCGGGAAGATCCGCCGCGCGACGTCGGGCCCGCCGGTGGCCGAGTCGTCGTCGGCGGCGTCGTACAGCGCCTGCACGACGGCGGTCACGCAGCCCTCCTCGTCGAGGTCGCCGCGGTAGAGCTTCTTCAGCGACCCACGCGCGAACAGCGAGCCGGAGCCGACCGAGTGGAACGCGGTCTCCTCGTAGCGGCCGCCGGTCACGTCGTAGGAGAAGATCCGGCCCTGCTCGGCGACCAGGTCGAACCCGGCGAAGAGAGGCACGACGGCCAGCCCCTGCATCGCCATCCCGAGGTTCGTCCGGATCAGGGCGGCGAGACGGTTCGCCTTGCCGTCCATCGACAGGGTCGTGCCCTCGATCTTCTCGTAGTGCTCGAGCTCGGTCTGGAACAGCCGGACCATCTCGACCGCGATGCCCGCGGTCCCGGCGATCCCGACGCAGGAGAACTCGTCGGCCGGGAAGACCTTCTCGATGTCGCGCTGGGCGATGATGTTGCCCATCGTGGCGCGCCGGTCACCGGCCATCAGCACGCCCCCGGGGAAGGTCGCGGCCACGATCGTGGTGCCGTGCGGAGCCAGGCCCGCGGCACTGCCCTCGGGCAGGGACCTACGGCTCGGCAGCAGGTCAGGCGCCTGCTGGCCGAGGAAGTCGGCGAACGACGAGGAGCCGGAGGCCAGGAAGGCAGGCCCCAGCCCGTGGTGCCTCTGCGACCGACGCTCGCTCAACGACTACTCCCCGCCCTTCTGGATGAACGACTTGACGAAGTCCTCGGCGTTGGTCTCGAGCACGTCGTCGATCTCACCGAGGATCGCGTCGATGTCCTCGTCGAGCTGCTCCTTGCGTTCCGCGACGTCGCTCTGGGCGGCAGCCTCGGACTGTTCCTCGTTCTCCGAGGTCTTCTTGGTCTGCTTGTGCTCCTGTGCCATCAGGTCCTCCTGGGTGCGAGGTCGCCACCGGCGCCCGTGCGGACGGCCTTGGTGACGACCAGCGTTGACACCGACCCTACCGAGTCAGGGCCGCGAACAGGTCCTCTGCCGTGTCACAACGGTCCAACAGTTCACCGACGTGCGCTCGGCTTCCGCGCATCGGGTCGATGGTCGGCACCCGTTGCAGCGACTCGCGGCCCGGCAGGTCGAAGATCACCGAGTCCCAGGAGGCGGCCGCGATCTGGTCGGCGTACTTCTCCAGGCACCGGCCGCGGAAGTACGCGCGAGTGTCCACCGGAGGGAGGTGGATGGCGGCGATGATCTCCTCGTCGCCGAGCAGCCGGTCGATCCGGCCCAGCCGCAGCAGCCGGTGGTAGAGCCCCTTGTCGGGGCGGAGGTCGGCGTACTGCAGGTCGATCGCGTGCAGCTTGGCGTCGTCCCACTCCAGCCCGTCGCGAGAACGGTACTGCTCGAGCAGCTGCAGCTTGGCGACCCAGTCGAGCTCGCGGGCGCACAGCATCGGGTCCCGCTCGAGGCGGACCAGCACCGACTCCCAGCGGGCCAGCACGTCGACCGTCTGCTCGTCGGCATCGGCGCCGAGGCGGTCCTCGACGTACTTCTTGGCCAGGTCGAGGTACTCCATCTGCAGCTGTACGGCGGTCAGCCTCCGGCCGTCGGCCATGCTCAGCTGGTGCTTCAGGGTCGGGTCGTGGGAGACGTCGCGCAGGCCGCGGACCGGCTGCTCGACGGCCAGGTCGAGCCCGATGAACCGGTCCTCGATCATCGCCAGCACCAGCGAGGTGGTGCCGACCTTGAGGTAGTTCGAGATCTCGGCGAGGTTGGCGTCGCCGATGATCACGTGCAGCCGGCGATACTTCTCCGGGTCCGCGTGCGGCTCGTCGCGCGTGTTGATGATCGGCCGCTTGAGGGTGGTCTCGAGCCCGACCTCCACCTCGAAGTAGTCGGCCCGCTGGCTGATCTGGAAGCCGTGCTCGCGGCCGTCCTGCCCGATGCCGACCCGGCCGGCCCCGGTGACCACCTGCCGGCTGACGAAGAACGGGGTCAGGTTGCGGACGATCTCGCTGAACGGCGTGGACCGGCGCATCAGGTAGTTCTCGTGCGCGCCGTAGGAGGCACCCTTGTTGTCGGTGTTGTTCTTGTAGAGCACGATCGGCGCCGCTCCGGGGATCCCGGCGGCGAACCGCGTGGCGTCCAGGGCGATCAGCTCGCCTGCCTTGTCCCACTTCACGATGTCGCGCGGGTTCGTGCACTCGGGCGTGGAGTACTCGGGGTGGGCGTGGTCGACGTACAGCCGGGCGCCGTTGGTGAGGATCACGTTGGCGAGCCCGAGGTCCTCGTCGGTCAGCTGGGAGGGGTCCGCGCTCTCGCGCGACATGTCGAACCCGCGGGCGTCGCGGAGCGGCGACTCCTCCTCGAAGTCCCAGCGGGCCCGGCGCGCGCGCAGGTTGCTGCTGGCGTAGGCGTTCACGACCTGGGAGCTGGCCACCATCGGGTTGGCCGTGGGCTGGCCCTGCACCGAGATGCCGAACTCGGTCTCGGTGCCCATGATGCGCCGCACACTCATGGCTCCGAGCCTACGCGTGGCCGCCTGACAAGATGACAGGCATGGGTCAGGACACGGCGGAGCCCGAGGTGGTGGCGCTGGTGGACCGGTCCGGCGCCGTGGTGGGCCGGGCCGAGCGGTCGACCGTACGTCGCGACAACCTCATGCACGCCGCCACCGGCATCCTGGTGCGGGACGGGGACGGGCGCATCTACGTCCACCGGCGCTCCCCCGACAAGGACTGGGCCCCCGGCCACCACGACGCGGCGGCGGGCGGGGTGCTCACCCACGGCGAGGATCCGGTCGCGTCCGCCGCCCGGGAGCTGGCCGAGGAGCTGGGCATCACCGGCGCGTCCCTGCGACCGCTCGGGCTCTCGGTCTACGAGGACGACACCACCCGGTGCGTGGAGCACTGCTTCGAGACGGTCTGGACAGGTCCCGTCCGACACGCGGACGGCGAGGTGGTCTGGGGAGCCTGGATGACGCTGGCCGAGCTGGACCGCCACTTGGGCGACCCCTCCTGGCCCTTCGTCCCGGACACCCGCGCCCTGCTGACCCGCCTCGCCCACGACGGCGTCGGCGACTACGCCGCCCTCACCTCTCTCACCTGACCTGCCCACCCGCCGACGCGGCCCGTCTGCACGCGTGACCTACCGTGGTGGCATGTTCTTCTGGATCGGTCTCGTGGTCGTCGCCATCGCGTTCATCAGCTTGTTCAGGTGGGGCGCGCGTGGCATAGAGGACCGCGAGCACAAGCCGGGCACGCAACGTCTCAAGTAGGTCACGCGCCGACACTCGTGCGGACGCGCCGGGTCGACAGGGTCTCGCCGTGCAGACGCGACGGGTCGGCTGTCAGCGGCGGAAGCGGTTGCGCAGCGAGTAGGCCACGTTCACCCCGACGATGCCCGCCCAGGCGACGATCAGCCCGGGCAGGTCCGCCGTGCCGGCGGCGATGGCCGTGATCGGGATGCCGGTGCCGAGAGACACGATCCCGAGCGTCATCTGCCCCGCGTTGGACGCGCCTTCCTGCTGGCGCGCCCGCTGGGCCTCAGCGACCTGGGCGTCGACCCGCTCGGCGACGGCCCGCTCGATCTTCTCCGCGAAGGAGTCGACCACCGCCGCTTCGTACGACGGACCGAGGTCGCGTCGCACCTCCAGCAGCACCTCGACGTCCTGACGGCTGATGTCCTCGGTGCCCATGGCTACAGATACTGCCCCGTGTTCGAGACGGTGTCGATGGAGCGACCGGGCTCGGTGCCCTGCTTGCCGGTGATGAGGGTGCGGATGAACACGATCCGCTCGCCCTTCTTGCCGGAGATCCGCGCCCAGTCGTCGGGGTTGGTGGTGTTCGGGAGGTCCTCGTTCTCCTTGAACTCGTCGACGCACGCCTGCAGCAGGTGGGTGACGCGCAGACCCTTCTGGTTCATGTCCAGGAGGTCCTTGATCGCCATCTTCTTCGCCCGGTCGACGATGTTCTGGATCATGGCGCCGGAGTTGAAGTCCTTGAAGTAGAGGACCTCCTTGTCGCCGTTGGCGTAGGTCACCTCGAGGAAGCGGTTCTCCTCGGTCTCGGTGTACATCCGCTCGACGGTGGCCCGGATCATCCCCGCGACACACGCAGCCCGGTCGCCGCCGAACTCCGCGAGGTCCTCGGCGTGCAGCGGCAGGTGCGCGGTGAGGTACTTGGAGAAGATGTCGCGGGCCGACTCGGCGTCGGGACGCTCGATCTTGATCTTCACGTCGAGGCGGCCGGGCCGCAGGATCGCGGGGTCGATCATGTCCTCGCGGTTGGAGGCGCCGATGACGATGA
>CAXSHL010000133.1:0-6962 GCA_964237315.1 uncultured Nocardioidaceae bacterium
GTGGTTCGTCCGGCGGTAGGTCAGCCGGTGCACCAGCCAGGGGTAGCCGTGGTAGGCGAAGATGACCGGCTTGTCCTTGGTGAACAGCGAGTCGAAGTCGGCGTCGGCGAGCCCGTGCGGGTGCTCCTTCTCGTCCTGGAGCCGCATGATGTCCACGACGTTGACGAACCTGATGCGGATGTCGGGGAAGAAGCCGCGCAGCAGGTCGACGGCGGCCAGCGCCTCCATCGTCGGCACGTCACCGGCGCAGCCGATCACGACGTCCGGCTCCTCGCCGGCATCCGTGCTCGCCCAGTCCCAGATGCCGATGCCCTTGGTGCAGTGCACGACGGCCTGCTCCATCGTGAGGTACTGCAGGGCCGGCTGCTTGCCCGCGACGATGACGTTGACGTACTGACGGCTGCGCAGGCAGTGGTCCGCGACCGAGAGAAGCGTGTTCGCGTCCGGCGGGAAGTAGGCCCGCACCACGTCGGCCTTCTTGTTCACGACGTGGTCGACGAACCCCGGGTCCTGGTGTGAGAACCCGTTGTGGTCCTGACGCCAGACGTGCGAGGTGAGCAGGTAGTTCAGCGACGCGATCGGGCGACGCCACGGGATGTCGTTGGTGACCTTGAGCCACTTCGCGTGCTGGTTGAACATCGAGTCGATCACGTGGATGAACGCCTCGTAGCAGTTGAACAGCCCGTGCCGGCCGGTCAGCAGGTAGCCCTCGAGCCACCCCTCACAGGTGTGCTCGGACAGGATCTCCATGATCCGGCCGTCCACGGACAGGTGGTCGTCACCCGGCACCGTCTCGGCGTTCCAGGTGCGGTCGGTGACCTCCATGACGTCCTGCAGCCGGTTGGAGCTGTTCTCGTCCGGTGCGAACAGCCGGAAGCTCGTCATGTTCGCGCGCATGGTGTCGCGCAGGAACCCGCCGAGGACCTTGGTCGCCTCGACCGCTCCGGTGCCGGGCGCCTCGACGTCGACGGCGTAGTCACGGAAGTCCGGGAGCCGCAGGTCGCGCAGCAGGACCCCACCGTTGGCGTGCGGCGACGCGCTCATCCGCCGCTCGCCCGCCGGGTGCAGGGCGGCGATCTCCGGCACCGGGGCGCCGTCGGCGTCGAACAGCTCCTCAGGACGGTAGCTGCGCATCCAGGTGTCCAGCACCTCCCGGTGGCTGTCGTCGTTGCGGGCGTCCGCGAACGGCACCTGGTGCGAGCGCCAGTTCCCCTCCACCGCCTTGCCGTCCACCTCCTTGGGTCCTGTCCAGCCCTTCGGCGAGCGCAGCACAACCATCGGCCACGGCCGGCGTACGGCGGGGGTGCCGCTCGCCTCCCGCGCCTCGTGCTGGATGTCGCGGATCTCGTCGAGGCAGTGGTCCAGCGTGGCCGCGAACGCCTGGTGCATCTCGGTGGGGTCCGAGCCGGAGACGACGTACGGCGTGTAGCCGTATCCGCGCATCAGCGAGAGCAGCTCCTCCTCGGGGATCCGGGCCAGCACCGTGGGATTGGCGATCTTGTAGCCGTTGAGGTGCAGGATCGGCAGCACCGCGCCGTCACGGCGCGGGTCGATGAACTTGTTCGAGTGCCAGCTGGTCGCGAGCGGGCCGGTCTCGGCCTCCCCGTCCCCGACGACGGCCGCGACCACCAGGTCGGGGTTGTCGAAGGCCGCACCGTAGGCGTGCGACAACGCGTAGCCCAGCTCACCGCCCTCGTGGACCGACCCCGGCGTCTCGGGCGCCACGTGGCTCGGGATCCCGCCGGGGAAGGAGAACTGCAGGAACAGCCGGCGCATCCCCTCCGCGTCCCGGGTGATGTTCGGGTAGACGTCGGAGTAGGTGCCCTCGAGGTAGGCGGACGCGACGAGGCCCGGGCCGCCGTGGCCCGGGCCGATGATGTACATCATCTCCAGGTCCCGGGCCACGATCGCCCGGTTGAGGTGTGCGTACATGAAGTTCAGGCCCGGCGTGGTGCCCCAGTGCCCGAGCAGCCGCGGCTTCACGTGCTCGGGCACCAGTGGCTCGCGCAGGAGCGGGTTGGCCATCAGGTAGATCTGGCCCACCGACAGGTAGTTGGCTGCCCGCCACCACCTGTCGATCCGACCGAGCTCCGCCTCGTCGAGCGGGGTGCCGGTCACCGTGCTGTGGGTGGTGTCGGTCTGCGCCGTCTTCTGGGCCATCTGGTGTCCTCCTGTGGGGGTTACTTGAGCCAGTCGTGCTGGTCGACGATCGGCAGCTGCTCCCAGGCCCTGCCCAGTCCCAGGGTGCGGCCGGCGCCGAGGGCGGCAAGGACCACCAGGATCATCGCGTAGACGAGGTGGTCGTCCATGAACGGGTTGTTGGCCGGGGGAAGAACGGCGGACCACATCAGGACCAACAGCACAGCCCCGCACCCGGCGGTGATCCGCATCGCCACTCCGGCCATCAGTGCGACGCCGATGCCGAGCAGACCGATCATGAAGAGCCAGTCCGCCCAGGACTGACCGGCGATGTCCTTGTAGACACCGCTGAGCGGCCCCTTGGTGGCGAAGCCGAGGAAGCCGCTGGTCGGGCTGCCGCCGTTCAACCACGCGTCCTTCGACGCGGTCTCGTGCCCGAGGCCGAACGCCTTGTCCAGGAAGGCCCACAGGAACACCCAGCCGAGGCTGAGCCGCAGGGCTGCGCCGACGTAGCGGACCACGGCTCCGGCGCGGTCGCTCGCTGGGACGACCCGATGGCTGGAGACGTGCTCCGCCCGGACCTCGGGACGTCGTGACTGGGTGCTGCTCATGGTCTTCTCCTCGAGCTTGGTGCTGCTGCCAGGTCTGGCAGGTCCAGTCTTGGACCACCAGGGGCAGCGCGCGCAGAGGCCAAGGTCCCGAAGCGTCAGGGACCTTGGTCCGTCACCCCTGCAGGTGCTTGCTGGCGAACACGGCCGCCTGCGTGCGGCGCTCGAGGCCCAGCTTGGACAGCAGGGCCGACACGTAGTTCTTCACGGTCTTCTCGGCCAGGAACATCGCCTCGGCGATCTGCCGGTTGGTCATCCCCTCGCCGATCAGCTCCAGGATCCGCCGCTCCTGCGTGGTCAGCTGGGCGAGGGCCGGATCCTCCTGCGGTCCGTTGCGGAGCCGGTCCAGCACCTGCTGGGTCACCGCCGGGTCCAGCGTGGACTGGCCGGCCGCCACCCGACGTACGGTGTCGAGCAGGTCGTTGCCTCGCACCTGCTTGAGGACGTAGCCGGCCGCACCCGCCATGATCGCCGCGAACAGCGCCTCGTCGTCGTCGTACGACGTCAGGATGAGCGCCGCGATCTCAGGGTTCTGGGACCGGACCTCGCGGCACACGTCGATCCCCGAGCCGTCGGGGAGGCGGCCGTCCAGCACCGCGACGTCGGGACGCAGCGCCGGGATGCGGCGGATGGCCTCCTGGGCCAGCCCGGACTCGCCGACCACCTCGATGTCCCCCTCGCTCAGCTCGCGCAGCCCGCGGCGGACGATCTCGTGGTCGTCGAGGAGGAAGACACGGATCTTCGGTGCCGGTGCGGGGTCCATGACGTGACGCTACCGCGGGGGGCGGTTGGACGGGACCGTCCAGAGCACCGTCGTCCCGGCGCCCGGCGCGGACTCCACCGTGCACGTGCCCCCCAGCGACCTCGCCCGCTGGTCCATGTTGATCAGGCCGCTGCGGGTGGCACCCGCCGGGATGCCCCGCCCGTTGTCGTGGACGGTGAGGCAGACGGTGTCCCCGTGCCCGGCGTCGAGCACGACCCGCACCTCGTCGGCATCGGCATGCCGCACGACGTTGGACAGCGCCTCACCGAGCACCGCGGACAGGTGCGGGCTCACGGACGGCGTCACCGCGGCGTTGACGGGGCCCAGGAACTGCAGGGTGGGACGGAACTGCAGGGTGCGCGCGGCGCGGTCCACGAGGTCCGTCACCGTCCGGCGTACGTCGTCGGACGCCCCGGACGCCTCGGAGGCCTGACTGGAGCCTAGTGCGAAGATCGACCGCCGGATGTCCTTGATGGTGGAGTCCAGGTCGTCCACCGCCGTGGACACCCGGCCGGCGAGCTGGGGCTGCTCGCCGAGCATCCGCGCGGTGTTCTCGAGGTTGAGGCCGATGGCGAACAGCCGCTGGATGACCAGGTCGTGCAGGTCGCGACCGATCCGGTCCCGGTCCTCGAAGACCGCCAGCCGCCCCTGGTCGACACGGGCCTTGTCGACCTCGAGGGCAAGAGCGGCCTGCTCGGCGAACCCCTGGGGTAGGCGTACGTCGACCTCGTGGAAGTTCCTGAGCTTCTCGCGGGACCAGGCGAGCGTGAGCGCTCCCTGGACGCCGCTCGAGGTCCTCAGCGGGACGACGATGGCGGGTCCCATCATCGGCCACCCCTTCCGCTCCACCAGGTCCTCGGCGAGCCGCTCGTCGGAGGCTACGTCGTCGACGACCAGGGTCTCGCCGGTCGAGATGACCAGTCCGGCCAGCGTCCGGTCCATCGGGAGCAGCTCGTCGACGACGGCCGCCGGCGGCAGGCCCGAGACGATCTGCAGCTCCAGCTCGGTGTCGGAGTGCCGCACCACCACGCAGCCCAGGTCGGCTCGGGCGATCTCCCGGGCCCGGTCGGCCACCGTCCGAAGCGCGTCGTCCCGGCTCCGGGAGGCCAGCAGCAGGCCGGTGATCTCCGCGGTGGCAGCCAGCCACCGCTCGCGGCGCGCCGCCTCCTCGTAGAGCCGGGCGTTCTCGATCACCACGCCGACGGCGGCCGCCAGGGCGACGACGATCGCCTCGTCCTGCTCGGTGAAGTCGTCCCCTCCGACCTTCTCGGTGAGGTAGAGGTTGCCGAAGACCTTGTCCCGGATGCGGATCGGGACCCCCAGGAACGAGTGCATCGGCGGATGGTGGGCGGGGAAGCCGTATGACTGGGGGTCGGCGGTGAGGTCGTGGAGGCGCAGCGGCTCCGGACGGTCGATGATCAGTCCGAGGAGCCCGTGCCCGCGTGGCAGGTCACCGATCGTCGTGCGCTGGTGCGTCGTCAGGCCGTGGGTGACGAAGGCACGCAGGCGTCGCTCCGGCCCGGCTCCGAGCACGCCGAGGGCTGCGTACTCCGCACCCGCGAGCCGGCTGGCCACCTCGACGATCCGGGCCAGGACGCTGTCCAGGTCGAGGTCCGCGGCGATCACGACGACCGCGTCGAGCAGCAGGCGCAGCCGCTCCTGGTCGGTCAGCACCTGGCCCACGCGCCGGAGCAGCTCGCGCAGCAGGTCCTCGAGGTCGGCACCCGGCAGCGGGTTCAGCGCCGCGGACGGTCCCTGCGTTTCGGCGGGCCGTTCGTCGCCGGGTGCTTCCACCTCGGGACCCCCTTTCGGGACCTTCGACTCTAGGACTCGGGACCGGGGGCCCTGCCGGTGACTGCTCCACGGACGCACCGTGGAGACAGCGCACTTTCATCGTCCTGCGGGGAGCCCAGCCGTGTACACCGAGGTCAGCACATCACATGCGGTCGTCCGGAACGACCTGAACGACGCACACGCCCCCATCGTCGTGGGTGTCGACCACGACGGCCGCAGCACCAGCGCCGTGGTCTGGGCGGCCGAGGAGGCCGAGCAGACCTCGAGGGCGCTGCGGCTGGTGACCGTGCGGGACAGTGGTCCCAGCACCGAGGACCCGCAGGCGACGCACGGCCTGGCCGCGCTGGCCCGCCGGCTGACCCTCTCCGACGTCTCGTTCCTGGCCGTCGGTGGCAGCCCGACGGCCGCACTGCTCGACGAGTCCGAGCGGGCGAGCATGGTCGTCCTGGGACGACGAGGGCTCGGCAGTGCTCAGCGCCTACTCCTCGGAAGCACGTCACTCGCGGTGGCCGGGCGCTCGCCGGTCCCGGTGGTCGTCGTACCCGAGCGGTGGATCCAGCCCAGCATGTCCACGGCGCCGGTCCTGGTCGGCGTGAGCGCGTCCGACCTCACCGGCTCGGACGACACGAGCGCGGACCGGTCGAATGCGGTTCGCGACTCCCCCGTCCTGGCCTTCGCCTTCGAGCGGGCGTCGCGGCTGCGGGTCCCACTCATCGCGGTGAGCGCATGGGAGCTTCCGGCGGCCTACTCCTGGTCACCGGCCGACGTGCACGCGTGGCGCACCCGGTACGGCGAGGCCCTCGAGGCCCTGCTCGCACCGTGGCGCCAACGGCATCCCGACCTCGAGGTCGTGACCCGCAGTGTGAGTGGGCTGCAGACGCAGGCGTTGCTGGAGGCCTCGACGGTCTGCCAGCTGATCGTGGTGGGGCAGCACCTGGGCCCGCACCTGGGCCCGCATCTGGGCCGGCTCAACGTGGGCGGCACCACCGGCCACGTGCTCGACCACGCGACCCGACCGGTGGCCGTGGTGCCGCTGACGCTTCCAGCCTGACGACTCTAGGAAATGGTGGAATGACATGACGGAGACCTGGACCCGCGTGCTGATGCACGACCTGACGCAGGACGAGTGCCTCCAGTTGTTGGGCACCCGGAAGGTGGGCCGTCTCGCCTTCGTCGACGACGAGGGGCCGGTGGTCCTGCCGGTGAGCTATGTGGCCCAGCAGGGCGGCGTCCTGCTGCGCGTCTCGCCGCACGGGTCGATCGCCCGGCACATCCGGGGGCGGGTCGTCGGCTTCGAGGTCGACGACATCGAGGAGACCACCCGGGAGGGCTGGAGCGTCCTGCTGCGCGGCACGGCCAGCTTCGTCGACCATGACGACCTGCCGTTCCAGGGGGACGCACGCCCCGAGCCTTGGCCGGAGGGGGTCCGCTCGCTGCACGCGCGCGTCACCCGTAGGTCACTGACCGGCCGCCGGCTGCTGCCGGGTTAGGCCGACCCGTCCCGTCTGCACGCCGGCAGGGTGCCGACCCGTCGCGTCTGCACGCCGGTCGTGTGTTGACCCTGGACCGAGAATCGTCGCGTTTGCCCTTGTGGACAACACTGTTCCCGCTCGCCAACACTGCCTAAGTCGGGTAGAATCGAACATATGTTCGACACA
>CAXSHL010000134.1:0-6881 GCA_964237315.1 uncultured Nocardioidaceae bacterium
TGCGAGATCCAGTTCGACGGGTTCGTCTACCCGGCCTACGACCAGATCGTCAGCCAGGTCGCGAAGATCCACTTCCGCAGCCAGGGCCGGGTGAGGATGCCGGTGGTCATCCGGATCCCGTTCGGCGGAGGCATCGGCGCCGTCGAGCACCACAGCGAGAGCCCGGAGGCGCAGTTCGCGCACACCCCCGGGCTCAAGGTGGTGGCCTGCTCGAACCCGGTCGACGGCTACTGGATGATCCAGCAGGCGATCGCGTGCGACGACCCGGTGATCTTCCTCGAGCCGAAGCGGCAGTACCACGCCGACAAGGCCGACCTCGACACCACGGCGCAGCCTCAGCCCCTGTTCACCTCGCGGGTGGTGCGCGAGGGCAGGGACGTGACTCTGCTGGCCTACGGCCCGATGGTCAAGACCTGCCTGGCCAGCGCGGAGGCCGCCGCCGGTGAGGGCAAGAGCGTCGAGGTGGTCGACCTGCGCACCCTGTCCCCGCTCGACCTGGGGCCGGTCCACGCGTCGGTCCGCAAGACCGGCCGGGCGGTCGTCGCCCACGAGGCGCACGTCAACCTGGGGATGGGCGCGGAGGTCGCGGCCCGGATCACCGAGCAGTGCTTCTACTCCCTGGAGGCCCCGGTGCTCCGGGTCGGCGGGTTCGACACGCCGTACCCCCCGAGCCGCGTCGAGGAGCAGTGGCTGCCCGACCTCGACCGGGTGCTCGACGCCGTCGACCGCTCGCTCGCCTTCTAGCACCCCACTGATCAGGAGCGTAGACCGTGGCTGACTTCAAGCTGCCGGACGTCGGCGAGGGCCTCACCGAGGCCGAGATCGTGACCTGGAAGGTCCAGGTCGGGGACGTCATCAAGGTGAACGACGTGGTGGTGGAGATCGAGACCGCGAAGTCGCTGGTCGAGCTGCCCTCGCCGTACGCCGGCACCGTGCTCGCCCTGCACGTCCCCGAGGGCGAGACCGTCGCGGTCGGCACGCCGATCATCTCGGTCGGCGACCCCGCCGCGGCACCCGAGCCGGCCGCGCCGCCGCCGGACATCGACATGTCCAACCCGGCGGCGACCGGCGGCGGGGAGAACCAGACGCTGGTCGGCTACGGCCCTCGGGTCGCCTCGGGTCGCCGCCGGGCCCGCCGCGGTGGGGCCAGCCCGGCCACCGAGGCGGGAGCGGCTGCTCAGCTGCAGCTGCAGGGGGCCTTCGGCCAGGGGGCCGCCGAGAGCTCCGACGTGGTCGAGGCCGACGAGCCCCCGGTGCCCGCGACGCCCGCTGTGCCGCCCGCTCCCGACCTCCCGGCGCCCTCGCCGGAGTCCCGCGTGCTGGCCAAGCCTCCGGTGCGCAAGCTGGCCAAGGACCTCGGCCTCGACCTGCGCGGCATCACCCCGACCGGCCCCGGCGGCACCGTCACCCGGGACGACGTACAGGCCGCCGCTGCTCCCGCCGCGCCGGCGGACGATGGCGTCGCCGCGACGATCCCCGACAGCCCTCGGGCACCGACGGGTGCGCGCGAGGTCCGGGTGCCGATCAAGGGCGTCCGCAAGATGATGGCGCAGGCGATGGTCGACTCCGCGTTCTCCGCGCCGCACGTCACCGAGTGGGTCACCGTCGACGTGACCCGGACCATGAAGCTGCTCGAGCGGCTCAAGGAGCACCGGGACTTCCGCGACGTCCGGGTCTCGCCCCTGCTCGTCGCGGCGAAGGCGGTCTGCCTGGCGGTCCGTCGTACGCCCGAGGTCAACGCCACCTGGGACGAGGCGGCGCAGGAGGTGGTCCTGAAGTCCTACGTGAACCTCGGGATCGCCGCGGCGACCCCGCGTGGGCTCGTCGTGCCCAACGTCAAGGACGCCGACGCCCTGTCCCTCGCCGAGCTGGCGGGGGCGCTCGGGGACCTGACGCGCACGGCGCGCGAGGGCCGCACCCAGCCGGCCGAGATGAGCGGCGGCTCGTTCACGATCACCAACGTCGGGGTGTTCGGGGTGGACGCCGGCACGCCGATCATCAACCCCGGCGAGTCCGCGATCCTGTGCCTCGGGGCGGTCCGCAAGCAGCCGTGGGTGCACAGCACGAAGGGTCGGGACAGGCTCCGGATCCGCGACGTCACGACGCTGGCGCTGTCCTTCGACCACCGGCTCGTCGACGGCGAGAAGGGCAGCCGGTTCCTCGCCGACGTGGCCGCCGTCCTGCAGGACCCGAGCAGCGCGCTGCTGCTCTGAGACGTGGCGGTCCGGCCCCCTCGCCGCACTTAAGATGAGGGGCGATGACGTCCGAGGCCCAGCTCCCGCGCGCGACGTACCCGCTCGGCGGGCGCCGTGCCTACGTGGTGTGGATCACCGCCGTCTCGGTGTACTTCCTGGCCATCTTCCACCGCTCGTCCCTCGGCGTCGCGGGCCTGGTGGCCGCCGAGCGGTTCCACATCAGCGCCTCGCAGCTCTCGACGTTCACAGTCCTGCAGCTGCTGGTCTATGCCGCCATGCAGATCCCCGTCGGGGTGCTGCTGGACCGGTTCGGCCCGCAGCGGCTGATCCTTGCGGGTGCGGTGTTCATGACGGCCGCGCAGCTCGGGTTCGCGTTCACCGGGACCTACGCCGGCGCCCTGGTCGCCCGGGTCTTCGTCGGCATGGGCGACGCCATGGTCTTCATCAGCGTGCTCCGGATCATCGCGTCGTGGTTCCCGCGGATGCGGAACCCGATGATCACCGCCTTCACCGCGATGATCGGCCAGTGCGGCGCGCTGGTCGCGGCGATCCCGCTGTCACGCGCGCTGGCGTCGTACGGCTGGACCCCGACGTTCGTCGTGAGCGCCTCCGTCGGGGTGCTGCTCGGGCTGCTGACGCTGCTGCTGGTGCGCGACGTGCCGCCGGGGGCGCCGCCGTCGCGGTCGGTCAAGGACGTGCGGTCGATCGGTCGCGACCTGCGGCTGGCGTGGCAGGACCCTGGTACGCGGCTGGGGCTCTGGTCGCACTTCACCTGCCAGTTCGCGTCGAACGTGATGGGCCTGCTGTGGGGGTACCCGTTCTTCGTGCACGCCGAGCACCGGTCCGACACCGAGGCCGGCGCCCTCCTCTCGCTGCTGGTGGGCGTCTTCATCGTCGGCGGCCCGCTGATCGGTGGCTACATCAGCCGGCACCCCTGGCAGCGGTCCACGGTGGTGCTGAGCATCGTCGGGGCGATGGCGCTCACCTGGGCCGTGGTCTTGCTGCTCCCCGGCGACTCACCGATGTGGCTGCTCGTGATCCTCGTCATCGTCACCGGTGCCGGAGGTCCCGGCTCGATGATCGGCTTCGATGTAGCAAGGACCTTCGCGCCGGCCTCCCGGCTCGGGTCTGCCAGTGGGATCGTCAACGTGGGCGGCTTCGTCGCGTCCCTGCTCACCATCTTCGGCATCGGGCTGGTCCTGGACGCTGTGACGCCGGGCGCCTCCAACGACTACAGCGCGGGCGCCTACAAGCTGGCGATGTCCCTGCAGTACGTCGGCTGGGTGGTCGGCTCGATCCAGGTGTGGCGGTTCCGCTACCACGCCCGGGTGCACCTCTCCGACACCCAGCCCGAGACGCTGCGGGACATGAGCGGCCTCGACGAGTTCCCGGTGCCCCGCCCCGAGCGGGACGAGTCCCGGCGCCGCTGGACAAGGGGCTCCCGGGGCTAGGTCGTGCCCGACTTGCTCGACGGGTGCTGCTCAGCGGGTGCCGGGGCCGCGGTTGGCCGCCCGCTTGGTGCGGTACTGGTCGACGGCCTGCTTGATCCGGCGCTGGTTCTCGGGCTTGCGTGCCTCGGTGTAGATCCGTCGGGCGATCCCGAAGGCGACGGCGCTCCTCATGAGTCTCATGCTCAGAACGGTACCCAGCATCCGGGCTCCTACGCCGGGTCGCCGGCCGGGCGGGCGTCCACATCTGTCCTACGGAACCGGCGACGTTCGGCTCTGCCGGCCCGGCCCGCCGATCCCTAGCGTCGTAGTCACACCAAGAGGCCGGACGTCGGCCGGGACGAAGGAGACAGGACATGACAACCACAACCGCAGCTGCAACCACGGTGAGCCGGCCCTGGCAGCGCCGGCTGGCTACCACCACGCTGATGGCCACGGGAGCAGCCGTGGCCGTCTGGGCGGTCGCCGAGGCGGCAGGCATCGACCTGGCGGTCCGCTCCGGTGGGCAGGTCCGGCCGATCGGACTGGCCAGCGTCATCACGGTGAGCGTGCTCGCAGCCCTGGCCGGCGGCCTGACCCACCGCCTGTCGACCCGGTGGGCGCGGGGTCCGAGCATCTGGACGGCCGTGGCCTCGAGCCTGCTGGTCGTGTCCCTGACCGGGCCGTTGGGAGCCATCACCGTGGCCGCCGGAGCGGCGCTCGCAGCGATGCACCTGATCGTCGGGCTGACCGTCATCGTCCGCCACTCCCGTCGTACGTCGCGAGGCGTAGCGTGAGCGCCATGAGCTCCAGCGCGGAGTGCGAAGGTCCTGCCGGCCTCGCCCGGCCCGGCCGCTGGCTGATGGTCGCCGCCGTCTGGCTCGCAGTGCTGATGGTCCCGCCCGCCGTCGACATCGCCGATCGCCCGGACCGCGTGCTTCCCCTGTTGGCACTGGTGGGCGTCGCGGTCTCCGCGGCCGCGCCCCTGGTCGCCAACGTGCTGGGCTGGCACGCTCGGCGCTGGGTCGGTCCCCTCTCGGTGAGCGTGCTCGTGGCGCTGGCCGTGGCGACGACGACCGGTTACGGCTCCTCCTGGTGGAGCGTCTGGACGGTGCTGGCCGTCACGGCGTGCAACGCGGTCCCGGTCCGGGCCGGACCGTGGCTGGTGGTGGCCGTTCCGGCAGCGGCCAGCCTGACGCTGTGGACGTCCGGTGCGAGCAGTGACGACGTCTGGACGTCCGCGATCACGGTCTTCCTGGCAGGCGCCATCAGCTGGGTGCTGGCGCGCCTGCTGATGACGATCGGGGCGCTGCGTGAGGCTCAGGATGCGCTGGCCCGCATCGCGGTCACCCAGGAGCGTGAGCGCTTCTCCCGCGACCTGCACGACCTGCTCGGACACACCCTGTCGGTCATCGTGGTCAAGGCCGAGGCCGTGCGCCGGCTGTCGGCGCGGGACCCTGCCGCCGCCATGCAGCACACGCTCGACATCGAGTCCATCGGCAGAGAGGCGCTCGAGGAGGTGCGTGAGGCGGTCAGCGGCTACCGGCGTACGACGCTGAGAGCCGAGGTCGCACGAGCCGTCGACGCGCTGGACGCGGCCGGCATCACCGCGGACGTGAGCCTCCCCGACCTGGCACTGCCCGTGCCCGCCGAGGACGCGCTCGCCTGGGTGGTGCGCGAGGGGGTGACCAACGTCGTGCGGCACTCGGGAGCCCGGTCGAGCAGGCTGGTGGTCACCAGCTCCGACGGTACGGCGAGGCTGGAGCTGACCGACGACGGCACCGGCGGAGGTGTCCCGGAGCGCAGCAGGAGCAACGGCCTGACCGGGCTCGGCCAGCGGCTCGCCGCAGTCGGCGGCGCGCTCGAGGCGGGGGCCACCTCCGAGGGGTTCCGGCTGGCGGCCACCGTGCCCGTCCCGGCCGACGCGCCGCTGCCGTCGACCGTGGACGACCGGTGACCCGGCTGCTCATCGCCGAGGACCAGGGGATGATGCGCGGGGCTCTCGCCACGCTGCTCGACCTGGAGGACGACCTCGAGGTGGTCGCCCAGGTGGCCTCCGGCGACCAGGTGGTGCCCACGGCCCTCGAGCTCCGCCCCGACGTCGCCCTGCTGGACATCGAGATGCCGCTGGTGACGGGGCTCGAGGCGGCCGCGCGGCTGCACGACCTGCTGCCGGAGTGCAAGGTCGTGATCGTCACGACCTTCGGGCGGCCCGGCTACCTGCAGCGCGCGCTCGCAGCCGGTGCCCGCGGCTTCATCGTCAAGGACGGTCCGGTGGACGGGCTGGCCCGCAGCATCCGCCGGGTGTGCGCCGGTGAGCTGGTCATCGACCCGGCGCTGGCGACCGCCGCCGTGGTGATCGGGCCGAGCCCGCTGACCGCCCGGGAGCGCGACGTGCTGAACGCAGCCGCCGACGGGGCCACCGTGAGCGACATCAGCAGCCGCACCCACCTGTCGAGCAGCACGGTCCGCAACTACCTCTCGGACGCGATCGGCAAGACCGGGACCCGCAACCGGATGGAGGCGGTCCGGGTGGCGCGGGAGAACGGCTGGCTCTGACGCTCGACGACTATCGCTGGTCGGAGATGCGCTTGGCCTTGCCCAGCGAGCGTTCCAGCGCGTGTGGCGCGAGCACGTCGACCGTGACCGTGATGCCGACGTGGTCCTTGACCAGGTGCGCGAGCCGGTCCCCGAGAGCCGGGCGCGCCGACTCCGGCACCGAGCCGTGTGCCTCGACGCGGACGGTCAGCTCGTCGAGGCTGCCGGGCCTGGTGAGCACGCACAGGTAGTGCGGGGTCAGGCCCTCGACCCTGAGCAGCAGCTCCTCGACCTGGGTCGGGAAGACGTTGACCCCGCGCACGATCATCATGTCGTCGGTGCGGCCGGTCACGCGCTGCATCCGCCGGAACGCCGGGTAGGCGGTGCCGGGCAGCAGCCGGGTCAGGTCGCGGGTGCGGTAGCGCACCACCGGCATCGCCTGCCTGGTCAGCGTGGTGAACACCAGCTCGCCCTCATCGCCGTCGGGCAGGGGCTCGAGCGTCACCGGGTCGACGACCTCGGGCAGGAAGTGGTCCTCCCAGACGTGCAGCCCGTCCTTGGTCGCGGCCGCCTCCTGGGAGATCCCGGGGCCCATCACCTCCGAGAGGCCGTAGATGTCCACCGCGTCGATGCCGCTGCGGCGCTCGACCTCGAGGCGCATCTCCTCGGTCCACGGCTCGGCCCCGAAGATGCCGATCTCCAGCGAGGTGGACCGCGGGTC
>CAXSHL010000135.1:0-6438 GCA_964237315.1 uncultured Nocardioidaceae bacterium
AGGCGATGTACACCGCCCGGATGAACGCGATGGGCCGGATGCTGGCCGAGGCCGAGCAGGTGGGCGCCGACGGGGTGGTCGGCACGAGGCTGACCTTCCGCAAGCACGGTCTGAGCGCGGAGCACGTGGAGTTCATCGCCGTCGGGACGGCCGTCATCTCCAAGGAGGATCCCGGTCGGCTGCGACGGCCCGACGGCCGGCCGTTCACCAGCCACCTCGACGTCCAGGACTTCTACACGCTGCTGCGCACCGGGCACGTCCCCGTTGAGCTCGTGCTCGGGGTGTGCGTGTGGCACGTCGCCGCGCAGGGTTTCATGCAGACGTTGCGGCAGATGGGCCAGAACGTCGAGATGCCTCAGTGGACACAGGGCTACTACGACGCCCGGGAGCTCGCCCTGTCCCGGATGCAGGCCGAGGCCGAGCGGGTGCAGGCCACCGGGATCACCGGCGTCGACTGGAGCGCCAACGAGTGGATGTGGGGCACCCACACCCTGGAGTTCTTCACCTCCGGCACGGCGGTCCGCAAGGTGGCCGACCAGTCCACGCTCGACCCGCAGATCGTGCTGCCCCTGCGATGAGCACATCCGCCGGGGGCCCGGCCAGGTGACGCCGGACCCACTGGCGCCGGTGGACCCCCTGGACGTGCGTCAGGTCGCCGAGGTCCTGGGCCGGACCTTGACGCTGATGGGCTCCGCGGGAGTGGGTGACCTGCTCGCCCGGCTGCCGGGCGCCCGGTCGGTCGCGGGCACGACCGGCCGGCTGTTCCGCCCCGCGGTCGCTGGTGCCGTGTGGCTGGGAGCCGAGCACCAGCTGGTGCTCAGCGACCCGGTGGTGCACCAGCACGTCGTCGGTGGCGTGGTCCTGCAGCGCCGGCCGCTCGCTCCGGCGGAGCTCGGCCCGGCGGTGGCCCCGCTCGTCGCCGCCCTCGCCCGGTCGCAGGGCGACCTGGAGGAGGCCGCCACGGTGCTCACCGTCGCGCGAGACGTGCTCCGGACCCTGTGACGCACCTGGCCTCCCCGCCTGCCATCTCGACATGCGGACAGCCGTCTCACATCACAAGACCCGCGTTTGTGGGACCGGTGTCCGAGCGGTGAGACTTGCTCCATGGTCAGCCCCGCAACGACTATGCACCTCGTGGTCCGCCGCCACGTGGACTTCGGTCGCATGCGCAGCATGATCTGTCTGCCTTCGCCCGCCTAGCCCCCCGCACGCCCATCAGTGCGGCGCCCAGCATCACGCCGGGCGCGCGGTCGCCGGCACACCCTCTCGGCCTCGGCGCCGAGGACTGCGCAGCGCATCGTGCGTCTCTGATCCCCAGGAGCGCAAACTCGTGACACCCCCCAGCAACGAAGCCGCCACTCCGGGCAAGCCAGCGCCCGCGTCCGCCGCGAGCGGTCCCGGGCGCTCCGGGCGGCCCCGGCAGAAGCGGGGTGAGGGGCAGTGGGCGCTCGGCTACCGCGAGCCGCTGAACCAGAACGAGCAGTCCAAGAAGGACGACAACCCTCTCAACGTGCGCGCGCGCATCGAGAACATCTACTCCAAGCGCGGCTTCTCCTCGATCGACGGCGGGGACCTGCGCGGCAGGTTCCGCTGGTTCGGCCTCTACACCCAGCGCAAGCCGGGCCTGGACGGCGGCAAGACCGGTGCGCTCGAGCCGGAGGAGCTCGACGCGGAGTTCTTCATGCTGCGGGTCCGCATCGACGGCGGACAGCTGAGCACCGAGCAGCTGCGGGCGATCGGCGAGATCAGCACGACGTACGCCCGGGACACCGCCGACGTCACCGACCGGCAGAACATCCAGCTGCACTGGATCCGGATCGAGGACGTGCCGGCCATCTGGGCGAAGCTGGAGGCGGTCGGCCTGGACACCCTGGAGGCGTGCGGCGACTCCCCGCGGGTGGTCCTCGGCTCCCCCGTGGCCGGCATCGCGGCCGACGAGATCATCGACGGCACGCCCGCGATCGAGGAGATCAAGCGCCGCTACATCGGCGACCCGGAGTACTCCAACCTCCCCCGCAAGTTCAAGACCTCGGTCAGCGGCCACCCCAGCCAGGACGTCGCTCCCGAGGTCAACGACGTCTCCTTCGTCGGCACCACCCACCCCGAGCGCGGGCCCGGCTTCGACGTGTGGGTCGGCGGCGGCCTGTCCACCAACCCGATGCTGGCCCAGAAGCTCGGCGTGTGGATCCCGCTCGAGGACGTGGCCGACGTCTGGGAGGGCGTCATCTCGATCTTCCGCGACTACGGCTACCGACGCCTGCGCTCGCGGGCCCGGCTGAAGTTCCTCGTGCAGGACTGGGGCGTCGAGCGGTTCCGCGAGGTCCTGGAGACGAAGTACCTCCAGCGCACGCTGGTCGACTGCGACTCCCCGCCCGTGCCCGCCCGCACCGGTGACCACATCGGCGTGACGCAGCAGAAGGACGGCCGCCACTACGTCGGCGTCGCCCCCACGGTCGGCCGGGTCGACGGCGCGACGCTGACCCGGCTGGCCGAGATCGCCGAGGAGCACGGCTCGACGCGGGTGCGCACCACGCCGTACCAGAAGCTCCTGGTGCTCGACGTCGAGCAGGACCGGGTGGAGAGCCTCGTGGAGGCGCTGGACGGGATCGGCCTGTCGGCGCGGCCATCGAACTGGCGCCGCTCGACGATGGCCTGCACCGGCATCGAGTTCTGCAAGCTGGCCATCGTGGAGACCAAGCAGCGCGCTGCCGACCTGATCGGCGAGCTGGAGCAGCGGTTCCCGGACCTGGACACGCCGATCACGGTCAACGTCAACGGCTGTCCTAACGCGTGTGCGCGCACGCAGGTCGCGGACATCGGGCTCAAGGGCATGCTCGTGCTCGACGCCGAGGGCCGTCAGGTCGAGGGCTACCAGGTGCACCTGGGCGGTGGGCTCGGGCTGGACCCGCAGTTCGGCAAGAAGCTGCGCGCGCACAAGGTCACCAGCACCGGGCTCGACGACTACATCACCAACGTGGTGACCGCGTTCCTCGAGCAGCGTGCGGACGACGAGGCCTTCGCCACCTGGGTGGGTCGTGCCGACGACGCCGCCCTGCGTGGCGAGGTCGGCCACCGCGAGCTGGAGGCCGTGAGATGAGCGGCGCGTCGCGAGGCATCCCGTTCCACTGCCCCTACTGCGGCGACGAGAACCTGCGTCCCAGCGAGGAGGGGCACGGCGCCTGGGAATGTCACGCGTGCCTTCGTGCCTTCTCACTGAAGATGCTCGGCATGATCGCCCGTCCCACCCTGGGCGCGGGAGCACCGGAGACCCACGACCTGGAGGTGCCTCGATGACGACGGCAACCACCGAGGCGGCCCGCGCCTTCAAGGGCACCAGCACCGAGGGCCGCAGCGAGACCGAGCTACGCGAGCTGGTCCGGCACGCCGGCGCCGAGCTGGAGCTGGCCCCCGCCGAGGTGATCATCGAGTGGGCCGTGGCCACCTTCGGCGAGCGCTTCGCCCTCACGTCCTCGATGGGCGACTCGGTGCTCGCGCACGTCGCCTCCAAGGTCGCGCCGGGCATCGACGTGGTCTTCCTGGACACCGGCTACCACTTCGTCGAGACGATCGGCACCCGCGACGCGGTCGCGGCGACGCTGCCCGTGAACCTCGTGAACGTGACCTCGAAGCTGACCGTGGCCGAGCAGGATGCGACGTACGGCAAGGACCTCTTCGCCCGCGACCCCGACCTGTGCTGCGCGCTGCGCAAGGTCAAGCCGCTCGAGGAGGCGCTGGCCGGGTACGACGCCTGGGCCACCGGCCTGCGCCGCGACGAGACCCACAACCGGGTGATCGCCCCGGTCATCGGCTGGGACGAGAAGAAGCGCAAGGTGAAGGTGTCCCCGCTCGCCCGCTGGACCGGTGAGGACGTGGAGCGCTACATCGCCGAGAACGGCGTGCTGGTGAACCCGCTGCAGTACGACGGCTACCCCTCCATCGGCTGCTGGCCGTGCACCCGGCGGGTCGCACCCGGCGAGGACGCTCGCAGCGGTCGCTGGGCCGGCACCGGCAAGACCGAGTGCGGCATCAATGTCTGACTTCCTGCCTCCTGACTTCCCGGCTCCTGACGTATCGGAAAGGCCACGCTCATGACCGCCCCCGCTCTGGTGGCCCTCGCCCACGGCAGCCGCGACCCCCGCTCCGCCCAGACGATCAAGGCACTGGTCGAGGAGGTCCGCTCGATGCGCCCCGACCTCCGCATCGAGCCTGCCTTCCTCGACCTCTGCAAGCCGTCGTTCGCGGGCGTGGTGGACCGCCTGGTCCGAGCCGGGTACGACGAGATCGTCGTCGTCCCGCTGCTGCTCACCGAGGCCTACCACGCGAAGGTGGACGTGCCCGAGGCGATTACCGAGGCGACCAAGCGCCATGCCGGGCTGCGCATCCGGGCGACCGCGGTGCTCGGCCTCGAGCCGGTCTTCCTCGAGGTGCTCGACCGGCGCCTGCGCTCGGCGCTGAGCGACGCTCGGGTGCGCGAGCTCGACGCCTTGGTGCTCGCGGCGGCCGGCTCCTCGGACCAGCTCGCCAACCAGGCCGTCGCCCGCTTGGCGCGACTGTGGGGTGCCCGGCACAAGCTGCCCACGGTGGCGGCCTTCGCGTCGGCCGCGCCACCGGCCACGGGAGAGGCGGTCCGCCAGTTCCGGGCCGAGGGTCGGCGGCACATCGCCGTGGGGTCGATGTTCCTGGCTCCCGGCCTGCTGCCGGACCGGGCCGAGGAGCTCGCCACGGAGGCCGGCGCCGTCGCGGTGTCCGGGCCGCTCGGTGCGGACCCGGAGGTGGCGCGCACCGTCCTTGCCCGCTACGCCGTCGGTGCCGTGGAGCTCGTGCCCGTCTGAGCGTCCCGTTCTGCGCAGCTAGTCGGCGTCCGGTGTGACCAGGTGCGCGGACCAGCGCTCCTCGATGTGCGCGAACCGCCACACGGCGAGGGCGACCACCCAGGTCAGCACGAACAGCGCGACGATCACGAAGCCGACCGAGTTCAGGTCCAGGGCGCCGACCCAGGCCAACGGTCCCCCGTTGATCGAGAGCTTCTCGGTGAGGATGGAGACCAGCTCGACGGTGCCCACGATGAGCGCGACCGCCACGGACAGCGCGGTGATGGTGATGTTGTAGTAGACCTTGCGCACCGGACGGGAGAACGCCCATCCGTAGGCGTAGTTCATGAACACCCCGTCGATCGAGTCCAGCAGGCTCATGCCCGCCGCGAACAGGACCGGGAGCGTCAAGATGGCGTACCACGGCAGCTGGAACGCCGCGGCGCCTCCGGCGAGCACCAGCAGACCGACCTCGGTGGCGGTGTCGAAGCCGAGGCCGAAGAGCACGCCGATCGGGTAGATCTGCCACGGCCTGGTGATCGACTTCGTCAGCGGGCGCAGGAACCGGTTCATCAGCCCGCGGTTGTCGAGGTGCTCCTCCAGCGCCGCCTCGTCGTAGGTGCCGCGTCGCATGTCGCGGAACACCTTGAGGATCCCGACCAGCACGACCAGGTTGACGATGCCCAGGACGTAGAGGAACGTGCCCGAGACGAGAGTGCCGAACACGCCGGTCACCGACTGCAGCGTCGAGTCGTCGCTCTCCAGCTGACCGGCCATCGACCGGACGCCGAAGGCGAGCAGCAGGCACAGCCCGAACACGATCGTGGAGTGGCCCAGGGAGAACCAGAAGCCGACGGTCACCGGCTTCCTCCCCTCGGCCAGCAGCTTGCGGGTGGTGTTGTCGATGGCCGCGATGTGGTCGGCGTCGAACGCGTGCCGCATGCCGAGGGTGTACGCCGTGAGTCCCAGGCCCAGCCCGAACGCCCCGGAGCTGCCCACCGCGTAGTCGTGCGGCGCGACCACGGCGCCCAGCGTGACCCAGCCGATGACGTGCAGCGCGATCACGACGGCTGCCATGGCACCGATCGCCGTCCACTCGCCTCTGGTCAGGGAGCGGCGCACGCGTCCGAATCTCCCCAGAGCCGGCGTCCTCGACGATGCGTCGGGCGGAGCGAGCGTCATCCGAGCTTCCCTTCTGTCCGGTCTCCCGCAGAATACGCGTAGAACGCGCAGTTGCAAGTCGTTCGCAACAAGCCGGCCGTGGGCAGGTTCAGCGGGTCGACGTACACCCCCTAGGATTGTGATATGAGCGAACACTTCGACCTTGTCATCCTCGGTGCCGGACCCGGTGGGTACGTCGCTGCCATCCGCGCCTCCCAGCTGGGCAAGAGCGTGGCCGTCGTGGAGGACAAGTACTGGGGCGGCGTGTGCCTCAACGTGGGCTGCATCCCGTCCAAGGCGCTGCTCCGCAACGCCGAGCTGGCGCACATCCTGAACCACGAGAAGGAGCTGTTCGGGATCACCGGTGACGCGTCGATGGACTTCAAGCCGACGTTCGCCCGCAGCCGGAAGGTGTCCGAGGGCATCGTCAAGGGCGTGCACTACCTGATGAAGAAGAACAAGATCA
>CAXSHL010000136.1:0-6289 GCA_964237315.1 uncultured Nocardioidaceae bacterium
GTCACCGGGCAGGTCTCATGACCGCCCCCGGGCAGTTCCTACTGGCCGTTGACAGGCGGGCGACATGGTCGTGGACCAGCCTCATAGGTTCTTCCCTGATTGCCGTCTCCGGGGAGTCCAAAGACGAAGACAGACCGACGACGAAGATGCACGAAACCGCAGGTCACAGGGGGTATTCCTGACTTGCAGATCGCGGCCGTTGTTGGCTGATCTGGGACCTGTTGTTGCCCCAGTGCTGCCCGCGGCTGCACCCATCGGGTGGACCGGTCGCAGAGAGCGAGTCGCGGCGATCGACGGCTCCCAGGAGGGTCTGGGTTGTGGCCCGAGTTGCACAGCGTTGCAATCCGCGTCCCGGTCATCGCGGTCGAGCGCGGGATTATGGAGGGTCCGGGAGGGAGTTCGGAGCGTCATCGGCTGCCGCGGGGCACCCAATACAGGCATGTTCGGCCGCACGTGATCTGAGCCTTTCGCCGGATCACATCGGACCATCGCCTACCGTCGGGTCAGTGACTGTCTTGGCCTACCTTCTTGGGTTCGGGGAAGGCGGTTGCCGGATACAGCGTTTCGGCGCCGTGCTGGTCATGCACTGTGACCCGGTCTCGGCCGCTGCCTTTGGCGGCGAAGAGTGCGACGTCGGCGCGGGCGAGGGTGGTCTCGAAGTCCTCCTCGGAGCTGACCTCGACGACTCCGAAGCTGGCGGTGAAGCTGGGCAGGCCGCTGTTGCTCAGGACGACTTGGAGCTGGGCTTGCACCCGCTGGAGTCCGGCAACGGCGGCCGCGGCTGTGCAGTCCGGGAAGACGACTGCGAACTCCTCACCGCCCCGGCGGGAGACGATGTCCTCCGCACGCAGGGACTCCTTGAGTGTCTGCGCGAAGATTCGCAGTGCTCGGTCGCCGGTGGCGTGCCCATAGGTGTCATTGAGCTGCTTGAAGTGGTCCAGGTCTGCCATTGCCACCGAGGTCACCTGGGAGGCGTCTCGCCGTTGTAGGTAGGTGTTCTCCAGTGCCCGACGATTCATCAAGCCGGTGAGTCCGTCCGTGGTGGCCTGGAGCTGCGTTTCGGCCATGATGCGCAGCATCCCCAGTCGGGTCCCCGCTTGGGCGGCGACCGACTGCAGGTCGGTGGCTGCCTCCGGTTCGGTGGGTGACTCCACCCCGCTCACGGTGTGGATCACCCCGACGGTGCGGCCCATGACGGACACCGGGATGCAGAGCGCCGAGCATCGACCGAGGGCGCGTCCTTCCAGCTTGGAGCACGCGTTGACTGCCTCGCTGTCAGGGAAGTGCTGCACCCGGCTACGGCGGGCGGCGGGGCACTCCTGAGGAGAGGCGACACCACAACCAGGGGCAACCCCGTCCGGGGCGGTGTGCGCCATCCGGGTCAGGTGCGCGTGGCTGTTGTCTGCAAGCAGCAGCTCCACGGGCTGCGTCGGGAGGACGGCGACGAAGGCGCGCTCGATGACGTGGAGTGCCTCGAGCTCGGTGCCTGCCATGTCCAGGGCGTCGGCGACCTTCGAGGAGAAGTCCTGGTGCCGCCCGGCTTCGTCGATACGCTGCTGACGTGCGTCCGCCAGCGACTCGGCCCTGCTGGTCAGCTGTCGCATCTTCACCGAGACTGCGATGCCGAACGGCACACTGAGGACCAGCGCGACCAGACCTGCGGCCAGCTCCTGGACCTCTGAAGGCGCCGAGAGCTGTAGCGCCAGCCAACAGCCGGCGATGGCCGCGACCGCAGTGACCACTGGTGCCACTATGTTCACAATGGCGCTGGCGCGAACGAACGCCTGCCGTGCATCGCTGATGGATCCCTCATCGCCGGATCGTCGTGCTTGTGGCATGTGGGCCTCGTCGTACAAAGGGGATGTAACGGCCAACGCTACGGGCCAACTGCCGGCCGATCAGGGCTTCGAGCCAATTGCACAGAACGTGACCACGCCCGGCTGCGATCGCTTCTTCGGTCGGCCTCGGCGTAAGCGATTCTCGTGTCGACTTTGAGGGTTCGGCAGCGCCGCGGCTCCGGTGCTACGTACGGTCGAAGGGACGCTCAGGCGGGAGTGGCATGGACCGGTCCGCTTGGGCGACGTCGAGTCTCGGAGTGAGGGATACGATGAGCCGGCTTCATCTGGGTGAGGCAGCGCTTTCCTGGATGGGGCGGCCTCGGCGCGAACTGTCCCAGGAGCGGCTCCGCGGGATCTGGTCGGCGAGCCCGGTCGGCATGGTGGAGACCAACATGGATCAGCTGATCACCGACTGCAACCCGGCCTTCGCTGCAATGGTGGGCAAGGCGTGGGCAGAGGTGGTCGGCCAGCAAGGATGGACGTTCTTCCACCCTGACAGCCCAGCCCCCGACCCGCAGGCGGTCCACGACCTGGCCGCCGGCTCGCGCGCGCGCTACTCGGTGGAGCGGTTGCTGCGTGCTGGTGACGGCAGCCCCCTGCCGGTCAACACGGATTGGTGTGTGCTTCGTGACCGGGTCGAACGGCCCGTGGGGCTGGCGTGCTTGGTCACCGACGTCAGCGCCCAGGCGGCGACGGCAGCGGCTCTGGACGCTGCAAGGGCCCGGGCCGAGGTCGTGTGGGACCGGGCACCCGTCGGCATCCTGGAGGGCACGCCTACGGGCGTGATCACGAGCGTGAACGACGCGTTGCTCGTGATGCTCGGCCGTACCCGACAGGAGCTCCTCGGGACGCAGGCAGGGGCCCTGGCTGATGCGGCATACACCCCGGAGATAAGTGCTGGGGTGGCCAGGATGCTGGCCGGTCAGCAGTACGACGCTGAACGCCGCTACCTGCACGCTGACGGCCACTCAGTGCCAGTTCAGGTCTGGACGGCGGTCCTGCGCGGCGATGGTGGTCAGGTGGACCGCCTGGTGGCCTTCATCGTGGACCTGAGTCAGACGCATGCGCAGCGGGCCGCCTTGGAGAGGGCTCTGGTGGAGGTGGCAGCGGCCAGGGGCGAGCTGGAGCAGCGGCAAGCCTTCACCGACACGCTGATGGACACCGTGGACGTCGGGATCCTGTCGAGTGACGCCTCCGGCGAGGACGTTGTGCGCAATCGTGCGATGCGCGCGATGCTCGGCCTCGGAGACGAGCCCTGGACCGCCGGGCTCCATCCACAAGGTCGATTCCAGATCTGCACACCACGAGGTCAGCCCCTTCCACCCGAGCGGTTCCCGCTGGCACGCGCGCTAGAGGGAGAAGCAATCGACGGTCTGGAGCTGCGGCTGGGTCCGACCCACGGACAGCTTCGTGACGTGCTCGTCAATGCACGCCAGCTGCGTGCTCCAAACGGCTCCATCATGGGAGCCGTCGTCGCGGCCACCGATGTCAGCGTTGCACGGGAGGCCACTCGTGAGCTCGCCGACGAACGCCGCCAACTAGCGGAGGCGAAGCGGATCGGCCGGCTGGGAAGCTTCCGGTACAACCCGGTCACGGGCACCTTCACCGCGTCAACGAACCTGAGAACGCTATGGGGGCTTCCGCCCGACGGTCCCGTGGAGGATCTAGCCCGCCAGGCCACGCACCCGAACGACGCTGCGCGCACGGAGGCGGCCTTCGCCGCGGCGCTGGACGAAGGTGGGCGGCACACCTGGACCTTCCGCATACATCGACTCACCGACGGGGCACTTCGGCACCTCTCTGCCACCGTCGAAGTCGTCCAGGACGACTCCGGTCGTCCAGTCACAGTGACGGGCATCCATCAGGACGTCACGGAGCAGGTCGAGGCCGAGCAGCGCGCCGTCCGGGCCAACGAGCTGTTCGAAGCGATCCTGAGCGCAACACCGGACTACACCTTCGTCACCAGCCTGACCACTGGCGCCGTCGTCTACGGATCCCCGGGAAAGGAAGTTCTAGGTCTCACCACCGACCAGTTGCAGGAGCTCGGTCCCGGCATCATCGCGACTCTCATCCATCCCGAGGACCAGCAGCGGCTGCGAACGGCCAACGACGATGCACGCAACCTCGGAGACGGCGAGGTGCTCCAGATCCGCCACCGGGCCCGGCACACCGACAGTACGTGGCACTGGCTCAGTCGCCGCGTGACGCCCTTCGGTCGTGACAAGTCGACTGGCGAGGTGACGGAGGTGATGGGCGTCATCCGTGACGTGACCGACGTCGTGGAAGCGGAGGAGCAGTTGACCTACGCCGCACTGCACGACCCGCTCACCGGACTGCCCAACCGCGCGCTGCTGATGGACCGGCTCGAGGTTGCCATCGCTCGGGCAGAACAGAGCGATCGCGACATCTCCGTGCTGTTCTGCGACCTCGACGGGTTCAAGCGCGTCAATGACACCGCCGGCCATGCCGCGGGTGACGCCGTGCTCATAGAGACGGCAGACAGGCTGACACACGTGCTGCGTGAGCACGACACGGTGGCCCGCGTCGGGGGTGACGAATTCGTGATCGTCGTCGAACCTTGGCACCGCATGGACCGGGTCGCTGAGGACCGCCCGTCAAGCGTCGAGGACCGTCAACTCGCGACCGCCTTGGCGGACCGGATCATCCGAGCGCTGCGGGAGCCGGTTCTGGTCGAGGGGACCGAGTACCTCGTGTCAGCGAGCATCGGCATCGCCTACGCCGGCAGCAGTCGAACGAGCACTCGAAGGGTCGACGCCGGTGAGCTGCTCCAGGAGGCAGACGCGGCGATGTACCGCGCGAAACACCACGGCAAGAACCGCTTTGAGGTGTTCGAGCACGGACTGCGCACGGATCTCGTCGAACGTGGCAGGGTCGACCAGGTCCTGCGCCGGGCTCTGGCAGGTGTTGACCCGTCGGTCAGTGACCGAGTACCGGCGCCTCGGGCGGCGAACCGGGCGGCACGCAATGCACCACGCCGGGCGGCGCCACTCGCCGCCGACCATACGCCGGGCGGGGCCTTCCTCACTCCCGCGTACCAGCCGGTGTTCGACGTTGACAGCGGGCGCCTGACCGGCTTCGAAGCCCTTGCTCGGCTCACCGACGAGGACGGGCTTGACATCCCGCCTGACGTCTTCATAGGCGTGGCCGAGCAGAGCGGCCAGATCCGCAGCCTGGGTCTGCTCATGCTCGACCGCGCCTGCGGGCAGCTGGCTGCGTGGCGAACCGACAGACCGCCTAGCCCACTCACGGTGGCTGTGAACGTGAGCGCGCTGCAGGCGTCGCACTCGTTCCTCGGAGATGACGTCCGAAAGGCGCTCAAACGCCACGACCTCGAACCGACCGACCTCCTGCTGGAGTTGACTGAGACCGCCTTGTTGCAGGCTGGGCCCAGCGCCTTGTCCTCATTGCAGCAGCTCTACGACGACGGTGTCGGCATTGCCATCGACGATTTCGGGACTGGTTGCGCCAGCCTGCGCTACCTGGTCACGCTTCCCGTGACCACTGTGAAGATCGACAAGTCCTTCACCACCGGGCTGCCCGACGACTCTTCCAGCAGCAAGATCGTGCGTGCCGTTGCCAGCCTGGCAGCCGACATGCACCTCGACTGCGTCGTGGAGGGCGTCGAGACCACTGCTCAGTTGGAGGTCCTGCCAACAGGAGTCCGCGTCCAGGGTTACCTCACCGGACGTCCTCTTGCCGCAGACCTCATAGACATGGCAAACCTTGTCACCTTCGGGATGGCACCCCACTCCCGCACCTAGTTCAAGAGGCGATCCTCCATAACCACCGCGATATGGACAAGCCCCTACCTGTGTTGAGCTCGGCAATCATGGCCGCTGGGCCTGGCGTGCTGTGACCCTTGTGTGCGCCGGTGTCGCCGCGGGCCTGTGACGGGCTCAACTGCGGTCATCGGTATGCCGATGTAGAGGCCGTGCGCTCCTGTTCGCGGTACTCCTCCTACCTGTTGCTCGCCGTGGGCGTGGCGGGGTGCCTCGCCTATCTCGTCGTCCCGGTGAGCGCGTCGTTGGGTGCCGTCTGGTATCTCGTCACGGCGCTGGTCGGCACCGGTATGTCCGTGGTTGGAGCGTGGCAGGCGTCCGCGGCTCGTCGGCGGGTGTGGGTGGCTCTGGCGACGGGACAGGTGCTCTATCTCCTGGGTGACGCCTACTGGGAGTACGCCGAGCAGGTGCTGAAGGTGCTGCCCTACCCGTCCTGGGGTGACGCGGCGTACCTCCTTCGCTATGCAGCATTCGTCGCCGGCCTGTGTTGGCTGGTGCGGGGACGCCAGACAGGCCGGGACCGAGCCGCCTTCCTCGATGCCTCGATCCTGACCTCGGCAGTGGCGCTTCCGGCGGTGATGTTCCTGGTCGTGCCGGCCATCTCAGGCAGCGACGAGTCGCTGCTGAGCACGATCGTCGCTTCGGCGTACC
>CAXSHL010000137.1:0-5991 GCA_964237315.1 uncultured Nocardioidaceae bacterium
CGCTGGTCTTCGACGAGTCGTCGTACCGCAACGTCCTGTGCCTGGGCCACATCCTGGCCGAGGACGGCCGCAAGATGTCCAAGCACCTGGGCAACATCCTCGAGCCGATGCCGCTGATGGAGCAGCACGGCGCCGACGCGGTGCGCTGGTTCATGGCGGCGTCCGGCTCCCCGTGGGTGGCCCGCCGGGTGGGCAACGCGACCATCGCGGAGACGGTCCGCAAGGTGCTGCTGACCTACTGGAACACCGTCGCGTTCCAGGTGCTCTACGCGCGCACCGCGGGCTGGACTCCCGAGGACCCCGCGCCCGAGCCGGCCGAGCGTCCGGTGCTGGACCGGTGGGCCCTCTCGGAGGCGCACCGGCTGGCCGTCGGCGTCACCGAGGCGATGGAGCGGTTCGACACCCAGCGCGCCGGGAGCCTGATGGCGGCGTACGTCGACAACCTCTCCAACTGGTACGTACGCCGCTCCCGCCGCCGGTTCTGGGCGGGCGACCGGGCGGCACTGGCCACCCTCCACGAGTGCCTGTACGTCGTGACCCTGCTGATGGCGCCGATCACGCCGTTCATCACCGAGCGGGTGTGGCAGGACATGTTCGCGGCGACGTCGCAGGAGCTGCCGTCCTCGGTGCATCTGGCGGCGTGGCCGCGGGTCGACGGGAGCCTGGTCGACGACGAGCTGAGCACCCAGATGGCCCTGGCCCGGCGCCTGGTCGAGCTGGGCCGGGCAGCTCGGGCGGACGCGAAGGTGCGCACCCGTCAGCCGTTGAGCCGAGCCCTGGTCGGGTCCACTGCCTGGAGCCGGCTCACCGAGGAGCTGCGGGCCGAGGTGGCCGAGGAGCTCAACGTGGGATCCGTCGAGCCGTTGTCCGGGGCAGGTGCGGACCTCGTCGACTTCTCCGCGAAGGGCAACTTCCGGGCCCTCGGCAGGCGGTTCGCCAAGCAGACGCCGGCGGTGGCCGCGGCGATCGCGGCGGCCGATGCGGCTGAGCTGTCCGCATCCCTGCGCGAGCACGGTCGGGTCGTGGTGAGCGTGGACGGCACCGACGTGGAGGTCGGACCTGAGGAGGTGATCGTCGCCGAGCGGCCCCGCGAGGGATGGTCGGTGGTCAACGAGCAGGGCGAGACCGTGGCGCTCGACCTGGAGATGACCCCCACGCTGGTGCGGGCCGGTCTCGCGCGCGAGGTGGTCCGGCTCGTCCAGGAGGCCCGCAAGGGCGCCGGCTTCGACGTCAGCGACCGGATCGCCCTGGTGTGGCGCGCCGACGGTGAGACCGCCGAGGCGCTGCGCGATAACGGCGCCCTGGTCGCCGCCGAGGTGCTGGCCACCGAGCTGCGCGAGGGAGACCCGCAGGACGGCTCGCCCGACGGGTCATCCGACGCGTCATCGGAGAGGGCTGTCGTCGCCGACGACGACCTCGGCCTGAGCTTCTCGGTGACCCGGGTCCGGCTGCCGGGCTGAGGGCTCACGGGGGACGACCGTTCCAGCCCGGCCCACGTCGTGCGGTGCCGGTTTACCAGGGGATGCCGGCAGTTTGACGCCTGGCCGACCGCTTCCCATGGAAGTTGTGCGCCTCCCACGGGTCACGGCCCATGGGGAGCGCCAAAGAACCTGCATCCCCTGGTAATCGGCACGGGGACCGGAACGCCCCTAGCGATAGGCACAGGGTTCGGAACGGTGGGCGCCGGACGCAGCGAACGTCCCCCGCGCCGAGGGCGCGGGGGACGGTTGCGGTGACGCTGGAGGAGCCGGTCGATCAGGACTGCTGGTCGTCCCCGAACACCGACTTGAGCCGGCTTCGCGCCGCCGAGCTCCCGTCGAGCGAGGCCGACTCCCCGGCGCCGTCGAGGGCTGCCAGCTGCTGCTCGAAGTAGGTCTTGAGGCGGGCGCGGTACTCGCGCTCGAACGTGCGGAGGTTGTCCACCTCGCCGTTCAGCCTCTCCCGCTCCGTCTCGAGGTCGCCGAAGAGCCGCTCGCGACGCTCCGCGGTCTCCGCGTCCAGCTTCTGCGAACGGCTGCGGGACTCCGCCTCGAGCCGCTCGGCCCGCTCCTTGCTCTGCGCCTCGAGCTGCTGGGCGCTGGTGCGTGCCTCGCCGATGATCCGCCCGGCCTCGGTCTGCGCCTCGCCGACGAGCTCGCTGGCGTTGCGGGTGGCGATCTCCAGCAGCCGGACCGCGGCGCTCGAGGCGTCCGCGACGGTGGTGACCTTGAGGGTCTCCACAGGCGTCTCGACGGGCGTCTCCACGCTGCCCGGGCTGCCCGGGCTGCCCATCCCGTCGGACGCTGCCGGCTGGGTCGCTGAGGTCGGCTCGGTCGTCGGGGAACCGGTCGGGGCCGGCGCACTCGAGTCCAGGCCTGCCCCTGTGGTGCTCGCCGGGGCGCTGGCCGGCGCCGTCGTGCCGTCTCCGTCCTGGGCCGCACCGAGCTTCGCGCGCAGCTCGTCGTTCTCGCGGGTCAGCCGGGACAGCTCGGACTCGACCTCGTCGAGGAACTGGTCGACCTCTCCCATGTCGTACCCCTCGCGGAGCCGAACCGGAGTAAAGCGCTTGTTGCTCACGTCCTCAGGCGTCAGCGGCATGCCCTCACCCTGTCTGTAGTCGCTATGTCGTCGTTGTGGCTGGTGCGTTGCCGGTCAGGTTCCTGGTCGGCAGACGTACGTCGGATCGACGACCCGTCGCCGATCGCCGCGGCGAACGATCGCCCGGCGTCCCCTACCGTAACCCGCTTCACGGGCGAGTGCGGACATGGGTCCATCGTCGCGTGGGGGGAACGTACCGACCCCGTTATCGACCCCGTTGTCGACCCGCCGTCGATCGCGAGGCGCCGCGACCTGGCTGTGCGACCAGACCTAGAAGGGCAGCTGCCCGACCAGTCTCTGCAACAGGTAGACCACGACCAGCACGACCAGGAAGCTGGTGTCGAGGGCCACGCTCCCGATCCGCAGCGGCGGGATGAACCGCCGTACGAACTTGATGGGCGGGTCGGTGACGGTGTAGACGATCTCCAGGACGAAGAGGACCGGACCCTTCGGGGTCCACGACCGGGCGAAGACCTGCACCCAGTCCACGACGAGCCGCGTCAGAAGCAGCCACAGGAAGACCTGCAGCAGCAGATAGAGGATCGCGGATACGGGGCGGCTGTCCACAGGCGGAGTCTAGCCACGATCGGACAACCGCCCGCGCAGGTCAGCTCTGGTTGAAGAACGCGCCGTTCTCGGCGATCCGCTGCTTGTCCTCGGCCGCAACCGTCACGTTGGGCGGCGAGAGCAGGAAGACCTTGGCCGTCACCCGCTCGATCGTGCCGCGCACCCCGAAGACCAGACCCGCCGCGAAGTCGACCAGCCGCTTGGCATCGGAGTCGTCCATCTCGGAGAGGTTCATGATCACCGGCACGCCTTCGCGGAAGTTCTCCCCGATCGTGCGCGCCTCGTTGTAGGTGCGCGGGTGCAGGGTGGTGATCCGGGACAGCTCGGCGACGGTGCCCTGCGGCTGCGTGGGGATCACGCGACGGCGCTCGGAGATGTTGGCCACCGGGGCCGGACGCGCCGGCTCCTCGGCACGAGGACGCTGGTCGCTCTCGTCCGCGTCCTCGTAGTAGTCGTCGTCGTAGCGCTCGGTGTCCTCGAGGAGGCCGAGATAGACGCCCATCTTGCGCATCGCGCTGCCCATGACTCTTGCCCTCCGGTGCATCTGCGAGCCCCCGGTTGGGACGCGCTGCTACGAGGTGGACCCTACCCGCCCGACGGCCGGCGACCGAGCACCGCGCTGCCTATCCGCACGTGTGTCGCGCCGGATCGCACGGCCGCCTCGAGGTCGTTGCTCATCCCGGCCGACACCCAGGTCGCCGATGGGTCCACGACGCGGACCTCTTCTGCGACGGCAGCGAGTTTCTCGAACGCTGCAAGGGGTTCTGCGTCGAGCGGCGCCACCGCCATCACTCCCCGCAGTCGCAGCCCGTCGGTCTCGGCGACCCGCCGAGCCAGGTCCGCGACGGTCGCCGGTGGGGCGCCGGCGCGTGCGGACGACGAACCCGCTTGATCGAGGTTCACCTGCACGAGCACGTCGACCGGTCGGCCCGACTCGTGCGCTCCCCGGGACAGTCCGCGCACCAGCTTGGGACGGTCGAGCGACTCGACCACCGCGGCGTAGTGCGCCACCGCCGCCGCCTTGTTGCTCTGCAGCCCGCCGATGAAGTGCCAGCACAGGTCGAGGTCGGCGCACTCGGCCGCCTTGGCCTGCGCCTCCTGGTGCCGGTTCTCCCCGACGTGCCGGACGCCGAGGTCGGCGAGCAGGCGTACGTCGGAGACCGGGAAGAACTTCGTCACCACCGTGAGCGTCACCTCGTCCGCGGACCGCTCCGCCTGATCGCAGGCGTCAGCGATCCGGTGCCGGACCGTCTCCAGGTTGCGCGCCAGCTCGTCGCGACGGGCGCTCATGGTCGCATCCAGATCAGCCCGCCGAGCCGGCCCGACTCCGTGCCCTGACGTCGGTAGGAGAACAGGTCGTCGTCCTCCACCGTGCACCGCGACAGGTCGTGGGCCACGACGTCGTGGCGCCCGAGCTGAGCCAGCACACCGGCGCCGATGTCCAGGGCGGGCGTGCCCCAGGACGTCTCGGCCCAGGCCTCCGGCACGACCTCGCTGACCTCCTCGCGCATCGACGCGGGCACCTCGTAGCAGGCGCCGCACACGTGCGGCCCCACCCAGGCACGGATCTGCGACGCTCCGCAGGCCCGCATCACCGTGACGGCCTCGGACACCACACCCGCGGCCAGGCCGGGGCGGCCGGCGTGCACGGCAGCCACGACGCCTGCGTCCGGGTCGGCGAGCAGCACCGGCACACAGTCAGCCACGCGGACCACGAGCACCACGCCGGGCAGGCGGGTCACCAGGGCGTCGGCGACCGGTGCGTCGTGGTGGCGGAGCGTCCGCTCGTCGACGACCGTCACCTCGGCGCCGTGCACCTGGTGCATCAGGACGGTCCGAGGTCCGGGCTCGCGTGCGGTCGCGCTCGGTCCGCTCAGGGGCTGCCGGCCGGAATCCCCGACGCCACCCGGGCTGATGGGCTCACGAGTCAGGGCGCGGGTCACCAGCTCGAGGCTGTTGGTGGGCCCGTCCGCAGGGACCGGCTCACCGATGGCGCGAGCGGCCAGGTCGAGAGGCGCCGACGGACCGCCACCGACATCTCGATGGCGGTCCGTGAACGCGATCTCGACGGGTCCGTGAGCGTCTTGGAAGGCGAACACTCGGTCGACGTACTCCTGGCTCTCCTGGCGGTGGTGGACCTGCTGGACCTGGCTGCTGCAGGCCCACCACCGTAGGTCACTTCAAGAAGTCGGGCACGTCCAGGTCGTCGTCGTCGAAGTGGGTCTGGCGTGGCCGTGCCGGCTGGGGGGCCTGGACGGAGGTCGAACCGGCGCGGTGCGCCGCTCCGACCGGCTCAGGCTCGTACCTGCTCGGGTTGACAGGCGACCCGGTCGTCGGCCGGCTCGAGGGCACGTAGGAACCGACCGGCTCCGGCGTGCGCTGACCGGTGGCCGGAGCAGGGGCCGGCTCGCTGCGGATCTCAGGCTGCGGAGCGCGGGCCGGCTCGCGCCTCAGCGCCGAGCCGCTGTCGCGCCGCTTGGGCATCCCACCGTCGAACCCGGCGGCGATCACCGTCACCCGGACCTCGTCGCCGAGCGCGTCGTCGATCACCGCGCCGAAGATGATGTTTGCCTCGGCGTGCGCGGCCTGGGCCACCAGAGCGGCAGCCTCGTTGATCTCGAACAGGCCGAGGTCCGAGCCGCCCGCGATGGAGAGCAGCACGCCGTGCGCACCGTCGACGGACGCCTCGAGCAGCGGGCTCGAGACTGCCATCTCCGCGGCCGCCACCGCCCGGTCCTCCCCGCGCGCCGACCCGATGCCCATCAGGGCCGAGCCGGCGTTGGCCATCACCGACTTCACGTCGGCGAAGTCCAGGTTGATCAGGCCCGGGGTGGTGATCAGGTCGGT
>CAXSHL010000138.1:0-5559 GCA_964237315.1 uncultured Nocardioidaceae bacterium
CTCGACGTACGCGTGCAGAGCCTGGTCGCGGGCGCGGAGGACGACGCGTACGTCGCGACGGCCGCGGGGGGCATGCGGCTGATCGACTACCTGCCGACCCGGACCTTCGAGCTGGTCGTGCACACCGCCGACCTGGCCGGCGCGCTGGCGATCACCTCCCCGGTCCCGCCCGACGCGCTGGCCTCGGCGGCTCAGCTCGCCGGCCAGCTGGTAGGTGCCCGTGACGACGGGCTCGACGTGCTGCTCGCGCTGACCGGCCGCCGCCCGATGCCCGAGGGGTTCAGCGTCGTCGGGCTCGGCTGAGACGGCCCTGCGTCAGCGATCCAGGTGACGGGCCAGGGCGAAGCAGAACAGCCCGTAGGACGCCAGCCCCGCCGCCACCAGGCAGAGCGCCGGCGGGCCGAACCCGGTGCCCAGCAGGTCGTTGAGGACCTGGTCGAGACCACCCGACTTCTGCGCGTCACCGGTCAGCGAGGCGTAGCCGAACAGCAGCCCCACCATCGCGACGGCCAGCCCCCGGGTCACGTAGCCGACCTTGCCGAGCCAGACGTAGACGCGGCCGGTGCCGCCCGCCGCCCCGTCCCTGGTCATCGTGTCGCGGAAGTTCTCCACCCACCCGAACCGGGCCAGGAAGAAGGCCACCACCACGATGACCAGGCCCACGGCACCGACGATGAACGGCCCCGCGGGCAGGCTCATCACCCGCGCAGTGGGGCCGTCGGTGCCGCGGCTCCCGGACGCCCCGAGGGCGAGGACCGTCGCCTCCACCAGGACGACGCCGAAGATCACCACCTTGGCCCCCGACAAGACCCGGAGACCGAGCCGCCGGCCGGAGTCGTGACGGCGGTAGCCGAAGCCCGCCTCGACCGCCTGCCACAGGGCCAGGGCGAAGAACCCGAGGGCCACGACAGAGAGCACCAGCCGGCCGCCGGTGGTCGCCGCGAGGTCATGCAGCGCTCCGGTGCCGGAGGCGGCGCCGGACCTGTGCCCGAAGGCCAGCCGCACCACCAGCCACGCCACCGCCAGGTGGGCCAGGCCGTAGGTGACCACCCCGACCCGGGCAAGGTGGTCCAGGACCGTGCTCGCCTCGACCCTCCGCTGTGCCCGGTCGTGCGGTCCGCGGAGGTCCACGCGGGGGCCTGCCTCTGGTCGACGACGATGGGGGCTCGACGCCGAGGGTGGTCCGGCAGCGGGCTCACGGCGTCGAGCAGGCCGAGCATAGCCGGGTCGCTTACGCCGTAAGCCGCCGGACCTGTCGCAACGGACCAGGACGTCGAGGAGTCACGTCTTCGCCGACACGCCGCCGACTCCTGGGTAGCAGTGACCCCTCGCCGCCACAGAGGGGGCGGGAGGGGTCCGGGACTCACACGTGCGCGAGGGGGGAGTTGAACCCCCACGCCCTTTCGGGCACACGGACCTGAACCGTGCGCGTCTGCCTATTCCGCCACTCGCGCGTGAAGCCCGGTCAGGGTATCCCACCGCGACGACGCCGCCCAAACCGGTGAGCGTCGCCCACGCAGGCAGCCGAGGAACCCACAGACCTGCCCGTTACGATGCCTGGAACGCCGGGCGACCACCGGTGGCTATGTGTGCGCGCACTGACGACCAACTAGCGACGAGGAGGCGGCCTTGGGCATGCTCCAGCGGTTCGAGGACCGCCTCGAGCAGATGGTCTCCGGGGCGTTCGCCAAGGCGTTCCGCAGTGCCGTCCAGCCCGTCGAGGTGGCCGCCGCCCTGCAGCGCGAGGTGGACAACTCGGCCCAGATCCTCTCCCGCAACCGTCGCCTGGTGCCCAACCAGTTCCACGTCGAGCTCTCCTCCGCCGACCACGAGCGGCTCGCGCCGTACTCCTCGACGCTCGCGCAGGAGCTCACCGAGATGCTCCGCGAGCACGCGCAGGAGCAGGCCTACGTCTTCACCGGCCCGGTCACCATCGCCTTCGACGAGCGCGAGGACCTGTCCACCGGACGCTTCCGGGTACGCAGCGCGGCGCTGGCCAAGGTCACCCCGGCCTCCGACAGCTCAGTCACCGACACCGCCGTACGCCGGGCCCGGGTGATCCTCGAGGTCAACGGCATGAAGCACCCGCTCGACCCCCCAGGCATCGTGATCGGCAGGGGCACCGAGGCCGACCTGCGGATCAACGACCCAGGGGTGTCCCGGCGGCACGCGGAGATCCGGGTGCAGGCCGGCGACCGGAGCGGGACCAACGTCAGCGTCGTCGACCTCGGCTCCACCAACGGCATGCTGGTCAACGGAAGCCGCGTGCAGCAGGCCACGCTCGAGGACGGCGGCACGGTGAAGATCGGCAACACCACGATGACCGTCCGGTTCCTCGCCGACGAGTCCCGCCAGAGCCCACGATCCGGCTGGGGCGGTGACGATGTCTGAGCTGACCCTGATGCTGATCCGGTTCGCCTACCTGGCGATCTTGTGGATCTTCGTGCTGTCGGCGATCTCGGTGGTCCGCTCCGACATGTTCGGGGCCCGGATCGACTCCACGCCGCGAGCCGACCGCAAGGCGGACAAGCAGGCCCGCAAGCAGAGCCAGGCCAGCAGCAAGCCGGCCAAGCGCCCACGCGGCGCCCCGACGCACGTCGCGGTCGTCGACGGCGACAACGCCGGGGCGACGGCCGCCCTCGAGGACGCGCCGATCCTGATCGGCCGGGGCTCCGACGCCGCGATCCGCCTCGACGACGACTACGTCTCCACCCGGCACGCCCGGATCGCCTCGTCCGGCGACCAGTGGTTCGTCGAGGACCTCGGCTCGACCAACGGCACCTACATCGGCTCGCACCGGCTCACCCAGCCGACCACCCTCCAGCTCGGCAGCAAGGTCCGGATCGGCAAGACCACGCTCGAGCTCAGGAAATAGGCTGCCCGCGCCCATGGAGGACAGCGAGCCCCACGCCCAGCACGGCGAGGACGGGGCGGCCGAGCACGGGCCGCTGCTCGGCCTGCGCTACGCCGCGCTGTCCGACGTCGGGCGGGTGCGCAAGGACAACCAGGACTCCGGTTTCGCCAGCTCTCACCTCCTGGTCGTCGCCGACGGCGTCGGCGGGGCGGCCCGCGGCGACGTGGCCAGCAGCACCGCGGTCCAGGCCCTGCGCCGCCTCGACGGGCCCGTCCCCGGCGACCTGCTCGAGGCGCTCGCCGGCGCGATCCACCGCGCCCACGACCGGATCGCGGAGCTGGTCGAGCAGGACCCCGAGCTCGACGGCACGAGCACGACGGTCACGTCGGCACTCTTCGACGGCACTCGCATCGGCGTGGCCCACATCGGCGACAGCCGGGGCTACCTGCTCCGCGACGGCGCGCTCGCCCAGCTCACCAAGGACCACACCTTCGTGCAGAGCCTGATCGACGAGGGCCGGATCACCGAGGAGGAGTCCCGCACCCACCCGCACCGCAACCTGATCCTGCGCGCGGTCGACGGGGTGCACGAGACCGACCCCGACCTGTTCTACATCGAGCTCGCCCCCGGTGACCGCCTGCTGTTGTGCAGTGACGGCGCGTCCGGGGTGCTCGACGAGCACCGGCTCTCGGACATCCTGGGGACCGGGTCGCCCGACTACGCGGTCGTGGAGCTGGTCCGCGCCTCGCTCGAGGCCGGCAGCTCCGACAACGTCACCTGCGTGGTGGCCGACGTCCTCGACCTGCGTGCGGCCGACGCCGAGGAGTCCCTGACCAGCGGGCCGATCCTGGTGGGCGCGGCCGCCGACCAGGCCCACCGCGCCGGGTCGCGGGGCTCGTTCCGCGGGCACCGCGGCGGCGACACCGGCGAGATCGATCCGGTGCCCGGCGAGGACGGCGCGGCCGGCACCGGCGGACGACCGGGGCACGACGCCGACCCCGAGGAGCTGCGCTACGCCCCGCAGCCACCACGGCGCGGCCGGTGGCTGCGGTGGACCGTCGCGCTCCTCGGGCTGGCGCTGGTGCTCGCGGTGGCCGGCTTCGTCGGCTACCGGTGGAGCCAGGACCAGTACTTCGTCGCCGAGGACTCCGGCCGGGTCGCCATCTTCCGAGGCGTGCAGGCCGACATCCCCGGGGTCACCCTGAGCACGGTCGAGGAGGAGACCGACGTGACCGTCGCCGCACTCCCGGACTACCCCACCGAGCAGGTCTCGTCCGGGATAGCGGCGAAGTCGCTGAGCGACGCACACCGCATCGTGCAACGACTCACCGGCCTGGCCAGGGTCTGCCCCGCCACCGGGTCCACCAGTCCCAGCGCCAGTCCCAGCGCCCGTCCCACCACGAGCCCCGGCGCGAGCCCGAGCAGGCGGCCGAGCTCCCGGCCGACGGCCTCGGCGAAGGCGGCCGCGCCCTCGCGGTCCCCCTCGGCCGGACCCTCTGCGACGGCGAGCCCGCGAGCCACCCCCACTCCCACGCCCAGCCCGTCCGAGGGCCCGACTCTCGCGCCCCCGGACTGCATCGAGGCCGCGTCGTGAGCGCCTTGGAGTCGCCGTCGGGTGCCCGGCGCTACCCGACCTTCGTGCACCGGCGCCGTCGCGGTGCCGAGCTGTTCCTGCTGGTGCTCAGCCTGCTGGTCGGCATCGGCGCCTACGCCGCCGTCGGTCTCGGCACCGAGGGGACGGTGCCCACCGACATAGTCGGGTACGGCGGCTGGCTGGCCGCCCTGTGCCTGTTGTGCCACGTCGTGGTCCGCCTCGTCGCGCCGTACGCCGACCCGGTCCTGCTGCCCATCGTCGCTGCACTCAACGGTCTCGGCCTGGCGATGATCCACCGCATCGACCTCGGGTACGCCGCGAGCGGGTCCTCGATCGGACCGTTCGCCCGGGACCAGCTGATCTGGATGACCCTCGGGGTGGGGCTGTTCGTGGCGGTGCTCCTGATCCTCCGCGACCACCGCCAGCTGCAGTCGCTCACCTACACCGCCGGGTTCGGGGCGATCGTGCTCCTGCTGCTGCCGCTGCTGCCGGTCATCGGCAGCACCGTCAACGGCTCACGGATCTGGATCCGCATCGGTCCGCTGGGGTTCCAGCCCGGCGAGGTCGCCAAGGTGCTCCTGGTGGTGTTCTTCGCCGGCTACCTCGTCCTGCACCGCGACGCCCTCGCCCTGGCCGGCCGCCGGTTCGTCGGCATCGACCTGCCCCGCGGCCGGGACCTCGGGCCGATCGCCACCATGTGGCTGATCAGCCTGGGAGTGCTGGTCTTCCAGCGCGACCTCGGGTCGTCGCTGCTGTTCTTCGGGCTGTTCCTGGTGATGCTCTACGTCGCGACCGAGCGGCCGGGCTGGCTGGTCGTCGGCGCCGCCATGTTCGCCGCCGGCGCCTACGCCGCCTTCCTCCTGCTCGGTCACGTCCACGCCCGCGTCGAGGCCTGGCTGCACCCCTTCGACCCGGCCAACAACACCTACCAGCTCGTGCAGGGGATGTACGGCATGGCCTGGGGCGGCCTGATCGGGCGGGGACTGGGTCTCGGCGACCCCACCATCACCCCGCTCGGCTTCTCCGACTTCATCATCGCCTCGCTCGGTGAGGAGCTCGGCCTCACCGGGGTGATGGCGGTGCTGCTGCTCTACGGCCTGATCGTCGAGCG
>CAXSHL010000139.1:0-5543 GCA_964237315.1 uncultured Nocardioidaceae bacterium
TCGGTCCGCGCAAGGGCGACAACGCCCCGATGGCGGTCATCGAGCTGGTGACCGAGGAGTATGCCCCCAAGGGCGGCTCCACGTCGGCCAGCAGGACCGCTGCTCCCGCGAACGCCTCTCCGGCCGCCTCGGCGCCCGTCGAGGTGGCTCCCGCGGAGGACGTCGCGCCCGACGAGGACGGCGTCGACACGACTGCCGAGGACGCGACCGCGGACGTCCCCGCCGAGGATGCTGGTGACGACACGGCCGACGACACGGCCAGCAGCACGGCCGACGTCCCGGCCGACGTCCCGGCCGACGACGTGACCGGTGAGGTCACCGAGCCGGCCGCAGACCCGGCCCAGGAGACCGAGGACCGCTGAGGTCGGGGTCGCGTCCCCTTCTGCTGGTCGTGGGTCTCAGGGTGCGCCATGGTGCACGCTGGGACCCACGACCGTCCGTCCTGCCGTCACCGGCCGGCTCCGCCCGATGACCACGAGCGCTCGACCAGGGCCAGTGCCTCAGGGAGCGTGAGGCCGCGCTGCCGGGCGCTGCGGACGTAGCTCTCCGCCAGCCGGGGAGTCGTCTGGTCCTCGAGGACGGCTGAGCTGACGATGGTGCCCCGCCGACCCTGGGTGGCCACCACGCCATCCGCCTCGAGCTCGCGGTAGGCACGGGCGACCGTGTTCACCGCCAGATCGAGGTCGGCCGCCAGCTGGCGCACCGTGGCCAGCCTGGTGCCCGCCGGCAGGTCGCCGTTCGCGACCCGCGCGGCGATCTGGGCACGCAGCTGCTCGAAGGGTGCGACCGACGAGGCCGGGTCGATGCTGAAGTCCATGACGTGACGATAGGCGCGGTCCTGACAGGATGACCCGGTGCGCCTGCGCCTCGACCTCGCCTACGACGGCACCGACTTCCACGGCTGGGCCGTGCAGCCGGGACTGCGCACGGTGCAGGGCCTGGTGGAGGAGGCCCTCGCCCGCGTCCTGCGCGTGGAGGCGGTCCAGGTGACCTGCGCCGGCCGCACGGACACCGGCGTGCACGCCCGCGGCCAGGTCGTGCACGCGGACGTCGGGGAGGAGCTCTCCGGCCCCACCGGCCGGCCCGCTGTCGTGACGCCCGCAGAGGTGCTGCTTCGGCGGCTCAACGGGGTGCTGCCCCCCGACGTCCGGGTACGGCGCGTCGCGGAGTCGGTCGAGGGGTTCGACGCGCGCTTCTCGGCCCTGTGGCGGCGCTACGCCTACCGGATCGCCGATGCACCGCACCTGGTCGACCCGCTGCTCCGGCGCACGGTCCTGGTGCGTCAGCGGGAGCTGGACCTGGACCTGATGAACGAAGGCGCGCAGGGCCTGGTCGGGGAGCACGACTTCGCAGCCTTCTGCCGGCGGCGTGAGGGTGCCACCACCGTGCGCACCCTCCTCGAGCTGACCTGGGGCCGGGACGCTGCCGGCCTCGCGGTGGCCACCGTGCGCGCAGACGCGTTCTGCCACCACATGGTCCGGGCGCTGGTCGGCTGCCTCGTGGTCGTGGGGGAGCGGCGGCAGCCACCCGGTTGGGCTGCCGACGTGCTGCGCCGTCGGGTGCGCGACCCGGGCGTGACCGTCGTACGCCCGCACGGGCTGACCCTGGAGCAGGTGGCCTACCCACCCGACGCCGACCTGGCCGAGCGGGCGCGCACCACGCGCGTGCGGCGGACGCTGCCGGAGGCCTGCTGTGGGTGAGCACTACTTCACCGCCGACCCGACCGTGGCCTTCCAGCGGGAGCCGGTGGTCGCGCAGGTGTGGGGGCACGAGCTCGCCCTGATGTCGGGCTCCGGGGTGTTCTCCCGGGGGCGGCTGGACACCGGCACGTCGGTGCTGTTCCGCGAGACCGAGCCGCCCGGAGCGGGCCGGTACCTCGACCTCGGGTGCGGGTACGGCGTGATCGGCCTGGGGCTCGCCGTCGCCGTGCCGGAGGCTCGGGTGCGGGCCGTCGACGTGAACGAGCGAGCGGTCCTGCTGGCAGAAGAGAACGCCAGGTCGCTCGGGCTCGGCGACCGGTTCTCGGCGTGCACTCCGGAGCAGGTGCCACCAGAAGAGCAGTACGACGAGATCTGGTCGAACCCACCGATCCGGGTCGGCAAGCAGGCGCTGCACGCGCTGCTGCTCGCCTGGCTGCCCCGGCTGGTGCCAGGAGGGCGCGCCGTGCTGGTGGTCGGCAAGAACCTGGGGGCCGACTCGCTGCAGCGCTGGCTCGACGAGCAGGGCCATCCCACCCGGCGGCTGGCGAGCGCCAAGGGGTTCCGGGTGCTGGAGGCCCGAGCGGAGTAGCCATTGGGACGTGCACTCGCCGACTGCTCGGACCGGCGCCGCGCTCGGCTGCCTCCGACATCGGCCGCGAGTGCACGTCCTCGTGGACGTCGGCCAATCTGTCAACAAGGGTTGACAGCGCCGCGCCTGTCAACCTATGTTGACACCCATGACGGAGACACCGGACCTCGCCACCGCCGCAGCCGGAGCGGACCCGATGGTCGGCCTGCGGGCCGTCCGGGCACTGCGCCGGCTCCTGGAGCACCTGGAGGAGACCCAGGTGCGCCGGGCCCGCGACCTCGGCTGGTCCTGGCAGGAGATCGCCGAGGTCCTTGGCGTCAGCCGGCAGGCGGTCCACAAGAAGCACGGCCGGCGCTGAGACCCGACCAAGCACCCCGACCCATTGCTCAGAGAGGAAGAAAGCGCATGTTTCGAGAGGCCTTCACCAAGGACGCCCGAGCGGTCGTGGAGTCCGCCGTGACCCACGCCCAGGGGGCGACCGCCAGCGAGCTGCGGCCCGAGCACCTGTTCCAGGCGCTGCTCGACGACCCGAGCTGCCTGGCGGCGCGGGTCCTGGTCGACGCGGGAGCTCCGCTGGAGGCGCTGCGGACCGAGCTGACCCGCCAGCGCCAGCTGTACGTCGACGGGCTGGATGCCGACGACGCCGAGGCGCTGCGAGTCATCGGCATCGACCTGGACGAGGTCGTCCGGCGCATCGACCGGAACCTCGGCGGTCGGAGCCCGAAGAAGGGCCGGATGCGCTTCGCTAGGTCCAGCAAGAAGGCGCTCGAGCTGTCGCTGCGGGAGTCGGTCGCCCTGAGATCGGGCTACATCGGCACCGAACACCTGCTGCTGGGCGTGGTCCGGGTCGAGGACCGGGTGGTGACCGACACGCTGGCCACGTTCGGCATCCGGCGTGAGGGCCTCCGGGAGCGGATCGCCGAGGCGGCTCGCAAGGCGAGCTGACCCCGGCGGGGTGGGCAGACGTCAGCAGGTGGGCAGGTGCTTCGATGAGCCCATGAGCGACTACCGACCAGCGGACGACCGCTACGACTCGATGGACTACCGGCACTGCGGTCGGAGTGGCCTGCAGCTGCCGGCGCTCTCCCTGGGGCTCTGGCAGAACTTCGGGACCGACCGACCCGAGGAGACCCAGCGGGCGATCCTGCGACGGGCGTTCGACCGGGGCGTCACCCACTTCGACCTCGCGAACAACTACGGGCCGCCGTACGGCCGGGCGGAGGAGAACTTCGGGCGCTACCTGCGCGAGGACTTCGCGGGCCTGCGTGACGAGCTGGTGATCTCCACCAAGGCGGGATACGACATGTGGCCGGGGCCCTACGGGCAGGGCGGCGGGTCACGCAAGTACGTGCTGTCCTCGCTCGACCAGTCGCTGTCCAGGATGGGCCTGGACTACGTCGACATCTTCTACAGCCACCGCTTCGACCCCGAGACCCCGGTCGAGGAGACCATGATGGCGCTGGACCGGGCGGTGCGGGCCGGCAAGGCGCTGTACGTCGGGATCTCCTCCTACTCCGCCACCCGGACCCGCGAGGCGGCCGTGATCGCCCGCGACCTCGGCACGCCGCTGCTGATCCACCAGCCGTCGTACTCCATGCTCAACCGGTGGATCGAGACGGACCTGCTCGACGAGCTGGAGAACCAGGGGATGGGGTGCATCGCGTTCTCGCCGCTGGCCCAAGGGCTGCTCACCCACCGCTATCTCGACGGTGTGCCGCCCGACTCGCGGGCGGCCCGCGGTGACAGCACGATCCCGGGTGACCACCTCGGCGACGCGACGCTGGGGCACGTCCGTCGGCTGAACGAGATCGCGGAGAAGCGGGGCCAGCAGCTGGCCCAGCTCGCGCTGCAGTGGGCGTTGCGCGATCGCAGGGTGACCTCGCTGGTGATCGGTGCCTCGTCGGTGCACCAGCTCGACGCCAACCTGGACGCCCTTGACGGCCCCGAGCTCAGCGAGGACGAGCTCCACGACATCGACCAGGACGCGACCGACGCGGGCATCAACCTGTGGGCGACGTCGACCCAGGACTGAGGGGTGTCGGCGAGCCTCCGTGCTGAGGCGGTCGAGGCACTAGGCTGGCATCCAGCGGAGATCTCCGCCCCCACTCATCCGGAGGATGCCATGGACCGCAGGCAGCTCGACACCGCGCTTCCGATGGTCTTCGGCCTCCTCGTGGTGATCTGCGCCCTGTGGGTGCACGGCGCGCTGATCCCGGTCGCGGTGATCGGCGGGATCCTGCTGGGGATGTACTACGCGGTCTTCCGCAGCCGGATGGTCCTCGCCGAGGGCGGCGGCCGCCGGCGCAACCGGATTCGCAACCGCTGACCCCCGCATAACCGCTCGCGCCGCGGGAAGCGGTGCTGGACACTGGGGCGCGTGGGACATGTCGACGTGGCCGGGGTCCGGTTCGAGCTGCCGGACGGGCGGGTGCTGCTGGACGAGGTCTCCTTCCGGGTCGGTGAGGGCGCGAAGGTCGCCCTGGTGGGCGCGAACGGCGCCGGCAAGACCACGCTGCTCCGGATCATCACCGGGGACCTGGCTCCGCACGCCGGCGCGGTGACCCGCAGCGGCGGGCTCGGCGTGATGCGCCAGCTGGTCACCCAGAACACCGAGGGGCAGACGATCCGCGACCTCCTGCTCTCGGTCTCGCCTCCCCGGGTCCGTGCGGCGGCGGCCGCCGTGGACGCCAGCGAGCTCGAGATGATGGACGCCGACGACGAGCTGACCCAGATGCGCTATGCGGAGGCGCTGGCGGAGTGGGCCGACGCCGGTGGCTACGACGTCGAGGTGGTCTGGGACGTGGTCACGGTCGCCGCCCTCGGCGTCCCGTTCACCCGCGCCCAGCACCGCGACCTGACCACCCTGTCCGGAGGCGAGCAGAAGCGGCTGCTGCTCGAGTTCCTGCTCCGGGGGCCCGACGACGTGCTCCTGCTCGACGAGCCGGACAACTTCCTCGACGTACCCGGCAAGACCTGGCTCGAGCAGCGGATCAACGAGTCGCCCAAGACGATCCTCTACATCAGCCACGACCGGGAGCTGCTCGACAACACCGCGACCCGGGTGGTGACCGTGGAGCTCGGGGCTGCCGGCAACACGGTGTGGACCCATCCCGGCGGATTCACGTCCTACCACCAGGCGCGGCGGGACCGGTTCCTGCGGTTCGAGGAGATGCGCCGTCGCTGGGACGAGGAGCATGCGAAGCTCAAGGCGCTGGTGCTGCGCTACAAGATCAAGGCGGAGTACAACTCCGGGA
>CAXSHL010000140.1:0-5475 GCA_964237315.1 uncultured Nocardioidaceae bacterium
CAGCTTTTGATCACCCGCGGGTCGCTGACCACCTTCTCGATCGCCAACGACGTCGCGAAGTACTTCGCGATCATCCCGGCGATGTTCGCGGGCGTGTTCCCGGGGCTGGACACCCTGAACATCATGCGACTCGCGACCCCGGAGTCGGCGATCCTGTCGGCGGTCGTCTTCAACGCGCTGATCATCATCGGGTTGATCCCGCTGGCGCTCCGCGGGGTGCGCTACACGCCCTCGTCCGCCGCGTCGATGCTTCGCCGGAACCTCGCGATCTACGGGCTCGGCGGCATCATCAGCCCGTTCGTCGGCATCAAGCTCATCGACCTGGTCATCTCCCATATCCCCGGCATCAGCTGACGAAGGACTGCGGCTCACTCATGGCGTCAACCACCCCGGCGGCACTGCGGCAGCACCTCGCCGCCCTGCGGGCCGTCCTCGTCCTCACCGTCCTCCTGGGACTGGCCTATCCCCTGGCACTGACCGGTGTCGCGCAGGTCGCGTTCCACGACAACGCCAACGGCTCCCTGGTGCGCCAGGCGGGCACCACCAGGGGCTCGGACCTGATCGGGCAGGCGTTCACGACGCCGGTGCTCAAGAACGGCAAGCCCGAGAAGGACGCCGACGGCAACCCGGTGACGCAGGCCGACCCGCGCTACTTCCAGAGCCGGCCGTCCGCGGCCGGTCTGGGCTACGACCCGCTGTCCACCTCCGCCTCGAACCTCGCGCCGGACAACAAGGACCTGGTCACCGTCGTCCAGGAGCGGCGCGCAGCGGCCGCTCGCCTGGACGGCGTCGATCCCGCTACGGTTCCGGCGGACGCCCTGCTGGCGAGCGGATCGGGTCTCGACCCGCACATCAGCCCCGCCTACGCCCAGGAGCAGATCGCCCGGGTGGCCCGGGAGCGGCACGTGAGCCAGGCCCGGGTCCGGGACCTGGTCGTCGAGCACACCCAGGGCCGCACCCTCGGCTTCCTCGGTGAGCCACGGGTCAACGTGCTGGGCCTGAACCTCGCCCTCGACGGTTTGTCGCCCCCGTGAGCCGACCCCCGTGAGCCGAGCCGTAGGCCGACGCGTAGGCGAGGACCACCAGGACGAGGGCGGCGGTCCCGAAGACGACAGCGCCGACGATCGCCTCCGCCCGACCGGTGCCGGCCTCACCTGCCTGCACGAGCCCGAACCAGGACGCGTACGTCGCAGCAGCACCCGCCGCCAGGGCGACCCGGTGCCGGCCGTCCCACCGCTCCCGGCGTGACCAGTGCAGCACCAGCGACACCGCCAGGGCACCGGCGGCTCCGAACACCGCGACCTGCACCCACCCGGCTCCGACGCCAGGGACGGGCAGGTCCGTGCTGAGCCAGTAGCCGCTGGTGACCGCGAACGCCGCCACGGCCACCAGGATCGGCGCGGGGGGCGCAGCCGGGACGGGCGTCAGCAGCGGCTGCCGGAGCAGCAGCCCGCCGCCGACCAGGGCTGCGATGGCCACCGCTGAGACCAGGAACTGCGAGGCCGAGCCGACGAAGTGGAGCTCGTCGGCCTGCGCCCATCCGAGCAGGACGCAGCCGACCACGAACACCAGCACGGTCACGGTGTAGCCGATCCGTCCCAGCCACGGCTCGGTGGGGGTCGGGTCGAACGCCTCCACCAGGGCGATGGGGACGCAGATGCTCCAGACCGTGTGCAGCGCCAGGCTCCACAGGACCAGGGTGCCGCTGATGCCCAGACCGGGTATCTCCGCGTAGCCCGCGAACGAGCCCAGGCCGAGATACCCGGGGTTGAACACCATCTGGTCGACCGGGCCCTCCTCGACGAGCGCATAGGCGGCCGCGAAGAGGGTGATGGTCGGCCATCCTCGGCGCAGTCGGCGTGCGGTCTCCCGGACCAGCAGTGCCCCGCCGCCGTACAACGGAGCCAGCACGAGCACCGAGGCGTACTGCGAGACGGGAACGTTGCCGAGCAGGAACTCACCCACCGTCGGGGCCAGCAGCACCAGCCCGAGCGCCATCGCGATCCGACGCCTAGCCCGGCTGGCCACCCGAGCATCGTAGGCAGAGTCGCCGTGCGGCGTCGCTGACTTCACCGGGTCGTCCGGGAACATCAGTCAGCCGCTCCCGGCCGGTCAGCCGACCTGCCCGAGCAGCCACGAGGGACTGACGCAGGACCCGCCCGCCGTGGCCACCCGCTCCCGCAGCCCGCGGTCGGCGGTGACTACGACCACGTCGTCTCCGTGCGCCCCGCGGGCGCTCACCTGCTCGACGATCGCATCGTCGCCGCTGCCGGCGGCGTGCACGGTGTGCACAGCGCCGTCCGACCCCACAGGAGGGCCACGCCTGGCGTCCCCTTCGAGCACCAGCACGACCAGGTCGCAGCCCAGCTCGGCTGCAGCCAGGGCGTCGTGGAGGCGCTGCGCCGCTCCAGCCCGGTCGCGCCACCAGCCGTCCGGCCGGCTGCCCACGACGTTCGCGCCATCGACGATCAGCACCCTCACGTCGCGAGCCTAGGCGTGCGATGTCGACTGATGTTTCCACCCCTCACGAGGGGGTAATCCTGGGTGACGGGTGTCACTCTTGCCGCCCTGGGAGTCCCATGCTGTGGCACCTGCGCAGAGAGGAGAGTCATGACACTCGATCCAGGATCAGCCGAGCAGGCAGCATCGGCGGAAGGAACGCCCGCACACGCGCGTCAGGTCCGCAAGGCCGGGCTGGCCAGCACGATCGGCACCACCATCGAGTGGTACGACTTCTTCCTCTACAACACGGCCGCGGCACTCGTCTTTCCCGCGCTCTTCTTCCCGTCCTCCTCGGAGTACGCCGGACGCCTGGAATCGTTCGCGACCTATGCCGTCGGGTTCGCGGCGCGGCCGATCGGCGCGTTCATCTTCGGCCACTACGGCGACCGGATCGGCCGGAAGGTCACGCTGATCATCACGCTGTTGATGATGGGGATCGGCAGCGCCCTGGTCGGCCTGCTGCCCGGCACCAACCACATCGGCATCTGGGCGCCGATCCTGCTGGTGGCCCTGAGACTCGTGCAGGGCCTGGCGGTCGGTGGCGAGTGGGGCGGCTCGGTCCTGCTGTCGATGGAGTGGGGGGACCAGAAGCGTCGCGGCTTCATGGCCAGCCTGCCCCAGCTCGGAGTGGCCTTCGGCCTGATCCTGGGCACCGGGTTCCTGTACCTGCTCAGCAACATCCTGACCGACGCCCAGTTCCAGGCGTGGGGCTGGCGCATCCCGTTCCTGTTCAGCCTGGTGCTCCTGGCGATCGGCCTCTACATCCGGGTGCGGATCCTGGAGACGCCGATGTTCGCCAAGCGGCTGAAGGAGAACAAGATCAGCGCGTTGCCCTCGATGGAGGTGATCCGGGACCACTGGCGACCGATCCTCCTCAGCGCCCTGGCGCGATTCTCGGAGCAGGCGCCGTTCTACGTGATCACCACGTTCACCCTGACCTACCTCACCGAGGAGCAGGGCTACACGAAGACGTTCGCCCTGGCCGCCATCCTGTCCGCGGCCGGGGTCGAGGTGATCGCCGTGCCGTTGTTCGGCCACCTCTCCGACACGCTCGGCCGGCAGAAGATCTACATGGCCGGATCGGCCCTGATCGGCCTCTACGCGTTCGTCCTGTTCGCGGCCCTCAACAGCGGCGTGGCGGTGCTGGCGTTCCTCGCGATGCTCATCGCGCTGATCCCGCACGCGATGCAGTACGGACCTCAGGCGGCGATGATCGCCGAGTCGTTCCCGACCTCGCTGCGCTACGCCGGTGCCGGCCTGGGCTACCAGCTGGCATCTGTGTTCGCGGGGGGTCCGGCGCCGCTGGTGGCGACGTACCTGCTGGAGAAGACGGGCAGCGGATACGCGATCGCGTTCGCGATCCTGGGCACCTCGGTGGTCAGCCTGATCGCCGTCTACCTCCTCGTCGACCAGAGCCGGTCCGACATCAGCGACGACTCGGTGTTCGACCGAAAGTCGGCGGCCGTGTCCTAGGGAAGTCAAGGCGACAACGGAGGACGTCGTCGACCACGCTGGGTCTGGGTCCGCCCAGGGGCGACCTATCGAGGGGATGCCTGTGCCCCGGTCGCTTGCGCCGGGCAGCGGCCCGCGGGTCGACCGCAGGCGACGAAGTCGCACGTGCGGCACCACCAAGCGCCGTTCTCACCAGCCCGGCGACGTCGGAGCCGGCTGTCGATTCGCGCCGAAACCAGCTTGTCCAGGAGCGCCTCGAGTGTGTGAGCCTCGCCAACACTCAGTCCGCTGGTCGCGACCCTGATGACCGTGTCCCGCGCCGCCCGTGCATCGCGCGCCCGTCTGTGCCCGCTCGTGGTGAGCCGGACCTCGACCCGGCGCCGATCCTCACCCGTGTGGCGTTCGGCCAGCCCGTCGCGTTCCAGCTGCGTGACCAGCCGCACCGCACCAGAGTGGGTCAGCCCCAGCACCTCGGCGACACGGCCGACGTGGGCGCCTCCCAGAAACTCCTCGAGGGCCAGCAGCGCAGTCGTCGCCGCCCCGGTCAGGCCGGACGCGCGCTCCAACGCCTGCTGTCCGTCCTCGGCGAGGTTCAGGGACAGGGACGCGAGCAGGTTGTCCAGCCGAGGGTTTGCGGAGGCGGCCATGTGGTGATTATATGAGTCAGTCATACGATTCGAGGAGACGACGCCCATGGCTGGGTTCACCGCCAACGCCGAGACCGATGTCGCCGACACCCCTGACAAGGTGTGGGCTGCTCTCACCGAGCCGGAACAGATTGCGGCGTACATGCAGGGCTCGCAGGTCACCACGACCTGGGAGGTCGGCTCACCGATCACCTGGGACGGCGAGTACGCCGGCCGCTCCTACCAGGACAAGGGCGAGGTGCTCACCTACGACGAACCGCACGTCCTCTCGCTCACTCACTACAGCCCGATGATGGGCCAGCCCGACGAGCCCCAGAACTACCACACGCTCGTGTACACGCTCACTCCCTCGGGCGATGGCACCCACCTCACACTCACCCAGGACGGCTGCGACAGCGAGGAGCAGGCCGCACAGTTCAGCCAGAACTGGCAGGGGATGCTGGACGGGCTGCAGGCCCACGTCGAGCGCTGAGCCACCAGTCGTCTGTGCAGGCGGGCGGAGGCGGCCGTAGCGGCGGTGATCAGGACGGTGAACGCCACCCATCCACCGACGTAGTGGCGGTTCAGCCGTGTGGGGTTGTCGGCGCGGGCTCCGAAGCGTCCGAGCACTGGCACCGCGGTCAGGGTGACGCCGCCGAACCAGAGGATGGTGCCGGCCGGGTCGGGTAGGGCAGCCACCACACGTGTGCCTGCGCGAAGTGGCTGTAGAGGCCGGTCAGGAACGCGACCGTGAAGCACGCGGCACGGGGGACAGCCGCATCACTCCTCCTTGCCGAGCACGGCGACCCAGCGGGCGTCGTGCCGGACCACCTGGCGGAGGGTCATCGCGGCCGCAGCAGCAACCTCGCGCACCGCGTCGACGCCGACCACCGAC
>CAXSHL010000141.1:0-5468 GCA_964237315.1 uncultured Nocardioidaceae bacterium
CTCGTTCTCGGGCAGCACCGTGTAGTTCACCTTGATGCCGGTGTCCTTGGTGAAGGTGTCCTTGGTGATCTTCTGGATGTCGACCATCTGCGGGTTGCCGACCATCAGGACGCTGATCGACTTCGAGGACCCGCCACCTCCTCCCCCTCCGCCGCCGGCTCCGGCGCAACCGGACAACGTCAGACCTGCGACGGCTGGCAGAGCCAGCGCGATCGCGACCCGCTTCCTGAATCTGTTACTCACTGATACCTCCGGTTGGGTACGCCGAGCAGGTGCTCGCCGATGTGCGTGTGCCGATCGGTGGTGCATTTCTCGGGGGTCCTGCATCTCGTGGGTTCGTGCATCTCTTCTCAGGCCCGGACCACCTGCGGTCCCAGGACGGAGAACCGGCGCGCCTCGCTGGGAGACAGCCCGGTGTCGGTCACCAGCACCTCGAAGTCCGAGATGTCGGCGAACCGGCAGAAGCTGGCGGCGCCGAACTTGGTGTGCAGCCCGACGAAGACCCGCCTGCGGGAGCGGGCGACGACCTCGCTCTTCACCGCGGCGACCGCCGGGTCCGGAGTGGTCAGGCCGTGGTCGCGGGAGATGCCGTTGGCGCCCAGGAAGGCCAGGTCGATGACCAGGTCGCGCAGCATCCTCAGCGCCCAGTGGTCGACGGTGGCCAGCGTGCGGCCTCGCATCCGCCCACCGAGCAGCAGGACCGTCACGTTCGCGGAGTCGGCGAGGGAGCCGGCCGCGAGCAGGGACGAGGTGACGACGGTGATCGGGCTCTCCGGGCGCATCGCCTCCGCGACGAACTGGGGGGTGACCCCCTCGTCGACGTAGACCGTCTCGGCCCCGTGCAGCCTCTCGGCGGCCGCGGCGGCGATCCGCCGCTTCTCGCCGACCAGGGAGGTGGACCGGTGCTTGATGTTGCTCTCGAAGCCGGCGCTCTCCACCGGGTAGGCGCCGCCGTGCACCCGCTGCAGGACGCCTCGGTCGACGAGCTCGCGAAGGTCCCGGCGCACGGTCTCCTCGGCGACCGCGAGGTCGGTGGCCAGCGAGCCCACCTCCACCCGGCCGTCGGCTCGGGCCCGCACGAGGATCAGCCGCTGCCGCTCGTCTGCTCGCATCGGTGACCTCCCCTCGGTGTGGGAGGGCACTGTGTGACGCCCACCACGTTGTCAGTGTGCCTGAGGGAACGGTCGAAGCCGAGCCCGAGTGGGCATACTCAGTTGCCCGACTTCTGTGGGGCGTCGTGTCCGCATGGTCGCCGTTCCTGGGCGTAGGGCCGCCCTACGATGAACAGCAGGCGACCAGTCGGTGCCCGATCGTCCCACGGCGATGCCCGACCGGTCAGGACGAGCGGACACCGGCGGCTCGCCGGTCACGCTCCCACGCGTCGGTCATCGCAGGACGATGGCGAGCGCGGCCAGCAGCGGGACGGTCACCACCACCGCGACGACGGCAGTGCTGGTGGCACTGATCTGGATGTCCTCGCCGGCCCGGATCGCCCGCTCGTTGGCACGCAACCGCCTCAGGGCCGTGACCCCGGTGACGGACCCGGTGATCACCAGGGTGATGCCCAGCACGAGGCGGATCAGGTCGTGTCCCTGGGTCAGGAACTGGAGGGCCCCGAGCCCGGCCACCTGCAGTGCCAGGGCGGTGCGCACGTAGGCGAGGAAGGTCCGCTCGTTGGCGAACAGGTATCGGTAGTCGGCCCGCCCGGGTTCGTGCTCACCCGAGTCGGCCTGGTCGGTGCCCATGCGGCGCAGTCTGCCGCACCGGCTACGGTCGCGTGGTGCGGATGTTCGTTGCGGTGCTGCCGCCGGCCGGTGCGCTCGAGCACCTCGGCGAGTTCCTGGGGCCTCGCAAGCAGGCGGCTCCCGACTTCAGGTGGACCGTGCCGGAGCAGTGGCATCTCACCCTGGCCTTCATGCCGGCGGTGGCCGACCGGCACCTGGACGACCTGCAGGAGCGACTGATCCGAGCCGCTGCCCGTCGTACGGCGTTCGCGGTGGGCATCGCCGGCGGAGGCGCCTTCCCGAACCCGGCGCGTGCGAAGGTGCTGTACGCCGGCGTACGGACCGGGGCGCAGGAGGGCGTCGAGCTCGACCGGCTCGCCACCGGTGCCAGGGCGGCAGCCACCAAGGCGGGCACCGAGGTCGACGGCGGCAGGTTCCACCCGCACGTGACGCTGGCCCGGACCGGCAGACCCCTCGAGGCGACCAGGTGGATCCGGGTGCTGGACTCCTACAGCGGGCCGTCCTGGCCGGTCGAGGAGATCGCCCTGATCTCCTCCCACCTCGGGGAGGGGCCGCGCAGACGGCCCCGCCACGAGGTGGTCGACACCTTCGGGCTGACGCTGACCGGCCCGGGCTCGGTCCCGGTGCGCGATATCTGAAACCGGCGGGAAACGCCGACATGGGAGGGTGGGGCCCGTGCACGTCTCTCGGATCGGCCTGACCCCTCTCAAGGGCACCCGGCACGCCGACCTGCCCGCCGTCGACCTCACCGACGGCGGCCCGGTCGGGGACCGGGTGTTCTGCCTGGTCGACACTGCTCGCAGCCGGGTGGTGCGCACCGTCGAGAACCCCACCCTGATGGCGACCCGCGCGAGCTGGGAGGCCGGAGTGCTCCGCACCGTCCTGCCCGACGTCACCGTCGAGGAGGTCCCGGCGCCCAGCGGTGAGGTGCTCAAGGTCGACTACTGGGGGCGCGTCGTCGCTCTCGAGGTGGTCGCCGGCCCCTGGGCGGCGGCCTACTCGGCCTATCTCGGCCACGACGTGGTCCTGGCTCGCGCCCCGCAGCCCGGTGACGTCGTCTACGGCGCCGCGGTCAGTCTGGTGACCAGCTCCTCGCTGCGCCGCCTGCGAGACGAGCTGGGTGCCGACGTGGACCAGGCGCAGCTGCGAGCCACCTTCACCGTCTCGACCGACGGCCTCGGCGACGACGAACCGGCCGGCGTCGAGGACTCCTGGATCGGCAGGAGGCTGCGCGTCGGGGACGCCGAGGTCGAGGTGCGCAGCGGGCTGCCGCGGTGCGCCGTGGTCGACCTGGACCCCTCCACCGGTCGGCACCGGGCGCCGGTGCTGCGCGCGCTGGCCGGCTACCGCCGCGCCCGCGGCGAGATCCTGTTCGGTGTGGACGCCGCTGTCACCAGGCCCGGCCGGGTCGAGGTCGGCGCCGTCGTGGAGAGGAGCTGAGCGCCGTGCCGTACCTGCTGCGCGTCGAGCTGCCCGACGTACCCGGCTCGCTGGGGCGCGTGGCGAGCGCCATCGGTGAGGCCGGCGGCGACATCGAGGCCATCGAGATCGTCGAGCACCGCCGCGACGGCACCGCTGTCGACGACGTGCTCCTGGAGACGGCACCGGGCGTGATGCCGGACTCGCTGGTGTCCGCGTGCAACCAGCTCGACGGCGTCCAGGTCCTGTGGATCTCCCGGTACGGCGCGGGGGGCCAGCTGTTCTTGGACCTCGAGGCCGTCGAGGCGCTCACGCAGAACCCGCGCCTGGCGTGTGACGAGCTCGTGGACCTGCTCCCGATCACCTTCCGCGCCGACTGGGCGATGCGGCTGCTCCGGACCGGCGACACGCTCAAGGTCCTGCACCGCACGTCGGCGGCGCCGCACTCGACCCAGGGCCACGCCGACTGGTTCCCGGCCAAGCAGGCCCACCGCCTCGAGCTGCCGCCGGACTGGGAGCACGCCAACGACGGCACCCTGCTCGCCGGTGCGCCCCTCGGTGACGAGGACGACCTGTTGCTGTTCGGGCGTCGCGGCGGGCCGGACGTGCTCGACTCCGAGCTGGCCCGGCTCGGTCACCTCGCCGCGCTGGCGGCGTCGATCGCGAAGACGGGCTGAGGCGTGCCACCGCTGGGCGTGACCGGCGTGACCGGCAACCTGGGTGGCCGCATCACCCGACTGCTCGCCGCCGCGGACGTCGAGCAGCGGCTCGTCGTCCGCACCCCGGCGAAGGCGCCGGCGATCCCGGGCAGCACGGTCGTCCAGGCCGAGTACGCCGACCGGGACGCCGTACGACGTGCGTGTGCGGGGCTCGACGTGGTGCTGATGGTCTCGGCCGCGGAGTCCGAGCACCGGCTCGACGAGCACCGGGCCTTCGTCGACTCGGCGGCGGAGGCAGGCGTCCGGCACCTCGTCTACGTCTCGTTCTTCAACGCGTCCCCGACCTCCACCTTCCTGCTGGCGCGCGACCACTACGTCACCGAGCAGCACATCGAGCACTCGGGGATGGCGTTCACCTTCCTGCGCGACAACCTGTACGCCGACTTCCTGCCGCTGCTCGCCGGGGACGACGGGGTGCTCCGCGGACCGGCGGACGACGGCCGGGTGTCGGTGGTGGCGCAGGACGACATCGCCGCCGCGGCCACGGCGGTGCTGCTCGAGCCGGCTGGCCACGAGGGCCGTACTTACAGCCTCACCGGCCCCGAGGCGCTCACGCTCACCGAGGGCGCGGAGACGATGAGCCGGGCCCTGGGGAGGGAGTTCAGGTTCCACGACGAGACGCTCGACGAGGCTTACGCGTCGCGGGCCGGCTACGGCGCGCCGGCCTGGCAGGTGGACGCCTGGGTCAGCACCTACACCGCCATCGCGTCGCAGGAGCTGTCCGAGGTCACCGGCGACGTGGAGCTGCTGACCGGCCGTCCGCCGACCTCGTTGGCCGACCTCCTCGTCCGCTGACGATGTCCGACCCCTACGCGGTCGCAGCGCAGGCGGCCGCCCGGCTCGCGGAGCTGACCGGGACGTCGAGGCACGACGCCGTGGTGGTGCTCGGCTCGGGGTGGGGACCGGCAGCCGAGGCGTTCGGCGAGCCGCGCGCGACGGTGGCGATGACCGACGTCCCCGGCTTCCTCCCCCCGGTGGCGCCCGGGCATCCGGGCGAGATCCGGTCCTGCGTGGTCGGAGGCGTTCGCACGCTGCTGCTGCTCGGCCGGACGCACCTCTACGAGGGTCACGGGCTGGACCCGGTCGTGCACGGGGTGCGGACGGCGGCCGCTGCCGGCGTACGCCTGGCGGTGCTGACCAACGCCAACGGGTCTCTGCACGCGGACTGGCCGCTTGGGCGGCCTGTGCTGGTGTCGGACCACCTGAACCTCACGGCGACCTCTCCGCTGACGGGACCCCGGTTCGTCGACCTCACCGATGCCTGGTCGCCGCGGCTGCGGGAGCTGGCCCGCGAGCTGGACCCGACGCTGACCGAGGGTGTCTACGCCTGGCTGCGGGGGCCGCACTACGAGACCTGGGCGGAGGCCGACTGGCTGCGCCGCGTCGGCGCCGACCTGCTCGGCATGTCCACCGTCCCGGAGGCGATCGCTGCGCGCGAGCTCGGGCTCGAGGTGCTCGGGCTCTCCACCGTCACCGCCGTCGAGGGCCCGGCCGGCGCGGCCACGGGCATCGACCCGGACGAGGTGGTCTCGGGCATCGACCCGGACGAGGTGGTCTCGGGCATCGACCCGGACGAGGTGGTCTC
>CAXSHL010000142.1:0-5294 GCA_964237315.1 uncultured Nocardioidaceae bacterium
GTGGAGTACCAGCGCGAGGGCTTCGACATGTTCCACACGATGATGGACGGCATCAAGGAGGAGGCGGTCGGCTTCCTGTTCAACCTCGAGGTGAGCCTGGAGCCCGAGGAGGCCGAGCCGGCGGTCGGACCGGTCGGTGCGCAGGTCGCGCAGGGCGATCGAGGGCCGGATGGAGCCGGCGAGATCGGCGGCGACGTGTCGGGGGACGTGATGGGGGACGTCACGGGGAGTGGCATCGCCATGGGGCCGGCGCTGGCCCAGGCGGCTGCGTCGGGCGAGCACCCGGCGATCCGCGCCAAGGGGCTCGACGCGCCGAAGCCGGCTCGTGACCTGTCCTACTCGGCCCCCTCGGAGGACGGCGACGCGGAGGTGAGCGGCGCTCCGCAGCAGGTGCTGACCGATGACCCGTACGCCGGGTCGAGCCGGAACGCCCTGTGCCCGTGCGGCTCGGGCAAGAAGTACAAGAAGTGCCACGGCGCACCCGGCGGCCCGACCGGCCTGACCACCCGGGTGAACGGCTGACGCCGGCGCCGCTCAGGGATGCACGAGGATCTTGACGTTCTCCTCCTTGTTGTTGATCAGCTCCTCGAAGCCCGACGTGACGATGTCGTCGAGCCCGATCCGGCCGGTGATGAACTGGAACGGGTCGACCTTGCCGCTCGCCACCATCTCGATGGTGGCCGGATGGTCTCCTGCGTAGGCGAGGCTGCCCACCAACGTCACCTCGCGGAAGACCAGGTCGTTCATCGCCACCGACGCCTCGTGGCCCCAGATCGCCACGTTGACCACGGTGCCGCCAGCGCGGGTGGACCGGATCGCGGACCTCAGCACCGCGTCGATGCCGGCGCACTCGAAGGAGACGTCGGCCCCGCGGCCGTCGGTCAGCTCCATGACCTCGGCGGTGACGTCGGTGCGGGTGGGGTCCAGCACGTGGTCCGCGCCGGCACCGCCCGCCTTCTGCTTGCGCACGTCGGCCGGCTCGGCCACGATCACCTGCTCGACCCCGACCGCCTTGAGCGCAGCCGTCGTCACCAGGCCGATGGGACCCGCGCCGAACACGAGCGCCGTGTGCCCCGGCTGGACGCGGGACAGCTTGACCGCGTGGTAGGCGACCGCGAGCGGCTCGACGAGCGCGCCGACGTCGGTCCCCAGCTCGCCGAGCGGGTGGATCCAGCGCTCCTCCGCGACGACGTACTGCGAGAAGCCCCCGCCGTAGCCGGACAGGCCGACGAACCCCAGGGTGGCGCACACGTTGTAGCGACCGTTGCGGCAGGCGTCGCACCGGCCGCAGATGATGTAGGGCTCGACCACCACCTTGTCGCCGACGCGCGTGCCCGAGACCCCGGCGCCGACCTCGGCGACCACGCCCGCGAACTCGTGCCCGAGCGTGACGGGCACCGACTCTCCGGTGATCGGGTGCGGCGACTCCTTCGTGGGCGCGAAGATCGGGCCGTCGAGGTACTCGTGCAGGTCGGTGCCGCAGATGCCGCACCACTCGACCTCGACCTTGACGGTGCCGGGGCGGGTCGCCGGCTCGGGTACGTCGTCGACCCGGATGTCACCCCGGGCGTAGAACCGGGCCGCCCTCACGACCCGCCGCCCACGTCTGCGGCGAGCAGCTCGGACAGGTGCGCGTCTACCTCGTCGAGATAGGTCTGCTCGAAGCCGAAGAGGCCGAAGTGGCCGGCGACCGTGTGCAGCACGCGCAGCTCCGAGCCCGGGACCAGCGCCTGCTCGGCCGCGCAGTCGCGGACCGGGAAGAACATGTCCTCGTCGATCGGCATCACGAACGTCTTGGCGGTGATCCGACCGAGCGCCGCAGCGAGGTCGCCGTCGGTGTGCCGGGTGACGTCGCCGCGCTGCCACTTCCAGCCCATGGACAGCAGCGCGTTCGGGTCCATCTGGGTGAAGACCGCCTCCATGAAGTTCGTCTGGAAGTCCGCCATCGAGGTGAACGTGTGGTCGGGCACCTCGATGCCGCGCCAGAACTCGGTCTTCCAGAACTCCGTGGACAGCCCGACCACCGACCAGATGCCCGCGTGCCGTCGCAGGCCGGCGTCGACGTCCTTGTGGGAGGCGTAGTCGCCGTGGTTCCAGCCCGGGTCGGAGGTGATCGCGTCCATCAGCGCCTGGGTGAACAGGAAGTCGTGCGGCGTGTTCTGGGCGGTGCCGGCTATCGGCGCGGCGCGCAGCACCTTGTCGGGGAACCGCACCGCCCACTCGTAGGTCTGCTGCGCCCCCATCGAGCCGCCCACGACCAGCGCGAGCCTCTCGATCCCGAACACCTCGCGGAGCAGCTGCTCCTGGGCGCGCACGTCGTCGCCGATCGTCACGTGCGGGAACCGCGACCCACCGACGGCACCGTCGGTGTTGTGCGGTGAGGTCGAGAGGCCGTTGCCGATCTGGTTGACCACGATGATGAACCACCGGTCGGGATCGAGCGCGCGGCCCGGTCCGACGTACACCAGCTCCCAGGTCTGGTGCGTCCCGGAGAACCAGGTCGGGACCAGGATGGCGTTGTCCTTGGCCTCGTTCAGGGTGCCGTACGTCGCCACCGCGAGCTGCAGGTCGGGGATCGTGTCCCCGCTCTCGAGGACGAAGTCGCCGATGCCGTGCAGCTCGTAGGCGCCCTGGATCTCGGGGGTGTAGAACTCGTTGTCGATCATGACGTGTGGTGCACCTCCGCGAGGGCGTAGACGGGCGTGTCGATCCCGACGGCACGAGCCTTGAGCTGCAGCGCCAGGTAGAGCGAGTAGTGCCGGGACTGGTGCAGGTTGCCGCCGTGGAACCACAGCGCCTCCTGCCGGGTGGGCTTCCACATGTTGCGCTGCTCGCCCTCCCACGGGCCCGGGTCCTTCGCGGTCTCGGAGCCGAGGCCCCACACCTTGCCGACCCGGTCGGCCGTCTCCTGGTCGATCAGGTCAGCGGCCCAGCCGTTCATCGAGCCGTAGCCGGTCGCGTAGACCACCAGGTCCGCCGGCAGCCTGGTGCCGTCCTCCAGCACCACGGCCTCCTCGGTCAGCTCGGCCACCTGACCCTGCACGAGGTGGACGTCGCCATCGGCGACCAGGTCCGCAGCGCCCACGTCGATGTAGTAGCCGGAGCCGCGGCGGAGGTACTTCATGAACAGCCCCGACCCGTCCTCGCCCCAGTCGTGCCGGAAGCCGGACTTCTCCAGTCGGTCGTAGAACTCCTGGTCCCGCTCCCGCATCTGGTCGTAGAGCGGGATCTGGAACTCGTGCATGATCCGGTAGGGGAGCGAGGCGAACACCAGGTCGGCCTTCTCGGTGGTCATCCCGCTCGCCACGGCCTCCTCGGAGTAGAGGGCTCCGAGCCCGATCTCCATCAGGGAGTCCGACCGCACGATGTGCGTCGAGGACCGCTGCACCATGGTGACGTCGGCGCCCTTCTCCCACAGGGCGCCACAGATGTCGAAGGCCGAGTTGTTGGACCCGATCACGACGGCCCGCTTGCCGGCGTACGCATCGGGGCCGGGGTGCACCGAGGAGTGGTGCTGGTCGCCGCGGAACCTGTCCATCCCGGGAAAGTCGGGGATGTTCGGCTTCCCCGACATGCCGGTGGCCAGCACCAGGTGCTGGGGACGCAGCACGACCGGCTGGCCGTCGCGCTCCACCTCGACCGTCCACTCACCCGCCTCCGCGTCGTAGCTGGCGCTCTTGGCCTCGGCGTGGGACCAGTAGTTGAGCTCCATCACCTTGGTGTAGGACTCCAGCCAGTCCGCGATCTTGTCCTTGGGCGCGAACACGGGCCAGTTGTCGGGGAACTTGATGTAGGGCAGGTGGTCGTACCAGACCGGGTCGTGCAGGCACAGCGACTTGTAGCGGCTGCGCCACTGGTCGCCGGGCCGGCCGCGCTTGTCGATCACGATCGTCGGCACGCCCAGCTGGCGGAGCCGGGCGCTGAGCGCGATCCCGCCCTGGCCGCCCCCGACCACCAGCACATAGGGCTGGGTCTGGTAGCCGAGCTCGGCGGCCTCCCGCTCGCGCCGCTCCGCCCACGTCTCCCGCTCCCGGTTGGCGCCGTGCTCGGCTCCGCGCGGGCGCCGGTCGTTCTTCGGCTCCTCGTGGCCCTTCAGCTCATACAGTGTCGTGAGCAGCGTCCACGCGCCCTCGTCCTTGAGCCGCAGCAGGCCGCGCCCGCGCCCGACGGCGGTCTCGAACTCGATCCAGGCGGTGGTCACCCCGTCGGCCTCGTCCGGCGGCTCCGCGGTGTGGAAGCCGCTGGGATCGGTCCGCTCGAGACACTCGCGCAGCAGGTCGGCGACGCCCTCGCGGCCCTCCACGGTCGTGAGGTTCCAGGTGAAGGACACCAGGTCGCGCCAGAAGCTGTCGGTCGTGAACATGCCGGCCGCTCGCTCCACGTCGCGGGCCGCCAGGGCGGCCTCGAAGTCGGCGAGCCACGAGTCCACCCGGGCCTGGGGCGTGGCGGCTGCAGGTGCCTGCGGGCCTGGGTCCAGCGTCTGGGTCATGCGAGTCCTCTCGACGAGTGGTGTGACACAGGGCACACCCTGGTCCGGCCGAGAGCAAGGGTTGCACGGGGGTCGCACACTTCGCGACACCCGGTGGCCGAGGCCGAAGCTCAGCCGAGCTGGAGAGCGACGCACAGCCACCGGTCGTTGCGGCGCTCGAGGCGGGCGGCCAGGGCTCTGGACCGGTGTCCGTGGCGCACGTGCACGCTCACCTCGGCCGCCGTGGGTGCGGGCTGGAAGACGTGCACGCTGTGCACCTGCGGCCGGACCGTGCGCTGCCGTCCCGGAGCCGGCGGCCCGGAGCGACCCAGGATCCGGGCGCGCCGGTCGAGGTCGGCGTAGACCCGGCTGCTGGTCCACCGCAGCAGCTGGGTCACCGGGCGGTCGCCACCGAGGACCTCGACGGTCGCCTGGGCGAAGCGGGCCGCCCAGGCCTGCACCTCCCGGTGCTGCGACGACCCGTCACCCGGCACGACCCTCAGCTCGGGGACCGCCGGCTGGTGCGGCACGCTGTCCAGGTCCAGGGCCAGGGTGCCCTGGACGCTCGCCACCGGCACGGTCTCTCGCCGGTCGCCGTGCGGACTCAGCTGGGTGACGGTGGCCAGGGTGTCCCGCAGGGCGGGGGGCCGCCGAGGGGGCTGCCGGGCCGGCTGCCGGGGAACGGGGACGGGTGCCGCGGACAGGCGTCGGGGCTCGGTGCTCACGGTGCTTCCTCTCTCAGGGATGGTGCGGTGAGGTCGGGGACCACCAGGCGGGTGCCCGGCAGGATGAGGTCGGGATCGGCGCCGATGGTGTGCGCGTTGGC
>CAXSHL010000143.1:0-3152 GCA_964237315.1 uncultured Nocardioidaceae bacterium
CAGCTGCTGCAGGAGGTCTGGGGCTACGACTACTTCGGCGGCACCCGCACGGTCGACGTGCACGTCCGCCGGCTGCGCGCCAAGCTCGGCCCGGAGAACGAGACGCTGATCGGCACGGTGCGCAACGTCGGCTACCGGTTCGTGCTGCCGCCCAAGGAGAGCCTGGCCGAGCGCGAGAACGCCTGAACCGGCTGCTCGGGCTCGGGCACCTCGGCTGCTGCCGGTGGTGGCATCTCGAAGGCCAGGATCGGCGGCGGGGCAGGCTTGCGCTGGGCCGCGTGCACGTCGATCGGCAGGGTGTCCTCGAGGTGGGTGAGCCACAGCAGCAGGGCGAGCGCCAGCAGCGGGGAGAGCATCGCGCCCACCAGGACGCCCACCTCGCTCACGACGGCCTCCGGCGGACCGGTGCGTTGACCCTAGGCTGAGCGCCATGGCTGATCCGAGCAACGTCCCTGCTGACGCCTTCGACCCGGCCGGTGACGCGGGACCTGCCGCCGCGCTGCGCCGGATCGCCGAGGCCGCCGAAGCCGCGGACGGGGCAGCTCCGCTCGACGAGTCGGCTCTGCTGTCCCTGCGGCACGGCCTCGGCTCCTCCGCGCTCTGGATGCTCGGTTCTGGCGAAGGCGGGTCCGACGGGGGGTTCGCCTGGCGGCACGACTCGGCGCTGGACGTGGTCGTCGCCCCCTCCTCGCGAAGGCGGGGGCTCGGGGCGGCGCTGGTCGAGACGTGCGCTGCGGCGCCCGGTCCGCTGACCGCCTGGTCGCACGGCAACCACCCGGCGGCGGCGGTGCTCGCCGAGCGGTTCGGCTTCGACCGGGTCCGGGACCTGTGGGTGATGCGCCGGCCGCTGTCCGACCTGCCGGCTCCCCGCGGGAACGATGACGGGATCGACGTACGCACGTTCCGGGTGGGTCAGGACGAGGACGCCTGGCTGGCGCTGAACGCCGAGGCCTTCGCGCACCACCCCGAGCAGGGCTCGCTGACCCGGGCGGACCTGGACGAGCGGATGTCCGAGCCGTGGTTCGACCCCGCCGGGTTCTTCCTCGCCACCCGCGACGACCGGCTGCTCGGGTTCCACTGGACCAAGGTGCATGGGTCCAGAGTGACTGATGGGGCGTATGGGGAGGTGTACGTCGTGGGTGTGTCGCCCGCCGCGCAGGGCGGCGGCCTCGGTCGACGGCTCACCCTGACCGGGCTCGAGCACCTGGCGTCGCTGGGACTGGGCGAGGTGATCCTCTACGTGGAGGCCGAGAACGCCCCCGCGGTAGCGGTCTACTCCCGGCTCGGCTTCACCCACGCGCCGCAGGACACGCACGTGCAGTACGCCCGCCCCTAGCCCGCTGGCGAGCCTCGCGGGACGAGACGCAAACTACCCGTCGTCCGCGCGGGGGTGCCACCATTGCGACATGGAAGCAGAGTTCCCCTCGAGCAGCACCATCACGGCCCCCCTGTCGGCCTCCCTGTCGTCCGGCCTTGACGACGGTCTCGACGACGGGCCGACCGACCTGCGGGCGGTTCCGACCGAGACCTTCGACATCGAGCCGCCGTACGACGCCTCCGCCAGCGACCTGGACGCGAACCGGTTCCTGGACCGCGAGCTGTCCTGGCTCCGCTTCAACACCCGGGTGCTCGAGCTGGCCGAGGACGCCGGGCTGCCGCTGCTCGAGCGGGCGCGGTTCCTGGCGATCTTCGCCTCCAACCTCGACGAGTTCTTCATGGTCCGGGTGGCCGGCCTCAAGCGCCGGATCGCCGCCGGGGTCGCCGTACCGACTGCGTCCGGGATGATGCCGCGCGAGGTGCTCGAGCAGATCTGGCGTACGACGGGCGCGCTGATGGAGCGCCAGGCGAGCCTGTTCCGCGACGAGATCGTGCCGGCGCTGGCCAAGGAGAACATCGCCCTGGTCCGCTGGGACGAGCTGGACCGCGACGAGCAGAAGGCCTGCAAGAAGCTGTTCAAGGAGCGGGTGTTCCCGGTCCTGACGCCCCTGGCCGTGGACCCGGCGCACCCGTTCCCCTACATCTCGGGGCTCTCGCTGAACCTCGCGGTGCTGGTCCGCAACCCGAAGACCAAGAAGGAGCACTTCGCGCGGGTCAAGGTGCCGCCGATCTTCGCGCGGTTCGTGCCCGTCGGCAACGAGCGCTTCGTGCCGCTCGAGGACGTCATCGGCGAGCACCTCAAGCGTCTGTTCCCGGGCATGGAGGTGCTCGGGGTGCACACCTTCCGGGTGACCCGCAACGAGGACCTCGAGGTCGAGGAGGACGACGCCGAGAACCTGCTGGCGGCCCTGGAGAAGGAGCTGCTGCGGCGCCGGTTCGGGCCGCCCGTGCGCCTCGAGGTCGAGGAGAGCATCGACGAGCACATCCTCGACCTGCTCGTGACCGAGCTCGGGGTAAACGCCGGCGAGGTGGTCCGGCTGCCCGGCCCGCTGGACCTCACCGGTCTGCACGACATCGCGGACCTGGACCGCGCGGAGCTGAAGTTCCCGGCGTTCGTGCCCTCCACGCACACCCAGCTCGCGGAGGTCGAGTCGGCCTCACCGGTCGACGTGTTCAAGGCCCTGCAGCGCAACGACGTACTCCTGCACCACCCCTACGACTCCTTCTCCACCTCGGTCCAGCGGTTCATCGAGCAGGCCGCCGACGACCCCCACGTGCTGGCGATCAAGCAGACGCTCTATCGCACCTCGGGCGACTCCCCCATCGTCGAGGCGCTCGTGGACGCCGCAGACGCGGGCAAGCAGGTGCTGGTGCTGGTCGAGATCAAGGCGCGCTTCGACGAGCAGGCCAACATCAAGTGGGCCCGCAAGCTCGAGCACGCCGGCTGCCATGTGGTCTACGGGCTGGTCGGGCTCAAGACGCACTGCAAGCTGGCGATGGTGGTGCGCGACGAGCCCGAGGGCATCCGGCGCTACGTGCACATCGGCACCGGCAACTACAACCCCAAGACCGCACGGATGTACGAGGACTACGGCCTGCTCACCGCCCACGACGGCATCGGCGAGGACGTGGCGCACCTGTTCAACAACCTGTCCGGGTTCAGCCGCAACGCCTCCTACGAGAACCTGCTGGTGGCTCCCGACTCCGCCCGGGACGGGATCATCGAGCGGATCCGGCGGGAGGTCTCCCAGCACCTCGAGGGCCAGCCGGCACGG
>CAXSHL010000143.1:3162-4991 GCA_964237315.1 uncultured Nocardioidaceae bacterium
TCCATCGTCGACGAGGCGGTGATCGACGAGCTCTACCGCGCCACGATGGCCGGGGTGCCCGTCGACCTGCTGACCCGCGGGATCTGCGCGGCCCGGCCCGGCGTCCCGGGGATGTCGGAGTCGATGCGGGTGCGCTCGATCCTGGGCCGGTTCCTCGAGCACAGCCGGGTCTTCTGGTTCGAGAACGGCGGCTCCCCGGAGGTCTGGATCGGCTCCGCGGACCTGATGCACCGCAACCTGGACCGCCGGGTCGAGGCCCTGGTCCGGCTGCCGGGCCAGAGCCAGGTCGAGGAGGTCGCCCGGCTGCTGGACCTCTCCTTCGACGACCGTACGGCGTCCTGGTGGCTCAAGCCCGATGGCGAGTGGGACCGCCACCACCTCGACGCCGACGGCGAGCCGCTCCGCGACCTGCAGGAGATGCTGATCGCCACCAAGCGCCGTCGCCGGCGGGACCGCACCACCGAGCGCACCCTGGAGCACCCGGCGGAGGCCTGACCCACCCGGGCGCCTCCGCACCACCCGGCGGACCTACGCACCTCCTACCCCGGGTAATCCGTGACGGAATGCATGGTTTTGGGGCCAGAAAACCTGCGTTCCGTCACGGATTACCCGGGGTGGGAGATTGGCCTGTGCACAACCGACCAAGCCGGTCCGCCAAGCGCCACCCTTGCCGGATGGCTCGAGAACGTCATCGGTGGGATCCCGTCTGCGACCCTCCCGACAACCTGGTGCGACCAGTCGCCGTCGACCCGACCGGCCGGCAAGGCCCCACCCGCGCGCAGGCCAATGGTCGCCGCTGGCGGAGGTCCAGTCGTGGCCTCTACGTGCCGGCCGACGTCGACGGAGCGGTGCCCGAACAGCGCATCCTCGAGCAGTCGATGCGGCTGACCGGCGGTGCCGTGACCGGGTGGGCCTCGTGTCGCATGCAGTCGGCGGCGTTCTTCGACGGGCTCAAGCGGGACGGCCGGACGCCGATCGCCGTCCCCCTCAACTGTGGACCCCTTCACCAGATACGTCGGCAGCCGGGTGACGACCTGCTGCGCGACATCCTGGTGGGTGACGAGATCGTGGTGGTCCAGGGCGTTCCGTGCACGGTCGCGAACCGGGCCACCTTCGACGCCATGCGCTTCGCGGCCCACGTCCGCGAGGCGGTCGTCGCGCTGGACATGATGGCGGCCGCATCCCTTACCTCTGTGCGGAGGATGACCGACTACGTCGTACCCCACCACCAGGCCTGGACGGGCGTGGGGCAGGCCCGGGACGCTCTTGCTCTTGCTGACGAGGGAAGCCGCTCGCCGCAGGAGACACGACTGCGGCTCGTGTGGGTGCTCTACGCCGGCCACCGCGCGCCGTTGGTCAACCGTCCGGTCTTCGACCTGACCGGCCAGCTGCTGGGATACCCCGATCTCCTCGACCCTGAGGCGGGCGTGGTCGGGGAGTACGACGGGGAGGACCACCGCAGCGCCGTACGCCACAGCAGTGACGTGGGACGGGAGTCCCGGTTCCGCGATCACCGCCTCGAGGTCGTCCGGGTGACCGGCGCAGACCTGCGGAACACCTCCCTGGTGATCGACCGCATCGACTCGGCGTTCGCTCGGGCCCAGCGAGTGGCGGCCAGCCAGCGGACCTGGACACTGCAGCCACCGCCCTGGTGGCCGCGCGAGCTGTCCCTGGACGAACGGCTGACCCTCCGGGACCAGCCGGCCGAGGCGCTGGACGCCGCGTCCTGACCCCACCCTCCGGGCGTAATCCGTGACGGAATGCAGGGAATTCTGGCGGCGATGTCAAGGGGTCTTAGCAACGGGGGTTCACGCTGCTGTGCTCAGCAG
>CAXSHL010000144.1:0-4869 GCA_964237315.1 uncultured Nocardioidaceae bacterium
TCCTGGGGTCGCGAGCACGTGAGCCTGGACACGCCGGTCGACGAGGACGGCGACACCTCCCTGGGTGACCTGATCGCCCAGGAGACCGCGCCGGGGCCGGACAGCACGTTCCTGGACGTGGAGTCCCGGGACCGGCTCGGCCACCTCGTGGAGCTGCTCGACGACCGGGCGGCCGACATCATCCGGTCCCGCTACGGACTGGTCGACGGCCGCCAGCACAAGCTCGCCGACATCGGCGCCAAGCACGGCATCTCTGCCGAGCGGGTCCGCCAGCTCGAGCGGGAGGCGCTGGCCAAGCTGCGAGACCTCGCCGACCCGGACCTGGCCGCCTAGGCCCCGGGAGAGACCAGCAGATCGACGACCTCCGTGACCCGCTCACGGAGGTCGTCGCGCGTCCCGGTGTTGTCGATCACGTAGGTCGCGGCTGCGAGCCGCTGCTCACGAGACGCTTGCGCCGCCACTCGCGCCTCGGCGTCCTCCCGGGTCCACCCGCGCTGGGTGACCATCCGGTCCACCTGCGTCTCGACCGGTACGTCGACCACCAGCACGGCGTCGAACGCGTCGCCCTGACCGGTCTCCACGAGCAGCGGGATGTCGTGGACCACGAGCGCGCCCGGCGGCGCAGCCGCCTCCATCTCCGCCGCCCGACCCCTGATCAGTGGGTGCAGGATCCTCTCGAGCCGCCGGCGAGCCACCTCGTCGGCGAAGACGACCGCGCCCAGCGCCGGCCGGTCCAGGCTGCCGTCCGCAGCAAGCACGTCCGGACCGAAGGCGTCCACGACGGCGGCCAGGCCAGGGGTGCCCGGCTCGACCACCTCGCGGGCGAGCTGGTCGGCGTCGATGACGACCGCGTCCAGCTCCTCGAGGAGGGCGGCGACGGTGCTCTTGCCGGAGGCGACTCCCCCGGTCAGCCCGACACGCACGGGTGGCTCACGCTCCTATCGGCGCGCCGTCGTCCACCGCGCTGAAGGTCCGGCGGTACTGCTGGGGGCTGACCGACCGGACCTTGGTGAAGTGGTGTCGCAGCATGGCGGCCGTGCCGAAGCCCACCTCGCCGGCGATCCAGTCCACCGAGCGGTCGGTGGTCTCCAGCAGCTCCTCCGATCGCAGCACCCGCTGCCGGGTGATCCAGGCGTGCGGTGTGGTGCCGGTCTCCGCCCGGAAGCGCCGCGCAAAGGTGCGGGGCGACATGTTCGCGGCCGAGGCCAGGGACTCGACCGTGTGCTGGTCGTGAAGGTTCTCGGTCAGCCACAGCAGCAGCGGACCGAGGGTCTCGACGTCACAGTCGGGGACCGGGGTGCGGATGTACTGCGCCTGGCCGCCCTCCCGCTGGGGCGGCACCACCATCCGGCGGGCGATGGCGCTGGCCGCCGCCGCGCCGTACTCCTCGCGCCACAGGTGCAGGCAGGCGTCCATCCCGGCGGCGGTGCCGGCACTGGTCAGCACCTGGCCGTCGTCGACGTAGAGGACCTCGGGCACCACCCGCGCAGCCGGGAACAGGGCCGCGAGGCGGTCGCTGTGCCGCCAGTGCGTGGTGCAGGAGCGGCCGTCGAGAAGGCCCGCCTGACCGAGCACGAAGGCGCCGGTGCACAGCGACAGGATCTTGGCACCGCGGGCGTATCCCTCGCGCAGGGTCTGCAGGACCGCCTCGGGCACCGGCCGGCCCGTCTCGCACGCGGGTACGGCGATCAGGTCGGCCTCGCTCGCCCGGGACAGGTCGTGGTCGACGAGCAGCGAGAAGCCGCCCTGGGTGTGCACCGGGCCGGGCACGGGGGTGCAGACGGCGAAGTCCATCACCGGCAGCCCATCGTCGGAGCGGTCGGTGCCCCAGATCTCGTGCAGCACGCCGAGCTCGAAGGGAGCCACGCCGTCGTACACCAGGACTGCCACGTTGCGGATCATGGCGTCAGTCTGCCACAAGGTTGGCAGTGATTCGATGCAGGGTGGCATATCTGCCACTGGTGGCAGCATCTGGACCGGAGCATGATTACTGCCATGACCTTCCTCCTCCAGCTCCTCGCCGTCAGCGTCGTCGTCGCCCTCGTGGCACTCGGGATCTACCTGGTTGACTACGTCCGCGACGACGGCTACCGCCGCACCGCACGCCGTACGCCTCCGGCGAGCCACTACACGGACGCGTTCGACCCCCGCTCGCGCCTCGCGTGAGCCGTTCCCCGGCCAGCACACCGACCCAGCTCACCGAGCAGCCACACCGACCAGCACACCGAGAGGTTCCGCGAAGGGCCCGGTCGCCCCAGGTGACCGGGCCCTCGGTCCGCCAGGAGGCAGCGGTGCCGGCGACCTGCTCGTGACAAGATCCGGGCGTGAACGTCGTCGTCGTCGGCCTCGCGTCCCTCCTGAACGCCGTGGTCATCGCGGTCCTGGCCCGCCGGCTCCTCGGCGCCCCGGTGGGCTGGCCGCGGACCCTCGTGCTGGCCCTGCTCGTCAACGCAGCAGCGTCCCCCCTGCTGCAGTCGGCGATGGTCCCGCTCGGCCTGCCCAGGAATCCGTCGCACGCGGAGGCCGGCACGGCGCAGTTCGGGCTGGTGACCGCTCTGCTCATCGGCTGGCTGGTGGTGGCGGAGGTCGTGACGCTGGCGATCCTCGAGGTGTTCGTGCCGACCGGCAGCCTGCCGGACCCGTTCGTCTCGATGCGCGAGCTGCCGGCCCGGGTCCGGCGCACCCGCCGATACCTGCAGATCCTGCGGATCGCAGCCAGGCACGGCCTGGGGCGCTACGTGCGCAACCGGCCGGCCACCGACCTCGACCCGCCGGTGTCCGCGACGGCCCGCGCCCTGCGGCTGGCCCTGAGCGAGGCAGGCGTCACCTTCGTCAAGCTCGGCCAGACACTGTCCACCCGCTCCGACCTCCTTCCCGAGGCCTTCGTCACCGAGCTGTCGGCCCTGCACAGCGACGTGCCACCGCAGCCCTGGGCCACGGTGCGGGCGACCCTGGAGGCCGAGCTGGGCGGGCCGGTCGAGGAGACCTTCGAGAGGTTCGACGAGCGGCCCCTGGCCGCGGCCTCCGTCGGGCAGGTGCACGCCGCCCGGCTGCGCGGCGGCGACGAGGTGGTGGTGAAGGTGCAGCGCTCGGACGCCCGCGCGCAGGTCACCGCCGACCTCGACATCGTCCTCCGCCTGGCGGGCTGGCTGGACCGGCGGACCACCTGGGCTCGGCGGGTCGGGCTCCGCGAGCTGGGTGCCGGGTTCGCGGAGGCGCTCGAGGAGGAGCTCGACTTCACCGTCGAGCTGGGCAACGTGCAGGCGGTGGCCGCCACCAGGCCGCCCGGATCGGCGGTGCGGATCCCCCGGGTCCATCCCGGCCCCTCGACGCGGAGGGTGCTGGTCATGGAGCGCCTGCCGGGGCTCCCGCTCTCGCAGGCCCACCACGTGGTCGCCGCGTTCAGCGACGAGCGACGACACGAGCTCGCTGCGGCCCTCCTGTCGACGGTGCTCAGCCAGATCGTGGTCGGCGGGGTGTTCCATGCCGACCTGCATGCCGGGAACGTCCTCGTCGACGGCGACCGGCTGGGCCTCCTCGACTTCGGCTCCGTCGGCCGGCTCGACCGGAACGCGCGGCAGTCGGTCGGCCTGCTGCTGCTCGCCGTCGACCGTCAGGACTCGGCCGCCGCCACCATGGCCCTGCTCGACCTGCTCGACCGAGGCGTCACGCTCGACCACCGCACCCTCGAGCGCGACGTCGGCGGTCTACTGATGCGCGTCGGCGGCGGGACCGCTGGTGCCGGCGGGCGGATGCTGGTCGGCATGCTGCGGCTCGTGGTCCGCCACGGCCTCTCGGTCCCGCCGCACGTCGCCGCCGCCTTCCGGGCGCTCGGTTCGCTCGACGGCACCCTCCAGGCACTGTCCCCGGGGGTCGACCTCGCGACCCTGGCCAGGGAGCAGGGACGCGACCTGCTGCGCCAGGGTGGTGCCGCGGGCGTGCGGCAGCAGGTGGAGGACCAGCTGCTGACGCTGCTTCCCCTCGTGGGACGGCTGCCACGCCGGATCGACTCGATCACCGAGGACCTGGAGGCCGGCCGGCTGGCGGTCACCGTGCGGACGCTCCAGCATCCGAGCGAGCGGGACTTCCTCACCGACCTCGCCCAGCAGGTGGTCGTCGCGGTGCTCGCCTCGGCCACGGCCCTCGGCGGGATCCTGATGGTCACCAGCACGGCAGGGCCGATGCTGACCGACACGCTTCCGCTGTTCACGTTCCTCGGCTTCGTGCTGCTCCTGTTCGGCTTCGTCCTCGGGTCACGAGCCGTCGTCCTGGTCTTCCGGCACCGGCCGGCGGACGTTCGCGACCGGCGCTGACGGCGGCGCGGCAGCACGAGGGCCCGGCCACCGCGAGGTGACCGGGCCCTTCTCGTGCGTGCGGTGGGCTACGCCTGTCCGCCGGTGAGCTTCTCGCGAAGCGCCTGCAGCGCCTCGTCGGAGGCCAGGGAGCCGGCCGCCGACTCGGAGCCGCCTCCCCCGGTGCTGCCCCCGGTGCTCGCCGACGACGGCTGCTCGGAGGAGTAGGACGTGGCCTCGCTCGCCTCGACCTCGGCCTGGGCGGCCTCGGCCTGCTGCTTGACGTGCGCCTCCCAGCGAGCGTGCGCCTTGGCGTACTGCTCCTCCCAGACGGCACGCTGGTCGTCGAAGCCCTCGAGCCACTCCCCCGTGTCGGGGTCGAAGCCCTCGGGGTAGATGTAGTTGCCCTGCTCGTCGTACGACGCGGTCATGCCGTAGAGCGTCGGGTCGAACTCCTCGCCCTCGGCCGCGGTGGCCGTCTCGTTGGCCTGCTTCAGCGACAGCGAGATCCGGCGACGCTCGAGGTCGATGTCGATGATCTTGACCATCACGTCGTCGTTGACCTGGACGACCTGCT
>CAXSHL010000145.1:0-4774 GCA_964237315.1 uncultured Nocardioidaceae bacterium
CGCAGGTCGGGTAGTCGAACTGCGTGATGATCGCGCCGTCCTGCTCGCGGCGCATCACCGGGATGACGTCCTGCAGGGGCTCGCTGGACATGATCACCCCCGCGGCGTGCACCCCCCACTGCCGCTTGAGGCCCTCGATGCCGATCGCGGTGTCGACGACCTTCTTCACGTCCGGGTCGGCGTCGTAGAGCGCCCGGAACTCCCCGCCCTCGCCGTACCTCTTGTGGCCGGGCTCGAACAGCTCCTTGAGCGGGACGTCCTTGCCCATCACCGCCGCCGGCAGCGCCTTGGTGATCCGGTCGCCCATCGCGAACGGGTAGCCGAGGATCCGCGAGGAGTCCTTGACGGCCTGCTTGGACTTGATGGTGCCGTAGGTGACGATCATCGAGACGCGGTCGTCGCCGTACTTCTCCGAGACGTAGCGGATCACCTCACCGCGCCGACGCTCGTCGAAGTCGATGTCGAAGTCCGGCATCGAGACGCGGTCCGGGTTCAAGAAGCGCTCGAAGATCAGGCCGTGCTCGAGGGGGTCGAGGTCGGTGATCCGCATGGCGTAGGCGGCCATCGACCCGGCTCCGGAGCCGCGTCCCGGGCCGACCCGGATGCCGTGGTCCTTGGCCCAGTTGATGAAGTCGGCGACCACCAGGAAGTAGCCCGGGAACCCCATCGCGGTGATGACGCCGATCTCGAAGTCGGCCTGGGTGCGCACGGCCTCGCTGATCCCGTCGGGGTAGCGGTAGCGCAGCCCCTTCTCGACCTCCTTGACGAACCAGGTGTCCTCGGTCTCCCCCTCCGGAACGGGGAACCGGGGCATGTAGTTGGCCGACTCGTCGAACTCCACGTTGCAGCGCTCGGCGATCAGGAGCGTGTTGTCGCAGGCCTCCGGCAGCCCGTTGGTGTCGGCCCACAGCGCCCGCATCTCGGCGGCCGACTTGATGTAGTAGCTGTCGCCGGTGAAGCGGAACCGCTTGGGGTCCGCCATCGTGCTGCCCGAGGAGACGCACAGCAGGTGCTCGTGGGCCAGGGCGTCGCCCGGGTTGGTGTAGTGCGAGTCGTTGGTGGCGACCGGCGGGATCCCCAGGTCCTTCGACAGCCGGAGCAGCCCGTCGCGGACCCGGGTCTCGATGGACAGCCCGTGGTCCATCAGCTCGAGGAAGTAGCTGTCCCGGCCGAAGATGTCCTGGAAGTCCCCGGCGGCCGCCCGGGCCTTCTCGTAGTCACCGATCCGCAGCCACGTCTGCACCTCGCCCGACGGGCAGCCGGTCGTGCCGATCAGCCCCTCGGCGTGCTCGGCGAGCAGCTCACGGTCGGCCCGCGGCTTGTAGAAGAAGCCCTCGATCGAGGAGCGCGAGGACAGCCGGAACAGGTTGTGCATCCCCTGGGTGGTCTCGGCCAGGAGCGTCATGTGGGTGTAGGCGCCGCTGCCGGAGACGTCGTCGTCCCCACCGTTGTTCCAGCGCACCCGCTTGCGCTCGAACCGCGAGGTGTTCGGGGTGCAGTAGGCCTCCATCCCGATGATCGGCTTGATGCCGGCGGCCCGCGCCTTGGCGTAGAAGTCGTAGGCGCCGAACACGTTGCCGTGGTCGGTCATCGCGATCGCGCCCATGCCCAGCTCGGCGGTCCGGGCGAACATGTCCGAGAGGCGGGCGGCACCGTCGAGCATGGAGTACTCGGTGTGCACGTGCAGATGGACGAACGAGTCGCTCGCTGACCCCGATGACCCCGATGACATGGTCGGTGACCGCCCCTTCCCGGACGTCGAGTGCATGGCGAACCAGGCCGAGGGCATGCCCACGGCCGTGCTTCTGGGGGAAGACCGACAGCCTACGACACCCTGACCCTGCGGTCCGGGCGACCTGCCGGTGTCTTCCACGTGCAGCCTGACATGGACCGCCGACAGTCCCACCCGCCCGGGAAAGCACCCACCGGAAACCCGTCGGGGAGCCTCAGGAGGGGCCCGCAGCTCCCCATCCGAACCACCGCTCCACCTCGAACCAGGCACTGATCCGAGCGCGGTCCCGGACCGGGTAGGGGTCCCCGGTGTAGTGCACCGACAGTCGGTCGATGTCCTTGAGCTCGGGGTCGTCGGCGATCTCCACCACGGTTCCCTGGATGCTGACATGGGTGTACCAGTCGTCGGCCGCCAGGACCGTCAGCGAGACCCGCGGGTCGTTGCGCAGGTGCTCGAGGCGCTTGCGGCCCTCGTCCATGTTCACGAGGATCCGGTCGCCTCGGCTGCGGTCCTCCTCGAGGATGTACCAGGTGGCCACCGAGACGGGTTGCCCGTCGCGGCGCAGGGTGGCGATCACTGCGGGGTTGGGCTTCGCCAGCAGCTCACGGACGTCGTCGGACAGTGGTGCATCGGGCACGGTTCCTCCTCGGGTGGGTTTCTCGGTCAGGCTGTGGTTGCTTGGTCGGGTACGACGCTCAGTCCGGGCCCTGCTCGGCGGCGTCCAGGCTCTCGGAGATCACCGCGTGCATGATCCGGCGCAGCCGCTGCTCGCCCAGGGCGGGCGCCACCCGCGCCATCCGGGCCACGATCTCGTCCTCGCGGTCCGGGTCCCGCCCCGCATGGCCCGGCACCGGCTTGACCCGCTGCACCTGGGCCGTGATCCGGGCCCGCTCGGCCAGCAGCGTCGCCAGCCGGTCGTCGATCCTGTCGATGCGCCCGCGCAGGCCCTCAAGCGAGTCCGGGTCGGGCCAGGCCATCTCGATGTCGGGCTGGTGCTCCTCGTTGTCCGAGCCGTCGGTGCGTCGTACCTCCGCGAAGCCGTGCCGGGCGTAGAACCGGCGCGCGCGCTCGTTGGTCTCGAACACCCACAGTCCCAGCCTGCGCGGCCGCAGGCTCTTCGCCAGGTCCAGGAGCACGTTGCCGATCCCCTCCCCGCTGCGCCCCGGGGCGACGTACAGCGAGTGCACCCAGTCGTCCTCGAGCAGCAGCACCCCCACCACGGACTCCGCGGCACCGGCCTGATCGGCGACCCACAGCTCGACCCCGGGCACGTCGAACCGGGTCCGGACCCACCGGCGTACGTCGTCGGGCGGGTGCACGCCACGGGGAATGGCGGGGAACGTGGCCTCACGCGCGTCGATCAGCAGCGCGGCCACGGCGTCGGAGTCCGCAGGCGTGCCCGGGCGGACGGTCAGGTGCTCCTCAGACGGCATCGCGCAGTGCGTCCAGGGCGTGCTGGAGGTCCTCGGGGTAGTCCGAGGAGTACTCGACGTACTCCCCGCTCTCCGGGTGCTCGAAGCCGAGGCGTACGGCGTGCAGCCACTGGCGCGTCAGCCCGACGCGCGCGGCGAGCGTCGGGTCGGCGCCGTAGGTGAGGTCGCCCAGGCACGGATGCTTGAGCGCCGCCATGTGCACCCGGATCTGGTGCGTGCGCCCGGTCTCCAGGTGCACCTCGAGGAGGCTGGCGAACCGGTGCGCCTCGAGCGTCTCGTAGTGCGTGACGCTGGCCTTGCCGTCGGCCATCACCGCGAACTTGTAGTCGTGCTTGGGGTTGCGACCGATCGGGGCGTCCACGGTGCCGGCCAGCGGGTCGGGGTGGCCCTGCACGAGAGCGTGGTAGACCTTGTCGACCGTGCGGTGCCGGAACGCGTTCTTCAGAACGGAGTAGGCGCGCTCGCTCTTGGTGATCACCATCAGACCCGACGTGCCCACGTCCAGTCGCTGGACGATGCCCTGTCGTTCCGAGGCTCCGCTGGTCGAGATGCGGAACCCGGCGGCGACCAGGTGCCCGACCACGGTGGGTCCGTTCCAGCCCGGGCTCGGGTGCACCGCCACGCCGACCGGCTTGTCCACGACGACGATGGCGTCGTCGTCGTGCACGATCTTGATGCCCTCGACCATCTCGGGGACGACGGCTCCCGGATCCACGAGAGCCGGGATGGAGACGTCGAGCATGGAGCCGCTCTCGACCCGGTCGGACTTGGCCGGCACGCGTCCGTCCACGTTGACGTGACCGGACCTGACCAGGTCGGCGGCGCGGGTGCGCGAGAGCCCGAACATGCGGGCGATGGCGGCATCCACGCGCTCCCCGGCGAGCCCGTCCGGCACGGTCACCGTGCGATGGTCGTGCACACTGTCTGCTCCCTGCACCGGCTGCGTCACGGCGTCACGGCGTCGCTTCGTCGGAGGGTCCCGGGCCGGGTCGGTCCGGTCCGCCACCGGCTCCGTCGGTGCTCGCCGGGCGGGCGCCCGAGACGGCGATCCCGCGGACGGCCTGGATGACGATGAGGGCGGCGGCCACGTTGATGCACATGTCCGCGACGTTGAAGATCGGCCAGTGCGGCAGCTGCAGGAAGTCGACGACATGACCCTGGAGGAACCCGGGTGCGCGGAACACCCGGTCGGTCAGGTTGCCGAGGATCCCGGCGAGCAGCAGGCCGAGCGCCACCGCCCAGCCGGTGCTCCCCAGCCGCCGGGCGAACCAGAGCACCAGGCAGGCCGCGGCGATCGCCACGAAGCTCAGCACGATCGTGTACGACGTCCCGGTGCTGAACGCCGCCCCGGGGTTGCGGGCCAGGTCGAGCCGCAGCAGGCCACCCACGACCCGCACCGGAGACCCGTCGCTGAGTCTGGCCACCGCCAGCGTCTTCGTGGTGAGGTCAAGGGCATAGCCGAGGAGTGCGACCGAGGCGAAGAGGGTCAGGAACCGGGCACGCGCCCGGGCGCTGCGGGTCCGACCGACCCTCGGATGATCCGCGTCGCTGGGGTTCAGCGACGCTCCTCGCGCTGCTTGCATGACAGGCACAGTGTGGCACGCGGGAA
>CAXSHL010000146.1:0-4658 GCA_964237315.1 uncultured Nocardioidaceae bacterium
GCGAGCAGCAGCCGGGAGATCTCGGTGGAGAAGTTCGTGCCGACCGAGCAGATCGACCCGATGTGGCTGGAGAAGTCCTACTTCCTCGAGCCCGACAAGGCGGCGGCCAAGCCCTACGCCCTGCTCCGCGAGGCGCTGAAGGAGGCCGACCGGGTCGCCGTGGTGACGGTCTCGATCAGGACCCGGATGACCACGGCGGTGCTGCGGGTGCGTGACGACGTGATCGTGATGCAGACCATGCTGTGGCCCGACGAGGTCCGCAAGCCCGACTTCGCCGGCCTCGGCGCCACCGAGCACGCGGCCAAGCCGAACGAGCTGAAGATGGCCAAGCTGCTGGTCGACACCCTGGCCGGTGACTACGACGCCGACGACTACGAGGACGACTACCAGAAGGCCGTCGAGGCGCTCGTCCAGGCCAAGCTCGAGGGTGGCGAGGTGCAGGCCCCCGAGCAGCCGAAGAAGTCGACCGGCGAGGTCGTGGACCTGCTGGCAGCGCTGCAGCGGTCCGTGGACGCGGCGAAGAGCTCCCGGGGCGAGTCGCCGGCGGCCGCGGCCGCGGATGACGACGCAGACGACGACGCAGACAGCGACACGGGCGACGCGGGCACGTCCGACGACGAGGCGACGGCGAAGAAGGCATCGGCGAAGAAGTCCGCAGCCAAGAAGTCGGCCGACAAGAAGACCGTGGCCAAGAAGCCCGCAGCCAAGAAGTCTGCCGCCAAGCGCACCTCGAAGAAGCCGGCCGAGAAGAAGGCCAGCTGACCCCTCCCGGCCGAGCTCGGGGTCAGCGCAGGGCCAGCCCCTTGGCCGACTGGTCCCACACCAGCTCACGCGAGCCCTCGCGCAGCCCCCGGAGCACGTAGGCGACCAGGTCGTCGACGTCGTGTCCGGCGGGCAGGCTCGGTGCAGTCCCGAGCAGCGCCCGGTCGGCGAGTCCGGTGTCCAGGTGCGGGGGACGCACGTCGAGGACGCCGATGCCCTGGCGCCGTACCTCTCGTCGAAGCGCGCTGAGGTAGCCCGCCAGCGCCGCCTTGCTGGCGGAGTAGGCCGCCATCCCGGCCATCGGCGCGTCCGCGAGGACCGCGCTCAGGGCGACGAGGGTTCCGCCCTTCGCCATCAGCGGTACGGCGGCGGACAGCACCGCCACCGGTCCCAGGGTGTTCACGGCGAACAGCTCCTCCACCACCTCGTCGGGTGTGTCCGCCGCGGCGCCGAACCCCGCCACGCCGGTCGCCACCACCACCAGGTCCAGGCCGCCCAGACGCTCGGCGGCCCCCGTCACCGCCTCCCGGGCGGCCGTGGTGTCCAGGAGGTCCAGCTCAACGGTCGCCTCGCAGATGCCTCCGAGCACGCCCAGCCGGGCCGGGTCCCGTCCGGTGGCGACCAGTCGGGCCCCGGCGTCGTGCAGCGCCCGGGTGAGGGATCCACCGAGGACGCCCGTCGCGCCGACGACGAGGCTGCGCGCACCATTGAGCTCCATGCCCCCAGTGTGTCCGACGGTGTCGACCACCCCGTCAGCTGCTCAGGAGGCCACCCCGCACCGGCGCAGCGTCAGCAGCACCAGCGCCCGGGTGACCTCGACGAGATGGTCCAGACCGACCTTCTCCAGCGGGGTGTGGGCGTCCCTCATGTCCCCGGGCCCGTAGTGCAGCGTCGGGATGCCGCCGATGCCGGTGTAGAGCCGGAGATCGCTGCCGTAGACCCCTGATCCCAACGTCGGGTGTGCACCGCCGGCGGCTACGACCGCCACGGCCATCTGCCCGACCAGCGGGTGGCTCACGTCGGTGCTGCCACTGGCGAACTGCCCGCCGGGCCAGGTGACGACAGGGCGGTTGTCACGCAGCCACGGGTCCTTGACGGCCACCTCGGTGACCACGTCCTCGAAGCGGGCGCGGGCCAGCCGCGGGTCCTCGTCGATCTGCACCCCGAAGCGCCCCTCGGCGACCAGGCTGTCCGGGACGTTGCTCGACCACTCTCCGGCCCGCACCACCCCGAAGGACAGCGCGTAGGGAATGTCGGCGACGAACGACGGGTCCGGGTCGCGGTTCCGGTCGGCCTCGAACTCCATCAGGGCCGCGTGCAGCGGCAGGAACGCCTCGAAGGCGCTGACGCCCTCGTTGCGCATCGACCCGTGGGCGGACCGACCCGCGACCTCGATGCGGAACGTCAGCGCCCCCGCCGACGCGGTGACGATCCTGCCGCTGGTCGGCTCGGTGATGATCGCGGCCTCGCCGATGTGGCCCCGGCGCAGCGTTGCGAACGCCCCGAGCCCGCCGTCCTCCTCCCCGACCACGCAGTGCACCGCCAACGGGCGCTCGAGGGTGAGACCCGCGGACCGCAGGGTGCGCACGACCGCGAGGTTGGCCGCCACCCCGGCCTTCATGTCGCACGAGCCGCGGCCGAACAGCGAGCCGTCGCGGATCTCCGCCGAGAACGGGTCGGTGCCCAGCCAGCTGTCCGGATCACCCGCCGGTACGACGTCCAGGTGCCCCTGCAGCACCAGTCCGGGCATCTGGTCTGCGACGGTCCCCGTCGGGCCGTCCGGGCCACGAGACGCCTCCCCAGCGCCCGCGCCGACCGTGCCCACCACACCGATCGCCGCCGACCGGGCCACCTCCACCCCCGGGAACCACGGGTCCTGAGTGAGCGCCTCGATGTCGATGTCCCAGCGGTCCACGTCGGCGTCCAGGTCGCGCAGCATCCCGGCCGCCACCTCCTGCACCTCGATCTCGGCATCGGAGCCGCCGAGGCTCGGGATCCTCACCAGCTCCATCAGGGACTCGACGAGCGCGTGCTCGTCGAGATGGCCCAGGACACCGCGCTCGGCGGAGGTCAGGTCCTCGGAGGTCGGGTCGTCGGTGCTCATGGGCTCGAGTGTGCCGCACCCGCGGGCTGCGGGACCGGTCGACTCAGGACTCCCGGCGGTCCTCGTCGTCCGGTGGCCCGCCACCGCTCGCGACGGTCCGCTTCTCGTCCCGGGCCTGCGGAGGACCGTCCGCACCGGGCGAGCGCCTGACCCGCAGCCCACGCACGGCGACGAGGGCGGCGAGGATCGCGCTGACCCCGGTGGCCAGGCCGACGAGGACCTTCCACGACGACGCGAGGAAGTCCCCCACGCGGTGCGTCACAGGCACCGCCGGAGCCGGCGCGGCGGGCGCCGAGAACGTGACGTCGTACTCGGCGACGCCGAGGTCCTGCACCGCGATCCGGTGACCGTCGTCGATCTGCACGACCGGCTTGAGCTGCAGCACGGTGTCGGTCCTCCCCGCGGTCTTGGCGGTGACGATCCAGGTCCAGGTGGACGGGTTCGGCGGGAGGAACCTGCGACCCTGCCAGGTCCGGGGCGCCACCTCGAGCGCGTCCGGAGCGACGAGGAGGCGGGCCTGGACGGTGCAGGCCAGCAGGATCCGACCGTGTCGCTGGAGTCCTCCTGGTGACCCGTCACCGGACGCGGTGAGGGGGCGGATCTCCAGGGTGAACCGGTGCGGGCGTGCCTTCGCCAGCCGGACGGGGCTCTCGTAGAACACCGAGGCGGCGTCCAGGCTGGTCGTCTCCCGCAGGCACCGCTGACGGAAGGCGCCCAGCGCGTCCGAGGGACGGGGGGTCTGCTCGGGCAGAGGGGTGCCTTGCGACGCCGTGGGCTGGGGCGACGACTCCGTGGGGCCGGACGACACCGTCGGGACCGCACTCAACGATCCGGAGAAGGTCCCGCTGGGGGTAGCAGTCGACGTCGGCGGCGCACTGGTCGCCCCACTGCCGCAACCCGCCACCACGCCGATCGCGAGGGCCGCACCCATCGCGCAGAGGGCCGCACGAACCGCCGGCCACCAGGCCCGGGACCGGGGTCCTCGGCGAGCCAGCCTGGGTCGACGGGACGTTCGCAACGCCGGCCACCCTTCTCAGCGGGTACAGCATTCTGCCTGTCCCGCTCATTGTGCTGACTCGGCCGCCCTCCTGTCGATGGTGCGACGCTCCTCCCGGATCGCAGGACGGGACGCCTCGGCGCCTCCCGGACCGCAGGACGGGACGCCTCGGCGCCTCCCGGACCGCAGAACGGGGCGCCTCGGCTCAGGCCGGGACCAGCAGGGTCCGCACCACGCGCAGGCCGACGGAGAGCCGGGCCAGGTCGGCGTGCTCGTCGGAGCAGATCTCCTCCAGCGTCCCCACCGCCCGGGACACCACGACGCTGTCCTGCTCCTCCCAGTCCGCGATCCGCACCGGGACCGGCTGGTCGGTGCCGGTGCTGGCCAGCACCTGGGCGGTCAGCCGGGCGTGCACGGCCTGCAGGTCGTCACGCAGCGCCGCCCGAGCCATCGTCTGCCACCGGTCGTCGCGCGGCAGTGCCAGGATGCGGGCGACCAGCAGGGACAGGCCGAGCCGCTCGCCGAGGGCGAAGTGCACCCGGGCCACCTCGACCGGGTCGACGTGGTCGCGCTTCGCGGTCTCCACGACGGTCAGCACGGTGTAGGCCGGCGGCAGGACGGCCACCTTGAGTGCCAGCTCCTCGGGCACCCCCTTGTCCACCAGCCCCTGGCACCGGGCCTGCATGGCGTCCGCCTCCCGGCCGGTCAGCAGCTCGGGCAGCGCGGCCACCACCTGCTGGGCCACCACCCCGAAGAACTCGACCGTGGCCTCGCTGTCCATCGGCGGGCGCCGGT
>CAXSHL010000147.1:0-4505 GCA_964237315.1 uncultured Nocardioidaceae bacterium
CGGTGTAGAGCAGGCCGCCGGAGAGGTCGGCGTGCAGCCGGGACAGCACGTTGGCGGCCGTGCCGAGGTCCATGAGCAGCGCCACGACCACCAGCACCGAGGAGACGGCGACGAGCAGCAGCACCGCGGCGACCGCCCCCACCGCGACGGCGCGGGCCCACTCCGGCACCCGGGAGCGCCAGGTGAAGGCCTGACTGCCCCGGAGCAGACCGGTGCCTCCTCCGACGCAGCCGACGACGAACCCGCCCACGAACGACCCGAGCAGACTGGGCTCCGCCTCGCCGGTCGAGGCGAGGATCGCCGCCAGCAGGGCGACCAGCCCGTAGACCCCGGACAGCACCAGCACACCGAGCAGCAGGGCTCGCAGGTCCTCGACCGCCGAGGTCTCCGCCGCCCACCGGCCGAACCGGTGACCGACGTACACGCAGAGCAGGGTCAGACCCAGCGGGATCGCCGTGATGGTCGCCGGGACGCCGCCGGCCGTGAGACCCAGGTGGGCGCCCTGGGCCAGCAGCCAGCCGTCGGTGCCGACCCGCAGCGCGTCGCGAGTGGTGCCGTGACCGCCGGCGTCGGAGGCGAACCAGCCCACGATCGCCAGCGCCATGCAGCCCAGCAGCACCGAACAGGCGGCGCCCAGACCGGCGGCGGTCGCACCGATGGCCAGGGAGCGCAGCGGGCGGTCGCCGGCGGTCACGGTCGACGCGCGCGTGCCGGGGGGGTCGAGGAGGTCGGTCATCGCTGGCCATCCTCCCCTCCGGGAGTCCGCGATCGGCGGCTCACACGCCGATGGGCGCCGCCGGGCCGGACCACGTACGGTGAGGGCCGGGAGGTGTGATGTCGCAGGAGGGGAGGTCCGACTCGGTCCGCCGAGCCGGCCGCCGGCGGCACCGCCTCCGGTTGCTGGCAGGCGCCGTCGTCGCGGTGCTGGCCGCGCTGCTCGTCGCCCTGGCCCTCCGGATGCCGGGGGACCACCCCGGGGCCGCGTCCGGGCCGCCTGCGTCGACGCCCACGTCGACGCCCAGCCCACGGCTTCCGGTGACCGACGACCTGCTGGACAGCCGCCAGGTCCGCGGCCTGGGCGGCCCCCGCAACCGGACGTGGACCGTGACCCGCACCGACGCGAACACCTCCGGCGACGGCATCAACTCGGTGTGCCAGCAACGACGCTTCGCCGACTCCCGCGGGGCCACCGCGATCGTCCGGACCTTCCGCGCCGCCGGCACGCCCCGTCGCTCGGCGGTGCAGACCGTCGAGGTCTCCCGGTCCGTGGCGCGGGCCCGGAGAACCTACCGGACGGTGGTCGGCTGGTACGCCGGCTGCCGGGTCGCTCGCCTCCAGGTGCTCGATGCCTACCGCGTGGAACGCGTCGGCGACGAGGCGCAGGTCCTCACCCTGGGCGTCGCCAGCCGCCCCTCGTCGTCGCTGACGGTGGCGGTCGCGCGGACCGGGTCGGTGGTCACCTCGACGGTGGGCACGACGGCCGGCGCCCGCCCACCTGCCACGCGCCAGGTGGTGCGCACGCTGCAGATCGCGGTGCGGAACCTCTGCGTGCGCAGGGTCGCCGGTCGCTGCGCCACCCGGCCGACCTTCCACGCCGTGGCTCCGCCACCCGCGGGTCCTCGTCAGGACCGGGGCGTCCTCGCCGTCGCCGACCTCCCCCCGGTCGGTCAGGTCGACAAGCCCTGGGTCGGCACCCGCACCGCCAGGGCCGCGCCGTCGGCGGACCCGTCGGTCGACCGCTGCGGCGACGAGGACTTCAGTGACGCGAGCGCCGTCCGGACCCGGACCTACCTCATCCCCCAGGCCGCGCTGCCGGACCGGTTCGGGCTGACAGAGACCTATGGCACCTTCGGGTCCACGACGGGCGCTGCGCGGTTCCTCTCGGTGGCGCGCGGCGACCTGGCCGGGTGCGAGCGGCGCGACGTCACGACCGACGTCGGTCCGGAGCGCCGCAGCGACCTGCGAGGGGTCGACGCCTCGCAGTGGCTGCTGCAGACCACCGTCTCCTCGCGCGAGAAGGTGCCGTTCCGGGTGGGCTACGTCAGAGCCGGCCGCTCGGTGGCCCGGCTGACCTTCACCCCCACCCCCGGCGCCGACCTGTCCGAGCGCGTCTTCGGGGCCTTGCTGACCAGGGCCGGTGAGCGGCTCCGCGAGCTCCCTCGCTCCGGTCGGCCGTAGGGTCGCAGGCGTGAGCTCTCCTGACCAGACCACTGCCCTGACCCGCGAACGGGCCGTCGCCCGTGACGGGGCCAGCCCGTTGCGCGGTCGGCGAGACCTGTTCGACCTCCCGGACGGGGTGGTCTACCTCGACGGCAACTCCCTGGGCGCGCTGCCCCGCTCCGTGCCGGACCGCGTCCAGCAGGTCGTCCGCCAGGAGTGGGGCGCCGGGCTGATCTCGTCGTGGAACACCGCCGACTGGGTCGGCCTCACCCGTCGGGTGGGAGCCAAGATCGCCCCGCTCGTCGGCGCCCGGGCCGGCGACGTGCACGTGGGTGACTCGACCAGCGTCACCCTGTTCAAGACGCTCGTCGCCGCCAGCCGGCTGCGGCCCGGTCGGCGGGTGCTGGTGCTCGAGCCGACGACGTTCCCGACCGACGGCTACGTCGCCGCGGGGGTGGCGCGCGCCTTCCACCTCGAGCTCCGCTGGTGCGACCCGGCCGACCCCGCGGCGTCCCTCGACGACGACGTCGCGGTGCTGGCGCTGACCCACGTGGACTTCCGCACCGGCGCGATGTTCGACCTCGCCGGCCTCACGACCGCCGCCCACGACGCCGGGGCGCTCGTGCACTGGGACCTGTGCCACTCCACCGGCGCGGTCCCGGTGGACCTGACCGGCGCGGACGCCGACGTGGCCGTGGGCTGCACCTACAAGTACCTCAACGGCGGGCCCGGATCCCCGGCGTTCTCCTGGGTCCACCCGCGGCACCAGGCGGCCTGGGACCAGCCGGTCACCGGCTGGTTCGGGCACGCCGACCCGTTCGGGATGTCGCGTGACTTCGCTCCGGTCGACGGGGTGGCCCGGATGGCGTCGGGCACCCCGCAGGTGCTGGCGCTCTCCGCCCTCGACGCCGCCCTCGACGTGTTCGACGGGGTGTCGGTCGACGTACTGCGGGAGGAGTCGCTGTCGCTCACCGACCTGTTCATCGACCTCGTCGACGCCCGGCTCGGGTCGGTCCTCGACATCGTCACCCCCCGCGAGCACGCCGTCCGGGGCAGCCAGGTGTCGCTGCGGCACGAGGCGGCGTACGGCGTCGTGCAGGCGCTCGTGGCCCGCGGAGTCGTCGGCGACTTCCGGACACCGGACGTGGCGCGGTTCGGCTTCGCGCCGCTCTATGTGACCCACGCCGACGTCTACGACGCCGTCGAGCAGCTGGTGCAGGTGGTCGAGCACGAGGAGCACCTGCACCCGGACTACGCCGTCCGCAACGCCGTCACCTGACCGGTCCGGGCGCCTGAGCGACCATTCGGACGTGCACTCGCCGGCGATCCACCGGCGGCCCACGCTCAGCAACGGCGTGGAGCAGGCCCGAGTGCCCGTCCGAGTGGTCGTCTCCTGGACTGCCGGGCATCCTCGAGGGACGACTGGGCACCTCGCTGGTCCCTGACGAGTGGTGACCAGACGAGTGATGAGGCGATGGTGCCGATGTTGCAGAGCACGGAGACGACACGGGGCCGCCGGATCGCGGCGGCCGCCGGGCAGGGGGCCGCGGCCGGCCTTGTCGGGGTCGCCGCGATGACCCTGAGCGAGAAGCTGGAGCAGGCGGTGACCGGTCGGGCCGACTCCTACGTCCCGGCCCGCACCCTGTCGACGCTGCTCGGCCGGCCGCGCACCGACTTCGAGCGACCGGTCGTGCTGAACCACGCGATGCACTGGGGCACCGGCGCTGTGGTGGGCGCTCTGCGGGGGGTCTGGGCCATCACCGGGATCCGGGGCTCCCGCGCGAACCTGACCCACGTCGTGGTCCGGCTGGCCGTCGACCAGACGCTGGAGAACGCCACCGGCCGCGGGGCGCCGCCGTCGACGTGGCCGGTCGGCGAGCAGGTGGTCGACGTTGCCCACAAGGCGGTCTACTCGATCGTCACCGGCCTGGTGTCGGACAGCTGGATCGCTCCGGCGCTCGTCTCACGACGCGGGCGCCGCAGCCACTGACCCAGCCACTGACCCAGCCCCGGCCCCGGCCCAGCCACTGGGCTAGAGCTTGTCGATGACGTCCCGCATCAGCTGGGCCGTCTCGGACGGCGTCTTGCCGACCTTGACACCCACGGCCTCGAAGGCGTCCTTCTTGGCCTGGGCGGTGCCCGAGGACCCGGACACGATGGCGCCGGCGTGGCCCATCGTCTTGCCCTCGGGGGCGGTGAACCCGGCGACGTAGCCGACGACGGGCTTCGTCACGTGCTCCTCGATGTAGGCCGCCGCCCGCTCCTCCGCGTCGCCGCCGATCTCCCCGATGATCACGATCGCGTCGGTGTCCGGGTCCTCCTCGAAGGCCTGGAGGCAGTCGATG
>CAXSHL010000148.1:0-4406 GCA_964237315.1 uncultured Nocardioidaceae bacterium
ACGTTCACGAACGCCCAGCCGTCCTCCTCGCCGGCGATCTCCGAGGCGAGCCGGTTGACGTCGTCGTAGTTGCCCTTCACGGCGACCAGCGTGCCGCCGTACACCGCGGTGGTGATCACCTTGGGCCGCTCGAGGTTGTCGGGGATGAAGACGACCGTCTTCATCCCGGCGCGCGCACCCGCGGCCGCGACCGCGTTGGCGAGGTTGCCGGTCGAGGGGCACGCGAAGACGGTGCTGCCGAACTCGCGGGCGGCCGACAGCGCGACCGCGACGACCCGGTCCTTGAAGGAGTGGGTCGGGTTGCCGGAGTCGTCCTTGACCCACAGGTTCCTCATGCCCAGCTCGCGGGCCAGGTTGTCGGCCTTGAGCAGCCGGGTGAAGCCGGGCTCCATGTTGCGGCTGCTCGTGATGTCGCTGGGCACGGGCAGCAGCTGCTGGTAGCGCCAGATGTTCGCAGGGCCCGCCTCGATCTGGGCGCGGGTCACCTCGGGGAAGTCGTAGCCGATCTCCAGCGGGCCGAAGCACTCGACGCACGCATAGAACGGACCGAGCTCCTGGGTGGCTCGACACTCGCGACAGACCAGGTGCACCGCGTTGCCGAAGGCGCCCGGTCGCAGGCGGACAGCACCTGCGGGGCCGCTGGCCGGCGTGCTGGATGGGTTGCTCGCTGGGGTGGGAAGAACCGACGTGCTCAAGGAGGGCCTCCTTCTCATCTTCCCCGGGGACCGACTCTCGGCGCGGGACGGAATTAGCACCTTTGGCACCACATTGGTCCGGGCCGGTCGCATGGGGCGCGACCAAGCGGATGCGGTGACGGGTTGCCGGGGCTTCAGCGGGCCGTGTCCCTCTGCCCCTCTCGATGAGCAGGCTCGAGCCTACGCAGGCGTCTCAGCATGTGCACATGGCATCCACCTGCCGAGACGGGCGGTCTCGTTGAGCAGGAGTCAGCGAGAGGCGTCGGCGATGAACGCCGTCAGCAGGGCGACCACGCCGCTCGGGCCGGCGACCACCACGTCGGCCAGCTCGGCCAGCGCCTCCTGCTCGTCCGAGCTCGAGCAGACCAGGAGCGCGGGCAGTCCTCCGTCACGCAGGGAGCGGACCGCCTCGAACGCCTCGAGGTCGCCGAGGTCGTCCCCGACGAAGACGACGCCCTGTCCGTGGTGCTCCTCGAGGGCCGCCCGCACTGCCAGACCCTTGTGCATCCCGGGCGCCCGCACCTCGAGCACCAGCCGGCCCGGCTCCAGGGTCAGACCGTGCCTCTCGGCCGCGTCGCCGAGGGTCTCCCCGAGCCGGTCGAAGGTCTGCTGGGCGTGCGGCAGCCCCCGGGTGTGTACGGCGATCGCGAGCCCCTTCTCCTCCACGAGGGCGTCGCCGGCGTCCTGGGCCGCGAGCAGGCCGGGAAGCTCCTCGCGGAACGTGGCGAGGCCCGGCGGTGGCTCCGGGGAGCTGAACTCGCGTGAGGAGGAGTCCCAGCGCTCGTGGCCGTACTGCCCCATCACGCCCAGCCGGGCTCCCTCGGGCAGGGCGTCGGCGAGCTGCTCCAGGTGCCCGAGCTCCACGACCTGCCTGGCCGGTCGGCCGGTGATCACGACGACCGCACGCACCTGCGCGGCCAGGGCGGCGAGTGTCTCCGGGGCCTCGGGGTGGATCAGCGCCTGGTGCGGGTCCTCGACGATCGGCGACAGGGTGCCGTCGAAGTCCAGGCCGACGACCACCTCGCGAGCGAGCGCCACCACTGCGTCGTACCGCTCGTGCGCCTGCTCGGTGCGGAAGTCCATGGGCCAAGCCAACCAGAGGCGGCCGGCCGGCGGGGGGCCAGGATGTGATCGGCCAGCTGATTCGGCGGCGGCTCAGGAGTAGTCGGCGGTCAGGATCACCGTCAGCCGGTCGCCGCGCATCGGCGCGAAGAGGGGCTTGACGCGGGAGATGCCGAGGTCCTTGGCGAGCAGCTCCGCCTGCGGACGCTGCCCGAGGGGGTAGTAGACGGTGCTGGCGTCGATGGCGCCGTACCAGTTGTCCGAGCCGACGACCTGCCAGCCGGCGTCCTGCGCCCGGGCGGCCGTGGCGCCTGCGAGGCCATGGATGCCGGAGTTGTTGAACACCTCGACGTAGGTCTCGCCGCGGCGCACGACGGGCTTCTCTACCCGCTTCTTCCGGTGCTCGTGCGCGGGCGAGGCGGACGGTGAGGGGGTGGCGGTGCGGGTCACGCCGGCCGAGACCCGGACCGGGTCCTCGTGGCGCGGGGAGCCGGTCGCGACGAAGGCGGCACCCGCCAGCAGCACCGCGGCCGCGGACAGCAGGGCCAGGGAGGACGAGACGGCGACGCCGCGCTGCCCCCCGTCGGACGCGCCGATCGACCACCGGATCGACCAGCGGATCGACCAGCGGGGGAGCTCAGACATCGAACCCGAGGCGGCGCGCCGAGCGCGCCCGCTGCCGGGCGGCCCGGAGCCGACGCAGCCGCCGGACCAGCAGCGGGTCGAACGCGAGCGACTCGGGCCGGTCGATCAGGGCGTTGAGCACCTGGTAGTAGCGGGTGGCGGACATGTCGAACTTCTCGCGGACCGCCTGCTCCTTGGCGCCGGCGTACTTCCACCACTGACGCTCGAAGCCCAGGATGTCGCGGTCCCGCTCGGACAGCTCGCTCTCGGTGGCGTGCTGGTCGGCGTTGAGGGCGTTCGCGGCGTCCATGGGGCGACTCCTGGCAGTGGCTACGGACCGTGGTGACGGCGCACCCAGCATAGGCGAGGAAACCACACCGTTGTAGTTCGCACCGCTGGGACACAGCCGGCGATTCGAGGTCGCCCTCCCGGGCTCTCCCGGTCGGCACCGGCCGGCATCTCGCCCCGGCACCCGACCGGGTCACAATGATCGTATGACCAGTCTGCCCGACCTGCTGACGGACCTGCCGCCCCTCGACGTCCCTCCCGGCCCGCGGCGGGCCGAGCCGCTGCCGCAGGACCGGCCCGTCGGCTGGGGGATCCTCGCCACCGGGAAGATCGCGACCGCCTTCACCGAGAACCTCGCCCTCCTCGACGACTGCCGGCTCGCGGCCGTCGGAGCCCGCCGCCAGGAGTCCGCGGACGCGTTCGCCGCCGAGCACGGCATCGAGAAGACGTACGGCGACTACCGCGCGCTGGTGGAGGACCCGGCGGTGGACGTGGTCTACGTCGCCACCCCGCACGCCCTGCACCGCGACCACGTCGAGCTCGCGTTCGAGGCCGGCAAGTCGGTGCTGTGCGAGAAGTCACTGACCCTGAACGCCGCCGACGCCGAGCACCTCGTCGCACTCGCCCGCGAGCGGAACCTCTTCCTGATGGAGGCCATGTGGATGCGCTGCAACCCACTGGTGCGCCGGATGCAGCAGCTGGTCGCCTCCGGAGCGCTCGGCGAGGTGCGCCAGGTGCGCGCCGACATCGGGTTCGTCGTCGACAAGCCGCCGACCGACCGGCTCCTGGACCCGCGCCTGGGGGGTGGGGCGCTGCTGGACATGGGGGTCTACCCGCTCACGTTCGCGTCCCTGTTCCTCGGCGAGCCGTCCGCCATCGCGGCGACCGCCGCCCTCTCCGAGCTGGGAGCGGACCTCAACCTGGCGGTCAGCCTCGGCTACCCCGGCGGCGCTGTGGCCTCCCTGACCGCGACGATGACGTCCTGGTCACCGGTCACGGCGTCGGTCGCCACGGAGCGGGGGCGGATCGACGTACCCGCCGCCTTCTACCACCCGCAGACCGTCACCTGGACCCCGCACGAGACCGACCCGGGCCCCGGCGGTCCCGACGAGCCACTGGAGATCAGCGAGGAGCTGATCGGCACCGGCCTCGCCAACGAGGCGCTTGAGGTGGTGCGCTGCCTGCGCAACGGGGAGACCGAGAGCCCGCTGGTCCCTCTCGACGACACGGTCGCGCTGATGCGGCAGATGGACCGGATCCGCGAGCAGGTGGGCGTCCGCTACGAGGTCGACTGACATGTGCGGGGCTTGCCGGGGTCCCAGATGGGTAGGTTGACCGGATGAGTGCCGCCAGCAGGACCGGGATCAAGAAGGCCGATCTGGTCATCGTCGCCAACCGGCTGCCCGTCGACCGGGTGGTCAACCCCGACGGCAGCGAGGACTGGCGCCGCTCGCCCGGCGGCCTGGTCACCGCCATCGAGCCGGTGATGCGGCAGAACGACGGGGCGTGGATCGGCTGGTCGGGCAGCCCCGACAGCGACCTGGACCCGTTCGTCGACGACGGCCTGTCCCTGGTGCCAGTGCCGCTGAGCGCCGAGGAGGTCGAGGACTTCTACGAGGGGTTCTCCAACGCCACGCTGTGGCCGCTCTACCACGACGTCGTCGCGAAGCCCGAGTTCCACCGCGAGTGGTGGGACTCCTACGTCCGGGTCAACCGGCGGTTCGCCGAGAAGGCCGC
>CAXSHL010000149.1:0-4338 GCA_964237315.1 uncultured Nocardioidaceae bacterium
ATCGACTCAAGACCAGGACCGGCTGGCGATACCGACGCCTCCCCGACCACACCTACGAGTGGGTCAGTCCCTACGGACACGTCTACACCACCCGCCCCGGAGACCGACCCGACCGGCAGTGACCGCACGGGCCGCTGCTGACTGAAGCGTCCGCCCTGGACGTCCGCCGTTCGCCCGTTCGACCCGATGCCTGCCCGCTCGCCCGTCCACGCATCCGTCCGGTCGTGGCCCGACGGCCACCGGCATCCCCGACACCGACCAGGGCCTCGGGGTGCTGGCACGCCCATCACCCGTCGAGCCGAGTCACCGGCCAGCACCAGGGCACGCTCCGACTCCCGGCCGCGACCTCCAGGGCAGGTGCGCCATCGAGCTGCGGCCCAAGATCTGCTCCAGCACCGCCGGGCCGCCCAGAACTTCACCACAGCTCGCGCGGCTCTAACGATCGCGATCGACGCCGTTCCGACTCTCTCGGGCTCGGGTTCAGGAAGTCACCCACCCAAAGGTGTCCTCGAGCTCAGGTGAGTGTCCGGAGGCGCTGAGTGAGACCTGCGATGTGGTGCCCGGCTCGCCCTCGCCGCCGAGCACGAGCGCCAGGTTGTAGCGGCCGGGAGCGAAGGCGCGGCCCGACGCCGCATCCGGGCGACAGTGCAGACTCGGAGCCTCGGTGCCCGACCCCATCACCGAACACCGGACTCCGTGGTTCGCTACATTCGACCCGATGATCCGCCAGCTACCGGAGGGCAGAGTGCTGTTCAGGTCCGTGATCTCCTCACCAGGGACGATGGTGGTCGACAGCGAGATGGTGGCCCGTCCCGCGACTCCACCGGCGTCCCCGGTGACGTAGGCGGCCCTCACTTCCGCCGTGCTGCGGTAGTGCGAGCCGTCGAGCACCGGGAACGTGTCCTGGGCAACGTCGTCGCTGGCGCCTTCCTGCGAAGCCCAGGCGCTGCCTGTGAGGCCCTCCACACTGCCGATGCGGGTGACGGGGATGCTCACCGCGTAGCTTCCGGTAGGCAACCCGGTGGGGAAGTCGCTGGAGCACTCGTAGAGCAAGTCGGGCCCGGGCTGTCGCAGACAGTGGGCGCCCTGCTCGGGTACATAGACGTCCGCCGGCCCGTTCCAGGATCCCGTTCCGGCCGGCACCAGGACACTGAAGCCTTGAGCCGAGGTGCTGCGAGTGTGCATGGTCAGCCAGCCCTTGCCGTGGCCGACCGACAGCCGCGTGACCACGGCGGAGTTGCCTGGGTCGGCATGGACCGTCGGGGCGGCCTGAGCAGGCGCGGCGCCGAGGACGGCCGCACCGGCGCTGAGGGCCCAGGCGGCAACCAGCGCGCCCGAGATGGATGCAGGAGAGACACGACGCATGGAGACCTCACTGGTGGAGCGAACGGGGGACGAATCCAGGGTGGACTCTGCTGCGCTCACGCTAGGAGGAATCAGGCATCTCGGGCAAAGAGTCAGCAAGTCTTTACCTCGCATCGAGCATGTTCGACCGCCTTCGCGCCCGACCCGCAGTGCCTCTGTGCACCCTGCGCTCCTAGGCTGACGTGCGTGAGCGAGCCGCTTGAGACCACCCCGGACGGGCGCCATCTCGTCATCGACGGCCGTCGGTGGCGAGCCATCGACCCGGCGATCCCGGAGGACCGCCGCAAGGAGCTCACCCGCGTGCTGATGGCCTGGCGGCGCGACGTACGCCGTACCCGCGGCACTGACGAGGAGAGCGCCTCGCGAGCCGGGGTGCAGGCGGCCAAGGTGGCGCTTGGCGAGCGCGGAGTGCCGTGGTGGGAGCAGTCCGACGACGAGCGACAGGCCCGGTGGAGCACCGACGTGCCGATGCCGTCAGGCGGACAGACGCCAGACCAGCGCTAGCGCCGGTCCTGCGCGTCGGTCAGCTGAGGGCGGAGCCCTTCTTGTACTCCTTGAAGGACTCGTTCCAGTCGCCGTAGCCGTTGTCCAGGGTCATCGGCTTGTCGGTGCCGGTGTACTCGACGACGTCACCGGGCCTGCTCAGGTTGTAGAGCCACTCCGCGTTCGAGGTGCTCATGCCCGTGCATCCATGGCTGACGTTGGCATAGCCCTGCGACCCCAACGACCACGGAGCAGCGTGCACGAACTCGCCGCTGTAGGTGACGCGCATGGCGTACTCGACGTTGTCGAGGTCGTAGGAGTCCGCGCTTCCTGCTGCGATGCCGATCGTCTCGGAGTTCATCCGCTTGGTGCGGAACTTCTCGACGATGACCTTGATGCCGGAGCGGGTGGTGAAGCCGGGCTTGCCGGTGGTGATCGGGATGGTGCGCGCCAGCTTGCCGTTGATGAAGGTCTTCATCTGGTCGGTCTGCGCGTTGACCTTGCTCACCATCGAGTCGCCGATGCGGAAGGAGGCACTGCGGCTCACCTGGCCGAACACGCCGTTGCCGGCCGGCACGCTGTTGATGTCGGCCTTGACGGTGACCTTGGTGCCGGGCTTCCAGTAGTGCACCGGACGCCAGTGCACCTCGGTGTCGCTCATCCAGTGCCAGGAACCGCGTTGGTGCGAGGAGTTGGTGACCGACAGGTGCCGCTCGATGGACGCCTTCTTGGTCACCGGCACGTCGAAGCGCACGACCACGGGCATCCCGATGCCGACGGTCTCGCCACCGACCGGCGCGAAGCTCGGGAAGGTCTGCTGGTCCAGGGACAGCGGCTGGGTGCGGAACGAGGACCGCTTCATGGCCTTGAGGCCGTCGCTGTCCACCGCCGCGGCGATGACCCGGTAGCGCGTGTCCGGCTCGAGAGCGCCGGTGGAGCTCCAGGTGGTCTTGTCTGCCGAGAGGGTGCCCGCGAGGGTCTTCTTCTTGGCTCGCACGACGACCTGGTCGAAGGTGCCGTCCTGGGCCGTCAGCTTCACAACCTTGTCGACCTTCACACCCTTGCCCGAGACGTTCGCCGCGACCGAGGCCGCAGACTTCGTCGGGGCCGCGGGCGAGGCGGCGGCTGAGGCGCTGGACGCGGAGGTGGAGTCAGCCTTCGGCGTCCCGCCGTCGCCCGACCCGGACGAGCAGCCGGCGACCGCGATGCTGATCGCGAGCAGTCCGGCCACCGGGGCGGTACGACGGCGCAACCGTCCACGCAGCGTGGCGACGGGACCAACAGACATGAGCTCCCCCTGGGGATTGTGAACAACACCCTCACTCTAACAAGGGGACACCCACGCGCCCGACCTCATGAGCGGTGTGACCGGTCACGTTCCGGTGCCGATCTGCCCGCTCAGCCGGATGGGCGAGGAGTCAGTGGGCGTGCTCGCCGCGGTAGTACTCGAAGATCCAGCCGCACGTGGACAACCCGATCAGCCCGGCGCCGATGACCACCAGCCACCACTGGCCCATCGCCGCGGCGAACACGATGACCCCCAGGCTGAGACCGGCCCACAGCGGCCACCAGCTGAACGGCGGGAAGAACCCCAGCTCGCCGGCGCCGTCGGCGATCTCGGCGTCCTGGCGGTCCTCCGGGCGGGGCTGCATCTTCGACGCGTGGAAGCCGAGGTAGAACGTCACGAGCAGACCCAGCAGAGCCGTCATCACGAGCGCCGACGTCCCCGTGGGGTCGTAGGTGATGAACCAGTAGGCCGGCGCCACCAGGATGAAGAACACCGTGCAGATGGCGAAGATCATCGCCTCGGCCTTCATCGGTCGTCCCGCTGCCCGTCGTCGGTGCGACCCTTGCTCTCGTCGATCGGGTGCCCCATCTGCTCCTCGAGGTAGGTAGCGCGCCCACCCATGTCCGGCGCGTCGGCGTTCTCGCGCTCGTCACCCATCTCGTTGCCCTCCACCAGCTCCATCGCCGCCACCTCGGGGTGGTGCAGGTCGAACGCGGGCGACTCGGAGCGGATGCGAGGGATGCTCTCGAAGTTGTGCCGGGGCGGTGGGCTCGACGTCGCCCACTCCAGCGAGCGGCCCCAGCCCCACGGGTCGTCGACGCCGACCGGCGCCGTGCGGGCGGACTTGTAGACGTTGAGCAGGAACGGCAGCGTGGAGGCGCCGAGCAGGAACGAGCCGATCGTGGACACCTGGTTGAGCGTGGTGAACCCGTCGGAGGGCAGGTAGTCCGCGTAGCGGCGGGGCATCCCCTCCACACCCAGCCAGTGCTGGACCAGGAAGGTCGTGTGGAAGCCGATGAACAGCAGCCAGAAGTGCACCTTGCCGAGCCGCTCGTCGAGCATCCGGCCGGTCATCTTCGGCCACCAGAAGTAGAAGCCTGCGAACATCGCGAACACCACGGTGCCGAACACGACGTAGTGGAAGTGGGCGACCACGAAGTAGGAGTCCGAGACGTGGAAGTCCAGCGGCGGGCTGGCCAGGA
>CAXSHL010000150.1:0-4224 GCA_964237315.1 uncultured Nocardioidaceae bacterium
ATAAGCCGACGGATTTACAGTCCGCTCCCATTGGCCGCTCGGGCAACCTGCCGTGGTGACCCCAGATTGTGGCTGGCGCACCGGGACGAAAGAATAGCGCAGCAGGAGCAAGACCCCTAAATCGCCGGTGCACCCAGCCGCAGGAGGAACCCCCATGGCCGACTCGTCGTTCGACATCGTCAGCAAGCTCGACCAGCAGGAGATCGACAACGCCATCAACCAGACCCAGCGGGAGATCAGCCAACGGTTCGACTTCAAGAACACCGGCGCCACGATCGAGCGCTCAGGCGACCATGCCGTGGAGATCTCCGCGAACGCGGACGACCGCGCCTCCGCCGTGCTCGACGTGTTCAAGGACAAGCTGATCAAGCGGCAGCAGTCTCTGAAGGTGCTCGAGGCCGGGGAGCCGCGGCAGTCCGGGCGCGAGTCGAAGATCTCGATCGAGCTGAAGGAGGGCATCAGCCAAGAGCAGGCCAAGAAGGTCGGCAAGCTGATCCGCGACGACGGCCCCAAGGGCGTCAAGGTGCAGGTCCAGGGGGACGAGCTGCGGGTGTCCAGCAAGAAGCGCGACGACCTGCAGGCCGTGCAGGCCCTGGTCAAGGGTCAGGACTACGACTTCGCGGTCCAGTTCACCAACTACCGCTGAGGTCCCGAGCGACGGGCCGCCTTCTCCGCGACGGCGATCTCCTTGGCCGGCTCAGCGTGCTCGTCGAGGGTGTCGGGCGGGGGCACGGTCCACATCCACTCGCGCAGCCGGCCCTTCTCGTGGGTCAGGTCGCGGATGTCCACCTCGGGAGGCGCCAGCTCGGGGCTCCAGTGCAGGGCGTCGAAGGGGCAGACCTCCACACAGATCGAGCAGAACATGCAGATCGAGTAGTCGATCGCGAACCGGTCCAGCACGTTGCGGGTGGTGTCCCGTCCACCGGTCGGCGAGGGCGCCGTCTCCTGGTGGGAGTCGATGTCGATGCACCACACCGGGCACTCGCGCGCGCACAGCATGCACGACGTGCAGGTCTCCTCGATCAGGGCGATGACGCCGCGGGACCGGGCCGGCAGTGCCTCGCTCACTGCGGTCCCCACTCCCCTGGCGCCGGTACGCCGGGCGGCCGCGTCCTGCGTCGGGATCGCGGCGTTCGTGGGGACGCGTCGGACTCCCCCGGCTCCTTGGCACCGGGCCACGCCTTCGCCACCCGGGAGGCGAGGACGAAGTCCTTGCGCAGCGGGTGGCCCTCGAACCCGGCCGGCAGCAGCAGGCCCTCGAGTGCCAGGGTCGTGCCGTCGGCGGTGAAGTCGATCCCGAACATCTCGTGGGTCTCCCGCTCGTGCCACGCGGCGCCCGCGAACAGGCCCGCGATAGAGGCGACGGCGGGGCTCTCGTGGTCCAGGACCGTCTGCACGAGGAGGTGCTCGACCCCACCGGTACGACGGGCAGCCAGATGACACACGACCTGGAAGCCGTCGTCCAGCTCGTCCACCGCCGAGAGCCAGTCGAAGTACGTGCAGCCCAAGAGGTCACGGGCCAGGGCCACCGCCTCGACCCAGCGGTCGGCGGGCACGTGGACCGTGACCGGACCGAACCCCTCCTCGACGCCGACCGGGCCGGGCAGGTGCGCGACGTACGCCTCGCGGACGCGCTCGACCCACGACCCGGTCACCGCAGCTCACCCGCGATCTTGCGCTGCAGCACCTCGATGCCCTGCAGCAGCGCCTCCGGCCGCGGCGGGCAGCCGGGGACCCACACGTCGACCGGCACGATCTGGTCGACTCCCTTGGTGACGCAGTAGGAGTCCCAGTAGGGCCCGCCGGAGTTGGCGCAGGACCCGAAGGAGACGACGTACCTGGGCTCCGGCAGCTGCTCGTAGAGGCGCCGGACCGCGGGCGCCATCGCGTCGGTCACGGTGCCGGACACCACCATCACCTGGGTCCGGTGCGGGTCAGCCGGTGCGGGGTCGGGCTCGGGCACGAGGACGTCCGGCCAGGCCTGGGAGGCGGCGACGAACTCCACCGCGCAGCACGCAAGCCCGAGGTCGAACACCGACAGCGAGAAGGCGCCACCGCGGTCCACGAGGTAGCGCACGGGTGCAGGCTCAGCGGGTCGAGGCCCGCCCACCCCGGGGATGCCGAGGTCGACCCGTCCCTGCGTCACAGGAGCACTCTAGGACCGAGCGCGCCCGGGCGGCGGGTCGACGCAACCGTGGTTCCGACACATGAGCGGTCCCAACCGGTAGCGTCTGCTGCACTATCGGCACGAAGGTCGGGGGTGCGTCCATGCGGGTCGCGCGAGCTGTGGCCGTCGCCACGGGTGTCGCCGTCGTGGCCGTGGCCACGGCCGTGGGTGCGTCGTACGCCGTGCTGGGTCTCACCTCGGGCACGGACCCCCCTGCCCGCGTCGAGCAACCGAGGGTGGTCGGACCCGCGTCCCGCGCGAGCCCGACGCCAGGAAGCCGGCAGCCGGTCGCACCCAGGCCGACCCTCATCCCCGAGCCACCGCTGCTCGAGCCCGGGGACCGTGGCGTCCGGGTCCGCGAGCTGCAGGGCCGGCTCTCCCAGCTCGCGTGGTACGCCCCGCCGATGTCCGGAGGCTACGACGGGACCACCAGGCAGGGGGTCCGCGGGTTCCAGGCCAAGCGCGGACTCGAGGCGACCGGGGTCGTCGACGCCGCGACGTGGAAGCGACTCACCACGATGACCCGGATGCCGTCGGCCGACGAGATGTTCAACCGCGCCGGTCCACCGCTGTTCGAGGCCGGTGACGCGAGTCGCGACGTGCGGCTGGTCCAGGCCCGGCTGCGCCAGATCGCCTGGTTCGCCGGCGACGTCTCGGAGCGGTACGGCGACCAGACCGTCGAGGCGGTGCGAGGCTTCCAGGCGAAGCGGCAGGTGCCCGTCACCGGCAAGGTCGACCGACGCACGCTCGACCTGCTCGAGGCCATGACCAGCGACCCGACCGCAGACGAGCTGGCGAACCGGAGGCCGGACCCCGCGGACGGTGCGGTGCTGGACCCACGCTGCCGGACGGGCCGGGCGCTGTGCATCGACAAGACCAGCAGCAGCCTGCGCTGGGTGGTCGACGGCACGGTCGCCACCAGCCTCGACGTCCGCTTCGGGTCGGAGTTCACCCCCACCCGCGAGGGGCTGTTCAGCGTCTACTGGAAGGACCGCGACCATGTGTCCGAGCTGTTCGGGTCCGCGATGCCGCTCTCGATGTTCTTCAGCGGCGGCCAGGCCGTGCACTACTCGAGCGACTTCGCGGCCCGGGGCTACGCCGGCGCGTCACACGGCTGCGTGAACGTGCGCGACTACGCAGCCCTCGCCTCGGTGTTCGACCAGGTGCGCACAGGTGACCGCGTCGTCGTCTACCGGTCCTGACCCATCCCCCGGCGGCTCAGACGACCTGGAAGCTCGGCCGCGCCACCTGGGTGGCGCCGCGGTTGGGAGCGAGCCACACCTTGCTCCCTACGTCCACACCCAGCTCGCGAGCGTGCGAACGGGTGAGCACCACGCTGATCTCCTGGTCGTCACCGGGAGCAGCGACCTCGCCCGAGTCGCGGACCGACGCGGGGCGCACCGTCAGCCGCACCTCGAAGCCGACGCGCAGCATCCGCACCACCTCGCCCGGGGTGGCACCCGCCACCTCACCCGCGGTGAAGACGTCGATGTCGTGCGGACGCATCAGGTTGTTCTCGAGGGTCGTCACCGGGCCGAGGAAGCTCATCACGAAGTCGTTGGCCGGCGCGTCGTACAGCTCGTCGGGAGAGCCCACCTGCTCGATGCGCCCGTTGTTGATCACCACGATCTCGTCGGCGACCTCGAGGGCCTCCTCCTGGTCGTGGGTGACGAACACCGTCGTGACGTGCACCTCGTCGTGCAGGCGGCGGAGCCAGTCGCGCAGCTCCTTGCGGACCTTCGCGTCGAGCGCGCCGAACGGCTCGTCGAGCAGCAGCACGGTGGGCTCGACCGCCAGGGCACGCGCGAGCGCCATCCGCTGCCGCTGCCCGCCGGAGAGCTGCGAGGGCAGCCGGTGCGAGAACTGCGAGAGGTGCACCAGCTCGAGCAGCTCCGCCACCCGCTTGTCGATGCGCTGTCTCCCGGCGCGCTTCTGGGGGGCCCACGGGGGGCGGAGCCCCCCGTGGGTGCGGATCTCCAGCCCGTAGGCGACGTTCTTCGCCACGCTCATGTGCTTGAAGGCCGCGTAGTGCTGGAACACGAAGCCCACGTTGCGCT
>CAXSHL010000151.1:0-4204 GCA_964237315.1 uncultured Nocardioidaceae bacterium
ACCAGGGACCCGACGATCGCGCAGACGTAGCCGGGGTAGATCGGCACCTTGTTGCCGAAGCCGCCGCCGATGTCCGGCGCGATCACCCGGATCTTGTGCTCGGGCAGGCCGGCGACGATCGCGTAGAGCGTCCGGTGCGCATGCGGCGCCTGGGTCGTGGACCACAGCGTGAGCTTGCCGTCCACCCGGTCGTAGTCCGCGACCGCGCCGCAGGTCTCCATCGGCGCCGGGTGCACGCGGGGGTAGACGATGTCCTCACTGACCACGACGTCGGCCTTGGCGAACACCGCCTCGGTCGCTGCCTTGTCCCCGGTCTCCCAGTCGAAGCAGTGGTTGTCGGTCTTGCCGTCCAGGTCGTCGCGGATCACCGGCGCGTCGGGTGCGAGCGCCTTCCGCACGTCGACCACCGGGGGCAGGATGTCGTAGTCCACGTCGATCAGCTCGAGGGCGTCCCGCGCGGCGTAGCGGTCCTCCGCGACGACGAACGCGACCTCCTGGCCCTGGAACCGGACCTTGTCGGTGGCCAGCACGGCCTGCACGTCGTTGGACAGCGTGGGCATCCACGCGAGGCCCTTCTCGGCCAGCATCGCGCCGGTGACGACGGCCTTGACCTTGGGGTGCGCCTCGGCGGCGCTCGTGTCGATGCTGAGGATCCGCGCGTGCGCGACCGGTGAGCGCAGGATGGCGAGGTGCAGCATGCCGGTCAGCTGTACGTCGTCGACGTACCGACCCAGGCCGCGGATGAAGCGCGGGTCCTCCTTGCGCAGCATCCGCCCGTGTCCACAGGGCTTCTTGTCGTTGTCCGCGTGGTCCAGGTCCTCAGGAGTGGCGGCGACCCGTCCGGTGACGGCGGCGTCCGTGGGCTCGGTGACGGTCATGAGGGGCTGCCTGCTGTCGAGGTGTCGGATTCGGCGGTCGCGTGGTCGCCGACGGTGTGTGCGGCCGCCCACTGCACCGAGCGGACGATGGTCGTGTAACCCGTGCACCGGCAGATCTGTCCGGAGATGGCTTCGCGGATCGTCTGCTCGCTGGGGTCCGGGTCGCGGTCGAGCAGCGCCCTGGTGGTCATCAGCATGCCCGGCGTGCAGAACCCGCACTGCAGGCCGTGGCACTGGATGAACCCCTCCTGGATCGGGTCCAGGACGCCGTCCTTCTCCAGGCCCTCCACGGTGCGTACGTCGTGCCCGCCGGCCATCGCGGCGAGCACCGTGCAGGTCTTGACGGGCTCACCGTCCATCCAGGCGACACAGGTCCCGCAGTTGCTGGTGTCGCATCCCCAGTGCGTCCCGGTCAGCGCCAGTTCGTCCCGCAGGAAGTGCACGAGGAGCATCCGGCCCTCGATCTCCCTGGTGACCGGCTCGCCGTTCACCGTCATCGACACCTGCATGTCATTCGCTCCCGTTCGGGTTGCCGAGGTCTGTGGGGCGGGTGTGCTCAGACGGTGGGTCCGAGGGCGAGTCGCCCTGCACGCCCGCCTGGATCCGCTCGACGGCCCGCCGCAGCGTCCGCCGGGTCAGCTCGTCGGCGAGGTGCCGCTTGTAGTCGGCGCTGCCGCGGTTGTCGGTGCTGGGCGAGCAGGTCTCCGCGGCGATAGCCCCGGCGGCCGCGTAGAGCTCCTCCGACGGCGGCTGGCCGCGCAGGGCGTCCGAGATGGCCGGGATGCCGGTGGTGTTCGGGCCGACGGCCGCGAGCCCGACCCGGGCGTCGGAGATCACCGGGCCGTCCATCCACACGGCGGCCCCGGCCGAGGTGACCGCCCAGTCCCCCGCCCGGCGCTCGACCTTGGCGTAGGCGCTCGACCCGTTCGGCCGGACCGGGATGCGGACCTCGATCAGCATCTCGTCGTGCTCGACGGCCGTCTCGTAGGGTCCGCGGTGGAAGTCCTCCATGCTCACCACGCGCTCCCCGCTGGCGTTGCGGATGACACAGGAGGCGTTCAGCGTCGTACACACTGCTGAGAGGTCCTCGGACGGGTCGGCCTGGCACAGTGAGCCGCCGATGGTGCCGCGGTTGCGGACGACCGGGTCGGCGATCACAGCCTCGGCGTCGGCGAAGATCGGGAAGAGCGCGGCGAGCTCCGCCGACTCCAGCAGCTCCCGGTGCCGGGTCATGGCACCGATCCGCACCTCGCCGACCCCGACGCGCACGTAGCCGAGCTCGTCGTGCAGGTCGTTGATGTCGATGAGGTACTCCAGGTTGGCGAGCCGGAGCTTCATCATCGGGATCAGGCTGTGGCCGCCGGCGACGAGGCGGGCCTCCTCCCCGAGCCGCTCCAGGAGCCCGATCGCGTGACCGACACTGGTGGCACGTTCGTACTCGAACGGCGCCGGTACCTGCATGTGCGCTCCTCGTCCTCGGCTGTCCTGCTCGCGTGGGGGTCCCGGTGACACACCGTGGGCCTGTCACCGTGACCATCGTCACCATCGACCCGGCGACAGCATCCGGTCAACAGCCACCTAAGCCCATCGTTGATTCGCTCGGGTTGATTTCCCCGGGTTGACTCGCCTCAGACGGCGCCGACGAGCATGGCCGCCATCACGGCCGCCACGGCCGCCTCGACGAGGGTGCTCCTGCGGGACCGACCGGACGTGAGCGTCAGCACGCCTCGAGCTGCACCGGTGACCGCCAGCCAGACGAGCACTGCGGCGAGCAGCAGCGCGAGGGCGCCCGAGACGGAGGGCCACCCGGCGAGCGGCTCAGCGAGCTGCCCAGACACCGACCCGGACATCGACCCAGTCATCGACCCAGTCATCGACCCAGTCATCGATCCAGTCATCGACCCCGACGACATCGACCGCCCGCTGACCGGCAGCAGCATCACGACCATGGCCGCACAGCACACCACGGAGCGCAGGTAGGCCGCAGGACCGCGAGCGCGCTTCCGCACCGCTTGCTCCAGGCACCAGGCCACGCCGAGGCCGAACGCCACGACCGCACCGGGGACGAGCCAGGCCGGGACGGTCGTGACCAGCATCAGACCCATCAGGGCAGCGGACAGCCCGTGCCACCCGAGCGCATCCCACGGGTGGGCGGGCGATGCCGGCACGGAGAGGGAGACCATCGGGCGAGCATCGGCCCGGGCGGTGCTCCGGTCAACGGCAACCTCAGGGTTTCGTTGTGCCCGACCCGATGTCCGGCCCGATGTCCGGCCCGATCTGCGGGTCCGGTCCGGCACCCGGTCGGGCACCCGGTCCGGCCGGGCGTCGGGCTGCGGTCCGGCGCGGGGCCGGGTCCGGCTCCTCCTCGAAGTTCACCTTCTTCAGCTGGCGCCGGAAGCTCAGCCAGAGCAGCACCGTGGCGACGGCCAGGAACAAGAACACCAGGAAGCCGATCCAGCCCTGACCCACCTCCGAGGGGTCCGGCGGCTTGTCCACGAGCGGCACGAGCACCCGGACCAGGGCACCGGGGAGCGAGGAGGCGGTCATGCGTCCATTCTCTCAGGCGCTGTGACACGCGCCCGCACGCCCGCGAACAGGTCGTCCTCGGGGATCTCGGTCTCGACCATGCTGCGGACCAGCTCGTAGTCCTCGGTGGGCCAGGCCTCCTGGTGCACCTCGAGCGGGCAGGCGAACCAGGCGCCCTCCGGGTCGATCTGGGTGGCGTGCGCGAGCAGGGCGCGGTCGCGCACCGGGAAGTACTCCGCGCAGGGCACCCGTGTGGTGATCCGGGCTTCGTGCTCGGGGTCCGGCTCCCACTCGGCGAGGCGCTCGGCGTACGGCGACTCGAGGCCTCGCGCGACCATCGCGTCGTGCAGCGCCTGGGTGCGGGCCCGGTGGAACGAGTGGTGGTAGTAGAGCTTGAGCGGCTGCCAGGGCTCCCCCGCGTCGGGATAGCGCGAGGGGTCCCCCGCCGCCTCGAACGCCGCGACGCTGATCAGGTGGCACATCACGTGGTCGGGGTGCGGGTAGCCGCCGTTCTCGTCGTACGTCGTCATCACGTGCGGGCGGAAGCTGCGGATCAGCCGCACCAGCGGCTCGGTCGCGACCTCGACCGGCACCAGGGCGAAGCAGCCCTCGGGAAGGGGTGGCTTGGGGTCCCCCTCGGGCCAGCCGGAGTCCACGAAGCCGAGCCAGTCCTGGCGCACGCCGAGGATCTCCCGCGCCCGGTTCATCTCCTCGCGCCGGATCGAGGCCATGTTCTCCAGCACGTCGGGCCGGTCCATCTTCGGGTTGAGGATCGAGCCGCGCTCGCCGCCGGTGCAGGT
>CAXSHL010000152.1:0-3915 GCA_964237315.1 uncultured Nocardioidaceae bacterium
TCATCCCGGTCTGGGTCCGCTTGACCAGGTCCACCTGGTAGGCCTGGTCCTCGATGGACAGGTTGCGGTGCAGCACGCCGAGGCCGCCCTGGCGGGCCATCGCGATGGCCATCTGCGACTCGGTCACGGTGTCCATCGCGCTCGAGATCAGCGGTGACCGCAGCATGATCTCGCGGGTCAGCCTCGTGCTGGTGTCCACCTCGCTGGGCACCACGTCGGTCTCTCCGGGCAGCAGCAGCACGTCGTCGAAGGTCAGGCCGATCGCGGCGAACTTGTCGGGAACGCCGGAGGGGGTGTCGGCTAGGTCAGACGTGGTCATGAAGGCCCTTCTCTGCACCGGGTGGCCCAGTCTGTGCGCCGGGAAGCCCAGTCTAGGCGCCCGAGGAGCGACTCCTCGTGACTCCCGACGTGTCAGCGGTCACCTCGGGTCGCCAGCGCCTCGGTCGGCACCAGGCTGAGCGGCTTGAGGCCGTCAACGGCCACGGTGACGACCACGGTGTCCACGTCGAGGCGGACCCGGGCGCGCAGCCCGCAGGCGAACGCCAACGACATCAGCGACGGGTGGTGCGAGCGGCTGCGGAGCACCACCTCGACGGCACCGTGACCGCAGGCCAGCCGGGCCGCCGACGACAGCAGCCGGGTGCCCAGGCCCTTGCGCTGCCAGCCGTCCTCGACCAGGAGCGACACCTCGACCTGCCCGTCCTGGCAGGCCGAGAGGGTGGCGAGCGCGACCACCTCGCTGCCCACGGCGACGACCAGCGCTCCGCCGTCGGAGCTCAGCAGCCGCCGGGCGAAGCGGTCGTCGACGCGGGCCAGCGGTGCGCCGTACCGGCGGTTGACGGTGTCGGTCGAGCACCTGCCGTGCATCCGGGTGACGGCTCGCGTGTCCTCGAGGGTGGCCATCCGCACGGACGGGTGGCGCGGCCCGGACACGGGTGTGGGCCCCGAGGCCCCGGCCTCGGGGTCCGCACCCACGTCCGCGCCCACCAGCTCGGCGGCGACCTCGGCGAAGGCGACGGCACGCGCGTGCTCGGTGGCGGTGAACGGTGCCGTGCGTCGCAGCACGACCTGGCGGTCCCCGACGTCGACGGTCATGGTGTCCTGTACGGCGGTCAGGTCGGCGTCGCCGCCGGACTCGGTCGTCGTGGCGAGACCCGCGAAGGACTCGATCGGGTCGTCCGGCGCCTCGGGAACGGCGTCGAGCAGCCCTCCGAGGAGCTGCGGCAACGTCGCGGGGTGGTGCGCAAGCCGGCCGAGGGCCTGGAGGTACTGCACCGGGCCGTCGACCAGCGCGTGCTCGCTGCACCGGCTCAGCGACACCGCGGTCCCACCCGCGCCCTCGACGAGCGAGGCGACGTCGGCGCTGCGCCAGCCCTCCGGGACCCGCAGGACCAGCTCGTCGGTGACGCCGCCGACGCCCGGGAAGATCTGCAGGCCCAGGATGTTGACGTCCCGCTCCCCGCACTGCCGGGTCAGCGCGGCGAGCGACCCGGGTCGGTCGGACAACGTCGTACGCACTCTCCACAGCATGGCAAGCCTCCCCTGGCCGGACCCGGCGGACGGATCCTCACCGTCATGCTCGTCCAGGGAGGTTGCGGGCGCGCGGCGTCGGTGTTGCCGGGGCGATAACTCTCGGTCGAGGCCTTGGACTACTGGACCGCTACTGGACCGCCGTCGGGTCCATCCACATGACCTCCCAGGCGTGCCCGTCCAGGTCATAGAAGCTCCGGCCGTACATGAACCCCTCGTCGGTGGGCTCCTTGGCGACCCCGCCGCCGTGCGCCAGGGCCCGGTCGACGAGGGTGTCCACCTCCTCACGGTTGTCGGCCGAGACCGCGAGGATCACCTCGGTGCCGGTCGCCGCGTCGGCGACGTCCTTGGTGGTGAAGGAGGAGAAGAACGGCGCGACGAGCAGCATCACGCAGGCCTGCTCGCTGACCACCATGCAGGTGGCCTGGTCGTCTGAGAACTGCTCGTTGAACTCGAAGCCCAGGCTGGCGAAGAAGTCGACGGACTTGGCCAGGTCCTGCACGGGCAGGTTCACGAAGATCATGCGCGACATGGGTGCTCCCGGGTGCTGGTGACGGGTGGTGTCGTGGGGATAGACCCTCGTCGCTCGGCGAACTCATCGCCCGGACCGATGGACCGCCCGGAGATGCCGAACGCCGCCCGAGTGGACCGGGCGGCGTTCGGGTGGTGCGTGGTGCGTGGTGCGTGGTGCGTGGTGCTGAGCTCGATCAGTGACCGTGGCCGTGGCCGTGGCCGCCGGCGCCCGCGTGGGCGGCGTCGTCGTCGTCCTCGGGCTTCTCCACGATCAGCGTCTCGGTCGTGAGCAGCATGCCCGCGATCGACGAGGCGTTGACCAGAGCGGAGCGGGTCACCTTGACCGGGTCGAGGACGCCCTGGGCGACCAGGTCGCCGTACTCCCCGGTGGCGGCGTTGTAGCCCTCACCGACCTTGCCCTCGCGGACCTTGGCGACGACGACGAAGCCGTTGACGCCACCGTTCTCGGCGATCCAGCGCAGCGGCTGGTCGGCCGCCTTGGCGACGATGCGGACACCGGTCGCCTCGTCACCGGACAGGCCGAGGCCGTCGGCGAGCACGCTGACCGCGTGGACGAGGGCCGAACCACCGCCGGCGATGATGCCCTCCTCGATCGCGGCGCGCGTCGCGGAGACGGCGTCCTCGATGCGGTGCTTCTTCTCCTTCAGCTCCACCTCGGTGGCGGCGCCGACCTTGACGACGCAGACGCCGCCGGCGAGCTTCGCCAGCCGCTCCTGCAGCTTCTCGCGGTCCCAGTCGGAGTCGGTGTTCTCGATCTCCGCCTTGATCTGGTTGACGCGACCGGTGACCTCGGAGGAGTCTCCGGCGCCGTCGACGATCGTGGTGTTGTCCTTGGTGATCGTGACGCGACGCGCCTGGCCGAGCACCTCGAGACCGACCTGGTCGAGCTTGAGGCCGACCTCGGAGGAGATCACCTGGCCACCGGTGAGGGTGGCGATGTCCTGCATCATGGCCTTGCGACGGTCACCGAAGGCGGGAGCCTTGACGGCGGCGGCGTTGAAGGTGCCGCGGATCTTGTTCACGACTAGCGTGGAGAGCGCCTCGCCCTCGACGTCCTCGGCCAGGATGAACAGCGGCTTGCCGGCCTGGATGACCTTCTCCAGCAGGGGAAGCAGCTCGGCGATGGCGCTGATCTTGCCCTGGTGCAGGAGGATGTAGGGGTCGTCGAGGACGGCCTCCATGCGCTCCGCGTCGGACACGAAGTACGGCGAGATGTAGCCCTTGTCGAACTGCATGCCCTCGGTGAACTCGAGCTCGGTGCCCATGGTGTTGGACTCCTCGACGGTGATGACGCCGTCCTTGCCGACCTTGTCGAACGCCTCGGCGATCAGGGCGCCGATCTCGGCGTCCCGGGCGGAGATGGTCGCGACGGACGCCATGTCGGAGGTCGTCTGGATCTCCCGGGCGTCCTCGTGCAGCCGTGCGGTCACCGCGGCGACCGCCGCGTCGATGCCGCGCTTGAGCCCGACCGGGTTGGCCCCGGACGCGACGGCGCGGAGGCCCTCGTGCACGAGGGCCTGGGCGAGCACGGTCGCGGTCGTCGTGCCGTCACCGGCGACGTCGTTCGTCTTGGTGGCGACCTCCTTGGCGAGCTGGGCGCCGAGGTTCTCGTACGGGTCGTCGAGCTCGACCTCACGGGCGACGGTCACGCCGTCGTTCGTGATCGTGGGGGCGCCCCACTTCTTGTCGAGGACGACGTAACGGCCCTTCGGGCCGAGGGTGACCTTCACGGTGTTGGCGAGGATGTCGACGCCGCGCTCGAGAGAGCGGCGTGCCTCCTCGTCGAACTGGAGGATCTTGGCCATGTGTGCAGTGCCTCTGTTCTGGTGTGCTCTGGGTGTCGGCTCGAGC
>CAXSHL010000153.1:0-1976 GCA_964237315.1 uncultured Nocardioidaceae bacterium
GTGGGGGTCTCGTAGGCGTCCACGGTGGTCCGGTCGTCGAGGTCGAGAACGGGTCGCAGGGTGATGTCGCTGCGGCCGAGCCAGTCCGCGACGGTGGCCAGGGTGGTGGGGCCGAGGTCCTCGACGCGGGCGGTCCCGGCCCGGGCGGTGACGGCGGCCTGGGAGAGGTGCACGTAGAGCATCACCCGCGGCCTGGCCGTGGACCGGGACGGGGGCCGGCCGGTGGTGGCCTGGGTTGCTGGGTCGGGCGCTGGGTCCTGATCGGGCGGGCCGGAGCAGGGGTCGGGGTCTGCTGGCGGGTCGGTGGGTGGGGTGAGGAGGTCGAGGGTGCCCTGGGGGTCGGCGATCACGCCGACCGCGCGGGCGCGGCGCAGGTCGAGCCGGTCACTGTCACCGAGCTGCGCGAGGGACTCGGCGATGTCTGCGATGGTGCGGTCGAACAGCTGGACGTCGAGGGCGTCGGCCTCGATGCTGACGGTCATCGTGCCGTCGGTCATCTCCTCCGAGACCCACACCCCCCGGCCGTCGGCGCGGTCGGCCTCTCGGCGGTCCGCGGCGTCGGGGTCGTAGCGGCGCAGCGCAACGTCGACCAGCCTCAGGATCCGGGTCAGGCCGACCTTGTGGGCCACCGGCGCCAGCTGGGCGTCGACGAACCCGGCCGCCTCAATGGACAGGTGCTTGGTGTGGGCGGCGATCTGCCGGGCCCGCCAGGCCTGCAGCTGCCCGGCCTGGACCCGGGCCCACAACCGCGGCAGCCGGTGTCGCAGCTCGAGGGCGTCCCCGACCAGCAGCGACCCGGCAGGTGAGGAGATCGCGAGGGCGGCGGCCAGCTCCCCGGGCGCGAACTCCGCCACCTGCGGTGTCCCGTCGCCTGCCAACGGCACCACCTGCTCGACGCCGTCGACGAGGAACCCGTCCATCCGGAACCCGGCAGCATCACCACCGGGCAGCACCGCGTGCAGGTCCGCCCAGTGCGCCGCGACCGCAAGCAGCTCCGCCTCGCCCCGATCCGCAGCCCGCCGCGCGGTCACCGCGGCACTCAGGGCCGCCGCCGCATCCAGATCGGTCGGCCCCGTCGGCCCAGTCGGCCCAGCCAGCTCGGTTGGCCCAGCCAGCTCGGTTGGCTCGGTCGGCCCGGTCGGCCCGGTCGGCCCGGTCGGTTCGGTCGGTTCGGTCGGCCCTGCCGGTTCGTCCATGTGTTCGAATATAGACATCACCACCGACAGTCCAGCCGACCATGGACCAGGTGGTCCAGACCACCAGGCGCGGCGCCGACCGGCGCGTCCAGACGGAGCCTTCGCCGCTTGCTAGGGCCGCGCGTCCGGCTCGTTGATGCCCGGCTCGGAGTCTGAGCCGGGCTGGTCCTCGGTCGCCGCGGTCTCGGCGGGGTCGTCGTCCCCGCCGGCGACCTTGGGGCCGACCGGTTCGGTGGCCTTGGGCTGCTCGGCGTACTCAGTCTCGGGGTCGGGTTCCTTCGACGCGGCGGCGTCCGCGCCGACGTCGCGGTGGTCGGTGACGGTGTTCGGGGTCTGGGTCATGTCGCCATCCCGGGGCTCGGCTCGGGTCGCCTCGGTATCGGCTGGGGTGTCTGCGGGGGTGTCAGCTGGGGTCTCTGGAGGTGGGGCGGCGGTGGGTCGTTGGACGGCGGCGAGGAGGAGTTGGGCGACGTCGAGGACCTCGACCTCCTCGCGGGCGGTGCCGCCGGCCTGGAGTGAGGTGAGGCCGTCGGAGAGCATCACGCGGCAGAACGGGCAGGCGACGGCGATCTGGTCGGCCCCGGTGGCGACGGCTTCGGTGGACCGGTTCATGTTGATGCGTTCGCCGGTCTTCTCCTCCATCCACATCCGGGCGCCGCCGGCGCCGCAGCAGAACGACCGCTCGCTGTTGCGCGGCATCTCCTTGAGCTCGGCGTTCGGGATCACGTTCAGCAGCTCCCGGGGTGGGGAGTAGACCTGGTTGTGCCGACCCAGGTAGCA
>CAXSHL010000153.1:2076-3756 GCA_964237315.1 uncultured Nocardioidaceae bacterium
CCCGAGCTGGCCGTACTCGTTCTTCAGGGTGTTGAAGCAGTGCGCACAGGTGGCGACCACCTTCTTCGCCTGAGACTCCTTGAGGGTCTCGGCGTTCTCCATCGCGAGGCCCTGGAACACGAACTCGTTCCCGGACCGCCTGGCGGGGTCACCGGTGCAGGTCTCCCCGTTGCCGAGGACCGCGAACGACACCCCCGCCAGGTCGAGGAGTTCCGCGACCGCGCGGGTGGTCTTCTTCGCCCGGTCCTCATAGGCGCCCGCGCACCCGACCCAGAACAGCCACTCCACCTCGGAGAGGTCCTCGACGTCTTCGCCGACGACGCGGACCGGGAAGTCGAGGCCCTTGGCCCAGTCCATCCGGGCGTTCTGCGACATGTTCCAGGGGTTGCCCTTGTTCTCCAGGCCCTTGAACAGCTGGTTCAGCTCGGCGGGGAAGTTCGACTCCACCAGCACCTGGTAGCGACGCATGTCCATGATGTGGTCGACGTGCTCGATGTCGACCGGGCACTGCTGCACACACGCCCCGCACGACGTGCAGTTCCACAACACCTCCGGGTCGATCACCGCCGCTCCCGAGTCCGGCATGTAGAACCAGTCGTCCCCGGTCTCACCCACCAGCGGCCGCTCCGACTCCCGGGTCAACACGTCCGAGCCCTCCAGGAGCGCCGGACGATCCGCTTCGGTGGCTTGGAGGTACGGCGCCTTGGCGTAGGCGTGGTCACGCAGGGCGGTGATGAGCAGCTTCGGGGACAGCGGCTTCTCGGTGTTCCACGCCGGGCACTGCGACTGGCACCGGCCGCACTCGGTGCAGGTGGTGAAGTCCAGGATCCCCTTCCACGCGAAGTCCTCGACCTTCCCGACGCCGAGCGGGGCGTCCTCGTCGAGGTCCTCGATGTTCTCGAAGTCGATCGGCACCCCGCCGGCCATCATCGGCGCCAGGCCACCCAGCGACGTACGCCCTGAGGCGTGCCGCTTGAACCACACGTTGAAGAACACACTGAACCGGTGCCAGGCGACGCCCATGGTCAGGTTCCGGGAGATCACGATCATCCACGTGAACGAGATGACGATCTTCACCATCGCCACCGCGTAGATGATGTTCGCCAACGTGGATTCCGAGGCCCCCGAGAGCGCCTTCCCGATCCAGATCGAGAACGGGTAGTGCAGTGCGTTGGCGGGCCCGTTCCCGTACTGGGAGATGGCGTACTCCGCGCCCCGCAGCACCGCGATGCACAACCCCACCCCGAGGATCACGCACTCCACGAAGTAGCCCTGCCACATCGTCGACCCGAAGAACCGACCCGACGTCCCCCGGGCCCGCTCCTTCGGCCGGGAGACCCGGTAGCCGATGAACGCCACGATCGCTATCAACATCGCGACCGTGAAGAACTCCGAGACCCACTCGAACAGGAACCAGTGCCCGATCAACGGCAGCGCGAAGTGCGCGTCGAACAGCTGCCCGAACGCCGTCACCAGGGTCAGAAACAGGAGCCCGAACCCCACGAACACGAACCAGTGCCCGATCCCCACCGCCGTCCACTGCAGCATCCGGGTGTGCCCCAGGGTCTCCTTGAGCATGTTCGCCCACCGCGCACCCTTGTGGTCGCTACGACCGACCGTCGGCTGCCCGATCCGGATCGTCGCCAGGATCGACCGGATCGCCACCACGAACAACGCGAT
>CAXSHL010000154.1:0-3548 GCA_964237315.1 uncultured Nocardioidaceae bacterium
CACATGCTCGAGCACAACCACATCCCCGAGATGGTCTCCGAGGTGGTGCGCGGCAAGGCGCTCGCCTCGGTCGTGGAGTCCGCGACGGTCACCGACGCGTCCGGCAACCCGGTCGAGCTGAAGAACCTCCAGCCGGACGGCTCGATCGGCGAGCCTGCCGCTGAGGGTGACGCCGTCGAGGGTGACGCCGTCGAGGGTCCCCCCGTCGAGAGTGCAGCGGACGAGAGTGCAGCGGACGAGGGTGCAGCGGACGAGGGTGCAGCGGACGAGGTCGAAGCGGACGAGACGCCCGCAGGGGAGACGAACACCGACGCAACGGACGTCCCGGAGTAAATATTTCTGGACAATTGCTCGAGATCTCTTGTGCTCGGAGGTCCCTGCACAGTTGACTCGGCAGCGGGCTGCACCAGCAGCCCGCGCACCAGGGGTCAGCTCGGGCCAGGTCGCCGGGGCGCCCGGTGCCGCCTCGCGGCGGTAGGCGCGCGTCGTCGTCACCGTCCCGGGAGCCACCGTGGCCAAGAAGACAGCCGGTATCCTCAGTCTCGTCCTGGTCGCCGGGCTCGGGTCCGCGCTGGGGCTGCCCTCGGCCTCCGCCGCCCCGGTGTCCCCTCAGCGGAGCCCGGCTGCGACCGCCTCGGACCCGGCGCAGAGCAGCGACGACCTTCCGGGCCGCGTCGGTGAGAAGCAGCGGGCGCTGCGTGAGCAGGCCGTCGCCGACCTGCTGCACCGCAGGGGCAAGGTCGTCCGACGTGGAGCCAGCACCGTCCTCAAGGTGGGCACGTCGAGGACCCCGCGGACGGTCGACCGCCGGGGCCGGGTGACCGCGGAAGCCTCCCGCGAGGACCAGTACGTCGAGCTCAGCCGGCAGAAGACCGACAAGATCTTCGTGATCCTGGCGGAGTTCGGCAGCCAGCGCGACCCCAGCTACCCCGACCAGGACACCGACCCGAAGACGCCCGGTCCCACCAGCTTCGAGGGTCCGCTGCACAACTCGATCCCGGCACCGGACCGCAGCGTCGACAACTCCACCGTGTGGCAGAGCGACTACAGCCGCAAGCACTACCAGGACCTCTACTTCGGCACAGGTGGCGGCGCCGGGTCGGGCGGGACGCCCGAGTCGGTTCGCCAGTACTTCGAGCGGCAGTCGTCTGGGCGCTACAGCGTCGACGGCTACGTCAGTGACTGGGTCAAGGTGCCCTACAACGAGGCGCGCTACGGCCGCAGCGACGGATACCCGTGCGCCAGCAACGTCTGCTCGAACACCTGGGCGCTGGTCCGGGACGGCGTCAACCAGTGGGTCGCGGACCAGCAGGCGGCCGGCCGGACCGACGCCCAGATCAAGCAGCAGCTGCAGCAGTACGACACCTGGGACCGCAACGACTACGACCACGACGGCAACTTCAACGAGCCGGACGGCTACATCGACCACTTCCAGATCGTGCACGCCGGTGGCGACCAGGCCGACGGGGACCCGATCCAGGGTGAGGACGCCATCTGGTCACATCGCTGGAAGGCCTACCAGGGCTCCGGTGGCGGACCGTCGTACAACCCCGACGGCGGCACGCAGATCGGCACCACGGGGATCTGGGTGGCCGACTACACGATCCAGCCGGAGAACGGCGGGATGAGCGTGTTCGCCCACGAGTTCACCCACGACCTGGGCCTGCCGGACCTCTACGACACGGTCGGTCCCGGAGGGAACCAGGAGAACAGCGTCGCGTGGTGGTCCCTGATGTCGCAGAGCCGCGAGAGCGGGCCGAGTGACCAGGCCATCGGCACCCGTGCGTCCGACCTCGGCGCATGGGACAAGCTGCAGCTCGGCTGGCTCGACTACGACGCGGTCCGGGCCGGGGACAACCGCCGGATCGCCCTCGGCCCCCACGAGTACAACTCGTCCAAGGCGCAGGCCGCCGTCGTGGTGCTGCCGCAGAAGAAGATCACCTCCGACCTGGTCGCCCCCTACGCGGGCACCAAGTCGTGGTGGAGCGGCACCGGCGACGACCTGAACGCGACGATGACCCGGCAGGTCACCCTGGCAGCGGGGGTCTCGGCGCTGACCATGCAGGCGCGGTGGAACATCGAGGACTGCGGTCCCGACCCGTGCGACTACGCCTACGTCGAGGTGAACGACGGCAGCGGCTGGGCGGCGATCCCGGGCAGCATCACCAAGAGCGCCGAGGGCAACGGCATCGACGGCACCCAGGCCGCCTGGGTCCCGGCGACGTTCGACCTGTCCGCCTACGCCGGCAGGACGGTGCAGGTGCGGGTGCGCTACGCGACCGACGGCGCCGCCCGGGGCAACGACCCCGCCCTGACCGCGGGGATCTTCCTCGACGACATCGCGGTGGTCACCGGCGGCGCCCCCCTGTTCACCTCCGGTGCGGAGACGCCGCCCGAGGGCTGGACGCTGGGCGGGTTCACCTCCGTGGGTGCGACCCAGACGACCGCCTACGACAACTTCTACATCGCGTCCAACCGCGCCAACGTGTCCTACGACCGCTACCTCCGCTCCGGTCCCTACAACTTCGGGTGGGCCGACACCAGGCCGGACTTCGTGGAGCACTTCCCCTACCAGGACGGGCTGCTGGTGAGCTACTGGGACACCTCCGAGAGCGACAACAACACCAGCCAGCACCCGGGATCCGGGCTGATCCTGCCCGTGGACTCCCACCCGCGGCCGCTGGTCCGCATCGACGGGACGCTGTGGAGACCACGCGTGGGTGCGTACGACGCCCCCTTCGGGCTCGAGAAGGCGGACTCGTTCACGCTGCACGTCAACGGCCGGCCGAGCTACGTCCGGGGTCAGGCGGCGCAGCCGCTGTTCGCCGACAACCGGTCCTACTGGGATCCTGCGCAGCCGACGGCGAGCGTGCAGGTGCCGAACACGAGGACCAACATCCGGGTGCTCAGCCACGACGGCACGTCGATGGACATCCGGGTGCGCACGCGCAGCTGACTCAGCCCCCGGTGTGCTGCCGGTGCGCTCTAGGCGAACACCGGGGGATCCCCGTGGTTGTGTCGGCGCTTGCGGCTAGGGTCAGGGAGTGCCCATGAACTCCAGGAACCCCAGCAACACAGACATCTCGATGAACGGTGGCGGCTCGGCGTACGGGCTGGACGACCACATCTACCAACGGCTCCTGCGCGAGCGGATCATCTTCCTCGGATCCGAGGTGCGCGACCAGAACGCCAACGCGATCTGCGCACAGATGCTCCTGCTCTCGGCCGAGGACCCCGAGACCGACATCTTCCTGCACATCAACAGCCCCGGCGGCTCTGTCGACTCGGGGATGGCGATCTACGACACCATGAACTACATCCCCAACGACGTGGCCACCGTCGGCATGGGGCTGGCCGCCTCGATGGGCCAGTTCCTGCTCTGCGCCGGCGCCAAGGGCAAGCGCTACGCGCTGCCGCACGCCCGCATCATGATGCACCAGCCGTCCGGCGGCATGGGCGGCTCGGCCTCCGACATCAAGATCCAGGCCCAGCAGTCGCTGCACATCAAGAAGGTGCTCTTCGAGCTGATCAGCCAGCACACCGGCCAG
>CAXSHL010000155.1:0-3541 GCA_964237315.1 uncultured Nocardioidaceae bacterium
CATGACCGCCCGGATGGACATCCTGGACGCCCTGGACCTGGACCACCAGCTCACCACCCTGGCCGCCGCCATGAGCCGCCTCGGGGACACCACCCCCCTCGGGATCCGCAGGGCACATGCGTTGGGGATGCTCGCCAACCCCCAACACACCCTCGACATCTTCGCCCACACCCCCACCGACCGTAGCTCCGGTACCGAGGTGCAGGAGGCGAGTGTCCCGACCCGGTCCGGGAGGTCGGCTGGGTTGGCGGACCGGGCGGTCCGGGGTGGGATCGGTGGCCAGCTGAAGGCGACGGGTGCCACCGTCTACATCCACCTCACCCTCGCCGACCTCACCGCCGCTACCAGGGCCACTGACGGCACCGGATCCGGGTCTGGTGTCACGGTGGAGGGCCTGAACTCGGTCAGCCTGACCCTGCTCCAGCAGTGGTTGCGGCGCACCGACCACGTGAGCATCCGCCCCGTGGTGGACCTGAACCGCACCACCACCGTCGACGTCCACGACCCACCACCGTGGATGCGGGAAGCCGCCCTCCTGCGCGACCAGACCTGTGTGTTCCCCGGCTGCACCACCGACGCCCGCAGATGCGACCTCGACCACATCACTCCCTACGTCCCCATCGACACCGGCGGCCCACCCGGACAGACCAGTCTCGCGAATCTCGCGTGCCTGTGTCGCCGTCATCATCGACTCAAGACCAGGACCGGCTGGCGATATCAACGGCTCCCCGACCAGACCTATGAGTGGACGAGTCCCTACGGGCACGTCTACACCACCCGACCCGGCGACCGACCCGACCGGAACTGACCCGCGCACCCAAGCATCTACCCCTGAGCACCGCCGCTCCCCGACACCCACCCGGGTGCTCGGGGCACTGGCACGCTCACGGTCGTCCGCCCGACGCCCGAACCGCCGCCGGTGGTCCTCGACCGGCCCGAGCCGGTCGGCCGACGCGGGTGCTCGGGAATCGGTACGCCGGACCCTCGCGGGATCGCGTCCATACGGAGCAGCCCGGTTCGCTATCCGCGGGTTGCTGCCGACACGTTCTCCTGGGCGATCCTGCGCAGCGCCAGCAGCGCCGGCTCGAGCAGCAACGTGGCCACGACGACGTGTTCGGTGGCTGCAACCCGGTCCTCCGCGGTGATGCCGGCCACCTCGCGCTGGGCGATCGAAGCGGCGGCTGCCGCGTAGACGTCGAGCAGGTCGTCGCCGACCGGGTGGTCGAGGCTCGCCAGGGCCTCGATCGCCTGGGCGAGCACGTCCGCGTGCGGGCTGTCCTCGCTCAGCGCCCACCCGTGCCGCTGCAACAGCTGCTGGACGCGCGCGCGAGCCGCGGCCGACGCGGTCGACGTGCCGGGGGAGAGCCGGCGGTGGGCACTGCCCACCGCCTCGTGCCAGGACAGGGTGTCATCGTCCACAGCAGCAAGCACGGAGCGTACGGCGTCCAGACGCAGCCCGGCGACCTCGCCGAGCGCCCGCACCAGCCGAAGCCGACGGACGTGCGAGTCGTCGTACTCCGCACGCGTCGCCGACGTCGTCTCGCCCGCGGGCAGCAGCCCTTCGCGCAGATAGAACTTGATCGTTGCCACCGGGAGCCCGCTCCGCGCGGCCAGCTCAGCCATCCTCACGGAAACCATCTTGACATTGGATAGCCGAACTCTCCACCATTGGGTATCGAAACTATCCAACGAGGAGGCGTCATGTCGGACGAGTCGCGGGTGCTGTCGGGGATCGTGCTGCTGGCGCTCGTCACGGTGGAGACCGGAGGGCTCTACATGGTGCGGCTGGTCCGGGGACGGGCCGACGCAACCCCGTTCCAGCTCGCGTTCGCCCGTGCGGGACACGCGCACGCCGGGGTGCTGCTGATCCTGGCGCTGGTGTGTCAGCTGATGGCGGACCAGGCGTCGTTGAGCGGCTCTGGAACTGGCTCGCTCGCAGCGGTGTCGCGGTCGCCGCGCTGCTGATGCCGGGCGGCTTCTTCTTCTCCTCGATGGGCCGCGGCCGTGAGCGCCCCAACGCGCTCATCTCACTCGTGTTCGCCGGCGGCCTGGTGCTCGCCGCCGGCCTGGCCAGCCTCGGCATCGGCCTGCTCACCGCCTGACCGCCGAGGCGTCCGGTTCTGCGGCTCCAGGGCCGCCGAGGCGTCCGGTTCTGCGATGCCTCGGCTTGCAGATAAGCCGACTCGACAGGGTCTGGGCGTGCAGATGCGACGACTCGACAGGGTCGGGGCGCGCAGTCGCGACGACTCGACGGGGTCGGGGCGTGCAGACGCGACGACTCGACGGGGTCGGGGCGTGCAGGCGGGACGGGTCGGCGGGGTTACTCGGCGGCGCGGCGGAGGGACTCGGACAGGCGCTCCGCGGCGGCCAGCACGGCCGGGGCGTGCATGCGGCCGGGCTGGCGGGAGAGCCGCTCCAGCGGGCCGGACACCGAGACGGCCGCGATGATCTTGCCGGAGGGCGAGCGGATCGGCGCCGACACCGAGGCCACGCCCTGCTCGCGCTCACCCACCGACTGGGCCCAGCCGCGACGGCGGATCCCGGCCAGGGCGGTGGCGGAGAAGGCGGCGTTCTGCAGGCCGCGGTGCATCCGCTCGGGGTCCTCCCAGGCGAGCAGGATCTGCGCGGCCGACCCGGCCCGCATGGTCAGCTGCGACCCGACCGGGATGGTGTCGCGCAGACCCGAGGGCCGCTCCGCGGCGGCGACGCAGACGCGGTAGTCGCCCTGGCGCCGCCACATCTGTGCGGACTCCCCGGTGATGTCGCGCAGCCGGGCGAGCACCGGGCCGGCGGCGGCCAGCAGCCGGTCCTCGCCCGCGGCCGCCGACAGCTCGGCCAGGCGAGGCCCGAGGATGAACCGACCCTGCATGTCGCGGGCCACCAGGCGGTGGTGCTCGAGCGCCACGGCGAGACGGTGCGCGGTGGGCCGCGCCAGCCCGGTGCCGGCCACCAGACCGGCCAGGGTGGCGGGTCCTGCCTCCAGCGCGGAGAGCACCAGAGCGGCTTTGTCGAGCACGCCGACTCCGCTAGAGTTGTCCATACTCTGATAATGCCGTCTCACAATATGGATTGCAAGTCCCGCGCGAGCGCCGGTTGCAGGAACCTGGGAGACGAGTCGAGGGCACGCCGGACACCAACATCAGAGCCACCATCGGAACGACCACGGGACAGTCAGGAGAGGTCATGGGCAGGACCCTGAGCGAGAAGGTATGGGACGAGCACGTCGTCCGGAGCGCGCCGGGCGAGCCCGACCTGTTGTACATCGACCTCCACCTCATCCACGAGGTCACCTCGCCTCAGGCCTTCGACGGTCTGCGGCTGGCCGGGCGCACCGTACGCCGTCCCGACCTGACCCTGGCGACCGAGGACCACAACGTCCCGACGATCGACTGGGACAAGCCGATCGCCGACCCCGTCTCGCGCACGCAGGTGGAGACGCTGCGCCGCAACGCCGAGGAGTTCGGCGTACGCCTGCACTCCCTCGGCGACGTCGAGCAGGGCATCGTGCACATCATCGGCCCGCAGCTCGGCCTCACCCAGC
>CAXSHL010000156.1:0-3508 GCA_964237315.1 uncultured Nocardioidaceae bacterium
TCCCTCCGACGGTCTGCCCGTTCAGGGTGATGTGGTGGCCCAACGAGTTCGCGCCGGCGATCATGGCCGACGTCGCGAGGTTGGGCGTGTAGCCGTCGAACCAGACCGCCATGTTCTCGTTGATGGTGCCGGTCTTGCCGGCCGACTCCTGGTTGAGCGCCAGGCCCGCGGAGGCGCCGAACCCGTTGCCGGTCTGCACGCCTTTGAGGATGTCGTTGACGGCGTCGGCGACGTCGGCGCGGAGCAGCTGGCGGCACTGCGGCGGGTAGTCCTCGATCGTCTTGCCGGCACTGTTGAGCACCGCCGTGACCGGGCGGGGCTCACAGAACTCGCCCCGCGCGGCAAACGTCGCGTAGACGCCGGCCATCGTCAGCGGGTCCGTGTCGGTGACCCCTAGGGTGAACGGCCCCACGACGTCGCGCTCGGGGACGGTGACGCCCATCTTGCGCGCCAGCTTGACCGGCTGGCACAGCCCGGTGCGCTGCTCGAGCTGGGCGAAGAAGGTGTTCACCGACAGCTGGGTGCCGGTGTAGAGGTTGAAGGTGCCGGCGCCCGTCGAGTTCTCCGGCGTCCAGTCGTCGCTGCCGAGCAGGTGGCCCTTGCAGGTGCGCAGCGTGCTCTTGGGGATGTCCACGGTCTGCGGCGAGTTGATCGAGGTGGACAGCGGCACGCCCTGGGTGATGGCCGAGGCCAGCACGAACACCTTGAACGTCGAGCCGGCCTGGAAGCCGTTGGCGTCGCCGTACCTGCGGGGTACGACGTAGTTCAGGAACGTCTCACCCTTCTTCGCGTTGCCGCCCATCGGCCGCGACTGGGCCAGCGCCCGCACGTCTCCGGTCCCCGGCTTCACCATGGCCAGCCCGCCGATCGCCTGGTCCTTGGGGTGGACGTGCCGCGAGACGGCCTGGTCCGCCGCCCGCTGGAACCGCAGGTCGACCGTGGTCTTGATGGTCAGGCCACCGTTGTAGAGCAGCCGCCTGCGGTCCTCGGTCGTCTTGCCGAGGCTCTTGTCGGCCAGCAGATAGGCGATGGCGTAGTCGCAGAAGAAGGGAGCAGCCGACGAGACGCAGCCGTTGCGGACGGCCTTGACGCGCAGGCCCAGCTTCGCGGACTGCGCCCGGTCGGCCTGGGCCTGGGAGATGACGCTGAGCTCGGCCATCCGAGCGAGCACGGTGTCGCGCCGCTCCTTGGCCCGGCCCGGGTAGTCGGTCGGGTCGTAGCCGGTCGGGTTCTTCACGAGCCCGGCCAGCAGTGCGGCCTCGCGCAGGGTCAGCTTCGAGGCCGGCTTGGAGAAGTAGTGGCGTGCCGCCGCCTCGATCCCGTAGGCACCGTCGCCGAAGTACGCGATGTTCAGGTAGCGCTGGAGGATCCAGTCCTTGGAGTACTTGTCCTCGAACGCGATCGCGTAGCGGAGCTCCTTGATCTTGCGCTGGTAGGTGTCGGCCGTCGCAGCCAGCCGGGCCGCCTTGGTCTTGGCCTGGTTGACCAGGGTCATCTTGACCATCTGCTGGGTGATCGAGGAGCCACCCTGCGTGGTCCCGTTGTTCGCCTGGTTCGTGACGAAGGCGCGCAGCGTCCCGCGCAGGTCGAGAGCGCCGTGCTCGTAGTAGCGGTAGTCCTCGATGGCGATGATCGCCTGGCGCATCACCGGTGCCACCTTCGACAGCGGCACGTTCACGCGGTTCTGGTCGTAGAGCGTGGCCAGCACGGCTCCGTCACGGCCCAGGATCCGGGTGCGCTGGGGAAGCGGGGTGGCTGCGAGGTCGGTGGGCACCTCGTCCATGCCGTCAGCGACGGTCCGCGTGGAGAGGCCGGTCACGGCTGCGAAGGGCAGCGCCAGACCGGCGACCAGCAGGCCGAGCACCGCGGCCACGGCGACCATCACACCGAGATGGGCGACCACGCTGAGCGGCTTGAGGCGATCGGTTCTGCGCGGGGACATGGGCCTTAGGTTACGGGAGGGCGACGAACCGGCCGCCGTTACGCCTTCCTCGAGCCACGTGCCTGGGACGAAGCTCGGAATCGGCTCCGGACAGTGCCGAACGAGTGGTGACGGACTAGACCGAACGGGCTATGCGGAGGAGCCCGTGTGCGGTGGCGATGCGACGAAAGGGCGATTTCTTCGCCATCGAGCATGGCTGATTGCCACTTGAGGGCTGATCGGGTGAATGTCGTAGTCATAACGGACCATGTCAAGTTGATCACCCTGTGTCTATCCCAAAGCCATCGAACTCTTTACCTTATGAGTGGGGATTGACTCGGAGGCTCACTGTGAGGTGGGCCCTGCGAAGGGACTACACAGATGTGGAACGAAGACTGGGCCAGCAAGGCCCTGTGCAACGAGACCCGACCGGACGAGCTGTTCGTCCGGGGTGCCGCGCAGAACCGGGCCAAGCAGATGTGCGCCGGCTGCCCGGTGCGGACCGAGTGCCTCGGTGAGGCCCTCGACAACCAGATCGAGTGGGGCGTCTGGGGTGGCATGACGGAGAGGGAGCGGCGTGCCCTCCTGCGCCGCCGGCCCAACGTGAGCTCCTGGCGCCGCCTGCTGGAGACCGCGATGGAGGACCACGACGCCGAGGTGCTCAGCGCCCGGGCAGAGCTCGTCTCCGCCTGAACCAGCTGAACCGGCTGAACCGGCTGAACCGGCACCCGACCCGGCCGCACCAGGACCGGCTGCACCGACCCAGGTGCGGCCGGTCACGGTGTGCGGGCGAGCAGCTCGCCGACCAGCCTGAGCCCGTCGAGGTCATGGACGTCGGTGGACAGCGCCGGCACCACGGCGGTCGGCACGTCAGGGTGGGCCAGGGAGAACCGCGCACGAAGCCGGCTCTCGCGGGTCACGATCCGGTTCCGGTCGGCGTGCAGCCGCAGCAGCCCTGCGGTGAGTGCTGCCGTGGGGCTCGCGACGTCGCTGTCCGGCCCGGCTGAGGACTCGTCGTCGATGCTCTCGACGAGCCGTTCCGCAGCGGCCAGGGCCTGCTGGGCCGACAGCCGGCCTCGCGGCATCGGGGTGGCGCGGTTCACCACCAGCCCGGCGAGTGGCATCCGCTCCTCGTTGAGCCGCTCGACGAAGTAGGCCGCCTCCCGCAGGGCGTCGGGCTCGGGCGCAGCGATCACCACGAACGCCGTACCGTCTGCCTGCAGGAGCCGGTAGGTGCGCTGCGCGCGCTGCCGGAAACCCCCGAACAGCGTGTCCAGGGCCGCGACGAACGTCTGCACGTCGCTGAGCATCGAGGCCCCGAGGATCTTGCCGAGTGCGCCGGTGATCATGCCCAGGCCGGCCGTCATCAGCCGGGCCGGTCCCTTCGCGGGTGCCAGCAGCAGCCGGATGAACCGCCCGTCCAGGAAGCTGGAGAGCCGCTCGGGAGCGTCGAGGAAGTCCAGGGCGGAGCGGGACGGCGGGGTGTCGACGACGATCAGGTCCCAGCGGCCCGTCGAGCGGCCCGTCGCGTGGAGCTGACCGAGCTTCTCCATCGCCATGTACTCCTGGGTGCCGGCGAAGGAGCTC
>CAXSHL010000157.1:0-3443 GCA_964237315.1 uncultured Nocardioidaceae bacterium
CGCCGTGGGCGAGCTGCGCCTCGACGCCGGCCAGGTCGTTGAACTCCGCGACCCGGGTGGTCTCGTGGAGGGGAACCGGGGCACCGACGAGACCGGCGCGCGCGACCGCGGTGCCGTCGGGGCCGGGGACGGCGAACGCCTCGTCGACGGAGCCGTGGTAGCAGTAGGCGAAGGTCAGGATCTTGCTCCGGCCGGTCGCCAGCCTTGCCAGCCGGATCGCCCAGCGGTTCGCGTCGGTCGCCGTGAGCGTGAACGACCACAGCGGCAGGCCGAACCGCCTCGTGAGCTCGGCGCCGACCCACTCGGCCTCGCCGGTGGGCAGCATGGTCGTGATGCCTCCGAGGTCCCCGATCCGGCGGGACACGGCCTCCACGGCCGGGCGGGGGCTGTGGCCGGCCATCGCGCCGGTGTCACCCATCGCGAAGTCGACGTACTCGTGTCCGTCGACGTCCACGACGCGGTTGCCCCAGGCCCGGTCCAGATAGAGCGGGAAGCCACCACTCCACATGTTCATCCACGTCATCGGCACCCGGCCGAACAGGTGGTCGGCCTCGCCGAAGAGCTCCGCGGAGCGCGGATGGGTGGAGGCGTACGTCGCCCGCTCGGCCTCGAGCCGTCGCACCAGCCGGTCCCGGTCCACGGTGCTCGCCCGGGGCGGGTCCGGGCTCACGTCTGGGGTCACGTCCTGCGCGGAGGTCATGTGCGGACGGTGTCCGCAAAGTCACCTCAGGTCAACCCCCACGGCCTTGGAGTAGGAGTTAGGGTTGCCTTACCTCGTCAGAAGGAGCCACATGCCAGAGCCACGCCGCCGCCAGACGCCGTACGCCGTCACGGTCCGTCGCACCGAGAGGCTCTCGGCGTCGATGATCCGGGTGGTCGTCGGGGGACCGGCTCTCGCGGCCTTCGCGCCGTCGCCGTGCGCCGACTCCTACGTCAAGGTCGTCTTCGTCCACCCGGATGCGCCTCGACCCCTGCCGCGGACCGAGGACGACCGCGTGGACCTCGAGGCGGTGCGCGCCTCGCTGCCGCCGGAGCACGCGCCACGGATCCGCTCCTACACGGTGCGCCACTTCGACGCGGCGACCCACGAGCTGACCCTCGACTTCGTCGTGCACGGGGACGCCGGGATCGCCGGCCCGTGGGCCGCAACGGCGCGGCCCGGCGACGAGGTGCTCCTGATGGGCCCGGGCGGGGGCTACTCACCGGACCCGGGCGCCGAGCGCCACCTCCTCGTGGGTGACGCGAGTGCGCTGCCTGCGATCGCCGTCGCCCTGGAGCAGCTGCCACCGACGGCTGTCGGACACGTGGTCGTCGAGGTGCACGACGAGCGTGACGAGATCACGCTGACGCCGCCGCCGGGTGTCGCCCTGACCTGGGTGCATCATGCGGACGAGGCCCCGGGCACCCGACTGGTCGATGCCGTGCGGGCGCTGCCGTGGGAGGGCGGCGACGTGCACGCCTTCGTGCACGGCGAGGCAGGCGCCGTCAAGGAGCTGCGACGCTATCTGCGCGCGGAGCGGGCGATGAGCATGGACCGCCTGTCGATCTCCGGCTACTGGCGCCTGGGCGTCGACGCCGAGGGGTGGCGCGCCGCCAAGCGCGACTGGACCGTCGACATCGAGCTGGCGGAGGCGGCCGTCGTCGGGAGCTGACTCAGGGCTGCTCCTTGGTGCGGTGCACCAGCCAGTCCCGGTCGGTGTGGATCAGCGCGTAGCGCACGGACGACGTCCGCCCGTGGAGCACGAGGACCATCCGCCGCTCGTTGCGGTCCACCTCCTCCCACCAGCCGGTGTCGGCGACCTGCTTGTCGGCGTCCTCGTAGGTCAGGTGGTCGAGGTCGTGGTCCGGTACTGCGACCGCGAGCCGGTCCTGCGCCGACGTCGCCGGCAGTCCCTTCGGCAGCGCCCAGGACCGCAGTACACCGTTCTCCTCGAGGCGCAGGTCGAAGTGGTGGCGTGGCTTGTGGTGCTCGTGCAGCACGAAGGCGGGCCTCACCCGCACACTGTGCACCACGGCGCTGCTGAGCCCCGCCTTGCCTTCGGCTGTGTCCGTCCCCACGCATGCCGGGGTCTGCTTCGGGCATTGCAGCGGCGCCGAGACCACCCGACGTGCAGGAGGCAGCCATGAAGTCGATAGCCGACCAGGACGACGCCGCCCTCGGGGGTGCGATGAGCATCCTGGTGCGTCAGAAGCGTGACCACGTTCGCCTCGACGAGCTGTTGCACGAGCTTGGTCGCGCCGCCGGCGGCGACCAGCAGCGAGAGGTCCTCAATCGCATCAACCGACTGGTGTTCCCCCACGCGTTCGCGGAGGAGGCTGTGCTGTGGCCGACGCTGCGGCGGTTGCTGCCCGACGGAGAACAGCTGACCCTGCAGGTGGAGCGGGAGCACCAGGAGGTCAACGAGCTCGTGGTAGCACTGGAGAAGACCGACGACGAGGCCGCCCGCAAGCCGCTGCTGGACCGGCTCGTGCAGGTGCTGCGTGAGGACGTGCGCGACGAGGAGGACGAGCTGCTGCCCCGCCTCCAGGACAAGCTGGACTCCCGTTCGCTGACTCGACTCGGGTTCGCCTGGGAGGCGCTGCGCCGCACGGCCCCCACCCGACCGCACCCCGTGGTCGCACGTCGGCCGCCCGGCAACACGCTGTCCGCGGTGCCCCTCTCGATCATCGACCGGACGCGGGACCAGGTCGACAAGGCGGCCCGTCGATCCGCCGGGCCGACCCGGGAGCGCTTGCGGACCGCCAGTCGAGTGCTGGCCCGGGCTGCCGTTGCCGTCGAGCAGCTCCCGCCGATGAAGCGTGGCGAGCACCCGAGCACGCACAGCACCGGCTGAGACTCGAGGGCCCGGGACTGCCTGTCGGGGCGGCACTGTAGTGCTGGGAGTCGGTGAGGTCGGCCAAAGTAAAATCAAAGAAAGTCGTTGTGAGTAAGGGCTTTCGGGCCGTTTTCGGGCCGATAGTGTCGGTGGTGGCTGGGAGAGTTGCACCTATGAGCGACACCACCAGCGGCACCTGGACCGGCACCCCGGCTGACCTCTCGGCCGAGGCCGTGGTGGGTTCGGTCGAGGTGCGGGATCTGGACACGCGTGGGGTGCTGGACCTGGTGGTCGGGGAGCGTCGGATGGCGGATGCGGCCGACGCGCGGCTGTTGGCGGCGGTGGTGCATCTCGCTGACCTGCATCCGGCTCTCGATGTGGAGGATGCCGCGTATCTGCCGTCGAACGAGAACCCGCAGACCGCAGAGGAAGCCGGCCTGGCGACGCGGGTCCCGATCGCCGGGGCGGGGTGCCCCACGGTGCATCAGGACGCAGTCGCCGCCCTGGGCGCCGCCCTCGGCCTCCCGTATCGCACGGCCCTGTACCTGGTGGGGGAGTCCCTCGAGCTGTGTTACCGGCTGCCGCGGTTGTGGGCACTGGTCCAGGCCGGTCGGCTGCAGGCCTGGA
>CAXSHL010000158.1:0-3171 GCA_964237315.1 uncultured Nocardioidaceae bacterium
GCGGCGTCGACGTAGACCGAGAAGTCGAAGAAGTCGCTGATCGCCAGGCCGGTGCGCCCGTCGCTGCGGCTGCTGGCGGGCTGCAGGACGTTGAGCCCCTCGATGATCACGATGTCCGGGCGCGCCACCACGACCCGCTCGTCGGGGACGACGTCGTAGACGAGGTGGGAGTACGTCGGCGCCTCCACCTCGTCCTTGCCGGACTTGATGTCCATCACGAACCGCAGCAGCGCCTTGCGGTCGTAGGACTCCGGGAACCCCTTGCGCTCCATCAGCCCGCGGCGGGCCAGCTCCGCGTTCGGGTAGACGAACCCGTCGGTCGTCACCAGCGCCACCGAGGGGTTCGCCGGCCAGTGCGCCAGCATCTGCTGCAGCACCCGTGCGGTCGTGGACTTGCCCACCGCGACCGACCCGGCGACCCCGATGACGAAGGGCGTCCGCGGCGGCTGCGGCTGGTTCAGGAACTGCCCCTGGGCACGGTGCAGGTGGCCGGCGCTCTCGGCGTACATGCTGAGCAGGCGGGAGATGGGGAGGTAGACCTGCACGACCTCGCCGAGGTCCAGCTCGTCGCCGAGGCCCCGCACCCGCTCGATCTCCGCAGGTGTCAGCGGCTGCTCGGTCGCGGTGCCCAGCGCCGCCCACGCGTCCCGGTCCAGCTCGACGTACGGACTGGACTCCCGCTCGCCGGAGGCGCCACTGCCCCTGCGTGCCATGAGCGGCATTCTGGCAGGCGAGCCCTTCCCCGCGGGGTCGTGGGGCCCAGCGCGCGCCCTGGCGCACTCTCCGCCCCACGACCGCACGCTGCCGGTAGAGTCGTCCTCATGTGTGGAATCGTCGGGTACGTCGGGTCGAAGCAGGCCGAGGACGTCGTGGTGGAGGGCCTGCGCAGGCTGGAGTACCGCGGCTACGACTCGGCGGGCATCGCCCTGGTGCACGACGGCAGGCTGGCCTGGGACAAGCGTGCGGGCAAGCTGGCCAACCTGGACAAGGCGCTCGCCGAGGACGCTCTGCCGTCCTCCGGCACCGGGATCGGGCACACCAGGTGGGCCACCCACGGCGCCCCGACCGACCGCAACGCCCACCCGCACCTCGGCCGCACCGGGCGGGTCGCGCTGGTGCACAACGGGATCATCGAGAACTTCGCGGTCCTCCGCGACGAGCTCGTCGCCCAGGGTCACGAGATGCTCTCCGACACCGACACCGAGGTCGCCGCGCACCTGGTCGAGCAGGCGCTGGGGGACGGCGGCACGCTGACCGAGGCGATGCAGCAGGTGTGCGGCCGGCTCGCCGGGGCGTTCACGCTGGTCGCCGTGGACGGCCAGGACCCGGACCGGGTGGTGGCCGCCCGCCGCAACTCCCCGCTGGTGGTCGGCATCGGGGACGGGGAGAACTTCGTCGCCTCCGACGTGGCGGCGTTCATCGAGCACACGCGCGACGCCCTCGAGCTGGGCCAGGACCAGGTGGTCACCATCACCCGGGACGGGGTCACGGTCACCGACTTCGACGGAGCGCCGGCCCAGGCGACGCCGTACCACGTGGACTGGGACCTCTCGGCCGCCGAGAAGGGCGGCTACGACTGGTTCATGCGCAAGGAGATCCACGAGCAGCCGGGTGCCATCACCGACTCGATGCTGGGGCGGCACGACGCCGCGGGTGCGCTGCAGCTCGACGAGCTGCGGATCACCGAGGACGAGATCCGCAACGTCGACAAGATCATCCTGGTCGGCTGCGGCACCGCGAACTACGCGAGCATGGTGGCGAAGTACGCCATCGAGCACTGGACCCGCATCCCGTGCGAGGTCGAGCTGGCGCACGAGTTCCGCTACCGCGACCCGATCCTGACCCGCGACACCCTGGTGGTCGCGATCAGCCAGTCCGGGGAGACCGCCGACACGCTGATGGCGATCCGGCACGCGCGTGAGCAGCGTGCCAAGGTGCTGGCGATCTGCAACACCAACGGGTCCACGATCCCGCGCGAGTCCGACGCCGTCATCTACACCCACGCCGGGCCCGAGATCGGGGTCGCGTCCACCAAGGGCTTCATGACCCAGCTGGTCGCCTGCTACCTGCTGGGGCTCTACCTGGCGCAGGTCCGCGGCACGAAGTACCGCGACGAGATCGCCCAGGTCGTCCGCGAGCTGGAGCAGATGCCGGTGCACGTGCAGGGGCTGCTGGACGCCGCCGACCAGGTCAACGAGCTGGCCCACGAGCTCGCCAGCGCGAAGTCGGTGCTGTTCCTGGGCCGGCACACCGGCTTCCCGATCGCCCTCGAGGGCGCGCTCAAGCTCAAGGAGCTGGCCTACATCCACGCCGAGGGGTTCGCCGCCGGCGAGCTCAAGCACGGTCCCATCGCACTCGTCGAGGACCGGCTCCCGGTGTTCTGCATCGTGCCCCCGCAGGGCCGGGACCACCTGCACGACAAGATGGTCAGTGGCATCCAGGAGGTCCGCGCCCGTGGGGCGCGGACGATCGTGCTGGCCGAGGAGGGCGACGAGGAGGTCACGCCGTACGCCGACGACCTGATCCGGCTGCCCAAGGTCCCGACACTCCTGCAGCCGATGGTCGCGGTCGTCCCGCTGCAGCTGTTCGCGTGCGAGCTGGCGACCCGGATGGGCAACGACGTCGACCAGCCGCGGAACCTCGCCAAGTCCGTCACCGTCGAGTAGGGCCGGTGATTCTGGGCGTGGGCATCGACGTCGTGGACATCGCCCGGTTCGGGGAGACCCTCGAGCGCACCCCGGCGATGCGCGGCCGGCTGTTCACGGCCACCGAGCAGCAGCGGTCGCTGGCCTCGCTGGCCGCCCGGTTCGCCGCCAAGGAGGCGCTGGCCAAGGCGCTCGGTGCGCCGACCGGGATGGGCTGGCTGGACGCCGAGGTCGTCAACGCCCCGACGGGCGACCCGCAGCTGGAGATGCGCGGGTCGGTCCTGGCGCGGGCCGACGAGCTGGGCGTGCGCGGGGTGCACGTGTCGATGTCCCACGACGCGGGGATCGCGTCGGCGGTCGTGGTGCTCGAGTCCTGAGGTGCTGCTCGCCGCCTTCCACCCGTACGGCGGCCAGCACCTCGTGCTCCTGGTCGTCTTCGCCCTCGGCGCCGTGGGTGTCGTGCTCCTCGGTCGTGCCGAGGCGTCCCGTTCTGCGATCTCTGAGCGTGCCGAGGCGTCCCGTTCTG
>CAXSHL010000159.1:0-3080 GCA_964237315.1 uncultured Nocardioidaceae bacterium
CTCCTGGAGACCGGACTGGGTCGGCGTCGGGGTCGGCGTCGGCGTCGGGGTCGGCGTCGGCGTCGGGGTCGGGGTCGGGGTCGGGGTCGGAGTGGAGGGCGCGGTGAAGGAGACGACGGAGCCGACCTTCGCGTTCGCGTTCAGCCAGTCCTTCGCGTTGCCGTGGCCGGAGAGCACGAAGCCGTTGGCCGGCACAGCCGTGCCGGTCAGGCTCTGGGTCGACTCACGGGGGTTCACCGCGGTCACCTTGCCACCGACGACGGTGACCTCGGTGCCCCACTGGTTCGTGGGCGTGACCTTGACCGGGCTGGTGTAGGCGATGAGGTTGTTCACGTCGCGGGCGACGTTGGTGCCGGTCACCGAGTAGGACTGCGAGCCGATCGAGGCCACCTTGCCGATCGCGACGGGCGGGGTCGGGGTCGGGGTCGGCGTGGGCGAAGGAGTCGGCGCGGCGTCGGACGTCACGACGGCACCGATCTTGGCATAGGCGATCAGCCAGTCCATCGCATTGCCATGACCGGACAGCACATATCCGTTGGCAGGAACGCGTGTACCGGTGAGGCTCTGGCTCTGCTGACGGTGGTTCACCGCCGTCACCTTGCCACCGACGACGGTGACCTCGGTCCCCCACTGGTTCGTGGGCGTCACGGTCGTGGGGCTGGTGTAGATGACCAGCTGGTTCACGTCGCGGGCGACGTTCGTCCCGACGATCGGGTAGCTCGCGCTCCCGATGGTCGCCGTCCCACTGGTGGCTGTCTGCACCATCGAGGGGACCCGGGCGGCGGTCCGCAGAAGCTTCGAAGTGGCCGCACCGGCCTCCCAACCGGTGCGACCTCCTTCAAGGGCTCCGGCGTGCACGAGGTGCTGGGCCTGGGCGTTCGCGGGGGCCGCCTGGAGCAGGAACCCGGACAGCAGCACAGGTGTCAGCAGCAGCAGCGGGGTCGACTTCTTCATACGAAGGCGTCGGTACATAAGGGTCACCTCGGGGGTGTGGGGGGTGGGGGATTGTTGGTGCTTTGTCGCACAAGGAGCATCGGGCACGTCCGGTGGTCACTTGAGGCTCCGCGTCGACGACGCGTCGTGAGCCTGTCCGGCGACCCTTGTGGCCGACGCGGCTCAAGGGCCGAACGGGCCGACTGCGGCGACCGGTCGGAGCCGGTGGTCAGCCGTTCGGACAGGTCTCCACAACGTCCGGCGCCGCCCGGCCGGCCGTGCTTACCTGTCCAGGCGGGGGTGCTCGCCCCTTTCCACAGCGACGAGCCGCTGGTCACTCCCCCTCGGTGTGCTTCTCATCCACGCTCGAAGGTCGTGCTCACATGTCGCACCGTTCGCGTCGTATCGAAGCCGTCCTGCTCGCCGCCCTCACCGCCGTGCTCGTGCTCACCGGGTTGTCCGCACGCCCGGCTCAGGCCACGGCACACGCTGGCGGACCACCGCACCACTCGCGGACCGTCGTGAGAGTGATGCCGATGGGCGACTCGATCACCGAGGCCGGAGGCACGGCGATGGGTTACAAGGGCTATCTGCTGAACCGACTGGTCAGAGCCGGGGAGCGGGTGAACTACGTGGGATCCCAGGTCGCCACCGGCCCGGCCGCCTTGAGGGACAAGAACCACGAGGGTCACAGCGGGTGGCAGAACGCGAGCTTCGAGCCGACGGCCAGGAGGTTCATCGCTGCCTACCGCCCCGACGTGGTCATCTACCACGTCGGCACGAACGACATCTGGTCGAACGTCGACGCCGACACGTCGATCGTGCGGCTGCGCGACGTACTCAGCCAGATCTACGCCGCCAAGTCGAACACGCACGTGGTCCTGGCCGAGATCGTCAGGATGAATGTGGGGAAGCAGGCTCAGTGGCGGTCCTACAACCGCCAGATCCCCGGCGTGGTCAGGGACTTCCGGGCACGAGGCCGCAAGATCAGCCTTGCGAACCTCAGTGGGACCCTCACGATCGCCGATTTGCAGACCGACGGCATCCACCCCACCGACGAGGGCCACCGCAAGATGGCTCGCGCGTTCTACCCGGTCGTCAAGGCTGCCATCGACCGCGTCAGGTGACGTCGCTCCAGCTGTGACAACTTGTTTTACCGTCAGGGAACCCGTGCAGCCTCGCGGGACGTGGTGCCCTAGGGTCACTCCCCTCAGCAGGTCACTGTGGCCTGCGCATTCGGCAGGGGGTCTCCGCATGACGCCTAGACGACGCGACGACGACCTGAGCGCGCGCGCCCTCGCCGTCGCGGACCTCCAGCACATGGTGGAGGGCCGGCAGGGGTCGGGGGCCAGGTGGTGGGCCGAGGTGCTGGTGCGGATAGCGGTGGTGCCGAGGGTCCGGGCCGTCTGCCTGTTCCGGCTCTCCCAGGCGGCGGCCCGCAGAGGGGCCAAGGTCACGGCCCTCTTGCTGGAGTCGCGAACCCTTCGCGGAAGCGGAGCGGAGATCAGTCCCAGCGCGCGCATCGGCCCCGGGCTGTGCCTGATGCACAGTGTCGGGATCGTGATCGGTCCCGACGTCGTCATCGGCCGCGGGGCCAGGATCTATCAGGGGGTCACGCTCGGCGACGGGCTTCGTCCGGGGCAACCGGTGCTCGGTGACCACGTCACCATCGGCGCCGGCGCGTGCGTGCTCGGGGGCGTCACGGTCGGGGACCGGGTGACGATCGGTGCCGGCGCACGCATCACCAGGGACCTCCCCGACGATTCCGTCGCCTTGGCGTCGTCGGCACCGGCGCCTCGCAGGCCCGGGGTGGACCCGCGGCTCGACGAGCTGGCCGGAGCCTAGCGGCGACTACAGGGCGCGGAGGATGTCCTCGACGCGGTCCTTGGCGTCGCCGAAGAGCATGGCTGCGTTGTCGCGGTAGAACAGCGGGTTCGGGACGCCGGCGTAGCCCGATGCCATGGAGCGTTTGAAGACGATGACGTTGTCGGCGTTCCAGACCTTGAGGACGGGCATCCCGGCGATCGGGGAGCTGGGGTCCTCGGTGGCGGCGGGGTTGACAGTGTCGTTGGCGCCGATGACCAGGACGACCGCGGTGTCGTCGAAGTCGTCGTTGATCTCGTCCATCTCCAGGACGATGTCGTAGG
>CAXSHL010000160.1:0-3077 GCA_964237315.1 uncultured Nocardioidaceae bacterium
TTCTCCTTGATCTTGGCGGCCTTGCCGCGGAGGTTGCGCAGGTAGTAGAGCTTCGCCCGCCGGACGTCACCGCGGGTGACGACCTCGATGTGGTCGATGATCGGCGTGTGCAGCGGGAACGTGCGCTCGACCCCGACCCCGAAGGAGACCTTGCGGACCGTGAAGGTGCGGCCCACGCCGGAGCCCTGGATCCGGATGCAGACGCCCTGGAACAGCTGCACGCGCGAGCGGTTGCCCTCCACGACCTTGACGTGCACCTTCAGGGTGTCGCCAGGGCGGAAGTCCGGGATGTCGTCGCGCTTGGTCGCGGCGGCGAGCGTGTCGATGACGTTGGCCATGATGTCTCCTCGAGGGCGCCACAGGTCACCCACGTAAGGGGGTCTCGAAAGGTCGGTGCTACAGCTCCGTGACTGCGTCGTGCGGAACGCCCCCTGTGGCAGGTGGCCCGCCGACCGGCACCGGAAAGGCACGCGGTCGGGACGCTACGGATGCAAGGATCAAGTCTGCCACAGCGCCGGAGCACGGCGAAATCGCCTCAACCCCGGCCGGTCCGCTCAGTCCGGTCGCCGGACCGGCTTGCTCAGGCGCACGACGCCGGTGTCCGTCGGCTGCACCCGGTCGCGGCGGTAGCCGGCCCGGTGGTACATCCGCAGGTTGGCCTCGCTCGCGGCTCCGGTGAACAGCGCCAGCCTGCGCGCCTGCGGTGGGGCCGCCTCCTCGATGTGCCGCAGCAGCCAGGTCCCCAGGCCGCGACCGCGCAGGTCCGGCGCGACCATCAGCCGCCCGATGTCCCACACCTCTCCCTCGAGGCGCCCGCGCACCCCGCCGACGAGCCGGCCGGCCGACCGCACCACGAAGGCGGTCCACTCGGTCAGCCAGGCCTGCACGTCCGCAAGACCCTCGTGCAACGGCGGGATGTCCAGCGTCGCGTTGGCGTGCGCCTCCGCGACCCAGCACGCCAGCTGCAGGGTCAGGATCTCCCCAGCGTCGGCGGGCGTCGCCGTGCGCACGTCGAGGTCGGAGCCGTCCAGGGTCAGCGCACGGCTGGGATGCAGCAGGTCGGGTCTGCGGTCCGCCGTACGCCGGAGTGCCTGGTCGTGCCGCCAGGCCGCGATCCGGGCATGGTCACCGCCGAGGAGCACCGCTGGTACGTCGTGCCCGCGCCAGGTGGCGGGCTTCGTGTAGACGGGGTACTCCAGCAGTCCCGACGAGCCGTGGGACTCCTCGGAGAGCGAGTCCGGGTTGCCCATGAAGCCGGGCAGCAGCCGGACGACTGCCTCCAGGACGACCAGGGCGGCCACCTCGCCGCCGTTGAGCACGTAGTCGCCGACCGAGAGCTCCCGCACCCGCACACGCGACGAGGCCTCGTCGACCACCCGCTGGTCGATGCCCTCGTACCGGCCGCACGCCAGGACCAGCCGGTCAGCCGACGCCAGGTCGGCCGCGACCTGCTGGGTGAACCGCTCACCCGAGGGCGTCGGCACGACCAGCACCGTCCCCGCGTCGGGCGCGGGCACCAGGTCGTCGAGCGCCTCGCCCCACGGCTCGGGGCGCATCACCATCCCCGCGCCCCCGCCGTACGGCGTGTCGTCGACCGTGCGGTGCCGGTCGTGGGCCCACCGGCGCAGGTCGTGCACGTGGACGTCGAGCAGCCCGGTCGCCTGCGCCTTCCCCACCAGGGACAGCTGCAGCGGGTCGAGGTAGGAGGGGAAGATCGAGACGACGTCGATGCGCACGACTCAGTCCTGGTCGAGCGGCGTGAGCAGACCCGGCCGGTCGGCCACCTGCACCGTGCCGGCGGCGACGTCCACCACGGGGACGATCGCCGTCACGAACGGCACCAGCACCTCGCGCCCGTCGGCGGCGCGGACCACGAGCAGGTCCTGCCCGGCGCCGTGCACCACCTCGGTCACCTCGCCGACCGGCTCCCCCTCGGTGGTCACCATCGCGAGACCCACCAGCTGGTGGTCGTAGAACTCCTCGGGGTCCTCCGGCGACTCGGCGGTGTCCACGTCGGTGAGCAGCGTCAGCCCGCGGACCGTCTCGGCCGCGGTGCGGTCGTCGAGCTCCTCGAAGCTGACCAGCAGCCGGGACTGGTGCCAGCGGGTGCGTAGGACCGTCAGAGACGACGGCCGGGGGGGCGCGGGCGACGTGCCCTGGGGCGTCCTGGTCCGGAGGACCGTGCCGTCGACGAAGCGGCGGTCGGGCTCGTCGGTGCGCAGCTCGACCGACACCTCGCCCTTGACGCCGTGCGCCCGGCCGATCCGGCCGACGACGACCTCGGTCGTGGTCACGGGTGCCGGCTCAGCGGCCGGTCACCGGCGGTCGACGTCCACGAAGTCGACGCGGGCACCGCCCTTGCCGGCCAGGGCACCGACCACGGTGCGCAGCGCGGTCGCGGTGCGCCCCCCACGGCCGATCACCTTGCCGAGGTCCTCGGGGTGCACGCGCACCTCGAGGACACTGCCGCGGCGCAGCTGCTTGTCCTCCACGACCACGTCGTCCGGGTGCCGGACGATGCCCCTGACGAGGTGCTCCAGCGCGTCGGCGAGCATGCTGCTCAGGCGCCCGTCTCGTCGCGGTCGTTCGAGCGGTTGGTCTGCTCGGCGTCCACCGTCTTGACCTCGGTGGCCTCGGCCTCCGTGGTGGCGCCCTCGGGCGTCTCCACGGCCGGCACCGCGATGTCGGACGGCACGTCGGCGGCCGGGGTGGCGGGCGCGGCGGCCTTCTTGGCCGCCCGCTTGCTGGTCACGGCCTCGGCGTGCGGCTCGCCACCGGACTCCTTGAGGGCCTCGTTGAAGATCTCGGCCTTGTCGCGCTTGGGCTCCTTGACCTTCAGGGTGCCCTCGGTGCCCGGAAGCCCCTTGAACTTCTGCCAGTCACCGGTGACCTTGAGCAGGGCGGCGACGGCCTCGGACGGCTGCGCTCCGACGCCCAGCCAGTACTGCGCCCGGTCGGAAGTCACCTCGATGAACGAGGGCTCCTCCTTGGGGTGGTACTTCCCGATCTGCTCGATGACCCGGCCGTCGCGCTTCTTGCGGGAGTCGACGACGACGACGCGGTAGTACGGCGTACGG
>CAXSHL010000161.1:0-2694 GCA_964237315.1 uncultured Nocardioidaceae bacterium
CCGCCGGACGAGATGGCCGAGATCGACCAGGTGCCGACCTCGCTCAACGCGGTGCTCGACAACCTGGAGCGCGACCACGAGTTCCTGCTCGAGGGTGGCGTGTTCACCCCCGACCTGATCGAGACGTGGATCGAGTACAAGCGCAGCATGGAGATCCTCCCCGTGCAGCTGCGGCCGCACCCGCACGAGTTCGAGCTCTACTACGACCTCTGAGCCGCCCACCCCTTGTGACCTGCGGTTTTGTATGCGGGGGGTGTCGCTAGTCCGCAGTTAGTCCGCAGAACGCCCGAGTTTCAGGTTCCGGCCTGAGCCTCGGGCGTTCGCGTTCTAGTCGCACGCCGGGCTTCGAGAACCGTCTCGACGGCCGCGCGGGTGCTGTCGTCGGAGTCCGGCCACAGGTGTCCGTAGGTGTCCAGCGTTGTCTTGGCGCTGGCGTGCCTGAGGCGCGCTTGGACGACCTTCACATCGCCTCCGCTGGCGATGAGCAGGGATGCGAAGTAGTGGCGTAGGTCGTGGTATCGGTATCCCGGTGGCAGCCCGGGGACCTTGGCTCGAGCAGCCCTGATGGCGCGTTCGAGCGTCCAGGGTGCCAATTGACGGCGGTACTCGTTGACAAGCACCGTGTCAGCTCCTGTCGCGGCGACGTGTGCTGAGAGCTCGAGCGCGAGGGTCGCAGGGATCGGCACGGCGGTGCAGGAGATCTCGGTCTTGAGCGGCTCAGACGGAAACTGCACCGCGGGCGAGACGATGCCGCGCATGAAGTCGACGTCGCTCACTCGCAGGCCACAGGCCTCGGCCAGCCTCAGGCCGACAAAGGCGCCGAGGAGCACGGCTGGTTTGAGGTGTGAGGGCATCGCGTCGTGAAGGCCCCAGATTTGGTCGGTCGTGGCGACGTACGCGCGTTGCTTGCCGGCGGTGGGCGACGTGCGCCGCGAGCAAGGCGACCGGGCCACAAGGCCGTCGTGCACGGCGTCGGCGTAGAGCTGCGCCAGGCGCGCGTGCAGGGCATAGGTGTAGCTCTCCGAGAGGCCCTCGGCGAGGAGCTGAGCGGTCCACGTGCGGACGTGCGACGGGCGCACGGCACCGAGCTTCATGTGCCCGAAGGTCGGTTTGATTCGCGCGATGTGCACTTCGGCCTGACGTACGGTGCTCGCCCTGTTGTTCCGGTAGCCCTCGAGCCAGATGTCGCACCACTCCCCCACGGTGGTCCGTGCCTGTCGAGGGGTGACGTGGGTGCCGCTGACTAGTTTGGTGGTCTGTTCGTCGAGCCAGTGCTGGGCGTCCACCTTGCGCGCGAAGTGTCCGGCATGCTCTTTCCCGCTGTCGTCGCGGTACCGCGCCCGGTACTTTCCGTCGCTACGTTTCCTGATGCTGGCCATGTGTTCCTCCTACAGCTTCGAGCAAGGATGGCACTGACGACCGCTCGGCTCGAGCCTCGATGCTGTTGAGTGACGGCGCCCGCAACCCTCCGCGACTAGGCCTATCTTGTTGGTTGGCGAGCCGTGCAGCCAGGTCGCTACGGCCTGAGGACTTACTTACACACGTGACCACGGGTCCTGGCCCCTCCATCGCTCAGATGTGAGGGGGTGGCGGCGCGTGGTCGACGCGCCTCTGCTGCTCGAGCCAGGCGGCGACGTCGGTGCGCCAGTAGCGAACCCCCCGCCCGACGCGGAAGCTGTGGGGCCCGGTGCCGAGGTGGCGCCAGTAGCGCAGGGTGGCGACCGGGGCGCGGACGATGGCTGCGACCTCGGCCATGGTGAGCAGGTCGTCGTCGACCTTCGGCACTTCGACCGAGGTCGCATCGAGATTCGGTGCTTCGAGGTTCGTGCGGTGTGCCATGGCGCTACTCCTCTGTAGATGTCGGGTCTTCCGCTGAACCAATGGCGTCCATAGGTGTCTCGGCGCTCACTTGGCGCTACGGGTCCTCGGTTGTTGCCCGCGGTGGCGGTCGGCTGGGAATTGCTCGTGAGTATCGGAGTACTAGGCGCTGGGATGGGCGGCTCGTGGACAGCGAGCCGTTGATGGGCCCCGTACGCGGGATGTCCGCTCAGGGGCTGATGCCTCGCGGCGGTGTGCGGCGGTCGAGCCCGGGAGGTTGGTGCCGGTTGTGCTGGGCGCCGATGTCGGGTACTGGGCCCGTGGTGGCGGGCGTGGGTGCGACGCGCCTGCTGGCCGCCTGTTGGTGGTTTAGCTCCCGCTGCCAGGTGTTGTGTTCGGTCTGCAGACGGCCCTCAGGTAGCGCTTGGATGGCCGGCTCGAGCTCCAACGCGTGGACGCGTTCCTGGGCTTGACGCAGCTCGGCAGCGACCTCGTCGAGCTGCTGTTCGGCGCCGGTCAGCCAGCGGGCGGGATCGTTCATGGAGGCGAGGCTGCGGTGGCCGACGAGCCGCCGGTCGCGCTCGTCTAAAGCGGTGGTGTAGGTGGCTTCCGCCTGGGCAGCTGTCCGGGTCGCGGCGTCGGCTGTGTGTCGGGTCGCTGGGTGGTCGGGGTGGGCCTGCTCGGCGGTGTCACGGGCGTAGGAGCTGATCGCCTGGTGGAGCTGCGATGAGTCGATGTGCGTGACCAGGGCGGCGAGCTCTGTGGCCTCGCTGGGCAGGGTCGGGAGGACTGGTCGCCAAGTGTCGGCCCAGGCTTGCAGGCCTCGAGAGGCTCTGCGGACTCTCATGCCGTACAGCCCGAGTGGCCCGGCGCCGT
>CAXSHL010000162.1:0-2684 GCA_964237315.1 uncultured Nocardioidaceae bacterium
ACCTCACCCAGACGGGTTGCACATAACCACGGGCTGAGCCGAATAGGTGAAGTCGGTGACGCAGACCCGGTTGGGCGCCGGGGCGGTGAAGTCACGGTCCAGCAAGTCACCGGCCCGGGTGCCGTCCGGCCGGGATCGTGGTCCGGGTGCCCTTGTCGCGACGCACCCCGCAGAGCCCGAGGATCTGCATGGCACGGTCCACCGCGCCCGCCGAGGCGTCCGGGAGTCGCTTGCGCCGGACTAGGGCAGTCATCTTGCGACGACCCGTAGAGTCCTTCGGGAGCCAGTCGGCGCACGCTGGTGAGTTCACCGGTCCGGTAGCGCGCCTACGGCGAGGACGCCTCCCCCACCTACCTCATGGCCACCTACTACGCCCAGCGCGCCACCGCGGGACTCATCATCACCGAGGGCATCCAGCCCAACGCGATCGGCCAGGGCTACCCCCACACCCCCGGTCTCCACAGCAACATTCAGGTCGAAGGATGGCGTGCCGTCACCGACGCAGTCCACGCAGCCGGCGGCGTGATCTACGCCCAACTCATGCACACCGGTCGCATGGGCCACCCCAGCCTGTTCGATGAGCCGACCACCCCCGTCGGCCCCTCCTCGGTGACCCCCGCTGGCCAAGTCTTCACCCATGACGGCCTCCAAGACTTCGTAGAGCCCCGCGAACTCACCGACGCCGAAGTACACGCCACCATTGACGACTTCGCTACCGCAGCCATGAATGCGATCAGCGCCGGCTTCGACGGAGTGGAACTACACGGCGCCAACGGCTACCTCCTCCACCAGTTCCTCTCCACCAACGCCAACCTGCGTAGCGACAACTGGGGAGGGAGTGCAGCAAAGCGCGCCGCCCTCACGATCGCCGCAACGCGGGCTGTGGCCAACGCGATCGGCGCCAATAGGACCGCGATCCTAGACGAACAAGCACACCCGAACCCGGTGTCGAGGTTCTTCTGGGTGGCGAAGCCGTCCTCAACGGAGCGTGTCACTGTCAACGGTGTCATCCACCCGACCGTCAAACCGGTCGAGTTGATGCGAGAACTAGTGGCGCGTGTCGTTAATTGCTAGATGGTTGAGCAATTGAGATGATGGGGCATGGCGAATCGTCCTGCTCCCGCTCTGCTGCTGCGCGATGGTGACCGTGAGGCGCTGGAGCGGTGGACCCGGTCGGATCGGTTCGGGGCCTCGGCGGCGAAGCGGGCGCGGATCGTGCTGTTGGCCGCTGACGGGATGGCGAACGCGCGGATCGCGGAGCGGACCGACGCGACGGTGACGACGGTGCTGAACTGGCGGGGCCGCTACCAGGACCGGGGCATCGCGGGGTTGCGGGACGCGCCGCGTCCGGGTCGGCCCCGGACGTTGGACCACCGCAAGATCGTGGCCGAGACGTTGAAGCCGCCCCCGAAGAAGCTGGGGGTGACGCACTGGTCGACCCGGCTGCTGGCTGCGAGGTTGAAGGTGAGCCCGTCGGCGGTCGCTCGGGCCTGGCGGGCCTACGGGGTCAAGCCGTGGAAGGCGGAGTCGTTTCGGTTCTCCACCGACCCTGAGCTGGTCGGGAAGGTCATCGACATCTGCGGGCTCTACCTCGGCGTCGGTGAGCACGTGCCCGAGAGCGCGATCGTGTTGTGTGTGGATGAGAAGTCCCAGATCCAGGCGTTGGACCGGACGGTGCCGATCCTGCCGATGCAGGAGGGCCGGCTCGAGCGTCGCTCTCATGACTACTACCGGCACGGCACCTCGACCCTGTTTGCGGCCCTCGACATCGCCACCGGCCAGGTCACCGCCGCGTTGAAGCCGCGACACCGCCACCAGGAGTTCCTGGCGTTCCTCAAGCAGATCGAACGGACCTACCGCCACGTCGAAGACGAGAACGGCGAACCGGTGCAGCTGCACCTGGTCATGGACAACTACGCCGCCCACAAGCACACCAACGTCCGCGCCTGGCTCGACGCGAACCCGCGGTTCGTCGTGCACTTCACCCCGACCCATGCCTCCTGGATGAACCTGGTCGAGGTCTGGTTCGGCATCGTCGAACGCCAAGCCATCCGCCGTGGCGTGTTCACGTCCGTGCGGGATCTCAACACCAAGATCCGCGCCTTCCTCGACGGCTGGAACGACCGCTCCCACCCCTTCGTCTGGACCAAGACCGCCGAGGACATCCTCAAGAACGCCAACCGTCCAACAACTTCAAATCCGCGGCACTAGTTCGACTTGTCACCCCCAGGGTGGGGTGATGCTGGATCCGTTCGCGGGTTCTGGAACCACGGTCGAGGCGTGCCTACTTGAAGGGCTCCGGTGTATCGCGGTCGAACGCGAAGCCGACTACCTGCCGCTCATCGAGGCGCGGATCGACAGGGCCCATGGGACCGCGACGTCTGCGGGCCGTTCCGACCAAGAACCTGAACTGGAGGCACTCACCTTGTTCACAATGTTTCCACCAACAGCATGAGCGGAGACCGCTGTGCGGCTGCCGCGCACGACGGTCGGACCGCGCACGCTGCGCCAGCGAGCAGGTGACCGGCGCCCGACAGTGTCGCTCCGACCCTTTCCGTGGCATGAGCCAAGATGGGAACCGTTGCAGAACGGCATTGACCTCCATGTCTCAGCGGTCACCGATGATTCGACTAGGGCGTGTCTCCCTTACGGGGGGTGCGGGGTGCGTCAGTGTCGGCGGGTGA
>CAXSHL010000163.1:0-2661 GCA_964237315.1 uncultured Nocardioidaceae bacterium
TCGCCATGTACTCCTGGGTGCCCGCGAACGAGCTGGAGACCGCGACGTAGAACGGGTTGGCCAGGATCTGGGCCGCCTTCTCCGGGCTGGCCTGGCTCTCCACCACCTCGTCGAAGGTGCGCTTCATGTCCAGCATCATGGCGTCGAGGGACCCCTCCTCGTCGCCCGCCAGCAGCTCCGGGACCGGGCGCGGGACGTTGTCCAGCTTCTCGATCCCCATCGACTGGGCGAGGCGCCGGGCCGGGTCGATGGTCAGCACGACCACCTTGCGGCCCTGCTCGGCAGCGCGCAGCGCGAGGGCGGCCGACGTCGTCGTCTTGCCGACCCCACCCGAGCCGCAGCACACGATGATGTTGGTGGACCGGTCGGCGAGCAGCGCGTCCACGTCCAGGTGGGGCGCCTCCCCGGCCCGGGCGACGAGGGGCCCGACGCGGCTCTTGGCGCGCGCGTTCACGCCATCCCCTGCCGGCACAGCTCGGCGGCCAGCTCGTAGAGACCCCCGAGGTCGATGCCGTCCGGCAGCCGGGACAGCTCGTAGGTGGGCACCGCGAGCGCGTGGATGCGGGCTCGCTGCTCGTCCTCGAGCTCGCGCCGCTCGGCGTGCTCGCGTGCCTCCTCCAGCAGGCCCTCGAGCAGCGGCCGGCTGGTCGGGACCCCGACCCGCTCGAGGTCGGCCTTGAGCGCGTCGGCGTCCAGCCGGCCCGACATCGCCTGGTCGCGCTCCTCCTCGTCGAGCTCGGCCGGGCGCGCGAGGTTCACCACCACGCCACCGACCGGCAGGCCGTCGCGACGCAGCTCCTCGATGCCGTCGGCGGTCTCCTGCACGGGCATGTCCTCCAAGACGGTGACCAGGTGCACCCGGGTGAGGGCGGAGTGCAGCAGTGACATCACGTTGTCGGCCTGCGACCGGATCGGCCCGACCTTGGCGAGTCCGGCCAGCTCGCCGTTGACGTTCAGGAACTGGGCGATCCGCCCGGTGGGGGGCGCGTCGAGCACCACTGCGTCGTACTGCCGGGCGTTCCTGGTCCGCCGGTTGCGGTGCACGGCCTCGAAGACCTTGCCGGTCAGCAGCACGTCGCGCACGCCGGGGGCGATGGTGGTGGCGAAGTCGACGACGCCGAAGCGGTCCAGCGCCTTGCCGGCGCGACCGAGGCGGTAGTACATCGAGAGGTACTCCAGCAGGGCCGCCTCGGTGTCGATCGCCAGTGCGTAGAGATCGCCGCCGTCGTCGGGACCGCCCACGATGCGGCGCTCCTCATACGGCAGCGGGGGTACGTCGAAGAGCTGGGCGATGCCTTGGCGGCCCTCCACCTCGCACAGCAGCACCTGCTTGCCGCGGGACGCCAGCGCGAGCGCGAGGGCCGCGGAGACGGTGGACTTGCCGGTGCCGCCCTTGCCGGTGACGACGTGCAGGCGCACACCCGCCCAGTCGGTCCCTCGCTTCGCGGATCTGGTGGGCACGTCGAGACACTAGCCAATGCGGCGTCGTCCCACACGAGGGTGTGGGTGGCCCCACACGACGGTGGGACGTCGCTCACGGGGCTGGCGAACCCCGGGAAGAGTCGCGTCCCGCTGGGTGGGCACCGGCGGTGACAGGGCGGGGGAGGGCCTGGCTAGGGTGGCCTCCGCGGACCGTGGCGGTCCGCGGTCTCGTCGTGGCAGTCGATCGGGCCAGTCGTGTCGTGGAGAGGGTCGTGCAGTGGACAAGGTAGTCGAGACAGCCGCCGAGGCGGTGGCCGACATCGCCGACGGGTCGACGCTCGCGGTCGGCGGGTTCGGGCTCTGCGGGATCCCGACGGTGCTCATCGATGCGCTGCTCGAGCAGGGCGCCAAGGACCTGCAGGCGGTGTCGAACAACTGCGGCGTTGACGAGTTCGGGCTGGGCCGGCTGCTGTTCGCGCACCGGATCCGCCGGGTGATCGCGTCGTACGTCGGGGAGAACAAGGAGTTCGCCCGGCAGTACCTCCACGGCGAGCTCGAGCTGGAGCTGACGCCGCAGGGGACGCTGGCGGAGCGGCTGCGCGCCGGCGGGACCGGGATCCCGGCCTTCTTCACCGCGACCGGCGTCGGCACCCAGGTCGCGGAGGGCGGTCTGCCGTGGAAGTACGACACCGAGGGCAACGTGACCCTCGCGTCCCCGGCCAAGGAGGTCCGTCGCTTCGGGACCGCCGAGGGCGAGAAGGAGTTCGTCCTGGAGGAGGCGATCGTCGCGGACTTCGGGCTGGTGCGGGCCTGGAAGGGCGACCGGCACGGCAACCTGGTGTTCCGCCAGTCGGCCCGCAACTTCAACCCGCTGGCGGCGATGTCGGGACGCACCACGATCGCGGAGGTCGAGCACCTCGTCGAGCCGGGTGAGATCTCCCCGGACGACGTCCACACGCCCGGTGTGTTCGTGCAACGGGTGCTGCCGCTGACCGAGGAGCAGGTGGCGGCCAAGCAGATCGAGAAGCGGACCACCCGGCCCCGTCCCACGGGTGAAGGAGAGAAGTCATGAGCTGGTCACGTGCGGAGATGTCGGCCCGGGCCGCGTCGGAGCTGGAGGACGGGTCCTATGTCAACCTGGGGATCGGTCTGCCGACGATGGTGCCGAACTACGTCGACGAGGGCATCGAGCTGGTGCTGCAGTCGGAGAACGGCATCCTCGGCGTGGGCGCCTACCCG
>CAXSHL010000164.1:0-2460 GCA_964237315.1 uncultured Nocardioidaceae bacterium
TCTTGTTGACGACCAGCGTGGACAGCGCCTCGCCGTCGACGTCCTCGGAGAGGATGACGAGCGGCTTGCCGCTCTGCATGACCTTCTCGAGCAGCGGCAGGAGGTCCTTGACGTTCGAGACCTTCTGGTTGGCCACCAGGATGTAGGGCTCGTCGAGGACGGTCTCCATCCGCTCGGTGTCGGTGACGAAGTACGCCGAGATGTAGCCCTTGTCGAACCGCATCCCCTCCGTGAGCTCGAGATCGAGCCCGAAGGTGTTCGACTCCTCGACGGTGATGACGCCTTCCTTGCCGACCTTGTCCATCGCCTCGGCGATGATCTCACCGACGGTGGTGTCACCGGCGGAGATGGAGGCGGTGGAGGCGATCTGCTCCTTGGTCTCGACGTCCTTGGCCATCGAGAGCAGCTGCTCCACGACGGAGGCGACGGCGATCTCGATGCCGCGCTTGAGGGCCATCGGGTTCGCGCCGGCCGCGACGTTGCGCAGACCCTCGCGGACCATGGCCTGGGCCAGGACGGTTGCCGTGGTGGTGCCGTCGCCCGCGACGTCGTCGGTCTTCTTGGCGACCTCCTTGACGAGCTCGGCACCGATCTTCTCGTAGGGATCCTCGAGCTCGATCTCCTTGGCGATGGACACCCCATCGTTGGTGATCGTGGGGGCGCCCCACTTCTTCTCGAGGACGACGTTGCGGCCCTTGGGGCCGAGCGTCACCTTGACGGCGTCGGCGAGCGTGTTCATGCCACGCTCGAGTCCGCGCCGTGCTTCCTCGTTGAACGCAATCAGCTTCGGCATATTCTCCGCGATTCCTCACGCTGAGACGGATGGACCGGCCGATGCCCGCGACGGACGGACCCAGCTCGACCCGACGGACCCTTCCCGCCGGCGCTGGGACCTCATCTCCCGGTCCGTGAACAGTCGCACGCCCGGTCACCCGGTCCGTGAACTGTCACTCTCGTGATGAGAGTGCTAATCCATGTTTAGCACTCGCCTGTGCCGAGTGCAAGACGGTGAGGGGGCCGGGTGGCCGGTGGGTCGCCGGCCCCCGGCAGCACCCGCCGGAGGCCGCGGACTCGGGGTAGGTCTAGACCGAAGCGGGTCAGGCGGCCGCGCCGTTGACCCGAGGCACCACGGGTCCTAACCTGAGCGGACCTCGTGGGTGCGACGGGGTTCGAGCCGGAGATCGCTCAGCGGTCTCCGGCTCCCCTGTCCCCGGCCGCCGAGGCGTCACACTGGGAACCCGGCTCATCCCTCAGGCTCTCGGGCGCCGAGGCGTCCTGTTCTGCGCCCGCTGGCCGTCGAGGCGTCCCTTCTGTGGTCACGAGACCGTCGAGGCGTCGCATCCTGCGACACGCAATCGCAGAACGGGACGCCTCGGCCAGGTGTGGACCGCAGAACGGGACGCCTCGTCAGCGGCGGGTGACCGGGGGGTCAGCCGCCGGCAACCGCCGGGATCACCGAGATCTGCGCGCCCTCGGGCGTCGAGGTGTCCAGAGCGTCCAGGAACCGCACGTCGTCGTTGCCGACGTAGACGTTGACGAACCGCCGGATGGCGCCCCGCTCGTCGACGATCCGGCCCTTGATGCCGGGATAGCTCTGCTCCAGGGAGTCGAGCACCGCCGCGAGCGTGACACCGTCGGCGGACACCTCGGAGTCGCCGTTGGTGTAGGTCCGCAGGATGGTGGGGATCCGGACGCTGACACTCATGTGGGGGGAGTACCTCTCTGGGCTGGTTTCGCTGGGCAGTCAGGCAGTCAGGCGGTCAGGCAGTCAGGCGCACGGGACGGGTCAGACCACGCCGGCAGCGGTGAAGGCGGCGTAGCTGGGCTCGATGGTGGCCGCCGGGCCGACCCGGTCCGCGACGGCGTCGAGGGTCTTGAGCCCGTCGCCGGTGTTGAACACGACCGTGTCCGCCTCGGGGTCGAGCTGGCCGGTCGCCACGAGCTTGCGCAGCGTCGCGACCGTCACCCCGCCGGCCGTCTCGGCGAAGACGCCCTCGGTGCGGGCGAGCAGCTGGATGCCGTCGCGCACCTCCTCGTCGGTCACGTCCTCGATCGCCCCTCCGGTGCGTCGCGCCACGTCGAGCACGTAGGGACCGTCGGCGGGGTTGCCGATCGCCAGCGACTTGGCGATGGTGTCCGGCTTGACGGGGCGTACGACGTCGTGGCCGTCCTTGAACGCCGCGGACACCGGGGAGCAGCCGTGGGCCTGCGCGCCGAAGATCTTGTACGGCGACTCCTCCACGAGCCCGAGCGAGACCAGCTCGGAGAAGCCCTTGTCCACCTTGGTGAGCTGGGACCCCGACGCCACCGGAATCACGACCTGCTGCGGCAGCCGCCAGCCGAGCTGCTCGGCGACCTCGTAGCCGAGCGTCTTGGAGCCCTCCGCGTAGTAGGGCCGCACGTTGACGTTCACGAACGCCCAGCCGTCCTCCTCGCCGGCGATCTCCGAGGCGAGCCGGT
>CAXSHL010000165.1:0-2260 GCA_964237315.1 uncultured Nocardioidaceae bacterium
CGTCGCGGCTGTCGTTGCAGTGCACCAGGTCGATCCGGCCGGTGATCTTCACGACGTCCTCGACCACGGTGGACAGGTCGTTGCCGCCCGCGTGGGCGTGGCAGGTGTCCAGGCAGAAGCCCACCATGTCGAAGCCGTCGGCGGTGGAGATCGCGTCCCAGACGCCGGCGACCCGCTCCAGGTAGCGCGTCATCGCGTTGTCCCCGCCGGCGGTGTTCTCGATCAGCAGCGGCAGCTTGAGGTCGGTCGCCTCGATGGCCTTGCGCCAGTTGTCGAAGCCCTTGGCAGGGTCGTCGGCCTTGTCGACGTGCCCGCCGTGCACGATCAGGCCCTTGGCGCCGATCGCGGCCGCGGCGTCCACGTGCTTCTGCAGCAGCTTGCGGCTCGGGATCCGGATCCGGTTGTTCGTGGTGGCCACGTTGACGATGTACGGCGCGTGCACGTAGAGGTCCACACCGGCGGCCTCGGCGTCCGCACGCAGGGCCTCGGCTCCCCCGGCGTACTCGATCGCGGGGTTCTTGTAGCCCTGCGGATCGCTCAGGAAGAACTGCACGAGGTCGGCGTCCCGCGCTGCCGCCTCCGCGAGCGGGTCGGCCTGGGGGACGTGCGCGCCGATGCGCAGTGCGCCTGCTGGCGTCCGGGGTGCTGGCATGGCGACCAGCCTACGACGGGTCGCCGACAGGTTCCCCTGCCGCGACCAGCACCCCGAGCCGCACCCCGAGCGGCATCCCGGCCTCGCCTAGAGGTCGACCTTCTCGTTCTCGCCGTCGAAGGTCTTGCCCGTCACCTTGGCCTTCACCAGGTTGGCGACCTGGGTGACCTTGCTGCCCGGCGTGTCCCAGTACTCCGCGGAGTCCGCCGACACCTTGATCAGGATGTTGTTCGGGTTCTCCGGGCCGCCCTCGAGCCAGGCGCCGGTGAAGGTGTTCCACAGCTCGGACAGCTTGGCGTTGTCGTCGACGACCTCGGCGTGCCCGGCGAGCGACACCCACGAGTCATGGCTCGCGTAGGCCACGTTGACCGACGGGTTGGCGCGGATGTTGCGGACCTTGTGTGACTCGCGTTCGGCGATGAACCACACGTCGCCGTCGAACTCGACGTCCTGGGTGGCCATCGGCATGCTCACCAGCCGCCCGTCCGGGTCGACGCTGGTGAGCATCGCCAGCCGGGTGCTCTTGATCAGGTCGCGGACCTTCTTCTGGTGGTCCTGCTGCGTGGTCTCGTCGGTCATCTGTCTCCTCCATCGGCGTCGGTGCCGCGGCTCCGCGGCACTCGGGTGCGCCCCCGTCTGCTGCCAGTACCTGTACCGCGAACCACCCGGCACCATGCCTGTGAACGACGATTTCCGCGGGTGAGCGGCGCGCTGATACCGTGGGGACGTCGACCGCACCGGCCCCGCGACCAGAGTGGGTCCCGATGCGCAGACACGCCGGACCGACGTCCGCTCCGATGAGGGGCAGCGGCCCGGCGGACGCAAGCCCTCCTGCCACGGAGATGCCGTGGCCGCCTGAGTCCGAAGGAGGTGGAGACTGCTTTGCGTGCCTATGAAGTGATGGTCATCCTCGACCCCGACCTCGAAGAGCGCACGGTCGCGCCCTCGCTCGACACGTACCTCAACGTCGTACGCGTCGATGGTGGGTCCGTGGAGAAGGTCGACGTCTGGGGACGTCGTCGTCTCGCCTACGAGATCGACAAGAAGCCCGAAGGCATCTATGCCGTCGTCACGCTGAACGCCGAGCCGGCCACGGTGAAGGAGCTCGACCGTCAGCTCACGCTGAACGAGTCGGTGCTGCGCACCAAGGTGATCCGGCCCGACATCCGCTAGCCCGCTCCCCTGAACCATCTGCACCGCGCGCACGACCGAACATCCACCCATGGCCGATTCCCCCGGTCAGCACACCGAACCGTCATCCGCGACTGTTTACCGACTGGAGGCCTGACATGGCAGGCGAGACCCCGATCACCGTGGTGGGAAACCTCACCGCCGACCCCGAGCTCCGCTTCACCCCCTCGGGTGCCGCGGTGGCCAACTTCACCGTCGCCTCGACCCCTCGGACGTTCGACAAGCAGTCGAACGACTGGAAGGACGGCGAGGCGCTGTTCCTGAACTGCTCGGTATGGCGCCAGGCAGCCGAGAACGCGGCCGAGTCCCTCACCCGGGGGATGCGCGTCATCGTCTCGGGGCGGCTGAAGGCGCGATCCTATGAGACCCGCGAGGGTGAGAAGCGCACCGTCTTCGAGATCGACGTCGACGAGGTCG
>CAXSHL010000166.1:0-2158 GCA_964237315.1 uncultured Nocardioidaceae bacterium
CTGAGCTCGGGTCTCAGGTGCTGCGCACGTCGGGCGCCAGGAGACGGAACTCGTTGCCGTCCGGATCGGCCAGCACGGTCCGATTGAGCTCGCCCCGGCCGATGTCTGTCGTGGTGGCACCGAGGGAGACCAGACGCTCGAGCTCGGCCTCGTGATCCTCTTGGGCTGACGGGACGAGGTCGAAGTGCAGCCGGTTCCTCCTGCCGGTGCGCGGCGTCGGTGGCGTGCCGCCCCACGTGATCTTGGGACCGCCATGCGGCGCGCGGATCGCGGTCTCCTGGTCCCGGTCCCAGACCAGCGGCCAGTCCAGCGCCCTGCTCCAGAAGTACCCGACCTCCTGGGAGCCGTCGCAGGCCACGGCCCCGAGGAACCCGCAGTCCGCGAGGAACGCGTTGCCCGGCTCGATGACGCAGAACTCGTTGCCCTCGGGGTCACCGAGCACCACGTGCCCCTCCTCCGGGCGCTGACCGACGTCGACGTGCCGGGCGCCCAGGCCGAGTGACCTCGCCACCGTCTGCTGCTGGTCCTCGTACGACGTGCTGGTCAGGTCGAAGTGCATCTGGTTCTGGCCGACCTTCTGCTCCACGGTCGGCTGGAACCGGATCCCGAACCCGGTGTCGTCATGGGGCAGGAGGGCGACGCCGTCCTCTTCCTGCGTCGTCTCCCAGCCCAGGACGCCTGCCCAGAAACGGGCGAGGCCCACCGGGTCCAGCGCGTCGAAGCAGACAGCGAACAGGTCCGATGTCATCCGGACGTCACCGGACGAAGTGCCGTAGGTGTACCGGATCGCCCGTGTCCGTCGTCCAGTCGGCCACGGTGGTGTGCGTGTGGCGCCACCCGGTGGACTCGTAGAAGGCGATGGCCCCCGACTGCGGCGTGTCCACCACCTCGAGGCTGAGTCGGTGACCACGGTCATCGACCCACGACCGTGCGTGCTCCAGCAACGCGCTGGCGACCGAGAGACGCCGGGCCGGAGCCGTCACGAACAGCCGGGTCACCTCAGCGCTCGGGTGCTCCGACGGGCGTGCATCGACTGCCTCCGGGTCGTGCTGGAGAGCCAGATGGCCGACGATGCGGCCGGCAGGGAGCTCCGCCACCCAGGCCGTCAGCATCCCCGCGGGTGTCAGCCACGCCTCGACGTCGGCCGGCCAGTTCAACGGGTAGTGGTCGACCTCGTGCACTTCGCGCAGGGCAGCGACGCACTCGGCCAGGTCGCTCGGCTGCCTGGTCTTGATCAGCAGCTGTCCAGCATTCCCGCTGCCATCCGAGCGGACTGAGCCGGTCAACGTCCCGGACCCCCCAACGCCGCGAGATCGGCACGCAGACCCGGGTCGGCCTGGTGCTCGGCGAGCACGCGGACGAGATCAGCCCGCGCCATGGAGGTACGACGCGTGCCGGGCACGGGCCCGATCTCGGCCACCGGCCTGCCGTGGACCGTGACGGTGACCCGCGAGCCAGCCGCCACGGCTTGCAGCACGTCGGCCGGGTGGTTGCGGAGGTCCCAGGAGGCAACCTTCGTCATGTGCGACATCGTCCCACTGCTGTCACCAGGATTTCATCAATGCTCCCCATGGAAGACTGGCGCTTCCCATGGGTCACGGCCCATGGGAAGCGCCAATCGTCCTGCATCCCCTGGTAATCAGCAGGGGCCGGGCGAGGGGCTGGGGTCAGCTGCAGCCGGACGTGCTGCCGCAGCCCTCGCACACGTAGCAGCTGCCCGCCGGGCGCATCTTGGTGCCACAGGTGAAGCAGAGCGGGCTGTCGACCGCCGTACCCGTCAGCGCCTCCATCAGCTCCGCGGACGTGTGCACAGACGCCGGCGCCTGCTTGGCGGAGGCGACCTCGACCGGAGCCGTCGATGCGGCGACCGCACCCTCGGCGGGACCGTCGTTCGTGGTGCCCTTGAGCGACTCGGCCTCGGGAAGCTCGTCGACGGGCGCCTCGTAGGACCCGGTCTCCAGCTGACGCCGACGCTCGTCCGCGGTGTAGATGCCCATCGCGGCGCGCTGCTCGAACGGCAGGTAGTCCAGCGCGAGACGGCGGAAGATGTAGTCCATGATCGACTGGCTCATCCGCACGTCCGGGTCGTCGGTGAGACCGGCCGGCTCGAACTTCATGTTGGTGAACTTCGAGACGTAGGTCTCCAGCGGGACGCCGT
>CAXSHL010000167.1:0-2094 GCA_964237315.1 uncultured Nocardioidaceae bacterium
CAGCGACCCGGGGACGGTGTGAGCCCGGGGGTGTTGTCCGGAGCGAAGATCACCCCCGAGCCGCTGGAAGAGCGCCGGGCACCTCACGCGGGGTGCCCGACGGGTAGAACCAGCAGCGGTGAGCGATGAGTGGACGGCCCAGCACCGCTGTGACGTCAAGGAGGGTGGTACCGCGGGAGCGGCCACGGCGTGCCAGACCGGCGCGGTGGCCCGACTCGTCCCTTCAGCCCAGCAGGGTGCAGCGACTGCACCCACCAGGTGCGAAGGAACCACCATGAGCAGCTACCGCCCCGTCCCGCCCCAGGTCGACCTGCCGGCCCTCGAGCACGAGGTCCTGGAGCTGTGGAGCGAGAACCAGACGTTCGAGCGGTCCTTGGACCTCGGCGGGAATCTCGGCAGCGACCGCCCGCGGTGGACCTTCTTCGAGGGGCCGCCCACCGCGAACGGGCGCCCGGGCACCCACCACGTCGAGGCCCGGGTCTTCAAGGACGTGTTCCCGCGCTTCAAGACCATGCAGGGCTACCTGGTCGAGCGCAAGGCGGGTTGGGACTGCCACGGGCTGCCCGTCGAGCTGGCCGTGGAGAAGGAGCTGGGCTTCTCCGGCAAGCAGGACATCGAGGACTACGGCATCGCCGCCTTCAACGAGAAGTGTCGTGAGTCGGTGCTGCGGCACGTCGACGCGTTCGAGGCGATGACCGAGCGGATGGGCTACTGGGTCGACACGACGGACCCCTACCGCACCATGGAGCCGTCCTACGTCGAGTCGGTCTGGTGGGCGCTCAAGCAGATCCACGGCAAGGGCCTGCTGGTGGAGGACTACCGGGTGGCGCCGTACTGCCCGCGCGACGGCACCGGGCTCTCCGACCACGAGGTCGCGCAGGGCTACGAGACCGTCACCGACCCGAGCGTCTACGTGCGGTTCCCCCTGACGAGCGGTCCGTACGCCGGTGCCGGTAACGCTCCGGCGGCCGCCCTGCTGGTGTGGACGACGACGCCGTGGACCCTCGTGTCGAACACCGCGGTCGCCGTGCGCCCGGACGTCACCTACGTGGTGGCCACGGACGGGACGGAGACCCTGGTCGTCGCCGAGGCGCTGCTCGAGGCGGTGCTCGGCGAGGGCTGGACGGTCCAGGACCGGCTCGAGGGCCGGTCCATGGAGGGGTGGCGCTACCAGCGGCCCTTCGAGCTGGTCGAGTTCCCTCCCCCCGGGCCGGGGGCCGAGGGGACGCCGCACACGGTGGTGCTCGCCGGCTACGTGACCACCGAGGACGGCACCGGGCTCGTGCACCAGTCCCCCGCCTTCGGCGAGGACGACATGGCGGTCGGCCGCGCCTACGGTCTGCCCGTCGTCGTACCCGTCAAGCCGGACGGGCACTTCCGCGACGACATCGCCCTGGTCGGCGGCCAGTTCTTCAAGCACGCGGACGAGGACCTGGTCGAGGACCTGCAGCGGCGCGGGCTGCTGTTTCGGCACGTCGCCTACGAGCACAGCTATCCGCACTGCTGGCGGTGCCACACACCGCTGATGTACTACGCGCAGCCGTCCTGGTACGTCCGCACCACCGCGGTCAAGGACGCCCTCCTGCGCGAGAACGAGAAGACCGCGTGGTTCCCCGACACCATCAAGTGGGGGCGCTACGGCGACTGGCTGCACAACAACATCGACTGGGCGCTGTCCCGCACCCGCTACTGGGGCACGCCCCTGCCGATCTGGCGCTGCCCGGAGGGTCACCAGACGTGCGTCGGCTCGCTCGCGGAGCTCTCCGAGCTCTCCGGCGCCGACCAGTCCGGCCTCGACCCGCACCGGCCGTACGTCGACGCGGTGACCCTGCCCTGCCCTTCGTGCGGCGCCGAGTCACGACGGGTCCCCGAGGTGATCGACGCGTGGTTCGACAGCGGCTCGATGCCCTTCGCACAGTGGGGATACCCGCATCGGCCGGGCTCGGCCGAGCTGCTCGAGCGGGCCTATCCGGCCGACTTCATCTGCGAGGCGATCGACCAGACCCGCGGCTGGTTCTACACGCTGATGGCGATCGGCACGCTGGTCTTCGACGAGTCGTCGTACCGCAACGTCCTGTGCCTGGGCCACATCCT
>CAXSHL010000168.1:0-2041 GCA_964237315.1 uncultured Nocardioidaceae bacterium
CAGCCACTGCCCCTACTGCACCCGCGCCGGCCCCACCTAACGAAGTACTACTAGTGGTGCACCCGGTAGTGCCAGATGGTTGACGCCGCCTTCCCCCTCGAGCACCCGCGTCCGCTCGAGCTCGACGAGTTCGGCGGGGAGGTTGTCGAAAAGCCGCCGCCCTCGGCCGAGCAGCACGGGTACCACGTGGAGCTCCAGCTCGTCGAGGACCCCTGCGGCCAGGGCGAGTTGCGCGGTAGAGGCGCCGTGAACCAGGACGTCCTTGTCTCCGGCCGCCGCTCTTGCTCGGCTGAAGGCGTCCTCCACGTCGTCGACGTAGGTGACGAGCGGCCAAGCAGTGATGTCTATTCCGGGCGGTTGACGACTGAGGATGAAGATGGGCACGCCGTCGTGGTGGTCGCCGCCCCAACCGGCTGCCGGCTCGAAAGTCCCGCGACCGGCGACGACCGCACCTGTCGCCATGAACTCCCGCACGATTCGACCGTTGATGCCGTCCGACACGGGTGCGGGCACGCCGCTCCCGTCGTGCTGGGCGCCGGTGAGCACCCATTCGTGCAGGCGCTCTCCACCATCGCCGAGGCCATTGCCCGGCCCTACGTTCGGCCCTGCGATGAAGCCGTCCAGGGACACTGACATGTAGAGAACGGTCGCGCTCATTCGCTCATCCTTGATATCTCGGTTTGCGGTCACATCGGTAGACCGAGGTGGAGGTGAGAACTAAGCGGCCGACGGGGCGACGTGAGACCAGGCTTGCCCAACTGGCGGCAACGGTGCTGCCCTCTGGGTCGGATGTCGGTCATCATGGAGCGGTGAGCGGCGTGCGCGACTACCTGGCCTGGCACGAGCATTACGACGACCCGGGGTCAAGCCTGCCGCGTCGCCTCGCCTTGGTGCGGGAAGTGCTCCGGGCCGAGCTCGACGCCCGGCCCGGACCGGTCCGCGTCGTGAGTTTGTGCGCGGGTGACGGGCGAGACATCCTCGGCGTCCTCGCGGAGCGGGAGGATGCGGCCCGGGTGTCGGTGACGCTGCTGGAGGTGCTTCCGGAGCTGGTCGAGCGCGCGAGGAGGGCCGCCACGGAGGTCGGATCCGAGGTGCAGGTGGTGGCCGCCGATGCCGGGTGCTCACAGACCTATCTAGGTCTCGCCACGGTTCCCGCCGACGTCGTGCTCTTGGTGGGCGTGCTCGGCAACATCAGCGACGCCGATGTCGCCACCACGGTGGCCGCCATGCCACGCCTCTGCGCGTCGGGGGCCACGCTGGTGTGGAGCCGAGGTCGAAGCCTCGAGGGCGCCGCCGACTTCGTCACACCGGTCCGCGAGGCGTTCGCCGCCGCCGGGTTCACCGAGGTGAGAAATCGTTCGCTCGACGGTCAGGACGGCCGCACGGCCCTGGGTGTTGTTCGCTTCGACGGAGCGCCTATACCGCTCGGGCCGAGACAGACGTGGTTCACCTTCGTGGGCTGAGCGGCACCAGCGGGTTGTAGTGCGTCGACGAGCGGGGGTGACGCCGCACGCGAAAATCAACCTTCTTGTGGTCGCCGACCAGTTCACGCGTTTCGGGCAGACATCCACCGCTAGGCCCGACGGCTGCCATCCAGGCGTACGCCGGCCCGCCACGGGCCTGTGACGGGCTCAAGTGCGGTCATCGGTATGCCGATGTAGAGGCCGTGCGCTCCTGTTCGCGGTACTCCTCCTACCTGTTGCTCGCCGTGGGCGTGGCGGGGTGCCTCGCCTATCTCGTCGTCCCGGTGAGCGCGTCGTTGGGTGCCGTCTGGTATCTCGTCACGGCGCTGGTCGGCACCGGTATGTCCGTGGTTGGAGCGTGGCAGGCGTCCGCGGCTCGTCGGCGGGTGTGGGTGGCTCTGGCGACGGGACAGGTGCTCTATCTCCTGGGTGACGCCTACTGGGAGTACGCCGAGCAGGTGCTGAAGGTGCTGCCCTACCCGTCCTGGGGTGACGCGGCGTATCTCCTGCGCTACGCAGCATTCGTCGCCGGCCTGTGTTGGCTGGTACGGGGACGCCAGACAGGCCGCGACCGAGCC